>CAKZLE010000025.1 GCA_937125225.1 uncultured Spirochaetia bacterium
TTACCTGCTGCAATGGCTGGTGCAATTTTCCAAGTAAATAAATAGAGTGGAAGGTTCCAAGGAGAAATACAACCAACTACTCAAGATATTCGAGTAGGGCGAATTAATGCAACGGTAAATAATGATGTGGTGACAAGCTACGAAGTTGAAACTAACCCTCGCGCTGAAGAAACAGTACCAGCAGATAACAATGAAATCATTGGTATGACCATCCAAGACGCTGAGATATACGCACAAGAGAAAGGAGTAGACTTTCGTATCGGTTCGGTAGATGGACAAGACCGACCAGTAACACTAGATTATCGAGTGGGGCGTATTACAGCTAGTGTGGAAGATGGAGTAGTTACTTCATACACAGTTGAGTAACCGACTTCTTTAACACAAACAAAAAAACACCCAGGGGTGTTTTTTTGTTTGTGTGAATCCTCATGATATCTACAAAGTTTATATACTTACTAAAGTTAGCCCTCAAATCACTAAAAGTTCTGAACCTTCTTGGTGGGTCCCTCACGCAGTTAAGCCCTGTAACACATATAGGGCATGCCAGCAGATGTTTGGCTTTCAGAACTGTATGACAGTAGGAGGGGTATCAAGGATGGAATAAAAAAGTTAGCAGATGTATAATAATTTTATGAATGAAATTGGCATTTTACTGATACTAGTTGTTATCTTCTCTCTGTCACTGGCGGCATTTAGATTGGGTTATACATATTTACTTGTATATGGAACCTTTATAAATGCACTCTCTTTTACTTTTGGTCTTATGCAAACAGAGGTCTTTGGCCTAGCTCTGTTTGTGGGAACTATCATATTCGGAGCAAACTTTTATATCACCGACTTGCTTGAAGAATATTATGGAATTAAAAAAGCCCGTCAGTACGTTTGGGTTCTTTTAGGGACTCAGGTAGGAATGCTTGCTTTTGGCTGGTACGTAACAAACTTTCTTTTCATTGGAGAAGGTGGAACAGCAGTTGCGACTCTCAACTCTCTCTTAGCCCCATGGTATCCAATACTTGCTGTAACTATCATTAGTAACTTTGCTCTACAATATTTCGATACTTGGTTATTTGCCTTAATTAAAAGAAAGACAGGTGAAAGTAAACTATGGCTGAGAAACAATCTCTCTACAATCACAACCATGACAATCGATTCTTTTATAGTAATCCCGATTGCTATCAAGCTTGGCTTCCCAGAGATTGATAATGAAACTCTTATTGCATTGATGATAACTTCAGCGGGATTCAAATATACAATTGCACTATTCGATACTCCGTTTATGTATCTTTCGTGAAGATTCAAACCAAAAGAGCTTTTGCAAGATAATATTTAGAAGTTCGGAAAATAACATGTTTGTACGTAACTTAGCCCTTTAATAACCAAAAGTTCTGAACCTTCTTATTTGGTCCCTCACGAGGCTAAGCCCTGTAACACATGTAGGGCGTGCCAGCAGATATCTGGCTTTCAGAACTGTGGAACAGTAGGAGAGATATCAAGAATGGAATAGAAAAGTTGTTAATATTTAATAAATAAAAAACATTATCAGGGACGTTGGTGGAACTATATAAAAAAAGAGGTCGAAAAAACTTCATTTGAATATTGGTTATCATCATATATGATTCCTATAACAATTGATCAAAGATACAATTGTGAAGATATGAGAAATATTTCAAATTTAGTTTTACAATTTTGTAGGTAGTCGTGAATATCTTGTTTATTACTCTTGCTTGGCCAGTTTCTGGAGAATCTAATTTGTATTCAGAATTGGTTCAAGAATTTTCTGATAATGGGCACAAACCGTCCGTCATTACAATATACAATAACAAAAAAAGTTTTTTAACTAAAGAGGGGGATATAGATATACTTCATGTAGGAAGTAGTGCTATCCAAAAAACAAATAAATATTTAAAAGTTATAAGATCATTCTTATTAGGCCCAAAAATCTTAATTAATGTTAGGAAGTTTTTTAGCACTAATAGTTTTGATTTAATAGTATTTGCAACACCGCCAATAACAATTTCACCGAGTGTGGTTTTCTTAAAAAAGAGATTTAATGCAAAACTGTATCTACTACTAAAGGATATCTGGCCTCATGATGCTGTAGACTTAAATGAAGTAAGAAAAGGTGGAATTATATGGTATGTATTTAGATATCTTGAGAAAATGACTTATAGAAACTCTGATTATTTAGGTTGTATGTCACCAGCAAATGTTGAGTATATATTACAAAACAATGACTATATACAAAAGAACAAAATTGAAGTTTGTCCTAATAGTCTAAGACTAACTAAATCTACTAATAATGATGTAGAACAAGTTAGATTAAAGTATGACTTACCAAAGAATAAAACTATTTTCATATATGGTGGGAATATAGGAAAAGCACAAGGCATTGAATTCTTAATTGATATAATTTCATACTATAAAAATGATACTAGATCTTTTTTTCTCATAATTGGTTCTGGTACGCATTTTAATTATCTATTACATGAATTAGATGGGTTTCATAATACAAGAGTTTTACGAGGACTCCCCAGAAATGAATATGATAAAATTTTAAAAGCATGTGATGTTGGATTAATTTTGTTACATCCAAACAGCACAGTTCCAAATTTTCCATCGAGGATGCTATCCTATTTAATTGCAGAAAAACCAATTATTGCTGCTGTGGATAAAGCAACTGATATTGGAGAGATAATTGAAAAGTCTGGCTGTGGGTTTCATTTATTGAATGGAGATATGATAGGTTTTAATAATGTATATGAGAAAATTATAATTTCTAAAGAAACTAGAATAAAAATGGGGAAGAATGGGTATGAGCTGTTTGAAAATAAATATACTACTAACCATTCCTATAGTATAATCATGAATCATTTTGAGGATAAATTATAATATGAATAGAATTAAAGTTATTATTCGATCACTATTATTTAAACTAATAAATTTTATTTGTTACGGTGACTTACCAACATCATATTATTTACAAAAAGGAATGATTATTGGGAATAATTTTCATAGACAAACTGGTACAAAATTTGATCCTTCTCATTGTTGGTTAATTAGTATTGGTAATGATGTTACAATAGCAAATAACGTACAAATATTAGCTCATGATGATAGTCCTAGATTTTTCTCAGATTATGGTAAACTTGGGAAAGTTAGGATTGGAGATAATTCATTTATAGGGGCAAGAACTATAATTTTACCTAATGTGACTATTGGGGAAAATGTGATAATTGGTGCAGGTAGTGTTGTAGTTAAAGATATACCTCCGAATACAATTGCAGTAGGGAATCCGGCAAGAATTCATTGTTCTATAGATGATTATTTAGCAAAATGTACTAGAGAAATGCAGGTGAAAGATAAAGTATTTGGTAAAGAGTATTGTAATAGGAATCTATCTAAGGAACAGAAAGAGGAATTAATTTCAGCATGTAAAGATGGTTTTTGTTATATTCAAATGGGTAAAGTGATTGAATATGGGAGAAAAAGTTGATTTTGCATAATATCAAATCTTATATTTTAGGCAATCAAAAACTCTCGTTATTGGCTTCGTTTTTTTATACAAGGGTTTTTGGTTTAAATTCGATATATTTCAATAAGAAAAATAAAATTAAGTTGGTTAGATGTTATTTAAAAGGAAGTAAGATTAAATTTTCCGGGAGTAATAATAGAGTCGTTGTTAATGATAATTGTAAATTGATAAAATGCAAATTTAATATTTATGGCAACAATAACACAATCATATTTGATAAATGCTCCTCTGCTTCAAATTGTGAAATAGTGATTGAAAATGATAACAATACTATATCAATTGGTGAAAGTACTCATCTGTGTGGTCCTATACATTTTGCTTGTATTGAGAATACTAAAATTTGTATAGGAATGAGATGTCTTTTCTCTTCTAAGGTTACACTTAGAACTGGTGATAGTCATTCCATAATTAATGAAAATGGAGACCGTATTAATTGGTCTAAAAGTGTTTTTATAGGTGATCATGTTTGGATTGGGAACAATGTTACAATAACTAAAGGTGTAATAATCAGTGATAACTCAATAGTTGCCACTGGAGCAATTGTTACAAAAGAATTTAGTGAAAATAACATAATACTTGGTGGTATCCCGGCAGATATAATTAAAAAAAATGTAAATTGGGATCTGCATAGATAAAAAAATATATGATAAATCATGATCAAGAAAAACGGTTAATACAAGTACTTAGGTTATTAGCACTAATTAGTATTATTTGTGCACATGTTGCAGAAATTCCAGATTATTCAAACACTATAAATCAAGTTTTTAGTCTTGCATTAGATAGTATTGGGACGATTGGTGTTGGAATTTTCTTGCTTATTTCTGGTTATCTGTTTTCAATGAATAAATATTCTTTAAATGTTTTTATTGTAAAAAAAATTCGAAATATTATTATACCTTGGTTTTTTTTAGGAACAATTGATTTTCTTTATGTAGCCTTACGAAAAGGTGGTTTGACACTTGCTAATTGGATATTGACTCTAACAGTTAATAGTCATATGTATTATCTAACTGTATTAATTCTACTCTATATACTGTTTTGGAAAATCAAAGATAATATAAACATGATTATTTTTATGATTTTTTTATCGATTGTAAGTATCTCTTTAACAAGTTTTGGATATCTAACGATTAATCCCTATATAAATCCGTTTAATTGGGCTATATACTTTACTATTGGTTTACTAATTAGAAAGTATCAGGTGTTGTCAATTATTGTTCAGGTTTGTCAGAGGTTTTCCATTTTTTTTCTCATCGCTTATCTTTCGATATTTTCATTTTTTATTTTTAATGGAATTTCTATTAGATATTGGATGAAAGGTGGGATAATTTTAGAATTATTAGCAATTACTGTTAATATTGGTATTGCATCCTATCTATTAAATACTACAATTATTGATCAAGTATACAGTTTCAGTGATAAATCTTATGCAATCTATCTATTACATATGCCTTTTGCAGGTATCATATCTAATATTTTTTCAAGATTTAATAGTTGGTATCTAACACCATTCAGACCTTTAATAGTACTTCTTTTAACAGCTTTGACAATATTCCTAATACAAGGAATAGGGAATAAGATTGGGATATCAAAATATATTGATTTACTATTTGGATTTCGTAAGAAGAGGATATATTGAAAGTACTATATATTAATTCAGATAGTGGATATGGTAGCACTGGGAGAATTGTTAATCATCTTTATAAAAAGGTTGTTTCAGAAGGTGGTGAAGGAATCATCTGTTATGGGAGAGATCTCCTTATGGATGATGTTGAAGTATTTCGTATTGGAAGCTCCTTAAGTGTATACTATCATGCTTTACTCACTAGGTTTTTTGATAAACAAGGATTTGGTTCCAGAAAGAGTACTTATTCTTTAATTAATTTTATTTCTTCATATAATCCTGATATTATCCATCTTCACAATTTACATGGGAGTTATATAAATATAAAAATATTATTTAATTCTTTAAAAAAGTTGAATATTCCTGTGATTTGGACATTGCATGATTGTTGGGCTTACACGGGGCACTGTTCACATTATTCTTCTGTAGGGTGTGAGAAATGGAAAAATCTTTGTTATAGTTGTCCCCAAAAAAGAGCCTATCCAAAGAGTTTTTTCCTGGACAGATCAAAACACTTTTATATAGAGAAAAAGAAAATATTTTCAGGAGTTAATAACTTAACTATAACAACAGTTTCTAAATGGTTAAATCGACAAGTGGATAATTCATTTTTGAAACAATATAATTTAAAAACAATTGGGAATGGAATAGATGTTAATATTTTCACACCTACAAAAAGTAATATAAAAAAGAAACTGAAAATAAATAGTAAATACATTCTATTAGGAGTTGCATCTGTATGGAGCAATAGAAAAGGGTTAGGACTTTTTAATGAATTAGCAGATATACTAAATGAAGAATACTGCATTATACTTGTAGGTGTTAACAAAAAGAACAAGAAAAAAATATCTGAAAGAATTATTACAATACCAAGAACAAATAATACCCAAGAATTAGTTCAAATATACTCAGCAGCAGATATATTTATTAATACGTCTACCGAAGAGACATTTGGGCTTGTAACATTAGAAGCTTTAGCCTGTGGAACACAAATAATTACAAATTCATATACAGCCAACCCCGAATTAGCAGATGAGAAGTGTGGTGTTATCATATCAGATCTAAACGTTAAAAAAATTAAAGAAGCTATTTTAGCTCTAAGATCAAATCCAAAGACATCTGAGGATTGTGTGAATAATGCAAAAAAATATGAAACAGGATTGATGTTGAATAAATACTATAATCTTTATAAGGAAGTCTTGAATTGAAAGTATTGTGGATTACAAATATCCCATCACCGTATAGAGTTGATTTTTTTAATGAATTATCAAAATATGTGGATTTGACAGTCGTTTTTGAAAAAGACAGATCCTCAGAACGGAATAATGAATGGAGTATGAAGATTTCTCCAATATTTAAAACCTTTTTTTTAAATGGATTAAGTACAGATGTGGACAAAACTTTAAGTTTTCGTGTTATTAGATTCCTGCGGGCCTCTTTTGATATTGTTATAATATCAAATTTAGCTACTCCTACTGGGATTCTTGCGATTACCTTTATGAATATACACAATAAAGACTATTTAATTGAAGGAGATGGTGGATTTCCTAAAAGTGGAAAAGGGATAAAGGAAAAGTTGAAAACATATCTGATTCGTAATGCGAAGATCTGTTTTAGTACTGCAAATATTCATGATGAATACTTTTTAAAATATGGCTCTTCAATTGATAAGATTGTAAGATATCCATTTACTTCGATATCAGATTCTGAAATTCTATCTCAGATACCATCAAAAGAAGAAAAGAAAACAATTAAGAAAGAATTAGGGATAAAAGAAAGAAAAGTTATAGTTACAGTTGGACAGTTTATACCTCGAAAAGGTTTCGATCTACTTCTTAAAGCTTGTAGGGGTATTGATATTAATGTAGGTGTTTATATTATTGGTGGTTTACCAACAAATGACTATTTAGATATAGTTCACAAAAATAATCTACAGAATATTACATTTCTAAAGTTCAAGAGTAAATGTGAGATAACAAAGTATTTTAAAGCAGCTGATGTTTTTGTATTACCAACCCGGGAGGATATTTGGGGTTTAGTAATAAATGAAGCAATGGCGCATGGATTACCAGTTATAACAACAAGGAAATGTATTGCAGGCCTTGAATTGATTGAAAATGATCTAAATGGATTTCTAGTAACTGAAAATGATGTTAAAGAACTCCATCAAAGAATGATCCAATTATTGAATAATGATGAAGTAAGAAAAGTAATGGGGGAGAGGAATATTCAGAAAATTAAAAAATACACTTTTGAGGAAATGGCGAAAATCCATTTAAATGCTTTTAAGGATTTAATTTAA
Source organism: uncultured Spirochaetia bacterium (assembly GCA_937125225.1). GTDB lineage: Bacteria > Spirochaetota > Spirochaetia > CAKZLE01 > CAKZLE01 > CAKZLE01. The sequence continues at coordinate 7,459 of CAKZLE010000025.1, forward strand.
TGAAAATTCTTTTTTTAGGTTATACGATTAGCAAAGAGGCAACGTTAAATCTTAATGGAGTTTCATATGCTGGTAATAATATGCAGTTAAATGTTTTAAAAAATTTGGTGAATGAAACAGGAATGGATATATGTAGTATAACTATATATCCAATAGCTGCGTTTCCCAAATCAAAAAAAATCATCATTAGAAAAGAGAATATACAATTATTTAATAATTTTTACTCAGTAAAAATTGGTTTTATTAATCTACCTATACTTAAACAAATCCTTGAAACCATTATGGTCTTTCTTGAAGCGAGAAAACAAATAAAAAAAAATAATATTAAAACTGTTTTTACTTTTAATATGTTTCCACAAGTTGGTTTGCCTGCAAAATGGGTTAAGAAGCTATATGCTTGTGAGATTGTATCACTTGTAGCAGACCTTCCAATAGATGATTCAGTTGGAAGAAAAGGATTGTCAAAAGTTCTTAGGGATATATTCGACTATCTTACTAAAAGTGCTATTTTAGAATGTGATAAAATTATTGCTTTAAATATTAATGCTATAAATAAATATGCTCCTAAAACACCTTTTATCATTGTTGATGGTGGAGTAGAGTCTTCAGATATTACTCCTTTGAAAAGAAAAAGAAATAAAGAAAAGAATATTGTTTATACAGGAGCCTTGGTTGAATATAGTGGAATATTAAATTTAATAGAAGCTATGAAGCTAATAAAAGATGAAAAAGTTGTTTTAGATATATATGGATCAGGTCAGATTGAGGAAACAATTAAAAGAGAAACCAAGATTATGGATAATGTAAGATATCATGGAAGAGTTGATAATTTACAAGTAAAAAAGATACAAAGAGAAGCTTTTTTATTAGTAAATCCTCGTCCTGTAGATGATCCTATTTCTAAAGTTACATTCCCATCTAAAATATTTGAATATATGTTAAGTGGTACTCCTGTTTTAACAACAAGACTTAATGGTTTTTCTGAAGGTTATCTAGATAAAATGTTTTTTGTTGATAATAATAATCCTGAGTTACTCGCAACTGAGATTAATAAAATAATCTCTCTATCTGAAAAGGAGAGGTCTTCAATTGCCTTAAAAGCAAGAACTTATGTTATAAATAATAAAACTTGGGCGAAACAATGCGAAAAAATGAAAGAATTTATTTTGGATCAAAAAAATGAATAATACTATACATAAAATATCTAATAAACCAAAACAATTTGATAAGTTTATATTCTTTTTTTGTATTATTGATCATATGTTTATGCCCTATTTTTGGTTGATCTCTATACCTTATTCAATGCCTTTGATTTTTTATTGGTCTTTTACAAGATATTCAAAAATAGCAAAAGATAAGGAATTGGGATATTTTCAGATAATTTTTATAATAATGTTATTAAGTACGATTCTTGGTTTTATTGTTTATCCTTCATTTATATATAATAATATTGTTTACTTAGTTCAATATACAGCAATGTTTTTGTATTTCTTTATGTTTAGTTATTATGTAAAAAATTACGATTTTAATATTAAGACAATACTAGTAATATTTATAATTGTCGTTGATGTATTTGCTTTATTATATAATATCAATAAAGGATTATATCATAATGTAAAACTCTTTTGGAATTTCAGATCTTCTTTGTATATTAATAGTACTACTTATAAAGGCTATATTGGGTATAGGTTTTCGTATTATTGGATGGATGCAAATAATATTGGGTATATGATGAATGCAGTAATTATGTATTTATACTTTAATGAAAAAACAAGTTTTTTTATTAAAGTGTTTTCATTATTATCAGTCCTATTTGTTTTAGTTTCCTGTATGAGTAATGGTGCCTTACTAACATTTTTTCTGATACTAATTTTATTTGTTATTTCTCGAATTATAAGTTTGATTAGTAATAATTTAAAGATTATATATACATTTAGACTTTCTTCAATACTTATGTTTGTGGTCACAATTGTAGGAGTCTATTTTATTATTGTTTATTATCTACCAGGATATCTTCATTCGAATGTTGCAATAGAGTCCTATAATCGAATAATTAATAATTTTAGCACCTCAAGATTTGAAATTTGGAGTGAAATAGTTCAGAAAGAAAATATCTTAAAGTATCTCTTTTTCGGATTTGGTGGTGTGGTTATTGTGAATGGGGTAAATTATGCTCCACATAATGGTCATTTTTATATTATTCTTAGTTATGGTCTTATAGCTTATTATTTTTTCATGTACCTAATTTTTTTTAAGCGTAAATGTACCCAATTTAAAGAATATATTTGGGTCTTTCCCATATTTATTGGTTTTACATTAAATGTTTTGCTTGGTGAAATAAAAATGATGGGAATTATCTTGTTATTAGTAGCCTGTTCTTCAAATAGAAATTACTTAGAATCTAAGAGGGTATAAATGAAAGTGAATCAGTTAGTAAGTATAATTACCCCAGTATATAATGTAGCAGACTATTTACCTAGATGCATTGATAGTATCGTCAATCAAACATATTCAAATTTTGAATTAATTCTAATTGATGATGGATCGTCTGATAATAGTCTGAATATTTGTAAAAAATATGCATGTAAAGATAAAAGGGTAATAGTTTTTCATCAAGAAAATAAGGGGGTTTCTACAGCTAGGAATATAGGTATAAATAAAGCTAAAGGTGATCTTATCGGATTTATCGATGCTGATGATTTTATTGAACCAGATATGTATGAAACTATGATTACTATATTAAATAGTACTAATACAGAAATGTGTGTTTCAACTAAATTCTATTTTAATGATTCGATTTTATGTAATTCAAATATAAAAAAACAAAAAATCACAAAGAATGATGCTATTAAAGGAATTCTTGAAATGGATTTTCCGACTTCTTTATGTTCATGTATTTATAAAAAATGTTTATTTACTAAAAATCATTTGAATGAAGATATTCATTATTGGGAAGATTATGAATTTCAGTTTCGCCTAGTGAATCAAACAAATAGTATTTCAATATGTAATTACCCTATGTATCATTATATACAAAGATCGAATAGTGCAAATCATCAAAATTTTAATAATAAAGTGCTAACTTGTTTAAAAATCCCTGAAATTATTATAAGTGAAGTAGAAAAGAAAAATCCAGATCTGATAGATTTATCTCAAAAGCTCTATAAGACTTTTTTATTATCAGTAATAGGCTATTTAGCAAAATCAGATAGGGTTGAGAAAGAGTATTTTAGTATCATAACAAAGGAAACTAGGAAATATCTTTCTTCAAATAAAATAATTGGTTCCAAAAAAATAAAGAGTGATATATATATATTTCTGTGTTCCATTAATTCAAAGTTGTTTTATAAAACATATAGATTAATAAAAAAACAGCTCTAGGAGAGAGACTCTATGGGTAAAATTGCTATTATAACATTGAATGGACATTATAACTTTGGTAATAGATTACAAAATTATGCTTTACAAGAGATGCTAAAATCATTTGGTTTCCAAATTGAAACTATTTGTATTAATGAAACTTTACTAACTAATCAATCCTTATATAATAATCAAGGTATTGTTAAAAGTGTTTTATTGAAATCGAAGAATATTCTTAGTGTTAAAAGAAGAATGATATTAAAAAGATCCATTAGATTAAAGATATTCTCAGATATTTTTTTAAATGAAGTAAAAATAGATAAAAACCTAGAGGAACAGTTAGCATGTTTAGATAAAGATTATAATTTCTTTATTACGGGAAGTGACCAAGTTTGGAACCCCTTTTATAATTTTAGTTCTTCACTATATTTCTTAGCGTTTACTCAAAAAGAAAAAAGGATTTCTTATGCACCTAGTTTTGGGATTTCGAGTATTCCAGATTTATATAAAAGTGAATATAAAGAAATGTTGATGGGAATGACGCATTTATCAGTTAGAGAAGAAGAGGGGGCAACAATTATTAAGGAATTAACTGGTAGAGATGCGGAAGTATTAGTAGATCCTACACTATTACTTGAGAAGGAAAAATGGTTATCAATAGCAAAGCAAGCCAAACAGAAACCAAAAACAAAGTATCTTTTAACATATTTTTTAGAGGAAAAAGATAAAGATATGATGCAATGGATAAAGTCATATGCTAAAGAAAATAACTTAAAGGTGATAAATCTTCTAAATATTAACAATAGTAAATATTATTATACTGATCCATGTGAATTCATAGATTATATTAGTACAGCCAGTCTTTTTTTTACGGATTCATATCACGGCTGTGTCTTTTCTATAATTTTTAAAACTCCATTTATTGTTTTGAACCGAAACTCAAATATTGGTTCTATGAAGTCTAGAATAGATACACTTCTGAAGATTTTTAATCTAGAATCAAGGACATTTGATAAGGTAATAAAAAATAAGCAATTTTTTAATGTAGACTTCAAGAATATTGATAAGATCCAGTATAAGGAACAGGAAAAAGCTACAAGATTTCTTAATAAGGCTATGAATACTAATACAGTTTAAAAATAGTTATAAAGTATAAATATTTGGTGAAAAATGGAAAGTAGAATTCAATTCGCAAAGAAAAATGTTTTATTTAGTACCTCAGGGAATATAATAAATATTCTTTTAGGTTTTATAGTCAGAACCATTTTTATTAGTACTTTAGGTGTAAAGTATCTAGGAGTAAATGGATTATATAGTAATCTTCTATCTGTGTTATCGCTGGCTGAATTAGGTATTGGAACTGCAATGAATTTTTCATTATATAAACCAATTGCTAAAAATGATTTTGAAAAAATAAAAGTTCTAATGCAAATATATAAAACAGCCTACAGAATAATCGCTTTAATTGTTTTATTACTTGGACTATCATTATTACCATTTATCAATTTAATAATAAAGGATCCTGGTTCATTAAGTATAAATGAATTAAGAATTTATTTTTTAATATTTTTAGTAAATACGGTATCAACATATTTAGTATCTTATAAGTATAGTTTACTAAATGGAGAACAAAAAAATTATATTCAAACTAATATACAAGTTATAACTCAAATAATTATTGTAGTATGCCAATTAATTGTTTTAATTAAATTTGAAAATTATTTGTTATACTTGTTAGTATTTGGATTTATAAATTTATTACAGAAAATAATTGTTAATAATTATCTAAATAAGCTATATCCATATTTATTAGAAAAAGATTTTATTAAATTGTCAGATAAAGAAGTAAAAACTATACGGAAAAATATTTTTTCTTTGTTTATTCATAAAATAGGTGATATAAGCCTTCATCAAACTGATAATATTATTATTTCTGCATTTGTAAGCTTATCAGCAGTAGGGCTGTTATCCAACTATAAACTAATTCTAATATCTCTTATTGGACTAGTTGATGTGATTTTCTATTCAGTGATTTCTGGATTTGGGAATCTTATTGCAGTAGAAAATAAAGAAAAACAGTATGAAGTTTTTAAAGCCTATAGATTTCTATCATTTTGGATATATGGATTTATAACAATTTCTTTATTCATTTTAATAACACCATTTATTAGAATCTGGATAGGTGAATCTATGGTTCTTAGCGAAAATATTATTTTTTTATATATAATGAATTATTATTTTAAAGCACACCGAATTGCTCTTAATAATTTTAAAAATGCTGCTGGTATTTTTAATGCTGATAAATTTATAGCAATTTTCCAGAGCATCTTCAACTTGATAATTTCAATTATTCTAGTGAAACATATTGGAATAAGTGGTGTTTTTATTGGTACAATACTATCTGGACTAATATCAAATTTGACAAAACCATTTATTATATATGAACTTGCATTCCAAAAAAAAGCCAGAGAATATTATATAGATTCCATAAAATATCTATTTATTTTCACAGTTGCCACTTCAATTTTATATTTGTTAAAACAGGCCATTTATGTTGAATTTTCAATAACAAATTTCTGTTTTTTATTACTATTAGTTATTCTTATAACAAATAGTGTATTCTATGTATTTCTTCATAAAAGGCCTGAATTTGGATATTATTCGACAGTTATTAAAAACATGATAAAAGTTTAATTATAAAGAAGTATTAAATAATGATGAGTAGATTGAGTCCCAATCATAAGAGGAATAGATGAATAATAAGCCTGAGATATTAGAGATTAGCCAAAAAGAAATATTACTTAAACTAAAAGAACTAGAGGAAGTTTCATGTAATCTTATTAATAAGTATCCTTTTCGGAGATTTCATCAAAATATAAAAGCTTTTTTTATAAATCTGATTATTTATCAAAAAATTAGCAGATATGATAAGTTTTTCTGGCCCAATGGTATGCTTGCTTCTTCATTAGAAAATAGCTATCGAATAACTAAAGATAAGTCTGTTCTAAAGAGTTTTACTAAATATTATGACAATTGGATTAGAAAAGGATCTACAATTAATCATTTGGATAATATTATTAACGGGTACAGTCTAATCTATCTGAATCAAATTAAAAAAGAAAATAAATATAAAGAGACAATACTAAAAGCTGTTAATTACTTATATAAGCACCCTGTTGATAGTATGGGTAGCTTACCATATCGTGTTTCTTCTCCTCATGATATTTATATTGATTCGATAGGAATGATTTGTCCCTTTCTATGTCGGTATGGGGCTGAATTCAATGATAGTAATGCTATTGAATTAGCTATACTGCAACTAGAAAATTTTTATAATAATGGATTTGATATCAACTCTCATCTACCATATCATGGATACAATATTAAGGAAAATGTAAAATATGGTATTATAGGATGGGGGAGATCGATAGGCTGGTTCTTAATGGGTTTAATAGATAGTATTGAATATATAGATAGAGTTAATCCAAAATATTCTATTCTTGTTGATATGTATAGAGGAATAGTTAATAAAACATTACAATATCAATTAAGTAATGGGTATTTTACTTGGCAAATAGTGGCATTAGAGGGTCACATAGATACTTCAGCAACTGCTATGATTTTATTTGCGATAAGAAAGGGAGTGTTAATTGGGATATTGAATGAAAAATTTAATACTCAAATATATTCTGGAATATTAGCATTGATTAAATCAACTCAAAATGGGACGGTTTATGATTCTTCTTCAGAGTGCTTAGGACTAGGAATGTATCCACAAGTGTATGGATATTATCCTTGGGGCCAAGCTTCTACAACTGCACTGATGGCACTTTATTTAAATAATAAATCAATTAAAGATTGAGGAGATAGGATGTTCAAGAACAAAGTACTACTTATTTCGGGAGGAACAGGTTCCTTTGGGAATGCTGTTTTAAAACGATTTCTTAAAACAGATATTAAAGAGATACGTGTTTTTTCTAGAGATGAGAAAAAACAACATGATATGCGAGTTCAGTATAAGAATCCTAAAATAAAATTTTATATAGGAAATGTACGAAATTCTGAGAGTCTACGAGATGCAATGCGTGGTGTCGATTACATTTTCCATGCAGCAGCATTGAAGCAGGTTCCATCATGTGAGTTCTTCCCTATGGAAGCTGTAAAGACTAATATCTTTGGGACTGATAATGTACTTAACTCTGCAATACAGACTGGGGTTAAGAAAGTTATCTGCCTCTCAACTGATAAAGCAGCATATCCTATCAATGCAATGGGCATTTCTAAAGCAATGATGGAGAAGGTGTTTGTAGCAAAATCGAAGACCATTTCTTCAGATGAGACTCTCATCTGTGGTACAAGGTATGGAAATGTTATGGCATCGAGAGGGTCTGTAATTCCTCTATTTATTGACCAGATCAAGAGTGGACAACCAATAACAATCACAGACCCAGATATGACAAGATTTCTTATGAGTCTGGAAGAGGCTGTTGAGCTTGTTCTTTTCGCATTCCAGAATGCAGAAGCTGGTGACATCATGGTCCAGAAAGCTCCTGCTTCTACCATAAAGGATATTGCTCAGGCATTGTTGGAACTTTTTAATGCAGATAATGAGATTAAAATCATTGGTACTCGTCATGGTGAGAAACGATATGAGACTCTTTTGACTCGAGAAGAGTTCCTGGTAGCAAAAGATATGGGAGGATTCTTTAGAGTCCCTGCAGACACCAGAGACCTTAATTATGATAAATTCTTTGTTGATGGTGATGAAAAACTCTCAACAGAAGAAGAATATAATTCTGATAATACTGAAAGACTCAGTATAAAACAGATAAAAGAGAAACTCTTGACCTTGGATTATGTAAGAACAGAATTGGATAACTGGGGAAAGTAATGAAGATTTTAGTAACAGGTTCAAAAGGATTTGTAGGCAAGAATCTAATAGCTGAACTAAAGAACCAGAAATATACAGACATTCTTGAGTATGATATTGATACTGATGAAAGCTTTTTAGAGAAATATACCAATGAGTGCGAATTTGTATTTCATCTTGCCGGAGTGAACAGGCCAAAAGATGAGAAAGAATTCCAGACTGGTAATTTCGGTTTCACATCTGATCTATTAGCACTACTTAAAAAATATGATAATCCTGCTCCTGTACTAATTACATCTTCCATTCAGGCAGAACTAGATAATCCTTATGGGAAAAGTAAGAAGGCTGGGGAAGATATTGTCTTCGAGTATGCTAAAAAAACAGGTAATACGGTTTTTGTATATCGCCTTTCTAATCTATTCGGGAAGTGGAGTAGACCAAACTACAATACAGTGATCGCTACTTTCTGTAATAACATTGCCAGGGGCTTTGACATATCAATAAATAATCCTGATGCGATACTGAGATTATGTTATATAGATGATGTTGTTTCTGAGTTTATCAAAGTGTTAAATGGGTCTTCCCATAAGAATGGTTTGTATTGCAGCGTTCCAGTTGAACATACGATCACTTTAGGAGATCTTGCAGCTCTCCTGTATAGTTTCCGGGATAGTAGAAAAGAGTTATCAGTTCCTGATAACTCTGATGATTTTACTCGAAAGCTCTACAGTACATATCTAAGTTTTCTTCCAAAAGATTGTTTCTCTTATGACCTGACAATGCATTCAGATCATCGAGGATCATTCACAGAGTTTATTAGGACACCAGATAGGGGACAAGTATCAGTTAATATATCTAAACCTGGTATTGCGAAAGGACATCATTGGCATCATACGAAGAATGAGAAATTTTTAGTTGTCAGTGGTGAAGGCGTAATCAAGTTCCGAAAGATTGGTGAAGATACAGTTATTGAATATAGAGTCAGTGGTGAAAAGTTGCAGGTGGTTGATATCCCTACTGGATATACACATTCTATTGAGAATACTGGGGAAGGTGATATGGTCACTATCATGTGGGTAAATGAAGCTTTCAATCCTGATAAGCCTGATACATATTATGAAGAGGTATAGAGTATGAAACGTCTGAAGGTAATGACTGTAGTAGGAACTAGACCAGAAATCATCAGATTATCAGCAGTCATTAATAAGCTTGAAGAATCAGATGCAATAGAGCATGTTCTTGTCCATACTGGGCAGAACTATGACTATGAACTCAATGAAGTCTTTTTCAATGACTTCAAGTTGAGAAAACCTGACCACTTCTTGAATGCTGCAACAGGAACAGCATTAGAGACAATCGGTAATATCTTCATTAAGATAGATGCTGTATTGAATGAAGTGAACCCTGATGCATTCCTGGTCCTAGGTGATACAAACAGTTGTCTTTGTGCTGTTGCAGCTAAAAGAAAACATATACCGGTATTTCATATGGAAGCTGGAAACAGATGTTTCGATCAGAGAGTTCCTGAGGAGACAAACAGAAAGATCGTTGACCATATCTCTGATATCAATATGCCTTACAGTGATATTGCTAGAGAGTATCTCCTGAAAGAAGGGCTTCCTGCAGATAGAGTAATCAAGACAGGTAGTCCCATGTTTGAAGTCCTGAAATCCAGAGAATCTGATATTGATAAATCTAATGTTCTTGAACGACTGGAACTCAAAGATGGAGAATACTTTGTTGTCTCTGCTCACAGAGAAGAGAACATCAATTCTGAAGATAACTTTCAGGATCTTGTTCAGAGTCTGAATAGTATTGCAGAAATCTACAAACTTCCAATTATAGTCAGTACCCATCCTAGAACAAGAAATATGATCAAAGAGAAGGGGATTGTCTTTAACCCTCTGATCCAGACATTGAAGCCTCTTGGTTTCAATGATTATGTAAAGTTACAGAAGAATGCAAAAGCAGTATTGAGTGACAGTGGGACTATCAGTGAAGAATCATCAATTCTAGGTTTCAAAGCATTGAATATCAGGCAAGCTCATGAACGTCCAGAAGCGATGGAAGAGGCGTCAGTTATTATGACGGGATTGAAGGAAGAAAGAATCCTGCAAGGCTTAGCAGTGATAGAGACTCAAGCCCCTAATACTTTAAGAATGGTATGTGACTATTCAACACCGAATGTTTCTGATAAGGTATTAAGAATAATTCTTTCATATACAGATTATATTAATAGGGTTGTGTGGGGTTTTATAATTTAGGAACAGCAAATGAGTAGTAGTATTTTCATATTTGGAGCTGGAGGAGTTGCTCGCGAAGTTGCATGGATTATTGATGATATCAATAAAGTAGAACCAAAGTGGGATATCAAGGGATTTCTTGTTGATGGTAAATGTACAACAAATTATATTGATAAGATTCCAGTTATTAATGGATTGAATTGTTTAAAAGATAATCAATCACCCAAAGTGATAATTGCTGTTGGTTCTGGCGCTAAAAGAGCAGAAATTGCTAGTCGTATTTTGAGCATTAATTCAGAAACACAATTTCCAAATATTATACATCCTTCAGTTATTAAATCAAATCTTGTTTCATTTGGAGTTGGAAACATAATTTATCCAAATTGTGTAATAACTACAAATGTAGTTATTGGTAATTATAATCAAATTCATATAGCTAGTGTTTTGTCTCATGATTCAATAGTTAAAGATTATGTTACTATTTTACCTGGATGTAATATTTCAGGTAATGTTGTCTTAAATGAAGGTTGTAGTCTAGGTGTTGGCTCTAAAATAATTCAACAAAAGTCAGTAGGGAGAAATAGTTTCATTGGGGCTGGCGCCATTGTAATAAATTCAATCCCTGAAGGAGTTCTTGCTGTTGGGATTCCTGCAATAATTAAAAAGAAATACTAATAATGGAATTAATGTATATTTTTTGACATCATTGAACGATTCCAGAGTCCATCAAAATAAAACACGAATCGGAGAGCTAACGCTTAAGCAGAAAGAGCTCTATATATGCTCTTCAGGATTGATCCTGATTCCTTGGTAAAATTGCTTGGAAATTAGGAGCTATTTTTAGAGGTTTCAAACATTATGTAAAGATACTAAATAATTTTAAAAAGAATTGATAATGTTCAGAGTTATTGCTGTTTGTTTAAATAACCTGTATTCTGTACCAGCTAAAACTGGTACATCATCAAATAACATAGCTGAATCGGGTATGAATCTGGTTCAGCTATATTTTTGTCCAATCAAAAATGTAATGAAAACAAAACAGAAATGAAAACAATAAAAATAGTATATTGCTGAGATTCTAACGGTTGAGAACTAAAGATTCATTCTTAGTTGCATCAGAAATGAGAGGGTAGGTGCATGTATCTGTTTGCTGTCATTGATGTCTATAGCAGATATCTTGTGGCCTATGAGCTATCGAGTACCCTGGAAAAGGAGTTTGTGCTTCGGTGTCTAAAACGGGCCTATCTGAAGACAAAACCAGAGATCCAGAATTCTGATCAAGGAGGACATTTCACCAATACAAGCTATGTTGAATTAGTGAAAACTTCAGGAATCAGGATATCTATGGATAGCAAGGGAAGAGCTCTGGATAACATCTATATTGAGCGGTTCTTCAGGAGCTTGAAGTAAGAAGAGGTGTACTTGAATGAATATGATTAACCCAGAACATTGAGACGAGCTCTGTGCGGAATAAATTGATTTTTACAACTATGAACGCCCTCATCAGGCATTAGGATATAAGACTCCTGGGGAACTATAACACCAGGATGATCTATATAAAAAACAGGCATAATCGAAAGGAGGATGAGACTTTTTTCTCTAGATTAGTGTCTTGACAAGTAGGTCCACCTTAGTTACGGCTATGAATGAAATAGAACTAACAACAGAAGAAACAGCATCAATTTTGCAGGTGCTTCATCAATGGGAAGTGAATTTTCTAGATAGTATCGAATCATTTGTTAGCGAAGAAAACTATGATGAATTAGCAAGCCTTCTTTTTGACTCAAGGCGGTCAGTAGATGAAGAGGTTTATTTCCGACAGTATACATGGGTTGTTGATACTTTGAAATTACTCATTGAGAAGATAATCTCTGAAAAGAATATGACTGCCCTTGGTCGACTTGAGACAATTATTAGATAATTCATTGTTAAGTGAAGAATATGTAATTGAACAACGTAAAAAAATAATTCTACCAGGAAGTATCACAATTTCTGGTAATGAGATATTTTTAATTAAAGATGAGACTCTTCAATTACATCTAGAACAAGTTCCAAAAGATTCTTGGGGTTACCATAGTGATGTTATTTTGTGGGATAGTAGTGAACCTGATATTGTAGAAATAACAGATACGGGATATGTGATAGGATTAGGTTTTGGGGTAAGCACTATTCATATGGTAACTCCTGATGGCAAGTATAGGAATCAAATCAAGATTAAGGTGGATGAGATTGTCCCTAAAGATTTTATGCCGGAAAGTGTAGCAAAACAAATAGACTAAATAATATCTTTAGGAGAGTCGGGTCTCTGAAGGAAGACCAAGAGAGGCACAGAATCTAGAGAAGATGTACCTGCAGGGTGTATTTGAGGGGACCCCTGATTTCTATCATGAGAATTGATTATGAAAGACAGATAGGTAATGTTCTTTGCATTGTTGAAGGATCAGATCGAGAATTCAGGACATTGTACAGGATATTCCATAGTATTCTTGGATACCGTTTTGAAATGATCAGAAGGCACTGATATTAACTTTTTTAATATGTTTTAAACCTGGTGTTTATGTAATGATTTATCTATAAAATCATTACATTCTATACTAGAATATTGAGTATCTAAATATAATAAAAGTAAATAGAGAACTATTGATTTGTAATGTATTTATGGTATAATCATTACATATGAGAGAAGTTAATTATCAGAAAATCGTAGAGAAGAGAATACTATCTTTGAAAGATGGAGAGATATTCTTTCTAGAATATTTTATTGAAGTGGTACCTGACAGAAATACCATACGGGTCATACTCTATCGATTAGTTGAGAAAGGGTTGATAAAACGTCTAGCTCAGGGAATATTTACCAAGCCAAAATTCAGTCAACTGCTGAACAGATCAATCATTCCTGATGCTGATCAGATAGCCCATGCAATAGCTAGACGTGATAAGGCTAGAATCATATATGCAGGTAATATGGCATTGAATATTTTAGGTCTAACAACACAGGTGCCTATGAAAGTAGCCTATTATACTGATGGTTATCCCAGAAAGATCACTCTATATGATTCAAGAGAGGTTATCTTCAAGGTAGGTTCTCCAAAGCTGTTCTCCTATAAGCATGAATCAATACAGTTAGTTGTCATCGGATTGAAACAGATCGGGAAACGAAGATTAGAAGACTTTGAGAACAATAGAATACAGTTTTCTCTCAGGGCTATAGATCCTGTTATGTATGCAGAGGATAGAGCTTTAATACCAGATTGGATTGATAAGATACTACTTCCAATGATCAGCGAAGAGGATAGATAGATGTGGCTGAATTTAACTACTGATGAGAGGCTTGAGATTTTACAGTTTGTATCAAGTGAATCTAGAATCCCTATTCATGCTGTAGAGAAGGATTGGTGGGTGACTCGTGTACTAGAAGCTTTATTTTCTAGTTGTGCTGCTGACTCTTTTATATTCAAAGGTGGTACCTCTCTAAGCAAAGGGTGGGACGTTATCCATCGTTTTTCAGAGGATATTGATATTGATATTGGTATCAATCGTGAACTTTTAGGATTCTCAGGAGCATTATCAAAGAATCAGATCAGTGATAAGCTTAGAAGAGCATCAAAAACCTTTGTTGATAATGAGCTGAAAGATATTATTTCACAAGGCTTGTGGCAGCAGGGAATAGATTCTTCACAGTTTGAAATTTACACTGAAGAGACACCAATATCTACAACTGATCCGAGAAAGATCTATATAAAATATAAATCTGTAACAGATCATAGTATGGCCTATATTGGTAAGGAAGTTCATGTTGAAGCTGGTGCAAGGAGTATTATCGACCCTTCTAGTAGCAAAGCTATTTCTTCATTGATAGATTTGATACTACCAGACCAGAAGTTTGCTAGGCCATCCTTCAATGCTAAAGTCACTCCAATAGGAAGGACGTTCTTGGAAAAAGCTTTCTTATTGCATGAAGAGTTTTCAAAACCAAAAGAGAAAATTCGGAATCATCGTATGAGTCGTCATATGTATGATTTAGAAAAACTCATGGATTATTCTGAAGCTATGGACTATTTGTTTGATAGTGAAATGTATATGAATATTATTGAGCATCGGAAAAAATTTATTCATTTACAAGGTTTTGATTATGAGACTCTTTATCCTCAAACAATCAATCTCATACCAATAGACGATTCAGTTTTAACAGCATGGGAAAATGATTATAAAAGTATGCGATCAGAGATGATCTATGGAGAAACACTCTCTTTTGATACACTGATAGATAGACTAAAAGAACTTCAGGGTAGATTTCGAGAAGCCGCAATTGCCGGTTTAACTTAAAACACGAATTATTCCCCTTTCAACTTCTGCTATAATCTTTCTTTTGAATATATCGAAAAACCGATATATTATAGATAGAGATTATATGAAATTTATTGAATATTTAAAAGAACAGAAGATCACATTACAGGACTTGGCAACAGCCTGTTCTATACCATATGCAACACTGCACAATAATATAGAGAGACCTCAAACTCTTAAAGTAGTTAATCTCAGGAAGATCAGTTCCTATCTAGATATTCCCATGGAACAGCTGTTCTCGATGATGGAGGATAAAACAGAATCATTACTCCAGGTCTTTCTTGAACAGAAGAGGAATAACCTTTCTGGAAAATATCTATCATTATCCCTATGAAGAGATTCTCTTGCCTTGCATTAGTGAAGAACTCGATGTAGCGTTTACTGCAATGAGTACACACGAGAGCAAAGCATCCTAAACGATAGAGCTTTCCGGCATCATCAACGGCATTGATGAATCCCCAATCCATCTGGTAACATTCCCCGGGCTTCATGGAATACCGTCGTCCTCGGTTAGAGGATGTCACGGTTTTCTGTCTAACGACCTGTGGTAACAGATGTCGATGCTCTTGGACATACGTCTTTACCGTAGTCTGGCCGCCAGGATACCCCAGCTTCTGTAATCTGCGAAAGATATTGGCAGCATTGTGATTCCCATGTTTCATGGTCTCATTGATCACAGATTCAAAAGGGGTAAGGATGGTCAGTTCTTGCCGTTTCCCTTTGTTCCCATGATCCTTGATGCCAGAATCTCTGAACTTTCTCAAGGTGTTCCTACTGAAGCCTGTCTCTCGACGAAGAGCTGACAAATTCCAGATATCATTTCCTTGATCCTTTAACTTTTGTTGTGCTTCTGCTATGATTTCAGCGTTAGTACGTTTATGCACACTAATTCTCCTTTGTAGAAGTTGGTCTTTTTACAAGGTGCACAGTGACCGGTTTAGGAGACAATGTGCAATTCTACTTCAATCAAGAGCTATATCTTATTAGTGGGATAACGAGTACACTCTAACCGAGCCGCATTATATGCTTTTCTTTTAGGCTCCAATTAGTTTAATACCATTAAGAATCCGAAAATTAAATGACAGTATGGAAACACAGCAAAGGACTCACCCCATGCACTATGCGTAGGGATGTTACGATTTGGAGGATTCAATGGCCACATTTAAAGACAATCTATTAGTAAATCGAATTATTTCACTATTAGTCGGAGGATTACTAGTATTTGCAATCATGAGTTTTACTGTTGTAAAAACAGCTAATGATGAGAATACAAAAATTGCTACCGCACTAGAAGACTCACTCTACGAAGCAGGAAGACTTCTTGATGATGCAAAAGCTCAATTGGAAAATAGAGATTATACTGAATCAAAAGAGACCTTAGAGAAACTCTTTGAGTATCAGCCGGGTTCCCCTGAAGCTCTTGAGGGAAAAACTCTTCTCACCAGTATAGATACAGCAGAAGCGATAGCTGAAGCGAGATGGGTAGAAGCTCTACCCCAGATCAAGGAAGATTGGGCACAAGCTATGGCTGCTGATCTACGTGCTAAATCAGATGAAGAACGAGCTGATATGGAAGAAGGCCTAGAAAAGACGATTACTCAGGCCTGGGATAAGGCAGAATCAAAAGTTCGTATTGAATGGGAACGTAATATCTAATAGCTTATAGATGATGAAGAATGAACTCCAGGAGACAAGTCCCCAATTATATATTGGAGAAATTGTATTCTGGAGTTTTTTTATTACGAGTCATCCCATCTGTAGCCATGGATTCCCTTCCTTGAGTGACCGAATTATAACTAATGAGATCACCATCTTGGGGTAATTAGCATCGATTGTTTCTGTGTTGAGAGCACTCTCTCGATAATTGGTCTTCAGCTAAAAGATGCACCACTTGAATGAAGAGTTTGCTTTCTCCTTATAACGCTATAAAATCAAACTCTTGATGGCCAAGTGTTCCAATAAAGACCTCCACGAGTTTCTGTTGATCTTCCTCCGAAAGTGTCAGCGCTTCAGTAAGGGCATGGAGTACTGCAGAGAGAATCAGAAAGAGGGCTTCCTGGTAGGTAATGTCCTGGATCTCATCGAAGGTATCAAAGAATAGATCTCCAATGGACCTGGAATCCTCCTGAAATCGTTGAAGTTCGGCCAGCATGATGTACTGGGCACAGGTGATTGCGGTATGAGCGGTAATCGCATCATAATTCCGGGAAGAGCAACCTTTGACGATCTTCAGGTACTGTTTTGCTACTTTGAAGAAAACTTCGATCGCCCACCGTTTCCCATAGGTTTGGATAATGTCATCTTCATCCATCGTCATGTCAGAGGAAATAAGAACCAGGTAATCGTTTCGTTTACTTCGATTACGGATGAATACCAATCGTGCGGGAATAGAACCACCATCTTTCTGAGATACAGTCACCATCACAGAAAGCAGGTATCGAGATCTTCCCCTTCGTTTCTTCGAGCTATCGAAGATGTTTTTTACCGATTGTCGTACCCTTCGAATTCGTAATAGATCTTCTGAGATTTCTTCACCATGGCCACACAATGATACCCTAAAGCTGATACTCTGAGGATGAAGGAAGGAAATGAGAACCAGGAATCAACCAGTACATGAGAGGCCTGAATCCCTGCACGCTTTGCCTGTTCCAGCAATGCTATGGTTGTATCCGGAGCATATTGGATAGCCATTTCCCGACGAGATCTTGCAGCAGCATAAGCATGTTCATGGGCCTCTACTAATCGTTTTGATGGGTTTTGTGAGCTCATGAGGCAGAAGTTGACGGGGATGAAAGTATTCCCATCACTCCATCCTAAGGTGAGCAGTCGATATCCGTAACCATAGATATGACGAGCATGGTCATAAACTCTGGATAAGAGTTCCGTCTTTCTGGATCTACTCCGATCATAGAAACTGTCATCAATGATGAAGACGGACCTGCGATTCTCACTGGTCAATGGGAGAATCTTCCCAATGACCTGCTGTGAAAGAGTCAGGAGAAACCGTGTCCAATCGATAGAGGGCAGATTCAGTAAGCGGTAGACCGTATCTTTCTTGATGAGATGACCTGGATCATAATCCAGGCAGCGATGTAATGACTTCCCGGTGAACAATGCAGAAAAGATCATCTGTAGAGTCACTCCTACAGAAATTCCTTTCTGTTTATGGGCTCCACACTGTTTGAGTAAGTGGATGATGTTGTGGTTTTTAAAGAAATTGGAGATTATTTGTTTTCCGTTATCGCCATTTAGAGCGTTTTCTGGTAGAGTTGGCATGTAATAGACCTCTTTGGTTATGTTTTTTAGTCAATCACATTATACCAAATATAGAGGTCTATTACTATATATTACAAATAATTACTTCATCTTCCAGCACCATTCTAGATAGAATTCCCCACCTCGTTTTCAACTGCGAAAAGTGAGTTATCAGTTTTGATCCTATCACCTCAGATCACCAGGGAATCAAACATCTTGGTATGTTAGAGTTTTTAATGGGATATACCATGACTTAAAGGAAATTCAAAAATCAAACCGGTGATTCTATCCCGATGGAATCAACTAGTATTCAGGCTGGTATTAACAATCAAAGGGTTTCCCATAATGCCGGATCAAGAAAGTATCCTGTTTGTGGTCCCTTTTGGCCAGAAGGTATCAGAAATCCCTCCTGGAGTAGATGATGAATATCTCTCGAAGCTGCTGCTGGAGAGCATTTATTCATCTTTGCCCATTTGTCTGTTGTTAGCTTACCCTCAAAAGACCCATCAGCAAGCTTGAAGAGCATGGATAGTTCTCTTGAATTATATATAGATGGATCAAGATTATTCATGAATCGTGTAAGTTTCATACTTTTTTCAAAGATCTTTACTGCTTCTTTCTTTACTTGGATAGCAATATCAATATTCCAGAGAAGCCACTGTGTTAAATCAAGAGACTCAGATTGTGCGCTGAACTCATACAACTGGTGATAGTAATCAGCACGTTTTTTCAAGATCAGGGAGGACATGCTGTAGACGCGGTACGTCTCATTAAAACCTTTTGATAAGACATAGTCAGAGATTGCTCTAGAGATCCTACCATTCCCATCCTCGAATGGATGAATACAAAGAAACCACATAGATGCTATAGCGCTTTTTACAAGAGGTCTCTTCTCATTCTCAGTATTGATGAAACTGATGAGTCGTTCCATCTCTATCTCGATTCTATCTATAGGGAGACCTTCATATATAATCTCAGGATCTCTGCCATTGCCTTTACTGATATATACGGGGACGTTCCTATATTCACCGATACTCTTGGGTTTGATACCAGCCATCGAGGAAAACAGAAGGGAATGCCAGTATTTGATTCTTTCCGAGGAAAACATTTCCAGATTACCAGTTGCATCAAGAACAAGGCTTGAAATATCTTCAGCATATCGATCAGTCTTTGCCTTCATTTCTAAACTGATATCAAGACGTTTACAGATAGAGGAATATACTGAATCATAAGATATGTGTTCATTTTCGATCTCGAGGCTTGCCTGAATCTCATCAGAGAGTGACCGGGCATGCATTCTATCCCTAGTATCTGGATCGATGATACCGAATACGATATCGGTTGCTTTTTTCTGTAGTTCATAGTCTTCGTGATGCTTCCTAACCTTCTGTGCATCATATATATACGACGGCCAATCAGGATTATTCCAAATATATGACATCTTCGGTACTCCTGATTATAGTATCTCATACGCTATGACAATAGTCCATCATTTCTGATGGGGTAGATGTGATATCACATATCATTTTTCATTTATGAGGGGGTAATGAACTCTCCATTCAGTTCTGATAGGGTATTAGATATACTATCAGACCCCTTCACTAAATGTCTTATGTTCAATTATGTGAGATATAGAAGTTTAATAATCTAAAAAACGTGATATATAGGCTATATTTATTATCAATTACGTGTATACTTATAAGGATGGAGATTAGTATGGTTTTTAAACGAAAAATATATGATCAGCTTCTTCTTTGGAAAGAAGAAGAGGGTAAGACGGCTCTACTCATTGAAGGTGCAAGACGTGTCGGAAAGACTACCATTGCACAAGAGTTTGGGAAAAGAGAATATAAGACTCACATCTTGATTGATTTCAGTATTGCATCTTTTGAAATGAAATCGATCTTCAGTCAATACGCATCGAATCTGGATGATTTCTTCTTCTTCTTGACAACCTTGACAGGGACCGAACTCCATATGAGAGATTCTCTGATCATCTTTGATGAGGTACAATTATTCCCTGTAGCTAGAGGTCTTATCAAGCATCTGGTTAAAGATCATCGATATGACTATATTGAGACTGGATCGTTGTTGTCGATCAAGCAGCATGTGAAGGATATTCTTATCCCATCTGAAGAGAGAGCCATATCGTTGTATCCTTTGGACTTTGAAGAATTCTGCATAGCGATAAAACAAGAGTCGATCCCTGGAGTCATAAAAGAACATTATGAACAATTAAAACCGTTAGGACCTCTTCATTCCCATATCATGAAGTTATTCAGAGAATACATATTAGTCGGGGGAATGCCTCAAGCAGTTCTTGAATTCATCCAGACGAACGATTATACAAGGGTTGATAGAATCAAACGTGATATCCTGAGATTGTACCGAAACGATATCTCAAAATATGCAAAGGGGTATGAATCGAAGGTTTTGCGGATCTTTGATGATATTCCTTCTCAACTATCTAAACATGAGAAAAAGTTCAAATTATCTGCAATTTCTAAGCATGCTCGTTTCAGAGAGTATGAAGATGCATTCATGTGGCTTGATGAAGCGATGATCGTCAATATCTGTTTCAATGCTGAAGATCCTCAAATTGGATTAGCCCTATACAAGGACCGACTCACATTAAAACTCTATCTGGCAGATACAGGACTTCTCTTCAGTCATGTATACGATATGAATAGGGAGATGCACAAGGATATCGCAGAGAAGATTGTAGCAGATAGATTAGAGGCAAATCATGGAATGATCTTTGAGAATATCGTGGCTCAGATGTTACAAGCAAAAAACAAAAAACTCTATTTTTACTCCAGAACAGATAACACCAATAGTCAAAATACGATGGAAATAGATTTTCTGATCATTGATCCTCATAAGCCCGCTAAAATCTCCCCCATAGAAGTAAAGTCGGGGAAGAGATACTCCTCTTCCTCCTTAATAAAATTCAAACGAAAGTTCAGCTCAAAGATCGGTCAGAGTTATCTGCTGCATACAAAAGATCTCATGATAAAAGATGATATTCATTACCTCCCGATCTATATGACGATGTTCCTATAAGAATTTTCTTTTATCACTGATATTTTGGAGAGGTGCATTCGTATTGAGATAATAGTTGTTACCTCCGGGGAACAGTTTGAGAAGACGCTCTATCCGAATTTCAGCTCTGCACAGGTAAAGGATGGTGGACTAGTCTGTGAACCTGCTGATCCATCGTTACTCTCAGAATACCCAGTTGAAGGAATCTACCATCGTGATGACTACTCCCTGTTCTATGAGAACATGAAGGAGAATATCAAAGAGAGAATCAACACCTATTTCAGTCAGAAGAACTCTGATTAAAAGATTGTTTCACCTGAAGTACCTTCTCCTGAATCCATTGATTCTTAGAAAAGTATAGCAGCATTCATCATAGTAACGGCTCTCAATCTTGAGAGTCGTTACTTGTTTCATAGGGTTCTCAATAAACGACCAGTGAGCATCTCAATGGGAGTATTATTGGGGTGAAAGCTTCATACACCCCCATGTGTTGTACCCACCGGGATTAAAGATTCTATTTACCTTCCTACCCACTCATAGGAATACTGTTTTGCTGTAATCTCTCTTATTCTTTAAGGGGAGGTTCCCCTTGAAACCTAGATGGAAGCAGTATTCTCATTTCGAACGACTACAGCTGCTTGAATTATATGATCAGAACGATAAAGAGCTGACTATGGAACAGTTCTGTGAACTGCATGAGATCAGTAAGTGGACCCTGATACAGTGGATTCGTGATAGGAAGAACAAGACTGGAGTATTTGAGAAGCGAATCGATAAGCTGCCTGAGGGGGCAAAGCCTGAGAAACCTCTCTTCTTCACCCATAGTGCTGATAAGGTAGTCGTAGATCAGGATAAAGAGCGGATCATCGAAAACGAAAGAAACACTGTCAGGGAGATCAAGAGAGAAGACTCAACACCCAGGAATCTCCTCTTGCGAAGAGGTTCCTGGGTGATCGAGATCCCTGCAGAGTTCGATGCCGATGAATTGAAGAGACTCCTTACCGTTATCAGTGAAGTAGAAACTTAATAACCACTGCCGTAGATATCGGGGAGAGTCCCATACGATATGGCTTTGTCAGTGATTTTACTTCTGAAGATCTCTCTCGTGTTGATGAAGTGGTAGTGTATATGGTGAGAGATCACGCATGTGCAGTTCTATGACTGGGCCTACCGTCCACATCCGTTCGGGCCTGAGGATGGCCAGTCACCATATGAGGATACGATGGGTAAGTCTATAGACCATGCTGTCGTGAAGGCTCTCCTCAAGGGATTCAGGGAGAGGAATATCAGGAGTCTTGGCTAGGGTGCAGTCTATGCATCGACAAAAGAGTATCTTGAAGAACATCCTGAAGAGGCTCTCTATGATATCGAAGGTAACACCTTCGATCTGATCGATAAGTTCTTCATCATGGATCTTGATTCTCCCGGCTGGAGAGAGAATATCCTTAAGCAGTACAGGTATGCTGTAGATACTGTCGGTTTTGATGGAATACATATGGATACCTACGGCTATCCGAAATCGGGGTGGGGGTATAAGAGCGAGAGTTCACATTCCCTGGAAGGTAGCTTCATCTCCTTCATAGAGGAATGGGGTAGGCATGGGGATGAGAACATCTTCAACAATGTAGGAGGCTGGCCGGCAAAGAGTACTGCCTCTGAAGATCAGGAGGCCTGTTACATCGAGGTATGGGAACCGCATAGGCGATACCATCATCTTCGTACTATGATTGGTGAAGTGCTTCCTGCAGGAAAACCTGTCATAATTGCAGCCTATCTTGAACCCTTCAAGATCCGGGATGAGAAGAAAGACATTACTGGTGATGGACCAATCATAGCTGCAAAGTTGTTGACTATGCTGTATCATCACTGGGGGCGACCTCTCTTCTGTTGGGAGAGGATGGGGTAGTACTGACACAACCCTACTACTCGGACTATACACGACTCTCTGAAACAGAAGCAGAATCTCTGAAGAGTACTATGACTTTCAGGTCCGTTACCGAGAACTGATGTATGATCCTACTTTGATAGATATCACAGAAACACATGTGCTCGGAGAGAATAGAGAGTTCTCTATCGATGCAGGTATCTATCCTGTATCACATGATGGAGAGGCTGGAAGTATCTGGACTATCGTGAAAAGGAATGATTCCAGGATAGTGATTCACCTGATCAATCTGATCGATCAGGTACATGATAGATGGAATGAATCAAAGAATTCCTGTACTTCCAAACCTTCGATAACATTCCAGATACCCCGCTACAGTGATACGTTGATAATTCATACTGCCAACCCTGAAAGATCCTGTGGGAAGGCTTCATTACTCTCTCATAGCGATGTGTCGGGAGTGCGAGGGCCTTCTGTTTCAGTTGAACTGGATACGGTTGGACTATGGACTACCGTGTGGTGTGAACTTTAATTCCATCTATGCACATATTGAGAGGACAATGACCTTGTCTTCATACGGTATGAATATCCTTGGAGATCTACTACATCTACAAGATGGATGAGTTGATAGTTTATAACTATCACTTTTGTGTTCAGAGAGTAAAATATGCCTTTATGTTTTTATATAAATATATAAATAAATAAAGCTGTACTTTATTCTATTGACTTTGCATGATGGTAGTAATACCATGAAAGTATGATTATTCGTGAACGTTATCTTAAACAGATCAGACCGTTTTATGATTCTGAGATGATCAAAGTCATCATGGGGGTAAGACGGTGTGGTAAATCTACTCTATTACAGCAGATTATTTCAGAATTGAAAGTATCACATGATCTTGATGATGATCAGATTCTATATTTGAATTTTGAAGATTTCAGATATTCACATTTACTGGAATCACAATCATTCTACGATTATGTTGAACCTTGTATCCTGACAGATAAGAGGATGTATCTATTCTTTGATGAGATTCAGAACATTGATAAATTTGAATTAGTCATCAATTCATTTCGCGCTACCCATGATAATGTGAGTATCTTCCTGACTGGTTCCAATACAAAGCTTCTATCTGGAGAATTGGCAACCCATCTAGGGGGGAGAACGCTCTCCTTTCGCATGCTGCCGTTCTCATTTGCTGAATATGTTCAATTAGGTGAACATACCGTATCAGCAGATGAATTGCTGTCACAATACATGCAATTTGGAGGATTCCCTCTCGTATGCAAAGAATCTTCTTATGAATCTAAATACGTACAATTAAGGAATCTATATGATTCTATAGTCTACCAAGATGTTATAAGAAAGAATCGTTATCATTCAGCTATTACCATCGAAACCATATTGAACTACCTGGTTGCTAATTCCTCGACAACAATCTCTCCGAAGAAGATCGTATCAGAATTGAAGAAAGAGGGAATAGAGATAACGATCCCTACCTTGTATGAATACTTGAATACATTTCAGGAATCTGGATTGGTCCAACTGATACCCAGATATGATATCAGAGGTAAACGTATGTTGTCTTTTCAGGAGAAGTCGTATGCTTGTGACCTGGGATTATTCTCTATACTGAAGAACAGGATTAAAGATGAGTTGTCCTATATCACAGAGACTCTTGTGTTCAATGAACTGGTATCACGGGCATATACCGTATATATAGGAAAGACCTATAAGGGTGAAGTCGATTTTATCGCTGAACGTTCTGATGGATGGAGATGCTATATACAGGTAGCATATCTTATGGTGACAGAAGAGACACGTAATCGAGAATTTGGAGCATTCAGGTCTATTCGTGATAATTACCCCAAATTCGTCATTTCTCAGGATCCGATCTGTAGTGATAGAGACGGGATCAAGCATCTGAGACTTACTGATTTTCTTCTTGATCCTGATCTATTATCTAGCTGATACGTGTAATCGTCAGATTTCTTTACAAAGAATAGATTAGAAGATAACCTGAGTCTATTGAGTGAAGATATTGGAAACACATAATGAGGATGGAAAGAGAGTTTTAACTAAATGAAAACTACAAAATCTCAAGCTATGAATAGGATTGATGTTATTGAAGATCGGCTTTCTCAGTTAGATCAAGAAAGGCAGTCCTTACTTGAAGAGTTACAAAGCTTAAGAGATGATCTTCAAGAAGAAACTATATATATTGGCTCTGCTTCACAAGCATTTATTCCTGAGACACCAGAAGAGAAACTCGAATTATATCTTTCACTATTTCGATGCCGATCAGATGTATATCCAAAATTCTGGAAAAACACTAAAACTGGGAAAACTGGGTATAGCCCGGCATGTGAGAACGAATCGAATCGACCTGTTTGTCAGAAACCAAAGGTTAGATGTTCCCAATGTGAACATCAAAGGTTTTATCCATTTGATCAGAAAGTGATAAAGAATCATCTTACAGGATTTCAATCTGTAGGTGCTTATGCGATTAATCAGCAGGATCAATGTATTTTCTTGGCTGCTGATTTTGATAAGTCAACTTGGAAGACAGATGTGTTCTCCTATCAAAAAGCAGCCTCTGAGATTGGTGTTGAAGTGGCTATTGAGATCTCAAAATCTGGGAATGGTGCACATGCTTGGATATTCTTCAGTCAATTGATACCGGCACGAGTTGCTCGTACCATGGGAGAACTGATACTTTCAAGAGCCTTAGATCTTTCTGATTCCTTCGAACTTGATAGTTATGATCGATTCTTTCCCAATCAGGATCTGATACCTTCTGGGGGCTTTGGCAATTTGATATTTCTTCCATTGCAAAAAACATATAGGAATAAAAGTACTACGGTTTTTGTAGATCATGAATGTTCGATAATTAAGAACCCATGGAAGTACCTGGCCGGTATTCATAGGTTATCATTGACTCAAGTAGAGACATTAATACATGAGTATGTTAAAGATACCGATTCTATAACGGTCTCTCAATCAATCATACAGCAACATCTCCTGCCTTATGATCAAAAATACCATGGTTCTATTGTTTTGAGATTGCAGGGACAGATTGTCATCTCCTTAAGGCAATTACCTAATCCTATATTGAAACAACTACTCAAGATGGCAACTATATCCAATCCAAAATTCTTTCAAGCCCAACGTATGAGATTCTCTACCTGGGATATACCAAAATATATCTTCTGTGGAAATAATGATAAGGATTTTGTGTTCTTTCCCAGAGGCTTAAGAGATAGGATTATTGAACTACTCACTGAACAGGGGTTTTCTGTAAAATTACAAGACGAACGAAATGTTGGGAAAGAATTGAAAATCAAGTTCATAGGTGAACTATATGATTATCAGAAGCCTGTTGTTGAAAAGATGGCAAAGATAGATATGGGGGTTATGGTTGCCCCAACAGGAACAGGGAAAACGGTAATGGCAACAAGTCTAATCGCCCAGAGAGCATGTAGCACTCTGATCCTGGTTCATCGTAGTACGTTGATACAGCAATGGATAGTGGCCATAACTACAGGTATAGAGGAGATAGAGAAAAAAGATATTGGCGTTCTAGGTGCTGGAAGAAGAAAACTGAAAGGTAACATAGATATCGCCATGCTACAGTCTCTTGCTAGAAAGGAGGATCTGAAAACCCTTACCAAGGATTATGCTTTTGTTATTGTAGATGAATGTCATAGAGTCCCCACGGTTACTTTTGAACCTGTTCTCCAGAGTTTGCGTTGTAGATATATACTAGGATTAACAGCAACTCCAAAAAGGAAAGACCAATTCCAGTCAATCATATATATGCAATGCGGGGGTATTGCTGCACAACTTTCAGATATTAATCTTGCAAAGCAAGACCGAGAGGTCTCCTTCATTGAGACTAATCTACCTGAGATTCAGGGGAAGCATAATATTACTCAATTGTGGGATTTCATCTGTTCTTCTGAAGAACGTAATAATCGAATAGTTGATACCATCGTATCTGCTATTAAGAAAGACATTTCCCCAATCATTATTTCAGACAGGCTAGAACATATTGAGATGATAAGAACTTTACTGCAAGAACGCACTGATGTAGATATTTTTGTTCTATCGGGTCATGTCAAGAAAAAAGAACGAAATAGTATAATCTGGCAGATGAAAGAACATCTTGGAGATCGAAGTTCCTGCTGCCTTTTTGCTACAGGATCACTAGTAGGAGAAGGATTCGATTTGCCAGAGTTAAACACGATGATACTTACTATGCCAATATCATTCTCGGGAAGATTAACCCAGTATGTGGGGAGACTTCATAGGCAAGTAGGTGAGGAAAAGAAACATATCATGGTATATGATTTTGTTGATAGTGTTTCAGGAATGACTATTTCTATGTTCAAGAAACGAATTTCTGCTTATAAGAAATTAGGATACAAATTGAAACTTGAAAAAGATAGCAATCTGATAAAATACCTATAGCATAAATTGTACAACAGGTTATCAGATGAAATAGGGGTTTCTGACTAATTATGAAAAAAATTGTATGATAGGTTAAACTTTAATAAAAAAATATTTGACCTGAACATGCAAACCATGACAATAGAAGTATATAGCGATTTAATAATATATGATACGAGAGGGTCTTCCATGGGTATAGCTAATTTTTAAGAATGGTTCAAAATGGATAAGGGCCGATCTTCATCTGCATACTCAAGCGGATAAGGAGTTTAGGTGTTCAGGAGATGAAGATTTCTATTTATCAAATAATGTAGACGGTTTGGATAAAGCTGGAATTAAACTTGGGGTAATCACTAATCACAAAAAAAATGATAAAAATGAGTTTATTGCACTAAGAAAGACTGCAGCAAAGAAAGAGATTCTCCTACTTCCGTGTGTTGAATTATCTGTGAATGATGGTTCTAATGGCATTCATACCTTGATAGTGTTTAGTGATCAAGGGCTTGAAGGTAATCAACTCAAAAGTCGCAGTTATCTGATCAAGCAACAGAATCCAATCTCTTAGCGAGTATGGGAGGGATGGAGGACAAGAAGATCTTAATGAGCTCCTGACGATCATCATCTGCAAGACTTAATGATTCTGAAACGGCTTGGAGAAGTGCTGAAAGAATGAGCATGAGAGATTCCTGATAGGTAATATCCTGCAGTTCATCGAAGGCATCAAAGAAAAGATCACCGATAGATCGGGTATCTTGATGAAGTCGTTGTAGTTCCGCAAGCATGATGTATTGGGCACAGGTGATTGCTGTATGGGCGGTAATCGCATCATAGTTTCGAGAACTGCAGCCTTTAACCATTTTCAAATAGGATTTAGCTACTTTGAAGAAGACTTCAATAGCCCAACGTTTTCCATAGAGCCCGATGATTCCATCTTCATCTAAAGACGTGTCAGTTGAGAGAAGCACAAGGTAGTCATTCCGATTACTCCGGTTACGGACAAATACCAATCGAGAAGGAATCCTACCCCCATCTTTATGAGAGACCATTACTGAGACGGAAAGTAGATACCGAGACCTTCCTCTACGCTTCTTGCAGCTGTTAAAGATATCTTTGACAGATTGTCTCCTCCCTTCAAATTCGTAGTAGATCTTCTTTGATTTCTTCACCATAGCAACCGTAGGTACCCTAAAGCTGAGATCTTCAGGATCAATGCAGGGAATGCAAACCAGGAATCAAATAACACATAAGATGCCTTGATACCTGCAGCTTTAGCCTGTTTTAGCAAAACGAGGGTAGTATCAGGAGCAGACTGCTGAGCAAGTACACCAGGACAAACGAGTTATCAGGAAGTCGATCTATTCGAATCTCTAGAACAGATTCCTGTTCAGCTCTAAAATCTCTTCATCATAGATCAAGACATCATCAAACCGGTAGAATCCCTTAGTGTATGGACCATCTACAGCTTGATAGGGATCGTCTCTCCAATCTCCGATCGCTCCGGTACCCTCATCCCAGTTTCGTTGCATGAAAGAAGAATATATCCCATTGATCTGAACATAAGGCTCCTCTGAGAGGAATCCTTCAATAGGGAAGGTGTTGATGATCTCGACATTCCAGACTTCTTCAGCATGAAGCTCTCCTGGAGTATCCTCATCGATATAGTCCTCTCGATATAGGTACCGGTACGAAAGGACTCCTGAAGTGATCTTGAAGGATTCCTGATAACGGTCTCTCTGGCTTCTATTATCCTCATAGGTATATATCCAATCGAGATTATCTCTGACATATGCTTTTGCATGGGTCCTTTCAGTTAGGATCACAGTCTCTTTCTTATAACTTCCTGCAGGAAAGAGATACGCTATCGGTTGCACTGTATAGCTATAAGGTACTGATTCATCATAATAGGATTTGTAACTGCTCCGCTGATAGATGAGTAGATAAGTTTCCGGATCATAGGAATAAGAACCCCATTCTTTGAAGCTGAGGATCTCTCCTTCTCCCGTGATGGTATTCTCATTGAGATCATCCTCGGAAGATTCATACAGGTATTCTGCTATGTGGTAAGAACCATCTGGGGAGAAGATGATTCTCCTAGTCTTGAACTTGTATTGATCATCTTCCCATTTTCTCCAATCATAATGAGAGTAGGTGATCTTCTCTTCAACATGACCGAACTGATCGATTTCGATGAATGCACCAAATAAAGAGTCTGAATCCGAATGGGTATCAAATAGTAATCCACAAGATGAGAGTATTATGATACTACCGAGTAGGACTAGTGAGGTTAAAATCATATTTCTTTTCATATTACCTCCATTGGTACTGTAGTTCAGTAAGTATTATTTAGATTAGTGTAATACTACTTACTCAATATAACCATAGTACATTGTAGCATATGTCAATCTTTTGGCAATATTACCGACTCTCTAAAGTCGATCAAAGAGAACGTCCCCCTCACAAACTGATGAAGCTTAAGAACTAGAGGGATACCGGAAATAGATGAGTATCTAGAGAGTGGTGAGTCGAAGGATATTCTATGATAGTCCTACATCTCATAGACCCAATAGGCATAATGGAGGCAGCAGGAGTGTATGATAAGATCTTCATCATGAAACTTCCAATGATCCTTCAGAAACCCCGTTATAGCAATCAGATGAGAATATATCGGGAATACTCTTAGAAATCGTGTGTCAGGGACATAGAACACTTTCATAAGGACTTGGGTCATTATAAGGTGAGTTTCAATGCAGACTGATTCCTACCAAGTCGTGATGATATATGTTTATTGTTCATCACAAGGAGAATTTGCTGTATGTAGTTATAATATACTCTACCAAGATTTTTCATGAATCTATTATGCTCTTATGAAATAGCTGGCTTCATAGTTTCAGTCTCTGTTCTGAAGTAGTTATAGAACTGCTGGCAGAACTTTGATAGTCTTTCCATGCCAACAATCGGTCTACTATAGGTATTGAGTACTTCAACTGTAGATTCAGGGAATAGATTAGCTATCATAGATGTCTCTATAGCATCGGGGCTACACCTGTTTATACAAACGTTGTGTATCTTTATCTCAGTATTAGATTGAATGTTTTTAATGAAGTACAAACTTTGTTGGTTTAAGATTTTCTTTGTTGTGACTAAATTCATTTCTACATAATGAGAATCCATAAGTTTGGAATTCAGACTTTCATATTGGATAAGTAAGTTCTTTATCAATAGCAGGTTCATTTCTTCGATCTTCAATAAGGGTTGGTGGGAAGTCTGTTCTTTTCTTAAGGTATTCAAAAGTATGGACTTCTGCTGAATTATGGCTTGAAGATGTTTTATAAGCATGAAGGAGAGTGATCTTACTTTTGCATAGGTCAATAGCGATGGGAAATCAATATAAATATCATCATATTCGTTCATGCAAATTGCTTCATTAAACAATGAAAGAATTGTCAAGGTTTCTGACTCTGGAGAAAATGCAAAAAGTTCAGGAACATCTTGTATTCTCCCTTTTTTTGAGAACAAGGTATCGATTTGTATCTTCTTTGGTAAAGAGATCGCCTCTTTATGGTTATGCGTTTTCTTACATGAAAAATGTGACAGGATAAGATTTCTAGAGAGGCTCTTCTTTTTACTCCCAATGTTGAGTTGAAAAATCGATTCTAAAGGCTTTTTCGAATCTAATGAGAGAAGTAGTGTTTTATTCTGATGCATAGCAGATCTAATAGCTGCCATCGATGCCCATGTTGATTTTCCGCTTCTCTCATTCCCCGTGAAAACATGTATTTTGGCCATAATTAACTCCCTTTGTGTGGTTTTGATATAAAAATATGAACTGATGTATGTCTTTTCTGGTATTCCCGTAAGAAGATGATTTGAAGATAAACAGAATGAATATAACTCAAACCATCTTTACATGATCAACCTAGATAAATATCTCTCCTTAGCTAATAAGAATTTAGACTTTTAGTTAAATCTAAAGAAAACTGTGATTATCTCATGTATTGTTATAATTCTATGGAGAGGACCTCTCACTATATCGGTGCATCATGATTACCATTTACACCGAATCTAATTAGAGGAAACCCGAACATCGTGGACTAATTTCTCTCCATACCTATACAATTCTATCATTGAATGAATATTGAGTTTTTTGAAAATATTCGACTTATGAGCAGAAACGGTCTTAACACTAATATGAAGTAATGAACTGATCTCGCTATTAGGTTTCCCTTCTAGTAGTATCGAGAAGATCTCGTGCTCTCTTGCTGTAAGTATATTTGTTGTTTGAAGACTTCTTCTAGGTGAATTCTGTTCACGATACCCATTTGCTATTATCTGAGATACTTGATCACAATAATATAACCCCCCAGATCTGACTTTAATAATTGCCTTTATGAGTACAGATATTGGGTTAGAGCTGCATACAATACCTGAGACACCAATTTTTATGCATTCTAATACTTGAAAAGAGGATGAGATATCTGAATACATGATGATTTTGCACTCAGGATAGTTGAATTTATATTCATAACAAAACGTTACAATGTCGATATCTACTAGATTGTCACTAGTCAGAATGATATCTGGTTTTAATGAGGTGTAGTCTTTCATGCTATTCAAACCACAAGAATAGGTTGATATAACCTCTAATTGATGAGAATCATTTAGCATTGCGGTAAGAGCTTCAAGCATTAAAGTATGTTTATCTAAAAGAAATAAAGAGATCCTTTTTTTAGGCATTTACACCCCCCTGAATGTAAGTACCCCCTACTCATTTCCCTAAATTATAAGTTACTTTAAAGACTATATATATAAGCTGATATTTATATGGAAGTAAGAAAATACTTAGGACATCATAAAAAGCTACATATATGATAAGTGCTATGGCATGAATATGCTGAATTTCTAAATATGATAGTGTTGTTTAGGGGAGGATCCGCTTAAAATAAACAAACTATCATAGATATAGGTGTCTTCTCTTCTCAAATCATCTTTAGCGAGCAATTTTTATTTATAGCTATACAGAATATGACCATCTAGGTTCTTTCTAAGACTAATCCTATATATCAAATAGAATATACTAAGACATCTATAAACTCTATCTGTACATAATACAAAATCATTTAGCTTATAATTATCAAATAGATAAGCTATTGGGAGAGGATTATGTTAAAAAAGTTAATGCTTAGTTTCTGTATTTTGGTTTGTTTACTAATTGCTGCCTGTTCTTCGACAAATAGTATTGGGTCTGTTGGTGAGTTACCAAATAGATGGTGGGAAAAGTCAAGAGGGAGCATTGAGAGTGCTCTCAGGTCAGAGGGGAAGGGTTACTACTCAAATGTTTTAGCATTTGTCGGAGAAAGTGATTCTGTCAAGAACTATTCAAAATCACAGGCTTTGGATTTTGCTAAGTTAGATGCTAATTCAAAACTCTCAGAGTATATCATAACAAGAACGACAACGATTTTAAGAGATTCAGTGGAATCTGTACTTTCCAGAGAGACAGATGGTAGCTCTGATGAGGCAATAGAAAGAAAGATAAACGAAATATCTAATAATATGCAATCTTCAATATCTGTTGCACAGTTCTCTTCATTTATGATTGAAGGGAATCATACCGAAGAAGAGGAACTCAATGGAATAAAGTATTATCATGGATGGGTTTGCTGTACTATTCAGGATGATATCGTAAAAGCGATTCAAGAGATCCAGAAAGAGGCCTTTGAGACAGTTATTAGTGCAGCAGAGAATTATGCACCTGTCATGAGCAAAATACAGGAAGACACCTCGATAAAGATCGCCGAAGTCATGTTGAACGACCTTGGTGGAAATTCTACAGATTAAGTGATCAATCGATTATTATATGAGAAATAAAAATAGGATAATACAAGTATTCATCATTATGATCATGAGTACGATCCTTTTAAATAGCTGTAAAGTGATCTCTTTTTTTGATCCTCACTGGGTCTCCCACACTCCGAATTCAAATAGCAGTGTCATCGTAGCCGTGGGTGGCCCAGGGGGCTCTTTAAAAGAGGCAAGGTTAGATGCCCTAAAACAATTATCAGGAATTATAAACACTCAAGTATCTACTTCAATAAGTAACTATACGGCTATTTCATATAATGAGATTTCTCGAGAGATTGAGGAAAAAAGTAGTTCATGGGTGGAATCGGAATCTGATTCTATTGTGATTGGGATTCATGAAGATGAACGGTGGTTTGATAAAAAAACAGATAGTTGGTGGGTACTCGTTTCTATTAGTAAAGTGGATCTGAAGAAATCTATTCAGGCGACTGCAGAAGAGTTAACTAGAAAGAAAGATAAGATTAGAAAGAATTCTTTAATTGCCCAAGATCTGATTGACTCCATGTTGGTGAATATTCTAGATAGACCCGTATCATATCAACTCCATGCAATCTCTGATGCTTTGCATACGATACATAAATTGGAATTCTCGGAGGAGATATTCTTCGAAGTGGATTTAGGGTATCAACATGCAATCTCTTTTCTTGAAAGCTTGATCAAGCAAATGATTGCTTCAATTTCATTGCATTCTGATAAAGAGTATATTGTTCTTTATCCTCATGAGGTTAGCAGAGTCTCATTTTCTGCAAACTCAGAACTTGGAACATTGGGTTCTCTGTCTTGGGCTGTTCGGGAAGACCCTAGTGATAAACAGCAGATTGTTGTGAATGACTATTATGGGAATGGTTATGTTGATCTGATCGGTGATAAGGACAAGTCCAATAAGGGCTTCATTACAGTATCATTAGATATAAGTGATTTAGCTATTGATCTAAAAGTAACTAGTTATCCCATTATACGAATACCAACTCAAAAGTATATTGGAAGATTTGGGATAGTCACACAGATTGATGCACCACCCAATTACCGGGCATATTCAGAACAGTCTCTATTAGAGGTCATTTCTGCAAATACAGAATTCAATATGGAGAATGATCCTGATATCTATCCTAGAATGACAGCAACCTTACATTATAAAGAAGGGACAAAGAACAGTAAGTTAGTAGCTATTCATACCTCCGTGACCTTTTTATGGGAACAAAAAGATGGAGCCTCCACAGTGTATCAAACGGAATACTTCAAAGGCTTTGGTGGAGACAATGAAAGAGCATTTGAAGATGCTTTCAAAAAGAATATTGCATATATAAAGAAAGATAAGAAATTCCAAAAATTTTTTGAGGAGTGTTTCTAATGAAAAGACGATTGTATACTTACTTATTTCTATTAGTTTTGTTAATGGTTTCCTCTTTGATGTTTGCTGCAGCACCTGATACGGTAGCTGTTATTCCCTTTAATGATAATGTGATCTCAACTGGTGAAGCGATTGCGTTATCCGATATTCTTGAGAATCGATTGGCTAAATTCGGGAGTTTTAATCTTGTCGAACGTAAAGCGATAGAGAATATCATGGAAGAATTGAATTTCAGTACTACAGACTTTGTAGATCAGGAAACGGCCGTTAAAGCTGGAAAAATGCTCTCTTCTCAATGGCTGATAATGGGTTCAGTAAGCAAACTAGGTAATGAGTATTCAATGAATGTGAAACTAGTTAATACAGAAACAGGTCGAATAGTAACAGGCGCATATGGAGAGTCAAAATCCATCTCAGGATTAAAGGATGACGTTGAGTCCATAGCAAAAGAGTTGTCTCAGTATCTTTTTGCTCCCTTCACGAATGGAATTGAATTCTCTGCTTTAACGATGGTTTATGATATGGAATTCCAATCCTTTGGCGCAAAAGCAAGTTTTGTAATGAAATATGATGAATTGATTTCTCTAGGGGTGTATGGAGTTGTATTAAGAAAGAATATAGATGGAGAGTTTGGTTTCGATTTGGGTGGGAAAGTGATATTTGGTGACCCAAGAAAACAAGCTTTAAGCCTTTCAATCGGAGCTCTCCCATCAATAGGTGTGTATTTTAGGAATATTACATTAGATTTTTATCCAACAATGCTTCTCGGAGTTGAAGACTCCTTTGGGATTTCTGTTGGTGTTATGTTAGAACAATAATTAGGGGATGGAGGAAAGGATATGAAAAGAATATTATGTATTGTAACTGTTTTGGTCGCATTTCTTCTATCTTCTTGTGATTTCTCAATACAAGAATGGTTTGATTCGAAGACAGACGCAAAGGTAGAAGTAGGGTATCCTGAAGGTCTTACTGATGCATATATCAATAAGTTAATAACCTTAGATGGTAGTGAGAGTATATTTGGTCCTAATGACGAAGTAACATTTACATGGACTATGGTGAAACCGGATGGTTCAAATAGTATACTACAAAGTGTTATAGAAAATGGTTCTTCAAATACTAGAAAAAGAAAGTTCACTCCAGATATTGAAGGAACTTATAGGATCTCTTTAACAGTATTAGATGATGACAATGATAGTAATACAGTCACCAAGAGTATTGTAGTTAAAGATAAACCTTCGGGACCACCTTCCACTCTTGCCGTTGCTGAAAAGAGTTCGACAACTATAAAACTTTCCTGGTCAGCAGTAGAGAACGCTTCTTATTATTCATTGTATAGGGATCTTTCTTCGGGAGGAAGTTTCTCAGAAAAAGTATATCAAGGTCCTAATCTGCAATTTATCAATTCTTCTCTAGAACCAGGGAAGGCCTACTTTTATATGGTGATTGCTGGAAACCCTGCAGGATATACAGGGCGTTCTTCAAGTGTTCAAGGAATTACTGATTTAAAGAAACCAGCGAACTTCCAGTCTTTAAGTAATACATTAACAGATTGCGATCTTAGCTGGGATAGTGCTGCTAATGCTACAGAGTATATAGTCGAAGGTAGTAAATCTGCTGATGGAGGGTTTGTAGAGTTATACAGTGGAGGAGCTAATTCCTGTTCTTTACATAGTCTTGATAGTGGAAATATCTATTTCTTTAAAGTAAAGGCTAAGAATACACTTATAGAAGGTGAGTTCACGAGTACAATTCGGGTTAACTTGAAGCTGACTCTCCCAGGGCAGCCTAAGAATTTGCAGAAGATTAGTGGGACTCAATCTTCTATAACAATTGGATGGAATAGTGTATCAACCGCAGATTCTTATAAAATATATCGAGCTCAAAATTCAGAGGGGCCATATAGTTTAATCAAAAGTAACAATCAAGGCACCTCTTTTACCAATACAGGACTTTCAAGAGGAACAGCGTATCACTATAAGGTGAGTGCAAATAGCGATGTTATTGATGAAGGGGCGAATATATCATTAGAAGGGCCGAAATCATCAAGTATTTCAATTACTACAATACCTGCAGAACCCACAAGTATTCGAGTCAGTGATTCAACGACCTCTTCACTTAAAGTCTCATGGAATGCGGTAAATGGTGCGACAGGATATAAGATATATAGTTCACTTTACAGTAATAGTTCCTTTACTGAAGTTGGGACTTCTTCTGGAACATACCATAATGTTACAGGTCTTAATGATGATACAACCTACTATTTTAAAGTAAAGGCCTATAATACTACCGGTTATAGTTCATATTCTTCATCTGCTAATGGTAAGACTCAACTTAAGCCTCTAGTGGCACCAACTGGGTTGGCACTTTCAAGTATTACAAATCAGAGCATGACTCTTTCTTGGACTCCTGTAAGTGGAGCAACTTCCTACAAGATCTATAAATCAACAAGTTCTGGGAATTCTACTAGTTATTATACGAGTACCTCTTCAACTAGCAAATCAATTACTGGACTAAATTCAGGGAGGACCTATTACTTCTGGGTTACAGGTGTTAGAAATAATGTTGAGGGTCTAAAAAGTTCTTCAAAATCTGGATTAACAAAACCAACATACCCCAGTGGGGTGTCTGTAGGCTCTGCCACTACTTCATCTCTAAGAATCTCATGGAATTCAGTTGCAGGAGCTAGTGGGTATAAAGTTTATAGATCAACTAGTAGTAATGGGTCATATTCTTATATTGCGACAACTTCTTCTACATCATATACCAATATTGGTTTAACAGCGGGTAAAAAGTATTATTACAAGGTTCAAGCATATAATAATACAGGTAGTAGTAGTTATAGTAGCTATTCTTATGATTGGACTAAAGATGCAATTTATACAATTTTTGCATCATCAGGCTCGGGAGGGAGTATTTCTCCTAATGGTGAAATTTCAGTCTCTCAAGGTGGAAGTAAAACATTTTATATCTCACCCTCATCTGGTTATTCAATATCTAATGTAACTGTGGATGGTGGGAATAAAGGCTCTATCAGTAGTTATACATTCTCAAATGTTTCTTCTAATCATACTATTTCTGCAACCTTTACACCAATAACTTATCGTATAACGGCTTCTTCTGGTACAGGGGGAAGTATATCTCCTAGTGGCAACGTGACAGTAACACGAGGATATTCAAAAACTTTTAGCATTTCTCCAAGCTCTGGTTATTCAATATCAAAAGTATATGTTGATGGTTATAATCAAGGTGCTATTAGTAGTTATCGGTTTAGTAATGTAACGACAAACCATACAATATCAGCTGAGTTTGTCAGTATTAAGGTAGATACTGAAGCAAAAGATGTTACGATGTATATACCATCTGGAAATCCTCGAAATGACAATCCCACATACTTAAACTATACGTTGAAAAATAATGGTCCAGCCACTCTATCATCAGATCAATATAAAATAGATGTTTACTTATCAACAAATAGAACTATTACATCATCTGATACTCACGTTGGTAATAATCTGATAAATCTAAGTATGTATTCAGGAAGAACAAATTCTTATTCAGCAACGAATAATGGATTGAGTTATTTGAAGATTCCTTCAAATATGGTCGAGGGTGATTATTATGTAGGATTGCATCTGACTCCAATGAGTGGATCCCCCCAAGAAATATCAGATTCAAATAATTGGGTTGATGGGAACAAAATCACGATTCCTTTAGAATTTGTGTTAAAGAATCAATCATCTCATAGTATTGATGTTTTAAAATTCCGAAAGTCAGGGACATCCTCTTGGGGACCTGATATTCTTTCCACACATACGACTCCGGGAATGACACGCTATCACAATTTAGATCTAGATAATAATGATTATTTTGATATCTGGGTAGAAGATACAAATTACGGTGTCTATTGGTATGTTACCAATAGGAAAATTGGGGGTTATTCGAAATATACATTTACAATCTCTGATTAATTTATGATGGTAGTAAGGGTGTTTTTACCTTTACTACCATCATTTTTACTGCTTAATAAAAATGGTGATTCCATAAAAGAGTACGGTATAAATTTACTGATTAAAGTTGAAAAACTGATGATGAGAGACATACTTTCGGAATCTATTTCTAGAGTCCTTCCTAGAATATATTCTAGTATTTTTTTCTATGTGTTTAAGACCTATTAGATTATTCTGATGAAGAGGTGTGGTTTTTAATAATCAGTAAAAACTCTGATTGATACAGTATTCAGGAAAATTCAACGTTAAGTGTTCTTAAGAGAAAATTCAATGTGAGAGTATGAACGGAATGAACAGTGCTAGGTCACATCCTAATCTTCAGGACTGCCTTTTTAACAGAGTTCTCGGTACCGGTAACCAAATTACCACAAGGAAGGTGTGCCTCTCCTGGAAAGAGAATAACAAATTGATCTTTTCTTAACTCCAAACTCTTACAGGTCTGCAACTCATGGAACTCAATATCATTTTCAGGAGAGTAGGTGTTACCCTTAGGGAGAAGCTCTTCAAGGTAGCCAAAACTTTCGGCCCCCTCAATCATGTATTGTAAGTCTATATAGACTCTATGAGTCTCAGGAGCGATCTCAAAGAGTTCTCTCGTCTGATAGGACTGGATAATAAGAAATATATCATCTCCACAGATTGGATATTTTCCACAAGCTATAGCACCGAGGTCATGACTCTCAAGAGCCTTGAACGCCTGTTCGAATCGATGATGGCAGGGGATGAATTGCATAAGTTCATCCTTAGATCCAGTTATCATATTGGTAGGTCCTTATACGAATTTTATTTGAAATTGAAGAAAAAGATAGCAGAGACTATTACAGACCTCTGCTATGTTTTCTTATATTACCCTAGGAAGAGAATCGAGTTGACATCTGTTGAGATATCGCATGAAACTGATCGATCTCCATCTTCTGGGATGCTGTCATAGTTCTGAGACGTGCATCACTTCTTCTGCTTATAAGATTAGTGAACACACCCTCTTTGATCAAAGAGTAGCGTGCGTTAGCAGGATAGAATTGATTCTCTATAGTTGAAGCTACTCCAAGGTAGTCCTGAAGTGCTTCTGCCTCAACTCCCATCTCCTTCCAATCATGACAGAGTCTGTGATAAAGGTCACTGTGGAAGTTAGTCATTATCCCACTATAGCCTGCATACCCAGCTTTTAAGCTGAGAAGTAGGGTAGCTGCATTTGCATTGAAGAACTTGAGAACTGAATCTTTTGCGAGCGTTGCTCTTTCTTCGATCATTGTAGGATCACAACAGGTATCTTTGATGAACTCGAAACGTCCTGTTTGGATAAGTTCTTTCACAAGGTCCGAAGAGATGATGCGTTTGTAGGGGTAGGGACATTCATAGAAGCCTAAGGGCAGGTCTTTGGGAAGTGCCTTCATGAGCTTGTGGAGATTCTTCAACCAAACTGAATCATCTTCTGAAATGCTTGCAAGTCTATTACTCACGAGAACAAGAGCATCAGCACCAGCTTCAGCCATCGCTGTGAGGTCATCTATTTGCCCCTCAATCGTATCACTCACATGACCTGAGGCCATGACAGGATAACGTCCGTCTGTGATTCGGACAGTCTCCTTACATAAAGAGAATCGTTCTTCTCTGCTGAGTTCGAACATAGCACTTGACTGACAAACAGCGAAAAGGCCATCGATACCTCGATCTATATACCAATCAATCAGTCGTTCAAGAGCTTCATAGTCAATACTCAGGTCGGTATTAAAAGGAGTCAGCATCGTTGGGTAAACACCCGAAGTAATTTCTTTAATCATTTTCATATTCCTGTTAATAATCTACATTCCCAAAAGGGAAGGGACGAATGTAACGAGTTGTGGGAAATAGGTTACACAAAAGAGTACACCGAAGAGCACGAGGAGCATAGGGAGGATCTCCCGTATGACCTCCTTCAACGGCGTCTTCGAAATACCAGAAACGACGAATAGGAGCATACCAAATGGTGGGGTTGAAAGCCCGATCATCATGTTAAGTGTGATCATGACACCAAAGTGTACAAGATCGATCCCTAGGGAGTTCACCAAGGGAAGCACTATGGGAATGAACACAAGAGTGATACACATCGTATCAATGAACATCCCAAGAATGATGAATACGATATTGATCAGAAGTAATAGAACATATCTATTCTGAGTAACTGTAAGTAACCAGTTTGCTACCAAGTCTGGTATATGTTCGATCGCTACTATATAGGAGAAGGCATATGCAGTCCCCACTAACAGAGAGAGCGTCCCCGTAGTCTTCACAGTCCTCAGGACTACACCTGCAAGATCTTTAAAACCCATAGCTCTGTAGACAAAGATGGATATGATGATGGCATAAAGAGCAGCTAGTGCTCCAGCTTCTGTAGGGGTGACAATCCCAGAGTAGATACCTCCGAGAAGGACCACAATAGAAAGAAGTGCAGGAAAAGCTTTAAGGGTTATTGCTAGTGTATCCCGAAGGGCAAGTTTTTCACCTCTAGGGTAATTTCTGATTCTCGCAATGACAGCTATATACCCCATGAGTGCGATCCCAACAAGTAGTCCAGGAACCATACCACCCATAAACAGAGCACCGATAGAAGCTCCAGAGAGCATCGAATAGAAGATCATAGGGATACTAGGGGGAAAGATCGGACCAATCGTTGCAGATGCCGCAGTTATTGCACTGCTGAAGCCTCTCTCATACCCATGGTCATTCATCGCTTTGATCTCCATCATTCCAAGACCTGATGCATCTGCTAAAGCAGATCCAGTCATTCCGGAGAAGATGATGGAGGCAACAACATTCACGTGACCAAGAGCACCTCGTTTTCTTCCAACAAGGGCGTTTGCAAAGCTGAAGATCATATCAGTGACCTTGCCACTATTCATGACCTCTGCCATGAAAACAAACAAGGGTACTGCTATGAGCACGAATTTCGAGTTCATATTTGTCAAGAATTGTGAAGCGGCCATACTCAGATCAGCCGCAGGGCTTTGAGCTATAGCAAAATAGAATAAAGAAGCCATCAACATTCCAGGGGCTATAGGTATACGAATAAGGAAGATGAGTATGAAACAGATGAGAAATACTAAAAGGGCAAGATTCATACTGATTCTCCTTTTCTTAAAGACTGAACATCCCTTACGATATCGATAAGATATCGGGCTATCATGAATACTAGGAATATGACAAATGGTAAGAATACTAGATCCATAGGGATCTTTAGAACATTTGATTTCTTATAACCCATAAAAAGGACATATTTCCAAGAGGGAACCAATCCGATGGAAAAGGCGATCACTAGTAGGGAATTCCCCACGATTCTCATCCATGTTTGGGTTAAGGGTTTCACTGCGTCATATACTAGTGTGAACACAACATGTGAATTATCTCTCTTTGCATAGATACCACCGAGAAGTGCTGTCCATATAAAGCAGATAAGGGAAAGTTCTAGGGTCCAGGTAAGTGGCTTTAGGAAATACCTAAAGAAGATCCCCAGGATGAAGACTAGGAATAGGGATACAAAGGCAACAAAGGGGATGTAGACTTCAACTGTATCAACAAGAAACTTCCCTAATCGTCTTAATTTAGCAATCATATAAACACCTCAATAAAAGAAATCCCGGCAAGGTCTCTTGCCGGGATAATCATATATGACTATTTTGCCATATTCTGGACTTTTTCGTAAAGGTCCCAATCCCATTCTGCAGAGATCTCAGGGCTATCTACCATGTATGAGTTCTTTGCATATTCGACAAATGCTGGAACATCTGGATCTTCGATGACAACCATGCCTTCTCCCTTGAAGAAATCAAGGATTCCTGCTTCAGTCTCAAGGTTCTGTGCATCACAATAAGCTCTTGACTTATCGACAGCTGAAAGAACCCATGCCTGCTGCTGTTCGGTGAGTGACTGCCATTTAGCTTCGTTCATAGTAGGCCAGGTTGAGTCAACAACGTGGTTTGTGAGAACGATGTATTTTGTTACTTCAAAGAACTTAGCATTCTTATCAGTTCCTAATGGGTTGTCCTGGCCTTCGACTGCACCAGTCTTTAGTCCCATATAGACCTCATTGAAAGCCATAGGAGTAGGATTTCCACCAAGAGCCTTTCCTAATGCGATCCATGATGGACTTCCTGGAGTTCTGAGTTTTACACCCGCCATATCTGCAGGAGTTCGAACAGGACCAACCTTTTCTACAAGGTTAAGCTGTCGTGTTCCAAGGTAATATGCACCAAGAGGTCTGATTCCCTGTGAGTCTACTACGTCCTGAAATACTTGTTCGCCAATCTCACCATTGAATACTGATGTCATGTGTTCATACCCTTGGAAGGTATATACAGCAGAGAACATTGATAGGTAAGGAACGAACTCAGCAAGCCATGGAGCACTAGTATAGACCATGTCTACGGTTCCCTGACGAACTGCTGCCTGTTCACCTTCCTGTGAATACAGCTGACCTGAATGGTATACATTCACTTTCATTGATCCACCTGAGAGACTCTCAAGCTCATCTTTGAATACGGTCATTGCTTCGGTGTGAGCATCCCCTGGTACACTAACTGATGAGAAGTTGATCTCTACTACTTTTTCTAGGTCTTCTGCCTGTCCTGCAGCAAATACGAAAGTTGCTGAGAGAAGACAAACGAGCACGATTGATACTAATTTTTTCATGATGACTCCTTTTTGTGGTCAGGTACTCCTCTATTGAACTACCTGTTGCGCTGATTATATGTTGACTTATGACATAAGTCAACAATAAAGTAGTTATTCTTGACATATGTCGATAGTTGGTTACAATGGAGAAAGACCAAAAAAAAGAGATGAGATATGTTAAAGAATATTGCTCCCCTGAAAAAAGTAAAGATAACTGATGAGGTCACTGAAGCACTCGAACATATTATCATTGATAATGACCTTAAAGCGGGAGATAAGCTTCCCTCACAGGCTGAGATCTCGGAGAAATTGCAGGTCGGTACAAGATCTGTACGAGAGGCAATACGTTCTCTGGAATCAAGGGGTATGGTAGAGACTATCCAAGGTAAGGGAGTCTTCATAAAAGAGACTAATCTTGATTCCTTTCTCGAGACTCTCATGAGTTCAGTAGTCTTTCTCTTTCATGAACAAAAAGACCTCATCATGGATTTGACCCATACGAGAAGGATCATCGAGTCCCAAGCAATCTATGATATTGCAAAGATCACCCCTAAAGGATTCATCACACGTTTTGCAGAAATCATAGAAGAGCTGGATATCAAAGCCGCAGAGAAGGATATGGAGGCCTATAACCTCCTAGATTTTGAACTGCATAAAGCTATCATCGATGCCACGAACAATAAGATACTCGTCTCGTTATATAAGCATCTTACATCCTTACTCATTAGGACTTTCTCAAAGACCGGATATGCTCAAGGATCTCTTGAAACGAGCATCGAAGACCACCATGCGATGTTAGAGGCGATCCTATCTCATGATGCAGATTCTGCTAAAAGTGTTATGGAGAATCATATTGATATGACTCTCACTAAAGTTGAGAACCTATTCTAATACTCGGTCTGACCTGTATCCATTCATTCCCTTTATACGTATATGTATGAGAGTTTTTATGTAACCCCTTTTTTCTACTAACAGCTGAAAACTCCTCTCTATTGCCTTGAGTGGAAAAACCTCACATTCACCAAGAAAAAAAGAATACTGGTATTAACATAATCTCATAAAAAAATGTGTATCATGTGAATGAGTTAGAAAGAGACTCTGATTCTGATACTTTATGACCCATCCTTATCCCCCTGTCTAATAACTCATCTCCTGTTGTACTCCAGATTATCTCATTAAATATGAGTAAATTATTCAGAAATATCTTAGAGGAAAAGATAAATCATGCTATCATAGAGGATAAGCTATTCTTTAGCTTAACAAGATCTCGTTAGTGGTCGGAAACTATGGAATACCTCGTATCATAAAACAGTTCCAGTAACATGAGCCATATCGCATTGAAGTAGGAGAGGTAGATGAGAAGAGTCGTTAT
Organism: uncultured Spirochaetia bacterium; assembly: GCA_937125225.1. Classification (GTDB taxonomy): domain Bacteria; phylum Spirochaetota; class Spirochaetia; order CAKZLE01; family CAKZLE01; genus CAKZLE01. The sequence continues at coordinate 52,153 of CAKZLE010000025.1, forward strand.
ATCGGTTGCATTATTAGTAGTACTGATTCTGGTGTCGAGTTGTATCTTGGAGGGAGAACCTGAAGGTCAGGTGACCCTCAGGTTCGATGATACCATCTCGGAGTCCTCTCGAACGATCTATTCTCCAGGATATGGGAACCCGATCGTCTCCTACGCATTAGCCTTGGATGGCCCCTCAGGTTTTACCTTGAACTTTGAGGATATCACGTTGGATGCATCAGATAGCTATCTGATCGAATCGATCGGTTTTGGCACCTGGGAAGTCACTGCGACTGGGTATGATGCAGAAGGAAACTATCGAGGAGAGGGCTCAGCAGAGTTCACTGTCTCTACCGAACCTCTGGATCCGGTAACCATCGAGATTGGCTTTGCTGGGGCCTGTGATGTAGATATCCTGATCCAATGGCCAGAATCAACGATCGTATCACCTGTTGTCGCAGGATATATAGCTCCGGTAGCCTCAGGTGTCATAGGTACACAAGATCCATTGACCTTCACGTTATCAGATGATTCCATTCAGGTGACTACTCCAACGAATACGATTCCCGCAGGGACTCATCTTACTCATATCACCATCCATGATGGCGAAACCCTCGTATGGGTCTTCCATGAGATGATGTACCTTGATAAGGGTACGGTTACCCGTATTGAGAAGATCCTGAGTGCTAGAGATCTCTTTCTAGAAGAGACAACAGTCTCTATCACAGAGACCTTGCCAGAACGTCTCTCCTTGAGTATCGAACCACGATTCTCATTACAGGGTCTGAGTTTCACTCCAAAAGCTCTCACGACTGAAGATCAAGAGGTCTCGTTAGATGGCTGGTCCTGGTTTGTGAACGGGGTCGCAGCTTCTCCCTATGATGATAGTGATCTACCCTTCAGTGCGATAAACTCCAGAAACCCGAATATCATCCTGCAGGGGATCTATGATAATAACCTCTATACGAAACAGGAGACGAGTGATGTAGACACGCTCACTTTTTCCCCTGAGATCGTTTCAGGTGGAGGGACGACCTATCTGAGGATCTCTGATGATTTGGTCTACTCTTTCGGACAGTATCTTGAACAACAGGAAGAGATGCTACTGAGAGGGGAGGATCCTGATGGGCTGGTTGTTGCACTCATCACCGAATTGAGTTCAGTGAGTTCCCTCGATATAGCCTCTTCTCATGCTGCTGCAGTCATAGATGGGCTAGGGTATTCTTGGGGTAGGAATAGTACTCATGGAGTTCTGGGTATCGGGACGACATTTGCTCAATATGTCCCACAGGTCATCATAGAGGAGAGTGATAACCCCGTCGAGCAGATCGATGTCGGAACTAATCATTCCCTGGCACGAATGGAAGATGGTACCATACGAAGTTGGGGATTCAATGAGTATAAACAGATCCTTGATTCCAGCGAGACCTCCTATAGCTCCCCAGTGACTATCCCAGGATTTACCTCGGTCATCGATGTGGCTGCAGGGAGATTCCAATCCTTCGTGCTCAAGTCTGATGGTACTGTCTGGGGATGGGGAGATAACAGATTCAATCAAGTCAGTTCAGATTCATCAGAGATTATCAATATACCGGTACAGATACCTACCTCTGCTAAGTTCGTCGATATCACCACGTATGGGTATAGTACCTATGGATTGACTGCGACAGGCGACCTATACAGTTGGGGCCATGATGTCGGGGGGTCCTTAGGTCAGGGAAGCTCTTCAGCTACCTATAGCGATCCCGTAAGGATCCTCACGAATGTGAAACAGGTCGTAAGCGGATACGCCTTTGCGATGGCTTTGACCTTTGATGGCAAGCTCTATACCTGGGGGTATAATACCCATGGACAATTGGGTAATGGAACAGAAGACAGTAGCTCTACACCCGGGCAGATTCTCACAGATATCATCATCACCTCGATAGGATGTGGAGAGTATGAGGCCTTCGCTACAAGTGCCACAACCATCTATGGTTGGGGACTCAATGACGATGGTCAGCTTGGATTAGGTGAGGCCCACATAACCGAGATGACTTTTGAACCTGAGGATTTCTATGGAGTGAAGACTCCTGTCGCCTGGAGCTTTGATTAGTCACCTATTCTCAGGGATGCAAGGTCTAGGGGGTCGATCTCACTACCAGTAATAAGATTCTGCTACCTCATATGAGATTCCGAGAATCTCGTATGAGGTAGCATTCAAAAGAAATGAAAAGTTTATAAAAAGATATTCATATGAGCCATATTTATCTCTATGGTATAATGACTTACATCTTTTATCAGATACCATGATCAGGTCGTAGACCTGACCATCTGATGAGAGAGAAGAATTCATTGAGAAGGAGATTTGAATGGCAACAAAAGAGGTGCATGATAGAGGCCATATTGATGATAAGGGACATTGGAGACCTGAAAGGGCTCAGGGCTTTGCCCCCTTGTTCACCTTACCCTTCAGACCGATTGCCCTCCTCAAGTGGCTATTCGGCTGGGGTGGTTATATCTGGCCGATCAGAGTCATCTATGTGGTTCTCGCCTATGTGACTTGGTACCTTCTTCAAGGTGGAGTACTCGAGACCTACAAGAGTCTTGAATTCGGTTGGATAGCTCTGATCGTATTACGTAATCTGATCCTTCTCGTTACGGTCTTTGGCTTCTATCATGTGACTATCTATATGTTGAAAGTCGAGAAGAGTTATGGGAAGTACCACCCTGATTGGCAGATCAAGGACTCAAAACGGTTCCTTTTCCATGATCAGGTAAAGGATAATATGTTTCGCTCCATCGTCTCCGGTGTCCCTATCTGGAGTGCCTGGGAGGTCTTGTATCTCTGGTTGGCTGCGAATGGGAGACTTCCTCTGACCACCTATAGTCAGAGTCCTGTCTGGTTTGTCTCATTGTTCTTCATCATCCCCCTATGGCGGGAAGTCCACTTCTATTTCATACATCGTCTCCTCCATTGGAAACCACTTCTGAAGGCAGTCCACAGTGTACATCATAAGAATCCGAACTGTGGCCCCTGGTCAGGGATGGCCATGCATCCTATCGAACATATTGGTTATCTGAGTGTGGTATTGTTAGCCTTCATACTACCGGTGCATCCAGTACACCTGTTCTTCATCTCTCAGCTCACTGCATTGAGACCTGCCCATGGTCATACCGGATTCGAAGGACCCTTCTTCAAAGGTAAATGGCCTGCAGGAGACTACTTCCATTATCTTCACCATAAGCACGTGAGCTGTAACTATGGTGAATCGACAGTCCCCCTTGATAGATGGTTCGGGACCTTCTTCGATGGAGAGGGTACCTTTAGAAGAAAAGGGAAGTAAGAACCCTAGAACCTTATACATTACATGATAGAAAGCCCTCACTGAAGGTCGTTTCGAACACAAGGATAAAATACCTCTAAATATATGAATCCCCAGACTAGTGATGAAGATAGGAGCCAAAGAGGTTGGAGGGAGAACTCCACCTGGTGGCGAGCCCGTTGAGTTTAGCTGTTAGCTTCACCAAACAGAGCAAAGCACATGTCCCTCCTAGCTTACGTAAACGGTCATAGGAGGTATAACACGGTGAATAAACCAATGCTGTCTTGATGGGGGAATGCTCATACTCTTGAGGGTGACGCCCTTCTGGGTTTGTGAAGTGAAAATATATTTTATATAAGAATATAAATATCTGAAAATAAATGTTGCGTTGGGTCTTCTTCAGTATTACACTGATGTTTATGAACATCAGTAAGTTAACCACTGAACAACGGAATCCTAATTCCTTCAAGATTGATCAAAAGTCAACTTTGGAGATTCTCAAGATCATTAACCAGGAAGACAAGACTGTCCCCTTTGCCGTTGAGAACGCCCTACTTGAGATCACTGCCCTAGTGGATGACGTAGTTCACACCTTCAGTATCGGTGGTCGGCTATTCTATATAGGAGCCGGGACCTCCGGTAGGTTAGGGGTCTTAGATGCTTCAGAATGCCCTCCGACTTTTGGTGTCCCTACCACCATGGTACAGGGGAACAAAGCTCTCACTACCTCTGTTGAATGGGTAGAAGATGATGGTCTTGCAGGGATCCAATCACTCAAAGATGTTAGCTTCACGGGAAATGACGTTCTTGTAGGTATAACGGCCTCAGGACAAGCCCCTTTCGTGAAGGCTGCTATGGAGTATGCTTGCTCATTAGGTGCAGTTGTCGGTGCTATAGCCTGTAATGAGCAATCAAAGATCTTCAGTGCAGCAGACCACCAGATCCTCCTATCAGTTGGACCTGAGATCCTTACCGGTTCCACCCGTTTGAAATCAGGAACTGCCCAGAAACTCGTATTGAATATGATAACTACCACGGCGATGATCAAGATGGGAAAGGTCTATAACAATTATATGGTTGACCTCACTCCTGTAAACGAGAAACTGCATAAAAGAGCGGTAGGTCTCATCAGTGAGATAAGTGAATGTTCTATGGAACAGGCAGAACAGATGTTCCTTCTTTCCGATAAGAATGTGAAGACTGCTATCATCATGATCATGCTTGATCTTGATAAAGAACATGCAGAGCTCATGATCACAAGGGGTGAGGGGAATCTCCATAGGACCCTAGAGGCTTTTAACACACTATGAACAACAACCTGTGGATAAAGGACTACCTAAAAACATCTATCCTCTCTCACATTACATCAGTAGTAGAACATCAAATGAAGACCGATTAGATCGATCGATCATTGCTATATAGGTATCTCATAGAGATACAAACCAAGAAAGTGTGTCTTTTTTGGAAAAAACAGGAGGAATCTTATGAAAAGAATGGTTTGTCTTATCTTATTGACAGCCCTACTGATGCCCCTTTTTGCACAGGGTGGAGTAGAGGAGAAAGCTGTCCTAGACATGTCAGCACCAGTGACCTTGACTATCTGGACGCATGAAGATGCGAATAGAAAGGTCTTGGAACAGGAACTCATTGCAGAATTTATGGAAATGAACCCCAATGTCACGGTGGATTACCAAACGTATCCATCAAGTAAGATGAGGGAACTTCTCACCGTATCCTTCTCTGCAAACCAGGGACCAGATATCTTCAATCAGAGCCAATCTGTCGTCAGACAGTTCGTTATTGAAGGAAGAGTATCGGCACTCGATCCAGAGTGGATCGGAGAAGCTTCCCTAGATGATGTGACTGGTAGATATATTCCCGGAGCTCTTGCAGCTGTAGAATATGACGGTGATATTCATGGATTACCCCTTGAGTATACCAACTTCTGTACCTATCTGAATAAGAACATCTTCAGAGATGCAGGACTGGATCCTGAGAAAGACTATCCCAAAACATGGGAAGAGGTCATGGAAGTATCTAAGAAACTTGTTCTTAGAGAGGGAGAGATCATCACCCGACGTGGTTATGACTTCAGATATCCCTCCTACACCATGCAGTTCCTCCCTATGGTCGAACAGTTAGGTGGAAAGTTGATGAGTGATGATGGGAAGACCGCAGTCGTTGGTGATGAAGCCTGGTTGCAGTTCTTTACCTACATGAGAGATTGGGGTCCAGAAGGGTACAACCTCGGTGGACCTACCTACCTACCACCTCGTAAAGTATTTGACAACAACAACAATGAGATCGCTATGAGTGACAGTGGATTATACCAGCAGGGTCGAATGAAAAAAGCCAATCCTGATTTCTTCAATAGTGACGATTGGATGGTCATCCCCTTCCCACAATTCGAAGATGCTGTTGTAGAGACTGCAGGGGCGATCGCCTGCCATTACTATATGGTCAATGGACAGATCGATACCTTGAATCAGATGTGGGCCTGGAAACTCGTTGACTTCATGCTCTCTCATTCAGCTGATTACCTCGAACAGGTCAATCTCGTACAACCTACCTATGAACTGTTCGAATCTGATGCATTTGCAGCTCTTCCTTTCTCTGATGTGTTTGCAGCAGATATGAAGAAGGGTGATCTTGTGTACTTCGCAGGAAACAGTTCTGCAGTCAATGACAAGCTGAAGGGTGCTGTTGAATCAGCAATGCTCCTTGGTGAAGACCCTGCGACTGTCCTTGAGAACTTCAGAAAAGAGATTCAGATTCTTATTGATGACGAATAGTTGAGTGTAGGCCCGAAGGTGAGCCAATCATCTTCGGGCTGTTCTACGCCTTGATGTACTATAGGGGAAAACAGGATGAAATATATAGGTATTGAGAAGAAGAAGGCACGATGGGGCTATATGTTCGTTGCACCTGCAGTCCTCCTTTTTTTCATGTTCTCTCTCTACCCGATGCTCAATGCATTCTATAATACCTTCTTCAATATCAAATTGCTCTCTTTACGAGCTCCGAAGTTCGTGGGATTGAAGAACTATATCTTTGTGCTGAATTCCCCCTCCTTCTGGAACTCGATGAAGGCAACGGCTCTATTCACCTTGGGAGCCTTCATCCCCTTGACTATCTTCTCTCTCATCTTTGGATTGATTGTCACTAGCCGGATGAGAAATCAAAAGGCTATCCAGTTATTGATGTATACCCCTGCGGTCCTCTCATCTGTGGTCGCGGCCCTTATCTGGATGATCATCTTCGATCCACGAGGTATCGGGAACAGTATCGTCAACAATATTCTGCAGACTCATGGTATCGACCATCGCTGGCTCACTGATCCTGTCATGCTTCGAGTCTCGACAGTCACCATCTATGTCTGGAAGTATATCGGATACTTCACCATCATATTCGTCACAGGGATCGCTAAGGTCCCAGAGTCGACTTTAGAGGCTGCAACCATCGCTGGAGCATCAACCATGCAGACTATCAGGTTGATCGTCTTGCCATTGTTAAAGCCCACGACCCTCATGGTCTCGATCGTCACAATGCTCAACTGCCTGAAATCATTCTCTACCCAATACCTCTTTACTCAAAGAGGAGCTCCACTAGAACCTCTGAACGTCGTTACCTTGAATATCTACAATACGGCGATGAGGGATCTGAATATCAGTCGGGCCTGTGTCATGAGCTTCCTGCTATTCTTAGTGATGATGATCCTCACCCTTTCGCGCATGAGTTCCTCAGAACGTAATGTGACTGAATATTAGAAGGAGTCTGTTTAATGTTTTTACGTAACAATACACCATCAGACAGAGTCGTCAACCTCTTAATCAATAGTCTTCTCGTCTTGATCCTACTCGCTATGCTCATGCCGATCGCCTTCATGGTCACCGCATCCTTCATGCCCGCCAATGAGATCTTCACTATGCCCTACCGGTGGATCCCGAAGACATTTATATTCTCAAACTATTTCCATGCAGTCGCTGGAAATGATGAGAGTTTCATCTTCATAAGAAATCTCATAAACTCCCTGATCGTCGCATTATCGACAGCTGCCCTCTCTGTAGTAGTCTCCGGGCTAGCAGGTTATGGGCTGAGTAAGTTCAGATTCAAGGGCAGGAACTTCATCTTCCTGATGCTCATGGGAAGGATGATGATTCCCTTTGAGGCGATCATGATCCCGATGTATATCACAGCAGTACGGTTAGGACTACAGAATACCTATCCGGGGCTCATCATGCCCTTCATCCTCAATACCTTTGGGCTGTTTCAGATGCGCCAGTATCTGATGACCTTCCCCGATGATATTCTTGATGCAGGACGAATCGATGGCTTGAGCGAGATGGGGATCTTCTGGAAACTCGTATTCAAGAACAGTACTCCAGCGATCGCGACTGCTGCTATCTTGAGCTTCAGAGGGCAATGGGACAATCTCCTGTGGCCCCTACTTATTGCGCAGAAGGAGAGGATGAAGACCATCCCCACCTATATCATAAAATTCACTGAAGAGAAATCTTCTGATGAGGGAGCTATGATGGCCGTTGCGGTATTGGCTAGTCTACCAATAATCATACTATTTTTAACCTTGTCAAAATATTTTCTCCATGGATCTACGATGTATACAGCTAGTAAAGAGTAAAGGAGACACAAAATGATAAAGGTTTGTATTTTTGATATGGGCGGGGTACTCGTTAGAGACCATGATGTCGCACCGGCTTTGATCGAGTATCTAGGAAGAGAGGAGAGAAGTTTCAGATCCTTGGGAGATACCGTCCTGAACTCCCTACGAGAACATGGGAAGGGGAATATTACAGAAACAGAATTCTGGGAGATCTATCGTTCTGAGATTCATGAGGATCTGTTCATAGGAGGAGAGAGCCTGCTCGGACGATTCTTCACCCCTAAGTTAGATATTCCCACAGCATCGGTGATAGGAGAACTCAAGGCAACCGGTATGCGTGTAGTCTGTGGGACCAATGTGATAGCTTCCCACTACAGGATCCATCAGGAGGGACACCAGTACGAGCTCTTCGATGCAGTCTATCCATCACATCTGATGCATATCATAAAACCTGATCCTACCTTCTTCCAGTGGATCCTCGATCAGGAGGGCATCTCTGCGAACGAAGCCTTCTTCACCGATGATATGGCGGTGAATACCCAGAGTAGTAGTGCTTTAGGAATACACTCCTTTGTCTATACTGATGCAGAGACACTGAGAACACAATTATCGGATCTAGATCTATTGTAATGGAGTAGAACTCTTATGGAGTCAAAGCTGAGTCTTTATACACGAGAGATCCCCTTGAAGACGCCCTTCAAGACGGCTCTGCGAACTGTCGAGTCTGTCACTGATCTCGTCTTAGTCCTGAATCTCGATGGACTCATAGGCTATGGTAGCTGTGCTCCAACTCTACAGATCACCGGAGATAGTGAAGAGAGGATCATCGCTTCTCTCAAGGAGGAGATCCTCCCCTCATTCGGAAGAGCCCTAGACCCTACACAACCTGATCGATTCTTCGAGCACAAGATTATCAGCTCACCCTCAGCAAGATATATGACCGATACAGCACTTTATGATCTAGCAGCAAAGGGGGCAGGGCAATCATTGATGAGGTATCTTGGAGGTCCTGAGTCTGCCCGTCTTACCAGTGATATAACCATAAGTCTCAATGAGCCGGAGGTTATGGTAAGGGATGCCGTTAAGGCGATCTCGATGGGCTTCAGGTTATTGAAGGTGAAAGTCGGTAATGACCTGAGAAAAGATTATGAGAGATTGAAGGCTATTACTGAAGCTATTCCCTCTCACATGAGTCTTCGCATAGATGCGAACCAGGCTTGGAGTCCTTCACAGGCTATCACGATCATGAACTCCTATGCGGAATCGGGATTCCCCATAGAATTTGTTGAACAACCGGTCTCCGCTCTGGACCTGAAGGGTTTGAGATCGGTAACAGAACAAGTTCCCTATCCCATCATGGCAGACGAGAGTGTGTTCGATTCATCAGATGCGAAGCGGATCTTCGAGGAACATGCTGCTGATATGATCAATATAAAACTATCGAAGTGTGGTGGCTTGGGAGAGGCAGTTCGAATTTGTGAACTTGCTAAACAGTATGAGAAAGAGTGTATGATCGGGTGTATGATGGAGGGGCCTTTCGGTATCTTGGCCGCAGCTCACCTTGCAGCGGCAAAGCGTGTGATCACTCGTGTTGATCTTGATTGTCCCATGCTCTATGAACAGCTAGAGGGAGACTTCTCGCTAGATTTCATAGGACCGAATATCTTGATCAACGGGGGGCTAGGATTAGGTATAAACGATCCTGCCCTAGATTGTTGGAAGGGAGAGAGGCTTTGGGAAGTATGTCTGTAACAGATACTGTATCGCTAGAAATATTTCTTTCTCAACTCATCAGTTCAGGGGTAGCCCCTGGTGTAGTCGCTGCAGTCTGTAGTGCTGAAGGGGAGGTCTTCTCATGGGTTGGTGGTTCGAGAGAGGTCGATCCTTCTCACTTGCCTATGAAAAGAGAGACCCTCTTCGACCTTGCTTCATTGACCAAGGTGGTGTCGGTCACGACTCTCACTCTGTTACTCCATGAGAGAGGAGTGCTCGATCTGAATGATCGAATATCCAAGTTCTTCCCTGATAGTGGGAACTTCTCCTCTGTCAGGATCGTTGATATCCTTAGCCATACAGCAGGCTTCATCGCAGAAGAGCGATTATGGGATATACTCGAGGCACCGGAAGAGGTTCTCGATTATATTCTCCATACAGAGCCCTTAGGTAGCCCGGGAACATACGTGACCTATAGTTGTTTTGGCTTCATCATCCTGGGCTTTCTCCTAGAGAAGGTACTGGGAATCTCATTGGCAGAGGCCTCGAACAATTCTGTTTTCAAACCCTTGAAGATGGAGCATACGCTGTTTTGTCCCTTGGAACAACACCCTCAGCCTCCTGCAGGATATGCAGCGACAGAAAGAGATGAGAAGACCGGTAGCATGTTACGAGGAGTAGTCCATGACGAGAATGCCCGTTTTCTTGGTGGGATAGCTGGGAATGCTGGATGTTTTTCCACTATTGATGATCTGCTCAAGTTCACACAGATGCTACTCTCACAAGGAAGCACTCCTGAGGGTAGACAGTTCCTCTCTCCTGAGAGTATCGGGCTCTTCTCAAGAGCTCTCCATAGTGGGGCTGAAGAGGTAAGAAGTATAGGCTATAAGATCATACCTCTAGCGACGGGCAACCCTGAGATCGGTAAGTGCTATCCTTATGGACACACAGGTTTTACCGGGACCTCCATCTGGATCGATCCTATACAGCAGGTAGGTGCGATCCTTCTCTCGAACAGGGTCCATCCCTCTCGAGTAGAAAGAAGGTTGATCGCCAAAAGAGAAGAGTTCTATAGGCTTGCGAGTGCCTTAGTCCGATAGTATCAAACAGCAGGAAGACTAGTAAAGAGTCTAAGAGCCTTGAAGAACAAAATGAGGTAGTCAGATGTCAGTTCACGCTACAGTAAAGAGAGTCACGATCCCCACCTACGTAAGTGCAGAGCATGAGAAGTTACCGATGTTCGCTGAGAACAGAGTCCATCAGCGATCTTCGGGTAATCCCTATCCCAATCCTATAGTCAATCAGATAAAACAGGATCAGAAGATCGATCAAGAGTATGAGATCATCATATTGGAGAACGAGTATCTGTATCTAGAACTCCTTCCTGAGTTCGGTGGTAGGATCATCACCGCTCGTGACAAGACCAACGGTTATGACTTCTTCTATCGTCAACATGTGATCAAACCTGCACTTGTCGGCCTGTTGGGCTTGTGGGTCTCCGGTGGACTGGAATTCAACTGGCCGGTACACCATAGACCCTCTACGATGCTACCCGTCGACTATGTGATAGAACCTGCTGAAGATGGGGCTGTTACAGTATGGCTCAGTGAACATGAACCCCTTGATAGGATGAAAGGGATTGTCGGGGTTCGCCTGAGTCCCGGGAAAGCGATCTTCGATACTCTCATGAGAGTCTATAACAGGACAGACCTTCCTAAGAGTTTCCTCTGGTGGGAGAATAGTGCAGTACCGGTGAATCCCGATTATGAGATATTCTTCCCTCCAGATGTCTCCTTTGTGAACTACCATTATAAGAAGGCGACCGGGGGTTACCCGGTGATGGATGAGTTCTTCAATACCCAGGACAACAGGGGCGGGAAAGATATCAGGTTTCATAAGAACACCGAAGATGCCACCTCCTATTTCTCAGGACTCTCCTCCTATGATTTCTTCGGGGGGTATGATCAAGGGAAACAGGCAGGAGTCGTCCATTATGCTCCACATGAGACCTCTGTCGGTAAGAAGATGTTCACCTGGGGCTATAAGTCCCTGGCCAGGAGTTGGGAGACTGCGCTCACCGATACTGATGGAGCCTATGCAGAGCTCATGGCAAGTAGTTACAGTGATAACCAACCCGATTTCACCTGGCTTGAACCCTTTGAGGTCAAAGAGTTCTCTCAGAGTTGGTATCCCATAAAGGATCTCGGTCCTGTGACGATCGCCAATGATCTGTTGGCAGTCCATTGTTCAGCCTCTCGGATAGGGATCTATCCGGTAGCGAGTATCGATCAGGTCCATGTTGCTCTGGTAGCTGAGAATGGAAGGACCGTGAGTAAAAGAATGGATCTCAAGGCTACAGAGGTCGTTTGGCTCGATACGGAAGAGGTACAGAGTCTTTCTATCACAGACTCGTTAGGAAATGAAGTACTAACCTATACGGCCACAGAGCCATCAGCGTATGTGGCACCACCGAAGAGTGACGATCCTCTTCCAGGTGAGGTGGCTACTGCAGATGCCTGTTACCTTGCTGGACTACATGTAGACCAGTATAGGGATCCCATCCTGGAAGCAGATGTCTACTGGCTCAAGGGTATAGCGCTCGAAGTAGAGCATGCTCCCTGTCTCACAGGACTCGGAAGATACTATCTGAATAGATTACAGTATAAGAGGGCAGAGGAGTATCTCAGAAGAGCGGTAAACAGTCTCACCAGACATAATCCGAATCCCCGAGATACCGAGGCGCTGTATCTCCTTGGACTCTCCTTGAAACGACAGCATGCATATGATGAGGCCTATGAGGTGTTACAGAAAGCTATGTGGAGCAGAGCCTCCATCTTCCATTCAGCACTTCTCATAGCGCAGATAGACTGTATACGAGAAGACTTTAGCAAAGCAAAAGAGCATCTTGTGACACTCTCTCAAACAGCTGGGTTCAATCAGAAGGCCGAGGGGCTTCTAGCTTCGGTCTTAAGAAGACTCGGAGAACATGAACCTGCATTACAGCAGGTAGAGAAGATCTTGAAACTTGATAGACTCGATTACTTCGCCCTGAATGAGAAGCGGTTACTCACCGGTGATGATCAGATGTTCTCCCTGATGCACAGCGACTCTGAACAGACCTGTATCGATATCGCATCAGACTATGCAGATGCAGGTATGAATGAAGAGGCTGCAGAACTCCTGACTCTCTCAGATCGGGGATATCCCATGATCTCCTACTTGAGAGGTTACCTGCTAGGTGATCCACGTCTCTATCAAAAAGGGTCTCAGTGTGATGAGAGTTTCTGCTTTCCCTCTCGAGTATGGGAGTCAGAAGCACTTGAGGCTGCCCTGCGGGAAACTTCGACAGATGAACAGGCTCATCTCTATCTCGGGAATCTTCTCTATGGAAGATGTCGTCTGCATGAGCTTGCAGGTGACCATTGGGCTCAGTCGGGGAGAGGGGTTCAAGCACTTCGAAACCAGGCGATCGCTGTGTTCAATAATGATCATACCGATAGGAGTGTGATCGATCTCCTCGAGGAAGCCTTACAGCTAGAGCCTGAGAATCTCCAGCTTCTCTATGAACGAAACCAGGTGTTAGATATTCAACATATCGATCCTAAGGAGCAGTATGCTCTGTGGGAGAGTGCTGGTGAACTCGTCACCCATCGGGATGATCTTTTCCTGCAGGGTATTCATATACTCAATTGCTTAAGTGAGCATCAAAAAGCATTGGAGTCGCTATGCGATCATACCTTCATTCCCTGTGAAGGTGGTGAACATGCCGTGGCAAATGAGTATCTGACGGCACTCTTTGCACTCGGCCTGGAGGCGATGCATTCAGGTGACTTTGCCCATGCTGTTACCTGTTTTCAAAGGACTTTTGATCTTCCCTCCACTCTTGGTGGAGGACTCTGGCATGAGGTCATGCTCACTCCCTACCACTATCTACAGGGGAGATGCCTTGAGCATCTCGGCCGTGATCAAGAGGCTGTCTTGGCTTTTCATAGAGTAACAGACTTTCCGGTGAACTATTTCACCAATAGGTATCTTCCCTCTTTCCGGTATTGGAAAGCAAAGGCTTTAGAAAGACTCGGAGATGAAAAGAGGAGTACCCGGTTATTTCATGATTTTCTAGAGACTACTGAAACAGGATTGATAACCAAAGATCATGGGTATTTCTCTGCGACCCCCTTCTTCCATGTCTTCAATGAACCTTCTGAGACCACTCGTATCAAACATTGGGGTATCCTTCATGGATATGCTCTTGAGGGTGTTCGAAAGAGAGAAGCGGCACGGGAGATGATCCAAAGAGTCCTAGATGTGGACCCCTATCATTGTGTAGCATCACTACTGCTCAGATATTACTTGTAGGAGCATTTGAAGCAGAGACCTGCCATGTCGATTCTCTTTGATACACCTATTCACGATTACCTGAAACTCTGGTGAACGACATGTGGGGAAGAGTAGCTTGAATACTATATAATGAAATATATTTTTATAATAATATTAGAACTCATGAAAATAAATATTGCCAATACGAGGTAATGCGTATACACTTGAGGTATGAATATCCATGAACTGACAACCGAACAGCGTAATCCCAACTCCTTTATGATCGACACCAAGAGCACTGAGGAGATTCTTACCATCATCAATGGGGAGGATCACCTAGTCCCTAAAGCTGTAGCTGCTGCCATACCAGAGATAACACTCTTAGTAGATGCAGTCGTCGAATCCTTCAGAAAGGGGGGACGCCTCTTCTATATCGGTGCCGGTACCTCTGGTAGACTGGGAGTATTGGATGCCTCCGAATGCCCTCCGACATTCGGGGTGTCTCCCTCTCTTGTTCAGGGGATCATCGCTGGTGGGCAGAAAGCCCTCACGACATCAGTCGAGTGGGTAGAGGATGATGGACCTGCAGGGGTAGCGTCTCTCAAAGAGAGACTATTCACCGGTGATGATGTCCTCGTTGGAATCACCGCCTCCGGGCAGGCCCCCTTTGTGAAGTCTGCGATGGAGTATGCTCGATCGATCGGTGCAAAGGTAGGTGCTATCGCCTGTAATGAGAGTTCTGAGATCTTCTTAGTCTCCGATTATCAGATCCATCTATCGGTAGGTCCTGAGATCCTGACAGGCTCGACTCGGATGAAATCAGGAACAGCTCAGAAGCTAGTTCTCAATATGATCACAACTGCCTCTATGATCCGGTGGGGAAGGGTGTATAATAACTACATGGTAGATCTTACTCCGGTAAATGCGAAGTTACAGAAAAGATCAAGAAGACTGGTGACAGAGATAAGTGGTTGTAGTGAGAAGAGGTCCCTTCAGATTCTCGAAGAGACAGGATATGATGTGAAACCCTCGATCCTCATGGCTATGCTCGATGTCTCCTATGACAGGGCTAAAGAGCTTCTCCAAGAATCAGAGGGGAATCTTCATAATGCCTCACAATTAGCTAAGGATTGACGATGCGCTACTATTTCGGAATCGATGGTGGTGGGACAAAGTCCCGGATCCGTCTCATCAATGAACATGATACGATACTCTATGAAGCTGAAGGTGGGACCACCAATATCTATGCCGGGGATACCGAGGCTGCACTGCAGAATCTCAGTACCCTCGTACTGAAGATGCTCGTTGGAGTCAATCTCTCCCCTGATGCGATCACCGGCGCCTGCATCAGCAGTGCCGGTCTTGATAGAGCACATGAGAAAGCTCTCTTCAAGGAGCACATGGATTCCAACGTAGCCTTGAGCTGTCCAACCTACTACTGCAATGATGGAGAATCCCTGCTCGTTGGTGGTCTTGGCGGGTTAGAGGGAATCTGTCTCATTGCTGGGACCGGTTCTCTTGGGATCGGAAGACTCGAGAATGGGAAGGTGGTAAGAGCAGGTGGTCTTGGCTACATGCTTGGCGATGAGGGCTCTGCCTTCTGGTTATCTCATGAAGCTATCAAGAGGATCCTCCGATCGATCGAAGGTCGTGACCTCAAGACCGGTATGCTCGATGATCTCTTAGATTTCTACCAGTTCACCACAGAGAAACAGTTCATTGGTCTACTCCATAAGGATCTAAGAAAATCGGTGATCGCCTCATCAGCAGCAATCATAACAGAGCATGCAAGAAGGGGAGATCCGCTAGCCCTCGATATCATCGAGAGGGGAGTCCTCGAACTTTCCCATCTCGTAAGGAGTGTCATAGTAAGACTTCCTGAGATCTCCAATAGACAGATCGTCTTCTCCGGTGGAGTCCTCGAACATGATGAGTTCATCAAAGCTAGATTGATCGAGAACCTGCACACCGGCTTTCCCGATTTCAGAGTCACTCCGCGAAAGAGTGATGCCGCGACAGGCTCCTGTCTCCTCGCAAAACAGCTATAACCAAACAGCTTTTTCTCCCCTTTATACAGTGTGAAAATAATTTTAACAGAATAACATAAATGCGTGAAAAATATTTCTTGACTGGTGGGGGAAAGTATCATATCATGAAAATAGGTTAAAAAACAAAAAAGGAGAACTAGTATGCGAAAAGTAATGCTATACGTAATGATCATTCTTATCTGTCTACCAGGTAGTATGTTATTTGCTGCAGGACAACAGGAAGAAGAGATGGTAGAACTGGATTTTAGTTCCTGGAGAACTGAGGATGTAGATGTCTATGAAGCAATCATAGCTATGTTCGAAGAGGAAAACCCTGGAATCTCAGTCACCTATAGTCCCTATAAGACAGAGGAATACCAAACAGTACTGGCTGCCAACTTCAAGGGTGGGACAGCAGCTGATGTCATCCATCTGAGAGCTTATGGAAACTTCGAGCAATTTGCTAAACCTGGATATCTGATGCCTCTTACAGAGGATATCATCCCAGAATTGGCAAAATACAGTGCTCAGTCACTAGCTGGATCTACCAGTATCACTGATGGCAATGTCTATGGTGTACCATATGCAAGCCAATCATTGGTAATCTATTATAATACTGCTATGTATGCTGAACTTGGTCTCACCCCTCCAGAATCCTGGGATGAGTTCATCAGCAACCTGGAAGCTTGTGCGGCTGCAGGGATCACTCCATTGGCAAACGGAACTAAGACCGGTTGGATGGATGAGGTCATGTCAGGTGTGATCTGTCCTACCTTCTACGGTGGAAATGATTTCTATTATGATATCCTCGATGGAAAGACAGGATTTGACGATCCTAAATATGCAGGAGCACTCGAAAAACTGCATTCACTCGCAGAATACATGCCTTCAGGCTTCACAGGTCTTGAATATGTAGAATCACAGATGCTCTTCTTGAATGAGATGGCAGCACACTTCATCGGTGGTATCTGGGAAGATTCCTACTTCTCAAAACAGAACGAAGATCTTGATTATGATATCTTCATCGGACCTCCAGCTCAGAAGGGCGGCGCTCAGTATATCTCAACTTTCATGGATGGATCCTTTGGAATCAACAAGGCTACACCTAACAGTGATGAAGCGATCAAGTTCGTCAACTTCATGGCATCAAAAGAGGTCCAGCAGTACATAAGTGACAATCTCGGAGTCAAGACTGAACATCCAGAAGTAGTACCTACCAAACCACTTCTGATGAAGGTCATGGATCCATCATTGACTACTACTCCATATATGATGCTCGTAAGCTTCAGATATGAACAACCTTCAGGTTCTTCACTCATCCAAAGTGGTCTACAGGCTCTCTTTGGTGGAGACAAGACTAGTGAAGAGGTAGTTGCCGACGTACAGAAAGGTATCGCTACCTATTTCGAACCATTTCAGAATTAGCGAAGACACTAAGTAAGATTCAAATCATATGAGGGCATTTCGGTGCCCTCATATCTAAATAGGAGACTTTTCCGTTATGAACAATAAAGGACAGACCCTCTGGATACTATTCTTCATAGTCCCCGGATTATCATTAGTATCGATTGTCATCATCTACCCTCTGTTCGCATCATTACTGAACAGCTTCTATGCATGGGATGGATTTACCAGGATGGAGTTCGTGGGATTACAGAACTTCAAGACGGTCTTCACCCAATATCCCTACAATGAGCGATTCTTCAATGCGATCGGTAATAACCTCAAATGGTTCATCTCCTCGATGGTGATACAGAATACGTTTGGCCTTCTTTTCGGTTATCTCCTCAGTAGAAGGATCAAAGGTCATGAGATCTATAAACGAGTCTTCTTCATGCCCGTCCTTCTCTCTATCATCGCAGTAGGTTTTCTCTGGAAGCTCTATTATAATCCACAGTTCGGCCTCTTTATGAAATTGTTCACCGCTTTAGGATGGGATTTCATGAATAGAGCATGGCTTGGGGATTCTTCGACGGCTACCTATGCGATCATCCTGATGAACATCTGGCGTTGGACGGGGTTCCCGACCCTCGTATTCCTCGCAGCGATGGATAATGTCCCAGAAGAGTGTCTTGAATCAGCTCACATGGATGGAACCCCTGAGTGGACGATGTTCTGGAAGATCACCTTCCCCTTGATCATCCCCGCTATCATGGTCATCACGGTCCTGACCCTTATTGGATCGATCAATGTGTTCGAACAGGTCTATACGATGGCCGACCTTGATGGGGCCCCCAATTATGCGACTGATACGCTAGGAACGCTCTTCTACCGCTCAGCCTTCGGCTCTCAAGCTTCGACAGTTCCCGAGATCTCGATCGGTTCCTCCCTGTCCGTCATCATCTATGTCCTGTGTCTCGGATTATCTGTTCTTAATATCTTAGGATTCCAGAAGAAGGAGGTGCAGCTATGATCCTGGATTTTAGATTCTCGCACAGCTCACCGGTGAAGAAAGTCCTCTACATCCTTTTTCAGATCATCCTCATAGGGTATGTGATCGTCATCATCTATCCGATACTCAATCTATTGCTCTCCTCCTTCAAGACTACCCGTGAGATCTTCACGAACCCTTTCTCCTTTCCTGCAGAATGGCGTTTCAGTAACTATGTGAAGGTCTGGCAGAAGGGTGGCTTCGATATGTACTTCGTGAACTCCATCGTCATCACAGCGATAGCTATGGCCTTAGTCCTCCTGTTCGGCTCTATGGCAGCGAATGGGATAGCCCGTTATAACTATAAGATGAAGATGGTCGTCTATCTTCTGTTCCTCTCCGGGATCGTCTTACCCCTAAAGGCTGCGATCATCCCTCTATTCCTGCTGATCAAGAACCTTCACCTGACCGATAATCGGTTGAGTCTGATCCTGATCTTCGCGGCCATGGGACTCCCCTCGACGGTATTCATCCTCTCAGGGTTCATGAAGACGATCCCGAAGGAGCTCGAATATGCTGCAAGGATCGATGGCTGTAATGACCTTGTCATCTTTCAGAAGATCGTCATCCCTCTCTCGATGCCCTCGATCACACTCGTGACCATCTATAATATCGTCCCGATCTGGAATGATTTCTTCTTTCCTCTGATCTTCATATCGACCGATTCGAAGAAGACTCTCCCCCTTGGTGTGGCATCGTTCTTCGGGCAGTACCAGATAGCCTGGGATCTGATCTTCGCAGCACTATCTATTGCGATCGTACCGATGATCATAGTCTATCTGTTCATGTCCCGTTACTTCATCAAGGGTATGACAGCCGGAGCTGTGAAAGGCTAGTATGATGAACATCGACAGCACTGATCGGCAAAGACTCTCAGAGATCAGAGACCTCTATGCTGAGAACCTCTATGAGAGTGTCATCCCCTTCTGGGAGAGACACTCGATAGATACTGACCATGGGGGTTATCTCACCTGTCTTGAGAGAGACGGGAGTGTCTATGACACTGATAAGTTCATGTGGCTGCAGGCTAGGGAGATCTGGATGTTCTCCCATCTCTACAATCGGGTCAGACCTGAGAGTAGATGGCTTGAATTCGCTTCGATCGGCATATCCTTTCTCGAACGCTTCGGGACTGATGATAAGGGTGACTTCTATTTTGCTCTCAGACAGGATGGGAAACCCCTAGTAGCCCCCTACAATATCTACTCTGACTGTTTTGCAGTCCTTGCCTATGCCGAATATGGAAGGGCCTCCGGTGACCCTGCCATGTTGGCAAAAGCGATAGCTATCCATGAACGTATCGGAAAGAGAAAGAGTGATCCAAAGGGAATCTACAATAAACAGATAACCGAGAACAGGGAGATCAAGACCTTCGGATTCTCGATGATCGAACTGAATATGGCTCAGGTATTGATGCAGAATACCGGAGACTCTCGCTATATGAGCACTATCTCAGAGGTCACTGAATCGATCTTGAACGACTTCATCGATCATGAGAACAACATAGTCTATGAACGACTTGGTGCAGACGGGTCTCACCCGGACTGTATGGAGGGACGTCTGCTCTGTCCGGGACATGTCTGTGAAGTCCTTTGGTTCCTCGCTAAGAGTACTGATGACCCCGAACTCCTCAAAGAGTTCGCACAGGCCCTGAAGTGGACTTTGGAAAGAGGCTGGGATCGGGATCATGGAGGGATCTTCTACTATCAGGATAGTGAGGGGCTCCCGACAGATAAGCTCGAGTCAGAGATGAAACTCTGGTGGGTCCATGATGAGGCGATCTATGCAGCCCTCTTACTCGGGTATCTGACAGAGGATGAACAGTTGATCGAATGGTTCTTCCGGCTCCATGACTGGAGTTGGCCACGATTCGTTGATTCTGAGTATGGAGAATGGTTCGGCTATCTCTACCATAATGGAGAGAGGGCGAAGAGTCTAAAGGGTGGTAAATGGAAGGGGTTCTTCCATCTACCGAGATTCCTGCTTGAGAGTATCGATACCTTGGATCTCATGCTCGAAACTCCCTGATGAAAGGATGAATAGTATGAGCTGTAACGATAAGTTCAGGAGACCGAAGATAGGGCTTCTCGCCTTGAGTTCACGAAGGTTCAAAGCACTCGGAGAGGGGACCGCCTCAGGGCGCTATGACGAGAGGATCACCTCTGAGAGTGCTCAGATCATCAATGCGCTCTGTGAAGAGGTCGAGCTGGTCTTTCCCTGTGAGGTCAATGATCAGGAGAGTCTGAAGTTTGCGGTAAAGAGTCTCACTCTCGAAGAGGTCGATGGTATCTTAGTCTTCTTTCACTCCTGGGCTGAAGACAATGTATGGTCAAGATTCCTTCGAGACCATGCAGGTGATACACCTCTGATCTACTATCACCCTGCAAAGAGCCGTATCTCCTACGAGAACTGTGATGATGAGAATGACTTCGTACAGTTCCTCACAGATGGTGGACTCGTCGGTATGCTCGTAGGTTCAGGATCTCTCAAGCGATTCGGTAAAGAGGCCAGGATCATCTCTGGTTCGATCGATTCTGCGAAGGATCGGATCATCGATCATGCTAAAGCCTGTCGATTACGCACGATCTTGCGAAGTTCGACCTTTGCGATCATGCCGACCTATAACGAGATCATGTGGAGTACCTATATCGATCCACACAGACTCTTCAGTTATGGGCCAGAACTTCGGTTCATCAGTTATCGAGAACTCTTTGAAGTGGGTGAGGGGATCCCTGAGGAAAAGATCGCAGAATGGAAAGAGGACCTGATTCAGAAGTATCCTCTTTATGATGAGATAGATGAACGGAAGTTCGATGCCTCCCTACGGTATTCGTTAGCTTTAGAACAGCTCATGGAAAGTTATGGGATCGATGCTCTGACTCTCAATGATGTGAGTAGTCGGATCTTTGAAGAGATCGGTCTTCGACCAGGCTTCTATCCTGAGAGTATCAACGAGAATCGTTCGATCCTCTGTCCCGAAG
This sequence comes from uncultured Spirochaetia bacterium, assembly GCA_937125225.1. Classification (GTDB taxonomy): domain Bacteria; phylum Spirochaetota; class Spirochaetia; order CAKZLE01; family CAKZLE01; genus CAKZLE01. The sequence goes on from CAKZLE010000025.1 coordinate 73,527, forward strand.
GAGACCTTGGTCTTGCCTTCGCACAGTACCTGCTCAAACAATTGAGTTCCGAACAGGTGAATACCATCGAACCCTTCTACGTGGATGAGTCAAAGGATCTCTTCTGTGCAGGACATGCCGGGCCTAATGACTATACCCATCCCTCAAGTAGGGATCATGTGAAGATAGCAGTGGATGCACGGTTCGCGAAGAGCCCCTACAAGTATGCTGGGGCCCCCTTCGCCTGGTTGAGAATACCCCCGGGTAAGATGACGATGCTTCATATCTCAGAGATTGATGGGACCTTCAAGATGGTGATAGCACTCATCGAATCGTTAGAGGGAGAACATATGATCAATGGGTATGCTCACGGTGAGTTCAGACCGGTCGGCTCTGAAGTGAACAGCTTCTTTGAAAAGATCCTGAAGGTGGGAACGACCCAGCACTTTGCAGTGGTCCCAGGTGATCTTCGCTCGATCCTTCATGAATTCGGGAACCTGTGTGGCTTCGAGTGTCATATGATCTAGCGATACATTACGTCTATAAAAATTCTAAGATAACGGAGATAAGATTATGAGCTTTATGTTTAACCCGTACCCCTATGATGATTACCATGCAGTCAATAGACCTGCTGTTGAACCTGCAGCTACCGATACGTTCATAGAGGGGAACGATCAAGTTTGTCGAGCGATCGTCGATATGATCGAAGCAAGATCGTCAGAGAAAGCTTCGCCTCTCGTCATAGGTCTAGATGGATATGCTTCTGCTGATTACCGGCATCTACTTCATCTAGTTGAACGAGCCCTGTTCACCGAAGGGGTGAAGAGTCGCTCTCTCTCAGTGGATAGCTATATGAAGAGTGCTAGAGAACTAGATAGCCTCATTGAGAAGAATCTCCCAACAGATAAGGAGATCGATCCGATCTTACTGTTCGGGCATCTCTATACAGGCTCCCCTGATACCTATTTCGATAAGAAGAAGGTAGAGGAGCTGAAAAAGAGTATCAATGAGGACTCTGATGTAGAGGTCTATATCATCTATGGGACTCTCAGCGGTGCTGAGATCCTCAGGGATCTCTATGATATGATCTACTATATCGACGTCATCCCCAAAGATGTGGTAGCACGCTTCAAACGTGGCAAGGTACAGAATATTGGGGATAACACACCGAAGACCTATAGAGAGTTGATGAGACGAGCCTACTACTGTGATTTCGAACTCTGTCAGGAGTTACGTACAGAGCTTCTCCAGAAGGGGCTCATCGACTTCTACATAACCGGATCGAAACCTGATGCTATGCAGATGCTCTCCTTCTCCCTCCTCGATAAGCTCTGTGCAGCTCAGGTCCAAAGACCATTTCGCTGTAAGCCTGTCTATAATGAGGGTGTATGGGGTGGTTTCTATACCAAGAAGTACCGAGGTCTTCCTAAAGAGATGAAGAACTGTGCATGGGTCTTCGACCTCATCCCCGCAGAGGTCAGTCTCTTGATGGAGGTAGGGAGCTCTCTTGTAGATATTCCCTTCTATACCCTCATCAGAATGCAGAGTAGAAGACTCCTTGGGGATAAGAGTGTAGAGACCTTCGGTGAGTATTTCCCAATGCGATTCAACTATGATGACACGATGCATAGTAGTGGGAACATGTCGATCCAGGTCCATCCGGGAGAAGAATACTGTATGAGTAACTTCTCAGAACTCGGAAGACAGGATGAGAGTTATTATATCGTCGCAGCCGGTCTTGATGCGAAGACCTACTGCGGTTTCAACGAAGGGGTCGATACCGATGAGTTCATGAGAAGTGTCAAAGAGTCAGAGACCCAGGCGAGTCCTGTAGACTATAAGCATTTCGTCAATGCCGTTCCGACGAGACCGGGAATGCAGTTCCTTCTACCCGGTGGAACGATCCACTCATCGGGAAGGAACCAGATGGTATTGGAGATCGGCTCTCTCACTATAGGATCCTATACCTTCAAACTATATGATTATCTGAGAAAGGATCTCGATGGTACCCCACGGCCGATCCATTCGATCCATGGGGAGAACGTGCTGAAGACAGACAGGAGGAGTTCCTGGGTCAAAGAGAATCTGATGAGGGAGCCCAAGGTCCTCTCACAGGAAGGGGATGCAACGGAACTTGAACTCGGTCGCCATGAGATGTTCTATTTTACCTTGAGGAGACTCGATTTCCAGACCCGGATCCGGCAGAATACCGAGGGTAAGTTCCATGTCCTCGCTCTCGTTGATGGAGAGAGGGTACGAGTCGTCAGTGAAAGCGATGACAGCCTCTTCTATGAGATGAACTATCTCGATATCATCGTGGTTCCTGCCTGTTTAGGTGCCTATAGAATAGAGAATATGGGAGATCATCCGGTCTCGGTTCATAAGACACTTCTCGTCTGACGATAGGAGCTTGCTATGAAACGTTCGGTGGTATTGAGCATCGATGTCGGTGGTACCTACTACAAGGCTGCTGTATTGGATGCTCGATCATACGAGATCCTTCCTGGAAGCCTCTTTGAGCATCCCTCCTTTTCGAACGAGAACAGGGTGAAGATCCTTGAAGCATTTATTCAGGTCATCTCCCGGGGGATCAGCTTCCTAGAAGCTTCCGCCCAGCCACTTGAGTTGACCCGGATCGCCTTTGATTGTCCTGGTCCCTTCGACTATGTGAAGGGACAGGCGGTGATGCGACATAAGTTCAACGCCATATTCGGGGTCCCTCTCACTCCGATCATCAGGTCTGAATGTGATATCTCAAAAGATATACCAGTCGTCTTCCATCATGATCTTCATGCCTTCACCTATGGAGTCTGTAGATTCGGGTCGGGGAGAGGCTTCGATTCAGTCTTCTGTGTGACGATCGGTACAGGTCTCGGTACTGGGTGTTTTAGAGGGGGAAGGATCGATATGAATATCGATGGGACTCCAAAGTACCCGATGTTCGAGAAACCCTATGGAGGAGGTATCGTTGAAGATATCGTATCGAACAGGGGTCTGACTGCACAATACAATGAGAGATGTGACTCTGATCCTGCAGTAGATGCTAAGGATATCGAACTCCGTGCCATTTCAAGGCAGGATCGGGTCGCTTATGAGGTATATGAAGAGATGGGGAGGGTTTTGGGAAAGACGCTCTTACCGGTTCTTGAGCAGTTGAAGATAGAAGCCCTGATCATCGGTGGACAGATCTCAAAGGGTTTCGAACTGTTTGGAGATAGCTTGAGAGATGAGCTTGTCTCCTGTGAGTCGCTGAGTCTCATAGCTCCTGCACAGGACCTCAGTAGTACCGCTATCAGAGGCTGTGGTGCGATCCCCCTCTCCTGGTATGAAGCCTACCGGGAGGAGCAGCCATGAGAGAGGTGAAGATCAATAGGCTTCCCCACGATCAGAGGGATGGCTTTTGTGAGACCTGCTTGAAGATCTTCTCTACCATTCCCCTCGATCGTAAGACGATGAGAGAGACTCTGTTTGGTGATGATCACGCACAGTGTGTGATCTCTCTCATCGCTCAGACAGATGATCGTATTATCGGAGTCCTCCATGCCGTACTGCACCAGAGGGTGCTTTTTATCACGGTTGTTGGAGTGATAGAGGGCTATCGACGAGAACAGGTCGCCTCACGATTATATGAGAATCTGCTCGCTGAATGCGCTCACCTCGACATCTCTGAGATACGGGTATCTGATTATCCCTATGGGTATGTTCTTCCCGGGATCTCCGATGCTTCAGGGACCGCCTTCTTCAGTTCTCTTGGATTTCAACAGGATACGAGTCCTCTTGCCATGCAGAGGGAACTCAAAGAGTTCTCCTATGATGAACCGATACTTCACAGGAAAAGATCTCTCATAGGGTTAGGGTATGAGATAGTCCGGTATCAGGAATGCTACTTGGAGGCAGCTATAGCTTTCTTCGAGCGATGTATGGCACCTGATTGGAAAGATATTCTCATCTCAGCTCATAGGAGTAAGAGGCTTATAGCCAATGGAGCATGTTGTATTGATCCTACGGGGATCATGATCGGTGCCTCCTTCTATGGTGTAGTCGGTAACGATCCGATGCGGTTCGGCCCGATCGGGGTGGATCCTGAAAGGAGAGGGTTATCGATTGGGAAGATACTACTGGAGGAATGTTTATCCCTTCAGTATCGTGATGGGTTGAACAGGTCCTACTTTTTATGGTGTTATGGTGATTCACCGGCCTATCGCATGTATAGCGGTTCTGGTTTCACGGTCATGTTGAAGATGCAGACCATGAACAAGAAATTCTAGGAAACGAATTGGAGGGAATCTATGGAAAGCTCTTTATATCTATTGAAACAGCTTTGTGACAGTTCAATTGCTTCAGAGAAGAAACTTGCCGCCTATATTCTTGAGAATACCCATACTGTGATCAGTATGAGTATCACAGAGTTAGCAGAGAAGGCTGGTACTAGTGCGGCTGCGATCGTCAGACTGTGCAAGAAACTCGAGTTGAAAGGATTCCCTGAACTCCGGATAGCGATAGCTAGGGAGTTCTACTCTAAACGTTATACTCATACTACAGAAGAGAAGACAGAATCTCTCGACTATAATGGAGAGTCCACGGTCTCAGAGATCGTTTCGAATATGCTCGGTGTCGTATCGAATGCGATAGAGAACATCGATAAGATCGTAAGCCGAAAGAACATCGAGACTACCGTCGAGAAGATCCGTGCTTCTCGCTCTATCCTCATCGGGGGTACTGGGGCTTCGGGTATAGCAGGTAGAGACTTTCATCAGAAACTCACAAGACTCGGGTATCTTTCCACCTATAATGAGGATGCTGAACTGCAGACTATTGCCGCCTGTACCCTCACAAAAGATGATGTGGTCATCGCATTATCATATTCTGGTGAGAAGAAGTCTCTCATTCGGACTATCCAAGAGGCAAAGAAGAACGAGGCCTATATCATAGCGATCACGAGATTCAAGCAGACGAGTATCTCTAAACTTGCAGATACTGCCCTCTATGTTCCTGATCTCGAATCACTCTATCGAGAGGGCGCCTCGGTGTCACGTATCTGTCAATTAGTCATCATCGATCTAATATTCAACTCACTGATCGCTAGCGACTTCGAGAATTCTGTGAAACTTCTCGATCAGACCTGGCGGGTGATCGATCATGAGATCACTGAATGATCTCTCCTACGACCTTTTGAGGATTGAGTATCAGATTGGGATCAAAGCTCTTCTTGATAGACTGCATGAGAGTTAGCGCTACCGGACCTGCGGATTCACTCAAGTACCTCTGTTTCGCATAACCGATCCCATGTTCTCCAGATACTAACCCCTGTAACTCCTTGCCTTTGTCATAGAGCAGGGTAAAAGCCCTGTCCAATCGAGACTCGAACTCCTGTTCAGACAGATCGTCTTTGAGAAGGTATACATGGAGGTTCCCATCCCCTGCATGGCCGAAACTCAAGATCCTCAGATCTAACTTCTTCTCTACAGCTTTGGTGAACTCGATGAAGGTGAGGATCTGAGATCTCGGAACTACGACATCACATTCATCCATGAGCGTCGTTGAGGCCTTTATTGCCTCAAGAAAGGCTCCTCTTGCGCTCCATATCGATTCCTGTCGCTCTTCAGTATCAGATATGAAGACATCGAGAGCTCCCTGTCCTATACAGATCTCAGCAGCCTGTTCATATCGTTTCTTGACCTCGTCCTCCTGGGATCCATCGAAAGTGAGCATCAGATATGCTGGAGCTCCTGTATGGGGGAACGCTTTCCCAAGATACTCTTGAGCACATTCGAGGACCTTCTGTTCCATATACTCGATAGCTGTAGGATCTGTCTGAGACTGGAGGAGTAGGGGGACGGTCTTTGCTGCTGCCTGCAGGGAGGGATAGGGGATAAGGAGACTGAGAACACTATGAGGCTTCGGCAGGAGTTTGAGTATCGCCTTGGTCACGATAGCCAACGTCCCTTCAGACCCGATGATGAGATCCTTGAGATTGTACCCGGAACTGTTCTTCACCGTCTTACTACCGATGGTGATCATCTGGCCATCAGGTAGGACTACCTCAAGAGACCGGACATAGTCTTTAGTCACACCGTATTTGACTGCACGCATCCCCCCAGCGTTCGTACTGATATTCCCCCCGATCGTCGCACTCTTCTCTCCTGGATCCGGTGGATAGAGGAAACCACTCTCGTTGGTATAGGAGGCTATATCCATGAGGAGCACCCCTGGCTCGACAGTCAAGGTCAGATTCTGTTCATCAAGTTCCAGGATACGATCCATCTTGCTCATATTCAGGACTATCCCACCACAGATGGGGACGGCGCCACCCACTAGACCGGTACCCTGTCCCCTCGGGGTGACAGGTATCCTCTGTGTATTGGCATAGATCATGATCTCTGAAACCTCTTCAGCCTTGAGGATATCGATGACCGCCTCGGGACTGTGATAGGTCCCGGAAAGTTCGTCATGGCTGAAATCCTCATGGATATCTTCCTTGATATGGACTCTCTGTTCTGAGCAGATTCCTCTGAGAACTTCGATATCCGACTCGTTGAGTATATGGTAGTTCATGACTATAAACCTCTTTGTAATTGTGAGATACATTGCGGAATGATCTCATAGAGATCACCCACAAGACGATAATGGGCTAATCCGAAGATCGAGGCCTCAGGGTCTGTATTGATAGCATAGATGAGTTCTGAACCCTTCATACCTGCAACGAACTGAACAGATCCGGAGATCCCGCAGGTGATGATGACCTTTGGCTTCACCGTCCTTCCACTCAGACCTATCTGTCTTCTTGGGTCGATGAGTCCTGACTCGATCAAGGGTCTCGTTCCCGCGACCATACCACCGATAGCCTCTGCGAACTTCTCGATGAGGGCCATATCAGCGGGAGTCCGAATCGCTCTCCCTGCAGCGACAAGGATCTCAGCATCCTCTATGGAGGTGATCTTCTTCTTTATATGGATCGAACTGATCTCGATTCTGCTCTTGAGCTGTTGGACCGTAGGTCTCTTCGTGATGATCTGGCCGGTCTTTACCTCTACCTTCTTGGGGCTGTCGAATATCTTACATCGTACGGTAGCGAACTGTGGACGATGATTCGGGGTCCTGATATGGGCCATGATATTGCCACCGAAGGCTGGACGGATCTGGTCTAGATCCCCATTGGGCTGCATGGTCAGGACTGTACAGTCTGCAGTGAGTCCGGTATGGACTCTTGCAGCTGCTCTCGGTGCTAATGACCGACCGATCGATGTCCCTCCGACTAATACCGTTGAGGGTCTGTACTCTTCGATGAACTCTTCGATGATGTTCGTATAGGGTTCGATGAGCATATCTTTGAGGGCTTTATGATCATAGAGAACGACCGTATCGACCCCGTACTCTAGTAACTCCTCGGCTAGAGTACCGACCTCATACCCTATGATCAGGACTGATATCCTATATCCTAAGGGAGCCCCGAGTTCCCGAGCCTTACCGATGAGTTCAAGGGTCACAGGATGTAGGTCTCCCTCATGATGTTCGGCGATGACCGCTATACCTTTATACCTATCGGTCAAGACCGACCTTGAAGTCTCTTCTTCAAGAGAGAAGATCTCTGGGTACTGTTTGATACAGACCTTACACATCTTACAGGCCTCTGTGATGACAAGAGAATCTTCAATGATGGTGATCGCATCGAAGGGACAGACTTCTGCTATCTCTTCAAGGTCTTTACCCTGCTGCTGGTGTATCTCAATTATTGCCATGACTTACCTCATTACGATCTTTCTGTGGATCAGATCGTCAGCTAGATTTGATGCGATCTCTTTCGAAGTCCCCTCCCAGGTCGTACTGATCTGGGTATGGTCTGGTGGGAAGATATCGATGACCTGTGTCGGGGAGCCGGTTATACCATAATGATCAGGGTCCTGATCGTTCAGGTCTTTGAGTGTGATCCTGTTAACGATCTTGTCCTCTGTCTTCTTACCGAGGATATAGGAGGGGAGTCGAGGAGTCCCGATAGTAGAGGTCACAGTCAAGAGGGCCGGGAACTTGATCTTCATCTCAGCAGCATACTTGTCCATGTCCATGGTCACCTCGATATGATCAGAATGAACCTCATGGATCTCTTTGATATAGGAGGCATGGGGGATATTAAGATGTTCTGCGATCTCAGGTCCGACCTGTGCGGTGTCCCCATCAGTGGTCATCATCCCGCAGATGATACAATCTACATCAGGAAGTGTCTTGATAGCCTGAGCCAGTGCATATGCCGTAGCATAGACATCAGATCCGGCGAAGGCCATATCGGTGAGAAGATAACCCTCATCCACACCCATCATATAGGCCTCTTTTATGATAGCTTCTGCCTGGGGAGGCCCCATACTGATTACAGCTACGGATCCGCCATAGTGCTTCTTCAATCGTAGGGAACACTCAAGAGCGTAGAGATCATAGGGGTTCATCTTTGAAGGAACCCCATTTCTCAAAAGCACTCCGGTCTCTTCATCGATATTGACCTCTGTGGTTCCCGGGACCTGCTTGATACAGACTAAAATATTCATGAGATAAGTGTAACGGTATTCTCTTTATGTGGCAATATATATTTTTATGATTAACTTAAATAAAGTGAAAAAAAATTTCACAAATCATTAGATATCGTATGATTCCAGGTGAAAAGACAGATTCATTCTTAGGGGATATCGGATATGATATATTAGAAATTGATGGGCTAAAAGAGCGTTCTATGAATTGAAGGTATAAAACAAAGTCGAAAGATGTTGCAAGAATCTCATGCAATTATTCTGTTAACTGATATATAGATCAAGGCATTATCTATCAAGGATAGGTTTCTCACTTTATCAGTCAAATATCTTGATTAGAGCGGTGAATATCCGATCTTAATACTCTCTGGTTTAACGGAACAGAAGGATTATGTAAAATCTGAATATTATTAATATAATAGCTTATATTTTTCCATGTCTGCCGTAAAGAATGGGTGGTAATCTTTAATCGATCTAATAAAGGAGGCAACATTAGATGAAAAAATTCTTATCAATTGTATTTTGTTTGGTAATGATCCAGACAATGGTATTCGCTCAGGGTTCACAGGATTCTGCTGCAGTAAAATCAGCTAAAGATCAGGAAGTTACTATCCTGGCAACCTGGGCTGGAGATTATCCTGCAACTGTAGTGACTAGAAATACTATCGCAGCATTCTCAGATGCAGATAATGGAATTACCGTTAATGCAGACTATGTATACGAAGAGAAAGCATACTATGATAAACTCAGGACTCGTATCGCGACTGGTGAATTCCCAGATATCTTCGAAGACTACGGTGGAGCTAGAGACCGTGATTATGCTGAGAGTGGATTACTCGTAGATTTACAGCCCTATCTAGATGCAGATACTGCTTGGAGAGATTCTTTTGTGAATATACTCTCAGATTGGCAATATGAAGATATCCCGGGACAGTTCGGTGTTCCTACAGACATGTATTGTGTAGGTATATACTACAATAAAGAGATCTTCAAAGATCTCAACATTGAGATTCCTGAGTCGATGGATGAATTCACTTCCGTTTGTGATAAGCTCCTTGCTAACGGCTATGCCCCGATGTCACTCGGCGAGAAAGATCCCTATAGAGCTGGCCACTTTCTGAACAACCTCGTACTAAAATCTATTGGTGCTCAAGGTGTCATGGATCTTGGTTCAAGAAAGATCTCCTATGATGGACCAGAGATCAGAAGAGTATTACAGATGATCTATGATTTCAATGAGAAAGGCTATTTCGGACCAAACACCATCAATAAAGATGCTGGAATGGCTCGAGCTGATTTCCATAATGAAGTATCTGCAATGCATTTTGATGGTACTTGGGCCATTTCAAGAATCGATGAGAGTGCGATCGCTGAAAAAGTCGGGTTCTTCGCATTCCCATATATTGAAAAAGAGTTTGCAGGATCATGGCAGGGTGGTAACAACGGTGGGGTTTCGATCATCAATACTGGAGACCAGGCTAGAATCGATGCTGCTGTAGAGATTCTCAAGACTTTGACCTCTGCAGAGCTCATGGCTGCTAAACAGGCATCTATCAAGGGTGGAGTATTCCCCGTGAAGTTCGAGGGAGACCCTACTATCGTATCTCCTCTTGCAGTAGCTGTGTCAACCGAGATGACTAAGGCTACTGAGTTCAAGACAGATATTCAGAACTATGATGTGAACACAAAGATGCTTGATGCTGTACGAAATGCTCTGCAGGGCCTATTCGTAGGTGGAACAGTAGACGAATGTGTCCAAGACATCATGAGAGTCGTAAACGCTAACTAGTTTAACCTTTTCGTAAATCTTTAAATTAAATAACATACAGTCGGGGTGAGTGATCACCCCAACTCTATAAATGGGTATATAACATGATCGTAGGAAATACCAAACAACGCAGATGGGACCTGGCATTCATCATTCCCGGTCTTGTACTCTTTGTTTTTTTCATAATAATCCCTCTTTGTCAGTCGATCTTCCAGTCCTTCTATTCCTGGAATGGGATATCGATCTCTCCGATGAAGTACGTCGGATTAAAGAATTATAAGTATGTTTTCGAAAATCAGGACTTCTGGCATTCTCTTGGGAATGTCGCCTGGTTCATGGCTGGTGGATTCATAGTACTCATGCCCATAGCATTCCTATTGGCATTGATCATCAATAAACAGTATCGTTTGAAGAGATTCTTCAAGACGACTTATTTCATGCCGGTCGTGCTACCTTTGACTGCAGTAGGACTCATGTGGGTCTATCTACTGTTCCCCGCAGTTGGTCTTGTCCCCGTCGTGATGGAGTGGCTGCATCTTCCTGAGATAAATTTCTTAGGTGATCCCGATTGGGCGATCATCTCAGTAGTCCTTGTCAATGAGTGGACCTATGCCGGTTTCAATATGCTTATCTTCTCCGCAGGTATCGTAGCGATACCTGAAGAGCTCTTTGAATCAGGAAAGATAGATGGAGCTTCTGGATGGCAGCAGACCCGTTTTATCACCCTTCCAATGATGAAAGAGTATTTCAAAGTCTTTTCGATCCTCTGTATCACCGGCTGTATCAAACATTTCAATCTGGTCTTCATCATGACTGGAGGAGGGCCGAACAGAGCCTCGGAGATGCCTGCTACCATGCTCTATAATGAGGCATTCGTGTATAAGAACTTTGGTGTAGGTAATGCCATCGGTGTATTCCTTCTGGTAGCTGGTGTGACTTTGAGTCTACTTACCAACAAAATCTTCTCAAGGGGGGATGACTAATGGAAAAGAGTCTTAAAGTGAGAAAAGGGATGAGCTATTGGGTCCTGGGATTATTCGCGATAATATGGGCTGTTATTACCCTCTATCCTTTCATCATCACAATATTCTCCTCATTGAAGAATAATGATGAGATCTTTGGATCGATGCTCAAACTTCCCTCTGATCCAATCTGGCATAACTACTATATAGCAATACATGATGCGAAGATCTTGAGAACTATCATGAACTCTGTCTTTCTATCGGTAATATCAACAATCGGTATGCTGCTGTTTGGTAGTATGATCGCATATGTCCTCTCCCGAACGAAGCATGTCTATAACAAGTATGTTCTAGGTATCTTTCTCGCTGGAATCGTTCTTCCAATCTATGCGACATTGGTGCCGCTCATGAAGCTAGTCTCCAAGATCTCCTTCTTGAGACCGAACTCCTTCTATACACTGATGTTCATCTATATCGCCATATGTCTACCTGAGGCTATCTTCATTATCTCAGGATACATGAAAGGTATTAGTAAAGAGCTTGATGAGGCAGCGATCATAGATGGGTGCAATACACCGCAACTGTTCTTCAAGATACTCCTCCCGATCTCTGTACCGGCATTAGCGACTTCAGCGATCATCGCATTCTTGAACTGCTATAACGAGATGGTCTTCGCACTGTTGTTCATCACAGAGAAGACTATGTATACCGTATCGATAGGATTGCTCTACTTCGTAGGGAAGAAGACTGTGGACATGGGACCCATGTTCGCAGCGATCATCTTAGCGACCCTGCCGATGCTCATCTTCTATATGTTCTTCCAGGAACGTATCCAGTCCGGTATGGTTGCCGGTTCTGTAAAAGGTTAATTATAAGAGGCTACAACTATGAAAGATATACGATTACGACAGATACATCTAGATTTTCACACCAGTGAGAGTATTCCGGATATCGGGATGGATTTTGATTCGGATCGATTCGCAGATACACTACTTGCGGCACATGTTGATTCTATCACCTGTTTTACAAGAGGGCATCATGGATGGCTCTATTATCCATCAAAGAGATTTCCAGAGAGGATCCATCCTCATCTGAAATGTGAGGACCTGTTCGGGGATCAGTTGCGAGCCTGTAAGAAGAGGGGTATCAACGTACCGGCCTATCTACCGATACAGTGGGACCATCTTGTTGCAACACAGCATCCGGAATGGCTCGTTACAGATGAGCATGGGAAACCTGTAGGGAATGAACCTTATGAGGCAGGATTCTATCGACAACTCTGCCTCAATACTCCCTATAGGGAGTTTGTGATAGAGCAGGCTGTTGAGGTGATGGAAATGTACCCGGTTGATGGGATATTCCTCGATATCATAAATGTGAAAGAGTGTTCTTGTCGCTATTGTAAAGCCTCGATGGTCGAATCAGGTCTGGATCCAGCTGATAAAGAGGTGAGGAAGAGCCATATGCTATCAGTCATCAGTGAGTTCACTGAGGTAGTGAGTGCCGCCTTGAGAGCCGTGAGACCAGATATCAAGATATACTATAACCACGCTCATGTGAGAACGACCCACAGAGATATCATAGATGGATTCACACATCTGGAATTGGAATCTCTTCCATCCGGAGGATGGGGATATATGGACTTCCCCATCACTGCACGATATGCACGGACACTGGGTGTCCCTATATTGGGAATGACAGGTAAGTTCCATACTTCATGGGGCGATTTTCAATCATTGAGGAATCAGCCAGCTCTAGAATATGAGTGCTTCCGCTCTCTTGCTCTCGATGCAGGCTGTAGTATAGGAGATCAACTACATCCCTATGGGAGACTTGATCCAGCAGCCTATAGACTCATCGGGAATGTCTATAAGAGTGTAGAGGAGAAAGAGTCCTGGTGTTTTGGATCAGAGCCGGTCGTTGAGATCGCAGTGGTCTCTCCCGATGGCTTCTGGGGAGATAACACGGGTTACTTCTCAGCGGAGATCGAAGGGATCAGCAGATTACTCACTGAGTCAGGGCAGCAGTTCGATGTGATCGACCAAGGCGAAGAGCTTTCAAAATACAGACTTATCATGCTCCCCGATCTTGTTGAACAGACTCCTGAGTTTGCTGAAAGATTAAAAGAGTATCTGAAAAGAGGAGGAAAGGTCATCTCCTCCTATAGGTCTCTGCATGATACTGTTCAAGATTGGGGCTTTACACCGTCCTGCAGGGCTCCCTATTCACCAGATTTTATCGTCCCTGCAGCTCCTCTGTCAGAGGGTTTGGAACCGGTAGAATATGTGATGTATGAGCGTGCCGAATGTGTTGAGGTCCGTGAGGGCGAGGTTCTCCTAAATGTACATGAACCCTTCTTCAACAGAACCTGGGAACACTTTTGTTCTCATCAGCATGCACCGAGTACCTTTGAGGGAGGTTATCCTGCAGTAGTCCAGAACGGTGGTCATATTCACTTCATCCACCCGATATTTCATACCTATGCTCAGAAGCATCCGAAATGGTACAAGACCCTTGTGGTGAATGCAATTCACCAACTTCTTGGAGAACAGATGGTCTCTCATGATGGACCATCATCTATCCTGATGACCATCAACAGGCAGAAGAGCGAGAGACGATATATCCTCCATACACTTGGATATATCTGTGAACGAAGTGCCCGTGAGTTTGACATCATAGAAGAGGCCATGCAGCTCTTTGATACTGAGGTCTCTTTCTCTCTAGAGGAGAAGGTCGTGAGTGCAAGAGTCGTTCCTGAGGGGACTCCACTGGCGATCGCTGAGGTGAATGGAAGACAGGTCATCAGGATCCCTGAGATACATGGCCACAGTATGGTAGAACTAAACTATTAGGAGTTTGAGATGAGAACAGAGATAGATCGGAAGACTATAGAGACCTTCCAGAAGGATTTCGCCTCTTCTGATAAGAACAGGATCGCTATGAATGCAGTAGTGAAGAACGGTATCAATGAAAGCTGCAATGTGATGAAATCGGATATTGTGAATACCTATAATTTCTCGATATCTCTCGAGGCAGGGAAGATCAAGAATCAGAATACTTCCGGCAGATGCTGGATGTTCGCAGCTCTCAATGTCATGAGACTTGAGGTTATGGAGCGGTTCAATCTGGAAGATATGGAACTCTCTCAGGCCTATCCCTTCTTCTGGGATAAACTTGAGAAGTCCAACTACTTCCTGGAGAACATACTGGAAACCTTAGAAGAACCCCTAGAGGGAAGAGTTCTAAACTTTCTTCTTTCTGATCCTCTCTGTGATGGTGGACAGTGGGATATGTTCGTGAACCTCGTACGAAAGTATGGTGTCATCCCCAAGGAGGCGATGCCTGAGAGCAGGTCATCATCTCATCCAAAGGAGATGAACTTCCTTCTTACAGCCAAACTGAGAAACTTTGCCTGTGAGCTGAGATCTGCAAATGAGAGGGGGGAATCGTCAGAACAGATGAGAATTTTCAAAGAGCAGATGCTCAATGAGATCTATAGGATGCTTTGCATCTCACTTGGAGAACCTCCTGAACACTTCACCTACGAGGTAAGAGACAAAGATGATAAGTTTATCCGAATAGAGGATATCACCCCACAGGAGTTCTATGAGAGGTATGTAGGAATGGATCTTGATGAATATGTGAGTATCATCAATGCTCCCACAGCAGATAAACCCTATGAGAGGACCTTTACTGTCCAGTATCTTGGGAATATCAAGGGCAATAGACCTGTGAGATATCTGAACTTGAGATCTAGCGAACTCAAACGGGTAGCGATCGAACAGATGAAGGATGGTGAGGTTGTCTGGTTCGGCTCTGATGTCAGCCATTTCACCAATAGAGTATCAGGGATTCTTGCCTTGGATGCCTTTGATTTTGATGGGCTCTTCTCAACCGGATTTCCTATGGATAAGGCTCAACGACTTGATTTCGGTCAGAGTTGCATGAATCATGCGATGGTATTGACTGGAGTGAATCTTGATGGTGAGGGGAACCCGAATCGCTGGAAGATTGAGAACAGCTGGGGCGAAGAGAAGGGTAATAAGGGCTTCTTTGTGATGAGCGATGACTGGTTCGATCAGTTCACCTATCAAGTGGTGGTACAGAAGAGATATCTGACAGATGAACAGCTTGCTGCACTGGAGAGGGAACCGATCGTCCTGAAACCCTGGGATCCCATGGGTAGCTTGGCTTTATGATATTTCTAGTAAGAGGCGTTCCTAAATCTTTTATAGGCTCCTCATCCCCGTACTAGAAAATATATATTCTGCTGGACTGGTAGCTTTCTTGGCTTTGTCCAGCTTTTCTGTTTACAAAAAGAACTGTAATAATTAAAGGGGTGGAGACGAATATTATGGTATACTTTTCTGCGGTATGAGAAGATTACGTTTCAAGACATTGTCGATACAGAACAAACTCTGGTTTCTCACCTCCATCCTCGTGATATTCACGATATTGAGCGTGACTGTTGTCGTCTCTTCGATCACTACCAATTTTATTAATAATGAGGCCGAACGAGACCTGATAAAGAATATCGAACTCCTTTCAGAGAAGATCAACCTTGTCTTCAATGAGACGGCGATCTTCAGTAAGATGGCGATATCGAATAAAGAGGTACAGGACTTCTCTGTTCAGGAAAAGTCAGGCAGTTTTTCAGAGGAGCAGGATATTAGAAGGATCTTGACCAGTTTTGTCGTTCCTCGAACCTATATCGAGAAGATGCATCTATACCTAGAAGATTCAAAACTCTATTACAGCTCCAACTACTATCTAGAGACCAGCCCCCCCTTCAAAGATCAGATCAGCGAGATTGAGATGAATCTTCATCCTGGTCAGTCGGAACTCTGGGGTATGCCGTTCTACTCCACAGAACTTACCCAATATGTGTTTCCCTATTATCGTAAGATCTACTTCGGGAAGAGTGGGGTACAGCTGGGATTGATGGAATCCCTTGTCCCGGTAAGGCTCTTCATCTCCACTATCGACAATTCAGTCCTCTCTGAGATCGGTAATCTCTACCTCATCGATGAGCAGGGTACGATCATCGTCCATAATGATAAAGATATGATCCTAGAGAAGGTGGAGAATTCAAGACTTGAGTTCATTAAGGAGAATCTCAACTCCTCAGCAATCTTTGATCGTACGATCCTCTGCTCTACGAAAGTCGTACCCAAGACTGGTTGGATCATCGTCAACGAGGTTCCACAATCTCTGATTCTGGGAGCTGCTCATAATATGAAACTGCGATTTTTCTTTATTGGTGTCATTGCTCTGATTTTTACGATCTTTCTCTCATTCAGACTTTCTTCACTCTTTACCAAGCCCCTGCGGGAGATGGAGAAATCAATCACTGCTATGGAGGATATAGAATCGAAGAAATACGTTCCTATCTATTCTATGGATGAGATAGGTATGCTTGGTAGGCAATATAACCATATGATTGACAGGCTCTCTCAATCAGCCGAACAGGGACGAAAGAAAGAGATTCAGATTAAAGAATATGAATTGGCACTACTTCAATCACAGATCAATCCTCATTTTCTCAATAATACCTTAGAGAATATCTGCGGTCTGATCGAGCTTGATAGGAGAGAGGATTCTATCTCTCTTATCGGTGATACTGCTGATTTCTATCGTTCGATCCTCTCAACCGATAACCTTATGATCACTCTGAGGCAGGAATTGATCATTGCAGAACTCTTCGTCAAGATCCAGAATGTAAGATCTAATAACAGGATCGATTTCGAAGTTGATATTGCTGAGAAATATATGACTAAGCAGATCATTAAATTGACACTGCAACCTCTTATAGAGAATGCGATCCGCCATGGAATGGATTATAGCTGTGAGAAGTTGAAGGTCCTTGTTACGAGTTTCGAGAATGAGCAAGAGCTGATCCTCCGTATCAAGGATTCAGGGCTGGGTATGGATCGAGAAATAGTTGACAACATCTTGAAAAGAGAGCCGAAGACTATCGCAGGTAAGACAAAACATGTTGGAGTATTTGCTACGAACCAGCGTCTGAAGCTCCATTTCGGGAATCAGTTCGGTTTGAAATATTTTTCAGAGAAGGGCAGGGGTACGATCGTTGAGATCCACCTTCCTCGGGAGGTTGAAGATGAAGAGGTTCGGTGAAGGGTATAAAGTTCTCATAGCTGATGATGAACCGATCATATTGCAGAGACTCTCTTTGAATCTGAAAAGGGTGGGTTTTACTATTGTTGGTCTCGCAGAGACTGGAAAACAGGCTCTGAGAATGTTCGGAGAGATAAGACCCGATATCATCATCTCAGATATCGCCATGCCTGTGTTAAGCGGTATAGAGCTTCTTGAGACTATACGTAGAGAAGATGCGAAGGTGAAATTCATCTTTCTAACAGGACATAGTGAATTCGATTATGCGATGTCTGCACTCAAACATGATGCCAGCGATTACCTGTTAAAACCTCTCGATTCCAATAAGCTCTTCGATGTGTTACTAAAAACCATAAATAAGATCGATCATGAGGAGGAGCAGGAATCTTTGAAAAGAGAGAACGATATCCTCAGAGAAAGTTCTCTCCTCTATAAATTTTTCTCAGATGGGAACATCTCCCCTGAGATGAAGGAGGAGACTCGATCATTGATCGAGAATCCTGATGGAATCAGGATATTGATGATCTATGGTAGGATCGATCAGATCGAGACTCATGAGCCTATGTATCTGATGGAGAATGATAACTATCTCATGTTCTTCAAGAAGGGACGAAGAGATATCGAAAGTCTCTGTTCTCGTTCCTCCTATTCAGCACTTGGTAGACCCTGTAAGACCAGTGATGACCTGCGTGATTGCTATCGTTCTTTAAGAAGAACCCTGCTTAACAGGTTCTTCACCCCTGATAAGCGATTCTATAAATATGAGTCAAATCAGGTTGTCTCTGTTGAGAAGATCCAGGCTCTTGATCACCAGAATCGAAAGCTGATCCAGAATGGTAAGATCAGGGAACTTATTGAGCTCATAGATATTGAGATCAAGGAGCTTACGACTCCTTCAAATCTTGAATACTATGTCTATCTGATCAAAGGCTTACTTCTAAGAGGTACTGAGAGGAACATGGGGCCTATCTCTATCAATCATTCTCCTATCTGGATTCTTGAGAGATTCTCTGCTATTGATAGCTTCAGTTCATGGTTGAAGACCCTGATCTCTACAATCTACTCATCCACTGGAGGGAAGTCTGATCTTGATCTTCCATCAAGAGTAAAACAGTATCTTGATGAGAACTATACCTCATCAGTAAGCCTTGATACGATCGCTGTGAATGTGTTCGCACATCCTAATTACATCAGCAGTAAGTTCAAGGAGGAGATGGGCGTGACCGTCACCGAATATCTGTGTACATTACGCTTGGATAGGGCAAAAGAGCTTTTAACAACTACGAGTATGACCTGTAAGAAGATATCTTTGATCGTAGGGTTTCAGGACCAGTTCTATTTCTGTAAATGCTTCAAGAAACAATTCGGAGTGACACCTACATCGATTCAGAAGAAAAGATAAAAATCATTCTTTCCTCTAATGAACCAAACTCAAGATCCCCTGATAGCCATAATACCCTGCAAATCCTATCAGAATGAGCCCCAATACCCTCATCGCTATGATATAGGCCTTGGGATGCTTGAATACCTTGCTCTTGGAGATGACTAGAGAAAGAACTACTCGAGAACCTATGAGAAGGGTATAGAAGCCGAAAAGGTACATTACTGAGGAGAGGGGATTCTCTGTCCAGGAGTCTACTACTGCTACTGATCCAATCGTGAACCAGAAGACATAGACATTCGGATTGAGGAAGTTGGTGATGACTCCTTGCTTGAAGGAGTCAGGGCTCTTCATATCAGGACCGATATCAAGACCTTTGGTTCTGATACCCCTGATACCAAGTCTGGCAATGAAGAGAGCTCCCATGATGAATATACCGCCAAGATACTGTTCTCTGTTTGGTAGCCTACTGATGATGAGGATCGATACCAGCGCTATCGGCAGGTCTGTGATCAATGGAGCGAATGCGATCTTGATGCCCTCTTTTACACCATATTGTATCGTCTTAGAGATCGAGAGGGTCATGACAGGTGAAGGACTGAGCCCAAGAGTGAGGCCTAAAACAATACCGGAAACGAGCATCTGAAATGGGGTAAGCATGTAGGATATCTCCTGGGAAGACCTCTCCTGAAAATGGAGAGGTCTTAAGATTAGAATTATTATACCTCTTCGAGTCTGGTGATATCTGCTCCGATACCTTTCATTGTCTCAAAGAACGTAGGGAATGATACGCTGGCGAACTCGGCATGGTCGACTACAGTCGGGCCTTCAGCAATGAGAGCTGCGATAGTGGATGCCATCACGATCCGGTGATCATGATGCCCATCGATGAAAGTTCCCTTGAGTTCTGAATGGTAGATAGTGAGGGTGTTATGAGTCTCTTCGAACTTCCCACCCATCTTCTCGAGCTCTTTTCTGATGATAGCGGTCCGGTCAGTCTCTTTGTATCTGCTTGCTGAGACATTCTTCAAGATAGTCTTCCCTTCAGCTTTACATCCAAGGACTGCGAGAGCTGGAATAGCATCAGGGGTTCCAGAGCAATCGATCTCAATCCCGTGAAGAGGCTTTCCTCCTCTAATTGTGATACCACCTGCACCATTATTCCTGATCTCGACATCTGCACCCATACGTTTCAGGATATCGACATATGCCCGTTCACCCGCATAATCTTCTGTGTCCAGATTATGGAAAGTCACATCAGAGTCGGTGATCGCAGCTGCGACAAGAGGATAACCTGAGGTTCCCCAGTCAGCTGGGATATGGAAATCTGTTGCTTTGAACTTCTGCCGACCGGTCACCTTGTAATCAAGATAATCATCACTATGTTCAACAGTGATTCCAACCTGCTTGAGCATACCGAGTGTCATGTTGATATAAGGGATCTCAAGCATCTTATCATTGGTGATGGTGATATGAGTATCCTCTTCTGCCATTGATCCTGCCACGAGAATGGGGGTTAACCACTGTGAATTGTAACCAGGCATTGAAGCTTCTCCACCTTTGAGTACTCCCTTTATGATCAGCGGTGCGAGACCGTTCCCTCTTGTCGAGGTAACCTCTGCACCGAGCATGTTGAGAGCATCTATCTGGGGGCCTGCAGGCCTATAACAGATCTGATAATCACCGGTGATTATCGAGCAACCTTTTATGAGACTTGCTGCTGCTACTACCATATAGAAACCGGTTCCAGAGTTCTCTGCATCGAGAACACTTCCAGGAACTGAGAGGTTTCCGCCGGATCCTTCGATGATCCACTCTTTAGGATTGGAAGTATCTATAGAAACGCCCATAGCTTCAAACATGCCGATAATCGAAAAACTGTCGAGATTCAGCAATGGGTTATATACCCTTGTTTTGCCCTCAGCCAATGAACCGAGAATAATAGCACGAGCTGTACCTGATTTATTACCCGGAACACTGACATCTCCTTGCAGTGTTTGTGTATTACGAACTAAAAATTTCATCATTCATACCTTTGTGAATAGTTTATAGTAAATGTTTACAGTTGCACTTTACGACTGAAATGACTGATTTGTCAATAATAAACTATGTAATCTTAAAAAGAATATGATTGACAGATGGAACTAATAGTGTATGATAAGAATTATAGTAAATGTTTACAGTTTTACTATATTTAGAAATAGGAGTAGATAGATGAAAAGAAGAATCATTTCAATCGTATGTGTTCTGGCGCTCGTTTGTACGTTCAGCTTCGCAGCAGGACAGCAAGAGGATGCTCAAACGATCTCAATAGCAACAGCAGGTACCTCAGGTGCTTTGTATCCCATGGGAGTTGCTTTAGCGGAAGTCCTTAATGCTAATGTAGATAATATGACTGCATCTGCAGAATCAAGCGGTGCATCATTAGAGAATATGAGAAACCTCATGCAGAGAAACGTAGAATGGGGAATCAGCCAGAATGAGGTCGCTTATCTTGCTTATGCAGGAAAAGGCACCTATGAGGGGGCACAGTTCAGTGATCTCAGATCACTCTTCGGAACTCTCATCAGCTGGGTACAGATCTTTGTTCCTGCTGATAGTGATGTAGAGACACCAGCAGATTTTAAAGGATTGAGAATCGGGGTCGGACAGGCAGGAAGCGGTGGAGAAGCTGCAGCAAAGAAAGTCCTCGGCTATTATGGATTGGACTATGATTCAATCAGACCTGAATTCATCTCAGATGCTGAGATGGTCAATGCCCTCAAAGATGGTGTGATCGATGGATTCATCAGTACCCATCCACTGAAATCAGCAGCACTACTTGACCTCACAACTACTTTTGATGTAAAGATCATTCCTGTATTAGATGAGAACTTCTATACAGATTATCCCTACTACACAAAGAAGACTATACCTGCAGGGACCTACCGTGGTGTTGATTATCCTGTGACTACACCAACTTCTAGAATCGTTATGTATACCACAAAAGATGTATCGGTAGATGCGACCTATGAAGCTATGAAAGCTGTATGGGAGAATATGGATGCCTGGGTCAATGTACATGCAGCAGTAGCGAAATATACTAACTTAGAAGATGCCTGTATTAACCTCTCAGCACCTTTACATGCTGGGGCTGCAAAGTTCTATAGAGAACAGGGTGTGAATATTCCCGTAGAATATGAACCTGTTGACTAAAAGATATCTACTGAAGCTGCTTATCCTTGCAGCTTCAGTGATCTGTCTGACCGGTTGTATCACGGGAAGATCTCTCGTGATAGAGAACCTCACTGAAGATGATGTACTGTTCTCAGAGCCGGTGGCACAGATAGATTATGTGATCTATCATTATACACAATCATATGATCGGGGTCTTATCACTGAATTCTTTTCAGTGACAGATGCCGGTCTTGTTCCGACAAAGATGATCTTCGATACCGATTCGTATGATTACCATGGAACACGGTATCCTCAAAGCATCGTTACTAAGAGCGATGATACCTATCTTGTAGAGATCAGTGAGACCTCGGCTTATCCTGAAATCGATTATCGAGTAGGATATACCATAGAGCAGCAGATGGAAATACATACCAGTGAAGGTATATACCATCTTACATTTCAGAATGCAGGTGATCCCGGGGATCACATATCAGTTAGACTACATTAGGAGAATGCAACATGATAAAGAAAGACATCGCTTGTAAGCGAGTCATTGCCGTAATAGCTGCGGCTTTATCTCTATTCCATCTATATACAGCATTGTTTGGTGTCTTTACACCGATCTTGCAGGGGGGTATCCATCTATTTACTCTGCTTGCACTCTCAATGCTCATTTACACCGGAAAGAAATCAGGGGAGAAGGATGAGGAGCATATATCGCTGCTGAGACTATTACTGTTCCTTGCAGTAGCGGTTATCGCATTGATCTTCCTCTTCTCTTTGAGTCCTGACGAAATATTGAAGAGAGGTGTCTTCGGACCCACCCGTTTTGAACAGTGGATAGGCTTATTCGTGATTATCTTCGTATTGGAAGGTACGAGAAGGACCGTTGGATTACCGATAGTCATCGTGGCTCTGGTGTTCATCATCTATGCACTCTTCGGACGATATATGCCTTCAGCAATCGCTCATAAGGGTTATTCTATCTGGAGACTTATCGATAATCTTTCCTGGACGACTCAGGGAGTCTTCGGTATCCCTATAGCAGTCTCCTCGACGTTTGTCTTCATATTCATCCTCTTCGGTAGTATGCTCGATAAACTCGGTGCGGGTAAGTTCTTCATCAATTTTGCCTATGCACTCTCAGGACATAGACAGGGTGGTCCTGCCCAGACTGCCGTCATCGCTAGTGGTCTCATGGGTAGTATCTCAGGATCCTCTGTAAGTAATGTAGTTACCACAGGAGCCTTCACGATACCTCTAATGAAGAAGACCGGATATGATGCAGAATATGCTGGGGCTGTAGAGGCTGTAGCTTCGACAGGTGGGCAGATCATGCCGCCGGTCATGGGAGCATCTGCTTTCGTCATGGCCGACATGCTTGGTGTCCCCTATTACAAAGTCGCTCTTTCAGCACTGATCCCCGCACTGCTCTATTTCCTTTCGGTGAGTTTCATGGTGCAGTATCAGGCAAGCAAGAAGGGTCTCAAAGGTGTCCCTAAGGATCAACTGCCTTCGGCAAAGGCCGTGATGAGAGAGGGATACTATGTAGCTATCCCCTTAGCTGCATTGATCTACTTCCTCTTCATTAGAATGTACTCTCCGATGAGAGCTGGAGTATTTACGATCATCGTTCTCATTGTAGTCTCTCTTGTCTGGATGTGGAAACGTGAACATAAGATCATTTGGCGGGAGATCCTTGAAGCTCTTGTCTATGGAGCGAAGATCGCAGTCCCTGTTGCCATGGCATGTGCCTCAGCAGGTATCGTCATCGGTATCGTCTCTTTGACAGGCTTGGGAGTCAGATTCACCCAGTTGATCATAAGTCTCTCGGGAGGGAATCTGTTCCCTGCTTTGATTCTTACCATGATCGCCTGTCTGATCCTAGGTATGGGATTACCGACGACAGCCGCCTATATCATCACCTCAGTATTGGCAGTTCCTGCTCTTACCTCAATGGGTGTTGAACTCATGGCAGCTCATCTGTTCATCCTCTACTTCGCGATCATCTCATTCATCACTCCACCGGTAGCCATCTCCGCCTTTGCCGCTGCCGGGGTCGCCGGATCTGATAGTATGAAGACGGGACTTAAAGCCTTCCGGCTTGGTATAGCAGGATTCATCGTACCGTTCATGTTCGTCTATGGTCCATCTCTACTACTGATCGGTTCCTGGTATCTGATTCTTATCAACTGTGTAAAGGCAATTCTTGGGGTCATGCTGTTAGCTGGTGCCTTAGAGGGGTGGTTCTTCAATCGAGCTCTTCCTGTTGTTTTACGCCTCATCTTGGGAATGAGTGCCATCATGCTCATATTCCCGAGGATATGGTCAGGAGTGATCGGGTTGGTACTCTTGCTTATAGCCTATCTTATCAGTAGAATGAATGCTAGAACACTTAATTAGAGGGGAAACGTGGCAAACAGAAAGTCTGTAACACTCGTTGATGTTGCAAAATACGCTGGTGTATCAATCGCAACAGTCTCACGCTACCTCAATGGGGTGAGAGTCCGCCCTGAGCTGGCAGTTAAAGTTGCTGAAGCAGTAGAGAAGTTCGACTACCGACTCAATCCTGCTGCTCGGCTGATCAAAGGCCAGAAGAGTGAGACCATAGGGGTGATCCTTCCAGAGTTGGATCACCCCTATTTTGCCACCTTACTTGAAGGCGCTGCAGAACAGGCTCGAGAGTTCGGGCAGAGTATACTCGTTGGTTCCTGCCATGGTAAACATGAGGTCGAAGAGCAAACGATAGATCAGTTTGCCCATAATATCCTGGATGGTCTGATCTATACACCGGTTGCCAAGAGTGTGAATCTCATAGAGATCGAAGCCTTTCGCGAACTGCCTGTTGTGATCGCTGCACGAGATAAGAGTGTCTATCCTGAACTTCCCCATGTCTATCAGGATACACATGGGGGAGGGTATCTCTCTACGAAATATCTGCTTTCTCTAGGTCACCGAAAGATAGCTTTCTTTGCCAGTTTCTGGGAACCTGGTTTTACTGAGATGGGGATGCTTGATATCCTCAAGACTCCAGGTACTGGAGTCTATTCGAGTCTCAATAGATTCAGTGGGTATCTCGAAGCCCTCCAAGAGTTCGGGATCTCCTATGATCCGAAACTGGTGATCAAATGCAGTTATGGGTTTGAAGATGGGAAGAGTGCTGCCAAAGAGCTTCTCTCCCGTATGATAGAGTTCGACTCTATAGTCACTGCCTCTGATTATGTAGCTTGTGGTGTCATAGATACTCTGGAGGCTCAGGGGATCTCAGTTCCCAATGATGTATCTGTCATGGGTTATGGTAATCTTGAACTTGGAAAGATCATAAAGCCCCAACTCTCTACCATCCATCAGAACATGTTCGAATTAGGTAAACAGTCTGTCAGATCACTTCATGATGTGATTCATGAAAAAGATACTGAAGATATCCTGCTGGATGTAGAACTCATCGTACGTGATTCGACGAGTAAGAAAGAAATCTGAATCTAGAAATAGGATTATCCTAATATGATCCCCGATATGATTCATGTATAGGTATTATCTCATTTGGTCACAGGCATGTGAGAGAAGTCTTACTGTTTGCTGATGATATGGTCAAGCTGATAAAGAAGCAGTGTGTAATATGGAAAAGAATTATCGCAATGTCTATTAAGGTTCAGAAGATCATTATCTTATGAAGAAGAGGAAACGCTCTCATAAATCAGAGGGAATCCTTGAAACCTTTGGTGAGAATATAAGATTAGCATAGGTTGTGCAGAATGACCTCTGTGGATCTCATGGTTGACCGATTGGTACGCGAAGAACTTTCTCTTAACAGTTGAAAAAAAGCATCCTCACTCGCTAAGAGGTTGGTCCCTTATTCGTCCTCAGATTACTCTTGCTTGAGATTTTCATATTCACCTAGTCCTACAAGTATTTCTCATAATCCTACAACAGAAAGATATAACAATCTGATAGTATTGTTTTGTACTCATCATGTAAAAAAAAGTTGTAACCCCCTTAACGGCTTGTATCTTCACTAGATGCAATATTACTGAGGAGTATCATATGAGAATCATTTCAAACATAATCCTAACCTTTTCAACCTGCTGGCGATTCCCATCCAGCTCTTCGCTGCTGATAACGAAGAGCTGGTCTCGTTATCTTACGATGAAGAAGTACTTAGATGATGGTTTATAAAGAAAAGATAGTCAGAATTACATAGTGAAAATCAATTGATATCATTATCATTATAGAATAGTATGCTTATTAGTTAGTAAATATATAAAGTAAAATTTTTTCTAAGCGAGTTTTCTAGTATGAGACTACAACGAAATATTAATAAAGAATTACTAATCGGTGTCATGAAACGATCTTGGATCGGGGTTCCTATCCTGTTATTCGTCATTATCTTTCAAGTAACCTACTTTCATACCTTAGAGAATCAGATCATCAAACAGACTAATGAGTTAGGTAAGAGTCATCTTGCCATGTTTGACTACGTAGTAGATTCTGCATATGACGAATACTATACTACGCTTAAGAATGTTCTCAATGCTGAAGAGCTACCTGTCTACCTTGAAGATGATAGTAGTTTCAACAGGGATAATGCTGCTTTGATGTTCCAGCGGGTGAGTTATAATACCGAAGCAATAAGGACTCTGAGATATATAGATGCACATGGGAATGAGATCATTCGTATCAACAGTACTAACGATGAGGCGATCATAGTACCTGAGGGGCAGTTGGAATCAAAGATCGGAAAGGAATGTATAGATCAGTCTTTGACTCTCAGTGAAGGAGAGATGTATAGCTCCTCCCTATTATTTCATACCGAGAACAACATAACAGTAGATCCTCTTGAATACGTACTCAAGCTCTCTATTCCCGTCTTCTTTAAAGGAGAACCCAGAGGTTTTCTTATGATCAGTTTTGCAGCTGATAGGATACTAGACCTATTAAACGATTTTGTTGAGGAGTTTCCCTCAGATCTGAAGTATGGGATCTTGGAGAATGATGGGGGATGGATCATCAAACAGACTGATGACCAGTTAGAGTATCTCATAGGACAGGATAATAAGTTCACAGGATTCTCAGCTATCTCCTCATCAGCTCTTCCCCTGATGAACTCCGGTGACTACTCGTTAGAGGAACTCAATGATACCACCTATATATCCAAGGGAAACAACCCGTTACAATCACAGGTCCACCTAGTAAAAGAGCATGAGTGGGTACTTATGAGTTTCTATGACTCTAAAGAGGTCTTATCCCATCATATCAATTTTACGAACATCAATATCATATTACATCTATTCTATCTTGTTCTTTTCTTCTTCTGGGTTGACCGGAACAGAAGGAATTGCATCCATGATCTCGATAGGATCTCCCTAAAAAAGACAAAAGGGATTCTATCAAAGCAGTTAGCAGGAGAACAACTGCTGCTTGATCTATCCAATTGGGCTATTGGTGTAAAGGATATTAATGACTTCCTAGAGACTTGTATCAATGATACCGGAAGAGTCTTAGATATGAGCAGGTGTTATATCTTTGAGGTAGATGATGAGAAGCAGATAATGAACAATACTCATGAATGGTGTATGCCTGGGGTCACCTCCGAAATAACAGGATTGAAGGACCTCCCCTTAGACCGTTATGCTTGGTGGATGGACCACCTGAAACGGAATGAGGCAATCTGTTACTCAGACTTTTCTGAACTCTCTGACGCTGAAACGGTTGCCTTCTTGAGAAAACAGCAGATCTACTCGATCTACGTGTTGCCCATTCTGGTAAATCAAAGGCTCTGGGGCTTTATTGGAGTTGATGAGTGCAGATATGAAAAGAGATGGACGGATCATGAGACCTATTTCCTTGGTACTCTGACTCAACTACTTGCAAAGACCATAGAAGGGTATGTGAACAAGCGGGAACTAGTCAGACAAAGGGACCTGTATGAACTGACTCTTGCTTCGGTAAGCAGTGGTATCGTAGTCACCGATCAGGAGGGTATCATCCTTGAGATAAACCCAGAGATGGAAGTGATGTATGGGGACTGTTCCTCTGACATGATCGGAAAGCTCTTTGGTGAAGTGGTCAGATTCAGACCCATAGTCTGTTATGATGAGCTAGAAGATCATGTAGAATCAGTCTTAAAGACCGGTGATGTCATCTACTTGAACAACCACCTGTTAGATGTCGATGATGAGCGATCGCTCTATGTCACCGCGATCATCAGTCCTATGTTCGAAGATGAAGAATTGAAGGGTACCGTTACTATCATCCAGGATGTATCTGCTCAAATACGAGAACAGCAACAGGTCAATCAGATGGCAAAGATGGAATCCCTGAGTGTTCTCGCGGGGGGGATAGCGCATGACTTCAATAATCTTCTGAATGGGATCTTTGGTTATATTCAATTAGCTGAACTCAGTCAGGATTCTCCAGAAGATTGTACTGCCTACTTGAACCATGCGATGGAAGTCTTCGACGATACGAAGAATCTCACTCAGCAACTATTGACGTTCGCAAAGGGTGGGAATCTTGAGATAAAAGAACAACAGATAAAATCTGTGATCAAGGAATCTGTAGTCTTCGCTCTTGCAGGAACACAGGTAAGTCAATCAATGAAGATCGACGAGGATCTGTTTGATTGTGCCTTCGATAAAGGACAGATCAAACAGACTCTCAATAACCTTATCATCAATGCGATCCAGGCGATCGACGATGATGGGATCATTGAGATCCTGGCCATGAATGAGATACTGACTTCAGAGATTCATGGTCTCAAGGGTGGTCCCTATATCCATATAGCCATCAGTGACAACGGTGTGGGGATACCTGAAGATGCATTATCAAGGATCTTCGATCCCTTCTATACGACGAAGAAGAGTGGGAGTGGAATAGGACTGGCCTCCTGCTATTCAATCATCGAACAGCATAATGGTGCTCTCACCGTTGAATCTCAAGTGGGAGTAGGGACGACCTTTCATGTCTATTTACCTGCTATTACCAACAAAGTCTCTCCAGTAGATACAGCAACCCTCAAGGACTTCTCCGGAGAGGGGAGTATATTGATCCTTGATGATGGTGAACACAATATGAGAATCCTGACAAAGATGTTTGAATCCTTAGGGTTCGATGTCTTACCGTTTTATAATGGACATGATCTGTTAGAAGCTTGTGAAGGCTTTACCGGTATAAAAGCTGCCTTCTTTGATCTTACCATCCCTGGGGGGATGGCAGGTCTGGAGACCTTGAAAAGATTAGCTCCCGTGGATTACCCCGTATTTGCCGTAAGTGGTTACTCTACAAATAATGTGATGATCGATCCTGAAGCCTACGGCTTCAAAGGAGCATTACGAAAACCCTATACAAAGGGGAATCTGGTATTGCTGTTGCAAGAGATCTTTATCGACTAGCTAGCGGACTTCCTTACCGGTAGTCCCGGCTGTTCTTACAAACAAGAATCTCTCCTCAGGTACTCCTACGGGAATTTTACAAAAACAGACGGTTCCTGTATGATAAAGCAAAGAGGAATCTGTTAGGGAGCGTATGATCATGATAGTGAAGATAGATAATGAGAGGATACAGGTAGGAATCGATACATTAGGGGCTGAACTGAAGAGTCTTCAGTGTATCGAAGATGGGCATGAGTATATGTGGCCGGGGAGTGAAACCTCCTGGAAGGGGAGTTCCCCGATCCTCTTCCCTATCATCGGGGCTGTCAATGATGATAAGTATAGCTATGAGGGGGAAACTTATGAGATCCCTTCACATGGCTTTGGGAGAAGAAGTGAGTTCTCTGTCACTTCGCAGACCTTTGATTCGGTGACCTTCTCTCTCGTCGATAACGAGAGAACACTAGAGGTCTTTCCCTTCGAATTCCTTCTTAATATCACCTATACCATCAAGCATGATGAACTGATCGTCTCCTATGAGGTCAATAACAGGAATAGTGGGGATATGCTCTTCTCTATCGGTGCTCATCCAGGATTCAACTGTCCTCTAGAAGAGGGACTCTCCTTCTCTGATTATCGACTAGTCTTCGATAAGAAAGAGAGTTCACAGAGAAGATTCAAGGTGGGTAAGGTCTTATCGGGAGAGAGAGGACCTCTTTTCGACAATGAGGATACCCTACGACTCGAACATGATGATTATAGAGATGGTGCACTCATCTTTGATGACCTGAGATCACAGAAGGTGACACTCATGAGTCCGAAGGGAACACGAAAGGTCCATATGGATTTCTCAGGATTTCCCTATTTCGGAATCTGGACCTTCCCGCAAGCACCTCAGGACTACCTCTGCCTAGAACCTTGGTATGGAATAGATTCCACAGCAGGTGATGCTTTGGAACTGGATAAAAAAGAGGGACTTGTGCATCTGGGGCCTGGTGAAGTCTTCAAGGCAGCGTATACGATCAGGATCGAATAGGACTCACCTGTTAAATCCTAGAATTGCCCGTATCTGTTTCTCGAGTAATACTCGACTCTCTTCAATACTCAATCTGAACTCGATCCGATAGAGGACCCATATATTCCAGGAGAAATTACAGAATAACATCTTCTTGATATTCTCGAACTCCTCCTCATCGGGGTAGAAGGGTGAGAAGAGCTCTGTGATTCGACCCAATACACGTTTGCGTTTGATCTCAATATTGTCCTGAAGCTCCGGATGGGTTCGCTTTCTCTCCTCGATCACCTGCCTGAGAGGAGTGAGGACTTCGTTGAATCTGACTCTGAACTCAAGGTATTGAAGCATCGTATCCTCTAGAGACCGAACTGGATCTGCCTCTGGGATGTTGAACCTGTCTATCATCTGCTCTGTGAAGAGATCACTAACAGCGAGTAGCAGCTCGTTCCCGTTGTTGAAATAGTGGAAGATAGACCTTCTCGATAGACCGGTCTTCTCTGCTATCGTATCGATATCCGGATAGGTGCCGGTCTCCAGGATGATCAAGAGAGTCATCTCAAGAGTCTTCTTCCTGTTCTCTTCTCGCCGTTTATGCCTTCCATCAGGCTTCTTGTTCTTTTCCATGATCCAATTATGAAGGGTTTCTTCTGTTTTGTCACTATGTATTTGCATATAAGGTGCAATAAGTTATTGACTAACAAGCATTTCTATTATATATTTGCACTAGAAGTGCAAATATATAATGGAGAGATAATGGAAGACAAGAGACTGTATATCATGAATGAGGGGAAGATCAGCAAGGCCGTGAATCAGATGGCGATTCCCGCGATCATTGGATTACTGGTTCTTGGCATCTATAATGTCGTTGATACGATCTTCGTCTCCTGGCTAGGTAGTGCTGCTACCGGAGCTACTCAGGTGGTCATGCCTATCACGATGCTATCCTCCGCTATCGGGCTCTCCTTCGGAATCGGTGGTGGTACCTATATTTCGAGGCTTCTTGGGCGAGGAGAGGGTAAGGCTGCGAACAGGGTAGCCTCGGTCATCTTCTTCTCGACCCTTCTCGTGGGTACTGGTTTCATCATCCTGACGATCATCTTCTTAGAACCTGTCCTGAGATTCTTCGGTGCCACAGATGAGATCATGGGCTTCGCAAAGGAGTATGGTCTCTATATTCTCTTAGGTAATATCTTCACCATGGGGAATCTCAGTATGAACAACCTCCTGCGGGCAGAGGGGAGTGCCAAACTCTCTATGGTAGGAATGGGGATCGCCTCTTTACTTAATATCATCATGGACCCGATCTTCATCTTCGTTCTTGATCTAGGTATAGCAGGCGCTGCAATGGCCACCTCGATCTCGAAACTCGTAGGTTTTCTTATCCTCTTCTCCCATTTTATGAGAGGAAGGACGATCTTGAAGCTCTCCCTGAAGAACTTCAGACCGAGTCGAAAGATCTATAGTGAGGCTGGTAAGGTAGGAATCCCAACTCTGATCAAACAGCTTCTTGTCAGTCTGTCGATGGGGGTCCTCAACCAGGTCTCAGTCAAGTATGGGGGAACTGTACTCCTTGCCTCAGTAGGTATCGTCACGAAGATTTCGATGCTGCCGATGTATGTGACCTTCGGTCTTGGTCAGGGCTTTCAACCGGTTGCCGGATATAATATCGGGGCAGGGAATAAAGAGAGAGTCGTAGCCTCCCTTCGTTATGCTCTGCTGATAAACTTTGTCGCGGCGGTGATCTGTAGTACCGGTATGATCCTATTCAGCTATCAGATTCTCAATCTGTTCAAACCTTCTGCAGAAGTTCTAGCCTTTGGGGTAGTCGGGATACGCTTCAGTGCCGCAGCACTAATACTGATGTCCCTATCGAATACGTTCACTGTCTTCTTTCAAGCCTTGGGAAAGGGTAGGGAATCACTTCTGCTCTCAGTAGCAAGACAGGGGTTGTTTCTTATCCCTATCGTCTTGATCCTTCCGGGATCTCTTGGGACGGTCGGGATCCTCAGTGCCCAATTCATCGCAGATGCAATGACCCTCGCTCTGACACTACTACTGATCATACCCTATTTCAAGGGAGAGCGATTCTCTTTGGATATCAAAGCTCACACACCTATATTGAAGACAGTAGCATAAAAGTCTCCTTCATTATTCAGACTAGCTTGTAATAAAAGTATCTCTTTGAACATGTTATTATCGAGGATCATGGAATATACTCATAGTAGGAGAGATCAGTGATCGGACTGATGAGGGAGGGGGCCATGAAAAAGCAGGATCACCAAACCTATGAGGTCATCGATGTAGATGAGACTAACAAGGGAGAATACTGTGTCTGCCTTGAAGGATGGTCTGATGAGATAATAGAGGCCGGGGATAGAAAGTGTCACTGGTATGAATATATGAAAGACAGGGGGCTGGGGGTCAAACTCATAAAGGATACTGAAGGGGTCATCAGTGGGATGATCCAGTATATCCCAGCTGAATATGCTCCTCTTTCTGGAAAAGACTTCTACTTCATCCACTGTATCTGGATCCATGGGCACAAGAAGGGAATCGGTGATAAAAGGAGAGTCGGGATGGGAACTGTGCTGCTAGAGGTAGCAGAAGAAGATATGCGTGAAAGAGGCGCTTCGGGGATTGCCTGCTGGGGAGTCTCGATGCCCATCTGGATGAAGGCCTCCTGGTATAAGAAACATGGTTATGAAATCATAGAGAAAGAGGGGATGAGGTGTCTGTTGTGGAAACCTCTTAAAGATGATGCCGTACCTCCGAAGTGGTATAAGCTCTCTCCTATAGAGAGTCCTGAGCGTGGGGTTGTAGTGACTTCGATCGTCAATGGGATCTGTCCAGTCACGAATCTTGTGAATGTGCGTGCGAAAGAGGTCTCACAGGAATTCGGTGATGATGTGAGTTTTAGGGAGATCGTGACTCAGGATCCTGAAGTCATGTACAGGTGGGGAGCTAGTGATGCACTACTCATCAATTCGAAGGAGATCCCGTTAGGACCACCATTATCGAAGAAGAAGATCCGTAAGACCATACAAAAACAACTGAAAAAAGTCTTAGTAAAGAGATGAGACGCCCGACAAACTGCCGGGCGCCTCGAATAATAGTTTCACATAACTGTCTTGGTGACTATTTTGTGTAGAGCTTTCCAGGTACCTGATAAACTTCCTGTGTAGGCATGGTCCCTTCGAGGTAGTCTGCGATCAGGTCTGCAAGCTGTGCAGCCATCGCATCGAAATCCTGTTCGATAGTCCCTACGAACGGACCACCTTTATCGATCTCTGCCTTCGCAAAATCTGTTCCATCGATACCAACAACTTTCACATTCATCATACCTGCAGCTTCCAGAGCTTGAGTCGTACCATATGCTGGTTCATCCCATCCTGCCCAGATCCCTGCGATATCATCATTTGCAGTGAGGACATCTTCGGTGATAGTCCTTGCATTATCAACAGGTCCCGGTACATCGATATGGAACTTGTTCACGATAGTGATTCCCGGGTAGCTTGAGAGGACCTCTTCAGCTCCGACTGCTCGTGCACGTACTCCTGGATGTGGGTCATGAGTATACATCAGGACATTACCTTTACCGTCGATCGCCTCAGCGAGTACTTTTGCTGTCTGCATCCCGAGGTCAGCGTTGTCAGAGGTGATATTCAATATGACACCATCTGCAAGCCCTGCATCAAGACCGAATACTGGGATCCCTGCCTCTTTGGCAGAAGAGATTCCCTTGGTCATCTGAGCAGGATCTCCCATGCCAAGAACGATAGCATCGACCTGCTGAGCCACAGCATCTTCGATTCTGCTGACTACCATACCGAAGTCTCCGGCTGTATCAGATACCGTGACTTTCCAGCCTTTTGCCTTGGCATCCTCTCCAAACTGTTCGATGACAAAAGCAGTCGTTGCATTTGCCATATAAGGGGTTACCACAGCTACTGTCGTTGTTTCAGCCTGTTCCTGAGATCCACCTGACCAGATTGGAGCTGCTGCACACAGCAGTACCATCATGATCATCATCACATTTCTCATTGTTCTCATCTTGTTTCTCCTTTTTATCTCTAAATTACATTCGCTATTTGATGAAACTCATCCTGCAGAGCAGGGTAGAGTCCTTTGAAGACGGTTAACCGTTGCTGATAGAACTCGTATAGTTCCTTCTTCGGGACTATTGTCTTCTCTATCTTCAAGTACTCCTCCGGTAGTCCGTAACCTTCTACCCAGGAAAGAGCCTTTGCTGCGATGATTGCACTGCCGGATACACCGTTGTGTGCCGCATCAGCTGCTATATGAACAGGTACTCCGATGATATTCGAGAGTATCTGCATCATGAGGTGATTCTCAGCACCACCACCTGATGCAATGACATATTGAGCGGTCTCTCCAGTTCCCTCTTCGATCTTCTCGAAGATTGAGGCGGGACCATAACAGATGCCCTCGAGAACAGCTCTGAACATCTCGGGTTGAGCTGACTCTCTCACGATCCCGACATAGGCACCTCGTGCATGAGGGTCAGGGAAG
>CAKZLE010000026.1 GCA_937125225.1 uncultured Spirochaetia bacterium
AGACAAGGACTGACTTCACACTAGTCGAGACCTACTCACAGTTCTTCGAAGCTAGTTCTTATGTAAGATAAGATAGAAAGATAACCCCCTAATCGTTAAGAAGGTTCCTCAAAGCTGAGGAGCCTTCTTTTCGTTAGGAGTCATGAGAGTTCAGTGGTTATCACATGGGCATGACAAGAGTTCCCATTGGTGTTAGACTCTAGGAATATGGTAATAAGATTAAGCAAAGAGAGAGGATGATCATGAATGTACTAGGAATAGTAGGTAGTAAGAGAAAGAGGGGAAATACGGCTGCTTTGATAAAAGAGGCTATAAGGCCCTTTGAAGAGGCTGGGGATACCTGTGAGATAATCAATCTGGGGTCTCTCTCTTTTGATGGATGCCATGGCTGTGAGGCTTGTGCTACTACGAATAGATGTGTGATCAAAGATGATATGCAACCTCTGTATAAGAAGATAAGAGAGGCCGATGCACTGGTATTGGGTTCTCCTACCTATTTTTACGATATGTCCTCAGATATGAAGAAGTTCATCGAGAGATGTTACTGTTTTTGCACCTTTCATAAAGATGATCGGTCTTTGTGGTACTCTGAATTCGAGAAAGGTGACCCAAAATATGCAGGAGTCATAGCTGTCTGTGAACAGAAGACTGCTGATAATCTTGGGTATACAGGGGTCTCTATGCGAGATGGCTTGATCTCTCTTGGTTTCAGGAATGTCTTCCTCCAGGGAGCTCTTCATGCGTTCAAAGCTGGAGAGATCCTTGCTGACCAAGACCAGATGGCTCTTGCATATACTAATGGGGTGGCACTAAGGGGAACAGTTCTTCTTGCTAGATCCTGATCACTCTTGCAGGATCTTAGCGTTCTTAGACATACTCACTAATACGTCCATACAGATCTGTAGTTTATCCTCATCAATATTCTTTAAGATAAGCTCTTCGAACTCTTCTACCTTAGGTAGAATATTCTCGAAGAGGTCCTTACCTTTTTCTGAACAGGTTAGGAGAGTGTTTCTCCTGTCAGAATCCAAAGGGGTCTTGATGACAAGGTCCTCTTTACGCATTCTATCAATCAGTCTTACGACAGTAGACGATTTGATCATCATCAATTCTGAAAGTCTAGACTGATTTATCCTGGGATTGTTTGCAATAAAATAGAGGGCTGTCCACTGGACACGAGTCGTTCCGTTTGCGATCAACACCTCATTGAAGACATCAGAGACTACACGAGTCCTGTTGGAAGTGTTAAACGAGATACAATTTTCAATTTTAAACATGTGATACCTATTTACTCTTACTCATTTCTTTTTCTTGAACTAATTGAACAATTCGTTCAAGTACTCTCGAGAAGTATAGTATGGATTTAGCATCGGGTAAATAAAAAAAGGTAAATAATCAAGAGTATTCCAGAACCAGTCCAGAACCTACCTCGTTGACAGGTGCGACCTTTGATAATGCAACTTGTGCTTGTAGACCAGTGCAATGACAGGCATGGAGTGATGAAAGCCCCAAAGCTCCGATAAAATGGACGGTACCCTCTAGTTGGGTACTATCACAATCATGGAGATGTAGTCCCCCAATGATATCGATGATCCTGTCATCTTCACATACCTTCTTTGCATAGTTCACGATATTGCATATTCCTGCATGTGAACATCCGGTAATGATGACTAAACCTTTTTCACTCTTATAGACAATCGCAGAATCTTCCGGGATCGAATCATCTGAGGTCTCACCCTCTTTCCTTCCGATCGCAGGCGTTGGTTCGAACGAGGTCTCTCTTGGGATCTCTCCTAGGAATATACAGTTCTCACTAAGAACCACTGGCTCTTTCGAGATGATGGGTGAAAAATAGGTTGAGATCCTTTCTAAAGGGATCAATGACCCTATAGTCCCGATCATCGGATAGGTCGTATGCCTAAAGGTGTCAGGACAGCTTACGAGCTTGGGTGTAGCGGGGCTACGTCCCTCTAGTCGTTCCTCAGTGAGTAGCCGGATATAATCGGTGAGCCCCCAGGTATGGTCAAGGTGGTTATGTGAGAGTACGAGGGTATCGATGGTAGTAAGGTCTATCTTCAGCTTAGTGGCATTCTTGATGAATACATCCGAATAACCACAATCAAAGAGGATCTTTGACTCGCCATCCTCGATGAAGATGGAAAGTCCCGGTTCTGCTAGGAAATATCTGTCGATATAGGTGTTGTTATCAGTCAATATCGTAATCTTTATGATCGGTCTCCTTTTTTGTCGTATCATCTTTTGCTTTCATGAATATATGATTCTCATCAAGTTCTTTCTTTCTTTTGGCAGTCTTACGGCTAGCTATGATGTTCATCGAAAAGAGGATGACGATGAATATGACCCCGAAGACGATGATAACCCATGAAGGAAGGACCACCTCTTCTTCGGGAAACATCTCATTGAACTTCGAGAGACCGATCGGTCCATACTCATCATAATCCATGAAACGAGATTCCTGTGATCCATAACGAACGTAGAGGTTGAACCGCTCTCCAAAGTTAGAGAACAGAGCTCCAGGGATCGCGAACTCTATGGACATCTTATCGGCTTTTGAGATGGCTAGGGGGACCATACCTATAAGGACTGGCTCAAGCTCTGATCCATCAGCAAGATAGAAGAGATTACCATCTCCCTGCATCATGATATCATAGCCATATTTCTTGTTGATATACCCCGTATCCTTGTTATTATCAATATCGATATAATAGGCAGCACGCCAATCGAGTCTATCGATAGGGCCTGCCACAGTGGTTCTGATGAAGAGTGTCTCATCATGGAAAACATAGCTGACCGTCTCAATATCATAGGCCTTGATCCCGAATGGTCTGTTCTCTATGACATCATTTCCTAAGAACACCACATTGGGGTCTAACTCCCAGTCATAGAAGTTGCCATCAATCGTATCTACCGACACTGCAGTGTTCAACAGATAGTCGTTTAAAGTAACCTCTTCTTTGATGAAGAGCTCCTCATCCGAGACTTCGGTAAATGTCTCTTCGACTCCTGATACGAAAGCGACTTCGCTCTCTTCATAGACCTCGTTGATTCCTTCAAGAGGGATGATGAACTGTGATTTAGCTGCATCAGGAAAGAAATCATCGATGTCATCCTCCCAACCGATCCCCTTCTTGTCACTAGTCACAAAGTAGATCTCTATCTCATAGCTCTCATCGAAGATATCTTCATAGGCTAAAGCTATCTCGAGATACTCCGGATACCTGGCATTTCCAAGACTGCTTAAGACTCTCCCCTCGATAGGGGTCCAGTCCCAGGAAAATCCATCTCCGGCATACTCATAGAGGGTCCCGTTGAAGATACGGTACTCTGCACCGAACTGGTTGTTCCTTAATAGATATCCCGTACCATCAGCTAGATCAAGATCGAAGTAGATACTGTAATCCATCATATCAAGATTGAGTCGCTGGTCGGTCATGAGTTGTACATAGAAGTAGGTCTCATCGAATGTCACAGAGACCTTCTTGAGGTCTGCATAGCCACTCAAAGCATCTGCGACTTTCAAGAGTCGTTTGTTGAACCCATCATCATCTGATTCTCTTCCGGTGAAACTGTTTGTCTCATTGAGAACCCAATCGGCCATATTCCCATCGATCTTGATTCTTTTACCCATAGGAGGGAATGAAACAGAGGAGGAGTAGGAGGGGTAAATCTCATCGATGGTCTCATTATCTTCATCACTGACATAGAAGATCGCTTTGATCTGATCTTGAAGGGTGATATTCTCCCAATCGGTATCCGGATCATAGAGGTAGCTGTTTGGGATCCCGAACTCTATTGCTTTCGATCCATTGATCACGCTGTAGTTGAGTTGGCCTGCTGGATAGCGTTTCCATGACCACTCACCGGATTCTTCTCCAGTATATCGCCATAGAGTACCACCATAGACCATATAATCTGCTTTCAGGTTGCTCACTGGGTAGCCGAGGTCATCAATATGCGGAGCATCTACGAAGACCATGTAGGTGTATTCTTTTGGGGCGATCTTCTCAGGGAAGCCCATATTGAAGTAGGTCATCTTCTCATCTTTTGCGATCGTCACCTCTTTGATATCTGCAGCGAGATCGTTATTCGTCCCATCACCGAGGATCTCATTGAAGGGTCCTAGCTGAAGATCTGGTTCGATGATCCCGGAATCCTGGGATGATACGATCGAGACCTTCGTATCATAGAAATTGTTAAGATCACTGGATTCAATGATCTTGAAAGTCCCATCTGCACTGATCCCGATTGAGAGATCACCGGTGGATACAGGTTTATAGACGATGGAGATCTCTTTAGTCTCGAGCGGCATCAAGGATGGTGTCGGGATGTTTCCTAGTGTCTTATTCTGGTTACCATCTTCGATCCAATAGTAGAGTCGTGAATTGGTAGCGACACCCTCATCACTGGCATTCTTATAGTGGATCGTGATGACTAAGGGCTGATCAACTACCGGATATTCGGTAGAGAAGGTGATGTCGTCTATGACGATATCGGGTGCGAATCCTGTAGGATACCAACCTTCTATGAATTCAGTATATCTATCGATATACCTGCCCTTCAGATTATTACTCTCATGACCGGGTAACTCATCGAGTTCTGGGATGACCTCATGTGAATCGACTACGACCTCTATATTGTTACCAATATCCTTAAGGGGTACCTTGAAATCGATAGTCTTGATCTCCAAATACTGCAACCCTGCGATATCCTCTTCTCTAATGACTTGATCATTGTGAAAGATGTCTACGGTGAAATGTTCCCAGTCCTCGATATCCTGTCCGTGGTTGGTGACATTGACATGGACCTGAACCATATCATCTGATATATTCTCCGTCTCAATACTGTGTACATAGAGATCCGGGAGGTTTCTCTCTTCAGGGTGGTGGTAATAGTAGACGAAATCAGAGAACTCCGCCATGGATCTGGAACCGACGACAAAACTGATGAAATCATGTGATTCAGCTCGTGTTATCTGATCCTCTAGAGTCCCATACCAGGGAGCTTTTTGATACTCGCCACCCTCTTCTGCATCGATCATGACTTTCCAGTAGTCCAATACGAAGGTGGAGAATCCTCTATCATCTGAATTATCCTGAGCCCCAACAACGGTGTCTTCGAAGATGTTGGCATAGTTGCCACCCCACCAGAAAAGCACATCTGCAGAATAGGACTCCCAGAATACTGAGTTCACAAGCGATCTGAAGTCATCGAATCTCTTTCCCATCATATGAGGGAACATGTAATGCATGGGTCTGTTAGGCATCAGGATCTTATCGGGATACCACATACCAATTCGTGCGAAGAAATCCAGAAAACCATTTGTCGTCCAAAAATAGTCACCATAATAGGTATAGGGAAACCACTGACTCCAGGTAGCCGAGACTCCGACTGTATCGAGAAAGATCCCATCACAACCGAGAGCTCCATCCTCGTTACCAAGGACCCAATCGATACCGGCCACATAGTCGGTCTGGATCGTAGCCTTCCTGATGAAGTCCTGCCAGCGTTCATTCCCTGGGTCCACGAAGAGCCCCCCCCATTCGATATTCTGGTCTGGTAATCCATCCTTGCCAGCTCCTCCCTGTCCCATATAGTCGATCATATCGACATAGAAGGAGGGGAATTGATACATCGGATCCTCAGAATTCGCCATGGTCAACGTATCATCCTCATAGGAATATGATACTGGGCCTTCAGTAGACTCTTCAATCTTTCTTGGATAGTAATAGTCTTTGAGGTCCCAGGATACATCTTCAGGGTAATCATCAAGGTTAGGATGAATCCCCAACTTCCCATTATCTTCGAGGATCTGAGGGTTGATCCCGAAATCCTCCCCAATAGAGACATAACCGATGACGATAACATCATCTTCGGTCCCAGCCTGCCCATCGAGTCCTCGTTGGATCTCTGCTACCTGTTCTCGTGTGATCAGTTGCGAACCACCTCCTGGGTGGCAGATGACAACATCATATTTCTTGGCAAGAAAGACTCTTGCGGGATCCCAACTACTGAAATAGGCCATATAGTCATCATCAGCTTCGAGACCTTCGATCGGTCCATGGATCCCTGCAGGGATAGACCGGTCTTTGATGTCCCAGAACTCATGTGAGTACTCTCCCTCCTGAGAGGTAGAGTAGGCTGCATAGAAGTAGGACTTTCCTGTCTCAAGGTCTTCATCGATGACTGTCTGCTTTTCTCTGTCTCTATAGGTGACAGAGGCAATCTGCTCTCCATCCTCTGCATATTCAGGGAACCTATCATCTCTTCGAACGATGATAGCCTCCTTGATCGCATCATTCTTCGGGAAGGTGAAATTGATACTCAGAGCATGCTCATCATGAATCGAGACATTGAAGTCATCTACTTGTGATTTTAAGACTTTGACAGAGATCGGTTCATGGGTGAGAGGATATTCTACTCCAAAGCTATCCTCTGAGAATACCTTGTACTTATAATCGAGTCCATCGATGGGGTTATCTGCGAACTGTGTCTCTGTGACTAACGCTTCATTGATCTTCTCATACCCATAGGAGAACTTCATCGGTGACTTTGGTCCATAACCTACCGTGGGGAACTGATCGAAGTTCGTTGAGACTACCATATCTATTCCGAAATGTTCTGGGTTGATCTGGTAACCGGTCAGTTCGGCGAGGTCCGAGAAGGGGATCCGCATCTCTAGGATATTATTCTTCCACTCTTTCGCAACTAGACTCATCAGGTTCCCATCACCGAACACATCTATCTTCGAAGAGCCCAGAGCTGCGTTCCCTCCCCAGGATATATCATAGGTATCGTTCCAAGCCTTTGCAGGGTCAGTATAGTTATTTGAAACGAACTCACTATAGGGGTAGGGGCCTTCCCAGGAATCATCCCAGACCTTTCTGTAGACCGTATCGGGATGGTTGTAGTAGTACTGGATCTCTGCTCCTATAGGAAGTCCTCGCCAGTTCTTTGACGCACTTCCTGTAGAGGTGTCCTGATCTACATCGAGAAAGATCTCGGTCGTTGCAGCATGATGAATGCTACTTGAGCATAATAAGGCAATATAGAGATTCTCCTCATCATTGGTCACCCAGACATCTTTGATATGGAGAATATCTTCATCAGGATAGGGATAGGTATTAGCCTTCTTCACATGCTCCCATTCAGCGATCTCACCATCGATAGTAATAGGTTCCCGCTTCTTATCTTCGATGCGCAGGATGCTCCTATATACATTGTATCCCTGAATGTCCGCTTGTGGTGCCCCTTCCCAAGTGAGAAGGACATCTTCAAAGCCATCTGTGATGATATCAGCACCATCATCAACTAATCCTAAAGATCTTGCGATCCCTTTGAGATCATCTAGGTTTTCGGTTACGACCGGTTCTTCAGCAAACAGAGGTGAGAAAAGAATCACTAGAAGAATGATAAGCAGGAGGCCCTTCTTTTTATTCACGGCTAACCCTTTAAAACAGAATATAAAGACATGATACCATATTTTAGGGTGTGTTTCCAATCTACATTACAAGGAACGCAAGGAACGAAAGAACGAAATGAAGGAAAGTATAATCCCCTGTTAACATATGATATCAGTTTATACTTATATTATCGATAAAGAGTTCTTCTCCTGCACTGAGAGTTCCGGTCATGAAGACGAGTCTCCCTGTTTTGATATTTGGGCCATGATAGGTAAATGGTATGATTTTATGATTCCATATGGGGGAAGGAATAATTTTCTTTTTTACTACATTTTCATTGGTCATGCAATCGAAAAGACTAATCTGTACATATTGGTTCTCCAATAGCGGTTGTGCACTCTTTATATCAAAAGAGATGTCTAGTTCCTCTCCATCTACTAGGTATAAAGAATCATAGAGAAATGTGACCGCCTCCCAAGGGTGATTTCCTCCTTCGAGTATTTTAGCATAACCAAGGTGATTACCATCTTCTTCGATGATCGTTGAAAAGACTTTTTCGGGATCATATTCTAGATTCCACATACTGAGGTCGCTGATCTCAAAAGCACCATTTCGTATCTTTCCTAAATAGCTCTCTGGATCATAGGTTTCCATAAAATTAGCTAAATGATTAGAAACCTCTGATGGTCTTTTATTTGCAAAATCATATAAGATATCTAATTGTTCAAGCCAAGGGGTTTTTATTTCTTCCATTGTATCTTTTTGAAAGTTTTCAATGGTCCAACGGTTTAAATGGTTTTCGATTTCAGACTCTATTGCTTCCCTGTGAAAATCTATTCTGTCAACGATTGTTTCGGTTGATAATTCATTAGTAAGTAATGATGCATATCTATCAGTGAACTGCTGAAAGAACTCCTCATTGACTATCAAAGACCTGAAGAGGGTGCTGACAATATCTGCGTTATAACTATGCATTAGATAATCGAGCATATCAAAGCTAACAATACCATGTGGGTTTCGTTCATTCTGTTCATAATGCTGAGTATGATATTCGACAGTATCGAATCCTTCATCAGTATCAAAGAGTATAAATCGCCACCTACCTGATTCTGTTCTCGGTCGATACATCTTCACATTACTCCAAGGCCAATCGGTATTATTAGCGAACATTTCAATGATAACATAATCGATGAAGTTCTCTATATCTATGAATTCTTTATACATTTTATAGATTTCTCCATCTGAAGAATCAGAGAATTCAATGAAATCTATTAGCTTATCAATAGCCTCAAAGTCTCCTTCTTTTGCTTCCATACCAACTCTATATGATCCTTCGATAAGATCAATCTCATTAAGATCAACACCTTTATGATCTGTAATATAATATTCATTGATCTTCTCTCGGATATTGTAGATTCCCCAATAAATGCCATTTATAAAAACCTTGGAATGGCGAATATCTTGTTTATCTATATTGAGATTAGAGGCGAGATCTGTTATTAGTGCATCTCTAATGAGAGTTCTTTCATTATCCCCTCCAGAATTTCTTAATACGATAGAGTATAGTGATTGGATTTCTGCTGCTGTCCCTTTAAAAAATTCATTGGGGATCCTCTGTAGTGATCCTGGTTCTTTGGCGTAGATTGCAAGAGATTTATGATATCTCCATCTGGAGGTAGCTCCATATATCCTCATCAAATAAGTGTCATCAATTATAGGTTGTTTGGATTGATTATCAGGAAAGTATTCGAATGAGACCTCCCGAAGGTTATTGGTTAGGAAGTTCGCAACATCACCATCTCCTCTAGTATAAATTCCCATAGTTGGATCCCAGAGATTCATGGGGTCTGTGGAAAGGGATATCACGGGAAGATCAGATTGTTCTTGGATGAGGTAACTCCTCTTACTTATAGGGCTACACGCTCCACTTGGAGTATAGACTCGTGCTTTCACTACTGAAGTCGAATTTATAGGAATAGGTTCTTCGTAGAGTGTTCCGCTTAATCGAGTGGGATACTCCCATTCGTCTGGATTGATCATTTTAAAGACTTCTTGATCTATACCATCATTGATGGTATAGCGGATCTCATACCCTGAGGGGAGAGAATCCATATTAAAGCTTAATGAGAGTTCATCATAGAATCCTGAACTATGATCGAATATAGGACTATCAATGATTGTGTCGTTATCAAGTCCAGGGGTAGGTGTGTAATCTTTGATCAGAGTCTGTTTGCATCTAGAATATCTTTTTAATGAAAAATCATGTTCTTGCGGCTTTGAGATATCAGGACTTTCCTGAGTCT
This sequence comes from uncultured Spirochaetia bacterium, assembly GCA_937125225.1. Lineage (GTDB taxonomy): Bacteria > Spirochaetota > Spirochaetia > CAKZLE01 > CAKZLE01 > CAKZLE01. The sequence goes on from CAKZLE010000026.1 coordinate 9,725, forward strand.
TATAGAGAAATGAATCTGAAAGATTTAGTTCATCATGCACTAATTCTATTTCCATGATATTTTCAGGAGAATCATAAATCAGGTGAATTATAGGAGTTTGAGAGTCTGTATGCTCTTTTGTAAAAACCAATAAGAGGAATTCACCCGGTTCTATTAATACCTCGGGGAAGGACGTGAACTTCTTTGTTACCCCGTCGGTATCAGTGATTGCTATATGATACCCTTCAAGACTTGCTCTTGATTCTGAGGTATTCTTCAACTCAATCCATGCTGGGAAGGTCTTGTTTTCAAATTCAAAATCACTAATATTTGTCTTACAGAATTCATTGATGATAACAGGAGAAGATTTAATATTCTCAAACTGCTTCTGACGTTCTATGATGACCTTCTCACAGGGATGAACAGATATTGATTGTTGAATTGGAGGAGTGCTACATGTTGAGAGTAATATTACCAATAAGAGTATTGGGAGAGGATAATATTTCTTACTCATAGATTGATCCTTCTTTTTGATAACTAACAGATAAAGAGTGCTGCACACTACTAGATTAGTTTACTTGTTATAGTATTATCAAAATTCAGCAATAACAAGAGTTTTATCATTAAAAGGATAAGTGAAGAAATATCAGTTTGATTAAAGATTCTTCCCTAGAATATGCTATTGACGGAGAGAACCAGAAGGTAGTAGATCGCACTGTTGAAATTATAGCCTCTTTTCGATACAAAGGAGGTAATAATCGTAAAGGAAGGAATATGCGATATTTCATCGGAATAATGATCGGCCTATCGGTCGGTATCATATATGCTGCCTCAGCACTGGCACAAAAATATACTGTATTGAAGGCAGATCACTCCAAACCTCTCATGAAACAGCTTATAAAGAGTCCTCTTTGGTTGATGAGTGTCGTTGTATCAGGAGCCTTTATATTAGTCCTGATGGTAGTGGGGCAGTCTTTTATCGGGCCTACTCTCATCCCTGGACTCTCAGCGATAGGAATGATCATCATCCCGATCGGAGCTACGAGATTCATCGGTGAGAAGAATGGGCTTAAGGAGTATCTTGGGATTGGGGTAATCATCATTGGTGTCTTTCTTCTAAGTATCTCTAAGTTGTCTATTGATACCTCTCTTGTTCCCTGGATGGAACCTGCCTTCTTCTCAAAGACCTTGTGGTACTTCGGAGGTCTTAGTTGCGTTGCTGTTCTGGCACTGATCTTAGGATTGACTCAGAAGAGACGGCCTTTTCTCAGGGCTATCCTCTTCAGCCTCTCAGGTGGTTTCCTCTATGGATTGAGTAACATCCTACTCGCTCCTATGACCTACCATGCCTCAGTCTTTACACAATATGGTATTGAACAGGTCAATCTTCCCTATCTCATCATAAGTTCGGTATATCTTCTCCTCATCAATGCATATGCCGTTTCTATCACACAGAAGGCCTATGCCTTAGGTCATGTATCTATCCTCATCCCTATACAACAGATCCCGATCCAGATCGTCCCGATCATATCACATTTCTGGTTCTTTCAAGGGGTATTTCCATCAACCTTCTCTCGAGTCAGTGTCCCCATAGCCGTGCTATTGATCTTGATTGGCGCAGCAGCTTTAGGTAACAAGAGTGAGTGACCTACTCCCGAAGACTAGGGCCACTGTGTAGATTAGATCTCAGCTGAAATATAGCATGGAGGTTGAGATGAAAAGACGATTTAGTGAAGAACAGATTGTAAAGATCCTAAGACAACAGGGACTGCATCTGAAAGGACGTAAGAGAAGAAAGAAGATAGCTACAGAGTAACGAGTACTGATAGAATTACCAGATGTATCAGGGTCCTTGTGGGCCATGGATTTTATCAGTTATTCGGTAGCGTTCAATCGCAAGCTGAAAGTATTGACGGTCATCGATCCGGTGACTCATGTATTTCCGGTGATCTATCCTGCCTATTCGATAACAGGAAGTGATGTTGCTGAGATTCTACAAAGGACTTGTGAAGAAGTCGGGTATCCAACTTATATTCCATGTGATAATGGACCTGAATCTAGAGGGCAGCATGCTCTTCCCATCAACCTCTGTTGAATTCCCAGGCTGTCCGTAATATGGAAAGTACCTCCTCATCTATCTGCTCTACAGCTCCTATTCTGATACGGTGTCGGAACTTTGGGTTACTCGTCTTAAAAGGTGTCAATCCCTCATGTCCTGAGTACTCCTCAGGTAGTACGAGTTCGAGGTCCACATAGGAGTTCGTCCTCGGAGCGATGATCGCGAATTGTGATCTAGAACGGAGACTAGAGTAGGTCTTGCAGATGATAAGCTCAATATCCTCTCCCATCTTCAACCCCTCAGAGATGAGTCTTTCATATATAGGACGTAGATGAGCCTTCTTCCCTGTATAGAGTTCCTCTACGAACTTTGGCTCTCGTAGTCCCACGTGAAGTCTTTCAGGGTCCAGAACACCCCAAGCTACCAACTGTGCATAGCCATGAGTCAAACCATATGAAGATTTCATATAGTCTGTGAGCGCTTTGAATTTGGTGATCTCACTGTCTTGTGCGAGTCTGACCCAACTAGCAAAATCTTTGCCGGTCTTCTTGAGTATATTCCCTATCATGATCTGGAATGTCTCTTGGGGAGATACAGGTGCGGGCATTTCGTTACTCCTTCTCTAATTAGAACATATGACCGGGTAGGATAAAAGTCAAATGATTTCCCGTTTTCCTGTTTTGCCCATGAGAAGCAAGGCTAAGTATCGACTGTATCGATCCTCTTTCAGATCTCAGGTGGCTTTAAAAAAGAGGAAAGAGTCGTGAGTCTCTATTGATAAGTTCATCTCTTATCGGCATACTTTGAGACCAGTACGATAAATACAAGAGGGAATGAGATGCAGGAAGTGAAGATTGGGATTCTAGGTTTTGGAACGGTAGGGGCAGGAGTTGTGGAAGGTTTTCAGAAGAATGGGGAGCTGATCACACAAAGGACCGGTATCAGACCTGTGTTAGCTAAGATCGCCGATCTTGATATAGAGAGTGATCGTGGAGTCGTCATAGATCCAGGGATCCTCACTACTGATGCTCTTTCTGTCATAGATGATCCAGAGATCGATGTCATCGTGGAGTTGATCGGAGGGACGACCCTCGCAAAAGACTTTGTACAAAGAGCTCTAAAGAATGGCAAACAGGTCATTACAGCGAACAAGGCCCTGCTTGCAGAATATGGTGAAGAGATCTACCGTTATGCACAGGATCAGGGTGTCGGTATCTACTATGAGGCTGCTGTTGGTGGAGGGATACCGGTACTGAGGTCCCAGAGAGCCGGACTGATAGGCAATCAGATCGAGAGTATCTATGGTATTCTCAACGGGACCTGTAACTATATACTGACACGTATGGAGCTTGAGAGGCTCCCCTTTGATGAGATCCTCTCAGATGCTCAGAGACTCGGTTATGCCGAGACCCCACCTGATCTTGATATCGATGGGATCGATACCGCCCATAAGGCGGTGATCCTCGCCTCTATGGCCTATGGGGCTCCAGTCCCTATGGAGGCCTGTAAAACTTCTGGAATAAGAGGTCTTTCCAATCAGGAGATCGTCAATGCTGAAGATCTTAATTACCGGATCAAATTACTTGCTATCATCAAAGACCATGATGGGGAGATAGAACTTTCAGTAGAGCCTACTCTCGTTCCTAAAGACCATATGATCGCTTCAGTCAGTGATGCTTTCAATGCGGTCTTTGTCAGGGGAGATATTGTAGATGATACGATGTATTATGGTCGTGGGGCAGGAAGTCTTCCCACAGGTTCTGCTGTTATTGGTGATATCATGGAGGCAGCTTCTGATCGTTTCAACCATGCGGGAGCCCCAGTCAGTGTGAATATGATGCTCCAGAAAGATGCTCTTACATACTCCCCCTCACATAAGATCGTAAAACGATATTATCTGCGGATCAGTCTCTTCGACAAGCCTGGCTCCTTGGGCAAGGTGATGGAGATCATGGGGAACCATCACATCAGTATCGCATCAGTCGTTCAGAATGAACGATTCAAGGGTGGGTATGCTCCAGTCATCATACTGACTCATAAGGTCAAGGATTCTAATTTCATAGCAGCACTCAAAGATATCAAAGCTCTAGACGTTTCAGGAGCAGAACCAGTAGCTCTCCGTATCGAGGACTTTGAATAGGTAGGCGGCTAGATATATTACTTGATGAAAGGACTACCTTGATGAAGAAGATCGCTATATATGTTTGTGGGGAGATATCCGAGCGATGTACGGCAAATGGTTGTCTACGGGCATTCAATGATAGAGCTGATTCCTTCGAAGTCTATGGACCAGAGGCGACCGGATTGGTCGCCTTTGGTTCCTGTAATGGTTGTGAGCAAGACCCAGAGGGAGCTTTGTACTCAAAGCTTGAGAAGTTCCTCAAGGCAGAGGTCGATACGATGCACCTTTCGACCTGTATTCGGGGTAGGTGTGACCATTATGAAGCCTTCGTCAAGATCTTATCAAAGAATTTCGATGTGATCGGGTATACCCATGGTTCACAAGAGGGTAGAAAAAAATACCATATCGATGAAGAGAAGATCCTCTCCTGAACTTTAGAGTATTCACACGATACACAGGTAGTTCCTCACCCCCAATTACTGAACTCGAATCAGATATTCTCCTTCTCATCTAATATGGTTCTTATCTTCTCGAGTAACTTTTGAGTAGAGAAAGGTTTTTGGATGTAATTCAGATCTGAATCGATCACCCCGTGTTCTGAGATGATATCAAAAGAGTAGCCAGACATATAGAGGACTTTGATCGAAGAGTCTAGTAGACTCAATCGGCGATATAACTCTTTACCATCGATTCCTCCCATGATGATATCTGTCAGAAGAAGATCGAATGCCTGGGGTGAGCTCTTATAGAGTGCTAGGGCCTCCTCTCCGCTTGAGGTAGAGGATACTTTATAGCCCTGTTCTGTAAGTAGATTTACCACAAGATTCGATACATAGATGTTATCCTCTGCCAATAATACCTGTTCCGTACCTTGAACCAATGTGGTTTGAGAATCGTCCTCTATGGGGGAGGATTCAAGGGGCTGTAGGGCTAGAGGAAAGTATATCTTGAAGGTGGTGCCTGTATCTTTCTCACTATAGACCCAGATGTTACCCCCGTGTTGTTTTACGATACCATAGACGGTAGCAAGCCCCAATCCTGTACCCTTGCTACGGTCCTTAGTTGTATAGAAAGGTTCAAAGATATGACTGATCTCCTCTTTATCCATCCCAATACCGTTGTCGCTGATCATGAGAACTGAATAGAGACCAGAGAGCACCCCTGTATGGCTGTTTGTATAATGCTCATCAAGGAATATCGAATCTGTCTCTATAGTGATCGTCCCCCCCTCGAGCAGGGCATCTTGAGCATTGACTACAAGGTTCATGATGATCTGTTCAATCTTTCCCTTATCTCCATTGATCATTGGAAGATCTTCTGCTTCGAGCAGTTTTAGTTCGATATTCTCCCTTAAGGTACTCGTGAGTAGAGGCTTAAACCCCTTGATGAGAGAGTTCAGATCTATCGATGAGAATTGAAGAGTCTGTTTTCTGCTGAAATCAAGGAGTTGCCCGACTAAAGACTTTGCACGAGTCCCCGCATCCAGGATAGCACGTGAATACTCTTTTTCGCTCCCCTCGGTGAACTGATTCTCAAGGATCTCGCTATAACCTATGATGGGGGTCAGAAGATTATTGAGATCATGGGCGACCCCACCAGCTAATCGCCCGATCGATTCCAATTTCTGAGATTGATGGTATTGGGTCTCAAGACTGTCATGTTCGATCCTATGTTTATGATTCTCTAGTCTCTCATAGAGTAGGGGGGTCGTCTGCCTTGCACAATATGAGAGTAGTGCTAATTCATCATCACAGAAGATCCCGTTCCCCTTTGATATGGCTATGAAACCAATATAGGTCTCATTGTAGATGAGTGGACAACATAAGGCCCTGCTGCAGGTAATATGCTCAAAGGGTAGTTCGATCGGACTGGTGAGGAGATAGGTCTCTTCCCTATTAGGAGAGATATTCCACGTCGCTTGAAACTCGTTCAAGTCCTGCTCGAAATCTGAGATGGTAATAGTACCACCCTCCCTTGTACCGATAGCAGTATGACTCTTATCATCTTCAAGCGTGTAGCTGAATATCCCGAGGGATCCATCGATAGTATTCATAAGGGTCTTTAACAGGGGGGAATAGGAATGAAGGGTTTTCATCTCCAGAAAGGCTGTAGCTATCTCATTGCTACAGGTCATCTGCTTCTGATGCCTCTCTCTGTCATACTCTGCTAATTCGAGTTCAGTTATATCACGAACCGTTCCTATAAAGCAGGAGGTTCCATTGATCAAGATCGAGGAGGAGGTGATCTCTACAGGGTAGGTGTGCCCCTCCCTTGAGATGAAGGATGATTGGAAGGACTCGGGCTCATCGGTCATTGACTCCATTGAGAAGGTGTAGCCATCATTGAGTAGGTCTGAGACAGCCATGTTAAGCAACTCCTCCTTAGCATACCCAGTCTGTTTGACGAGTTGGTCATTCACACGGGTCAGCTTTCCCTCTTTGGAGCAGATATAGATAGCATTCACGGCCTTTTCAAATAGGATCCGAAAGTATCGCTCACTCTCCTGAAGAGCAAGTTCGACTGCTTCTCGTTCTAGAATCTCCTCCTCTTTAGCCATCAGAGCGGCATTTGTCGTGATACTCATGGTATTGATCGATGATACAAGGGTATCTATCTCCCCCATCTTCTGTTTCTCATAGGGGATTATCTGAGTGATATCATCGTTGATGATCTTCTGTGCATCCTCAACGAGTCGTTCTAGCGGTCCGATCGTATGTTTTAATACATTGAGAATATTTATCGTGATGATAAGGAATATCAATATCATCTCTATGATGATGATCCGATTAAGGTCTCTTGTCTTTTGTCTGACTTGAGATGATATCTGTTCTGTCTGAAGTTGGATCTTGGTGATCATATCTCTAGATCCAAGTCTTACTTGGGAAGGTAGACGTTGTATGTACTGTTGAGTAAGTGCTTCACTGAATTCTTTCAAACGAGTCTCTTGGAAGAATTCCATCCTCTTGCCCTGTTCAGAGAGAAGAGGGACTAGCACGTTCGCAATCTGAGGATAGACCTCTGCCTGCCTGTGGATCTCACGATAGAGATAATCCCATTGCTCTTTGACTCGTAGTGATGGTTGGTCTAGGTACTCATCAGTGATCATCATAAAATCAGTGATAGTGATCAATAGGTTTTCCATATCCTGTTTCTCATCTAGCAATGTTGAGAGATCGATGAAGTTGATGATACTGAACGTAGAGAAGACCACGATCAGAAGGATTATACTCCAGAGAACTTGACGTAACTTACCTTGTATGGTCACGGATCACCTCCCGATGATAGAGACTGAAGAAGGAGATATTTCCTTTAAGAAAGATACATCTATGATATCCAGGAAATTAGGTACAAGAGGAGTCTTCTCCTCTTGTAGGGATATAGCCCAGCGAGCCTGTTCTTCAAGATCCAAGAGAAGTGATTGATCGAGAATAAGATCAAAATGTAATGTAGGGAAGATGGTTCCTATGATCTGTGAATCAAGAGCATTCATCTCGGCATAGAGTTCCTCAGAGATCTTAGGAGCTTCTTCGATGAAATTGATAGATTCCTTCAAGGATCGTAAGAATCGCAGGACGGCCTCTCTATTATTATCAGCGAACTCTCGCTTTGTCACGATGATCCAGGAGCTAGGGACGAGCCGGTTACTCTCGAGTTCTCTGATCTGATCTCCTAGGCGCTCCTTTAACAGTTGTGGGAAGGGGAACCAGTAGAACATAGCGTCGGCTCTGCCCTTTTCCATAGCCTCTAGGGCCTCGGGTCCATTACAGGGGACGGGAATGATATCTTCGGGTGTGAGATGATTATATAATAGCCAGTTATTCAAGAAATAGTGACCGGAAGTGTTGGGCATATATGCGACTCTCTTTCCTGAGAGATCTTGAGGAGTGTCAATATCGCTCTCTTCTGATGCATAGGCAAAATGGATCTTCGCATGGTCAATCTTACCAATGATGATAAAATCCTCACGCTCAAAGGAACTAAAGACTATTGGTGTCGCCATCACCGCAGCGATGTCGACGGTTCCTGCAAAGAGTTGGTCTAAAGAGGTCTTCCCATCGGGATTTATCTCCATGGTGATATCAAGCCCATGACCCTTAAAGAACTCTTTCTTTAGTGCTATATGGGCCGGAGCTTCAACTATGGCAGGGACACTCGCATAGGTGAGTGGAATCTGAGATAGTGTGGCATCATTAGGAAGAATCAGGAAGAGCGAGATAGTAATCACTAGCAACATCACACTTATTAGCATGAGGAGGACTACCTTTTGTTGTACTTTCATATTCATTTATATCATGGGGATTATCAATAGTCTAGGAAATAGCTTCTTTTGAATCCTATCTCCCAATCATATAAATAATTAATATGCATTGTATAGTGAGTTAGGTGTGTATGACTTGAACTCTTCCCACGCTGCCATCTGTGAGTCGTACTTTGATCCCATGGGGGTGATTCGGGGAGTTCGTCAGGATATCCTTTACCACTCCATGAGTCAGTCTTCCGGTCCTCTGATCTTGCTTCAATACGATATCGACCTCTAGTCCTGGGTGTATGTCTTTTCTTTGTTTTCCATTCATGTCGGGAGTATACCTGTTTGGTTGGGTTAATCCTAGTATGGCTGGTAAAAGTTTTATCAGTTAAGCATTTAAGAAGTTAGAAACTTAGTGTAAGATAGCATAAGCGAAAGCAATCAATCTATACGAGAAGAGGTCCGCCATGATCACCATTCGTGAAGTAACAACAAAAAAAGACATTAACAAGTTCTTTGCATTTCCCTTAGAACTGTATAAAGATAATCCCTACTTTGTCCCTGCCCTCACTCTAGATGAGAAGGGTACCTTCAATAAGGATAAGAATCCCGCCTATAAGCATGCAGATACGATCATGTTCCTTGCTGAGAAGGAGGGAAAGGTCGTCGGTAGAGTCGCAGGTCTCATCAATCACAAGATCAACGAGTTTCAGAAGCTCAATGATGTCAGATTCACCCGTTATGATGTGATCGATGATCCTGAGGTGTCGAAACTTCTCATCGATAAAGTCATCGAGTGGGGACAGCATAAGGGGATGACACGCTTGATAGGACCTATGGGGTTCTCTGACCTTGATAAACAGGGTCTTCTCATCGAAGGTTTCGATCAGATGAGCACCTTCATAACCTTATATAATCATGCCTATTATCTTGACCATCTGAGTGCCTTGGGGTTCGAGAAAGAGGTCGATTGGGTCGAGTTCAAGATCATGGTACCAAAGGAAATGGACCCTAGGATCGAACGAATCACTAAGATCGCCATGAAGCGAAATGGTTATGAGATGAAGACTTTCACCAAGAAGAAGGATGCTATCCCCTATGCGAGAAGAGCTCTGTATATGTACAATGAGGCCTTCTCCAAGATCTATGGCTTCTATCCCCAGACTGATGAACAGATAGAGGCTCTGATCAAAGAGTTTATCATGATCGTCACGGTTGACTATCTATTTGTCGTCACTGATAAGGAAGATGAGGTTCTTGGCTTCGGCCTGATGGTTCCCTCTCTTGCAAAGGCGGTCCAGAAGTCGAAAGGAAGACTCTTCCCTACCGGATTACTGAGAATCAAGAGTGCTCTCAAGAACCATAAGGTCCTCGATATGTATCTGATCGCAGTGAAACCCGAATATATCGGAAGGGGTGTCAATGCCTTGATCCTCAATGCCGGAATCAAGAAGGCTATGGAGAATGGGATCGAATATGCTGAGACCGGACCAGAACTTGAAGAGAACATGGCGGTACAGACACAGTGGAGAGATTTCAAGACTGAACAGCATATCAGACGAAGATGTCTGAGAAAAGATATCTAGTATCAGACTGATACAAAGAGAACATCCACTTCATAGTTGATCATCCAGCAAAGAGGTGGATGTTCTTGGTTTTAGAGCTATTACCATTTCAGACAACTCAATACCAGTCCTTGGTAGGTCTAGTACACTACAACGATAATACTATCAGATTTACCCGGCCCGATCATGATTCTTTCCCTCCCCAATGCTTTTCTGCTATATAATAGAGAGAGTCAGTATTTGATAAGGAGTCAGTATGGAGCTAGGAGCTTTCTCTATCAGTCTGAATGTGAAAGACATTCAGGTCTCTAAGGAGTTTTATGAAAAACTCGGTTTTCACGTCTTCGGAGGTGATAGCACACAGAACTGGTTGATCATGAAGAATGGGACGACGATCATAGGGTTGTTTCAGGCTATGTTCGATAGTAACCTGATGACCTTCAATCCTGGTTGGGATAGTGAGGCCCGGAACCTTGAGAACTTCGATGATATCAGAGAGATCCAGAAGGATCTAAAACGTAAAGGACTTGAACTCCAGATGGAGGCAGATGTGGATGGGGAAGGTCCTGCATCTCTTATGATCACCGACCCTGATGGGAATCAGATCCTTCTCGACCAGCATGTCTGAGGAGTCATGATGAACAGAAATGAACTGACCAAGATCTATAGTACGATCATATCTAGTATCAATGATACGAGCGATTCGATCAGGATCGAGCGGGTGGCAACAGATCTTGAACGGTATACCTATGAACCTCTATTCCTCTTCTCTGTTCCAGATTTTCTTCGGATGTCGAAACAGGAGCTACTTTCTTATATCAGTACCCTGAACAGCATATCTGATGAGGAGATCAAGGCTTCGGGGATCAATATCCCGGGAACTCCTGATACGATCATCGAGCATCAGTTGAAGATGGTACTTCGTAACTATCAACTGTTAGTGAGACTCAGAGCTGATGAGGCTGAAGCCTGGGATGAGATCCATGAGCTGTATGAGGATGATTGATAGAGGTGGTTCTTCCTATCTTGATCTCAGGATCAGTAATAGGGAGTCATCAGCTTCCATCTCGGTATATCTCTCCATCTTCAGGACCTCGAAAAGATCCTCGATCATCGGGGTGAGGATATCCTCAGTCACCTGATAGAACATAAGATCATCGAATTGCTCGATCTCTGTGCCATACCAGAAGGAGTGAACTAGTAGTCCTCCGGAGTTGAGTAGTTCAGTCTGTCTTTTGAAAGAACCTGCCATCTCCTCATAACTGAGATGTTGAAAGACCTTGTTCGAGTAGATACAGTCAAATCTTCTCGATGAAGCAAGGGTCACAGCATCAAGTTCTAACAGATCAGCATCAGGATGGACCTTGAGAAACCTTTCGAGAAACAGTCGTGCATTATCTGATCCTGTGACAGTATAGGACTCTTCAAGCATAAGAAGGTCTTTACCCGGACCCATCCCTAATTCAAGGACAGTCTTTCCCGTTTCTAGGTAATCTTTCAACTGATCGATGATGATCTTCCCGTCATAACCATCAGCGAGTTCTAAATATTGTTCGATATGCTCTTCTGTATCAAAGTATCCCATAATCACCACCAAAAAGAATGAGTTTCATTCATTATACCACAGGGATAGAACAAGACAGATCTGAACACGATATCTCAAGTGGGGAAGATCATTTCTGAAAGAACAAATCCTCTCAACATAGTGATACCCCCTGAGGATATCACTATACCTCTATGTATTACTTTTTTGTTCCGTTCTCACGCCCTGAGAGATCCTCTTCGATCTTCTGCTTCCATCTTTTCGGGATATCCCCGGTCGAGCGGTAACTGATAGTGGCTTCGGTAACACAAGCGAAATTTAGAGCTGTACCCTGAGAGTCGGCATGATAGGATACACTCCTATCCTCACTGATCCCGAAGCGTTCTCCCTCCTTCACTGCATCGATATTGGCCCCGAGGAAGATGAACTCCCATCCCTGATTCTCTTGCTGCTGGTCTATGAGCTGTTTCACCCTCTTATAGGTGAATTCTCTGCTCGCATTCTCTAGCCCATCGGTAATGATCACCATGAGGGTCTTATTCTTCTCCGACTGCAGCAACTTGAATTGATCTATCGTATTACCAATTGCATCAAGTAGTGCTGTAGAACCCCGTACAAAGTAGTCCTCACTAGTGAGATCCTGTATCTCTTTTATATCGATTCTTCGATGAAGCATCTTATAACGATCATCGAACAGGACTGTGGTCACAAAGGCTTCACCTTCGAGCTTTCGCTGCTTTTCAAGGTAGGAGTTATAACCTCCTATGGTATCGCTCTCGAGGCCGCTCATCGATCCACTCCGATCTAGTATGAAGATGATATCTGTGGTCTGCTTTGACATATGGTACCTCCGTAGTATCTGTCTACTGAGGAGCATATATCTTTTGGTGAAGGCGAGGGTCGCCTGTGAGGAGACATCAGAGACCAAGGAGCTGCTGGTCGTAGGTGAAGAGTGCTTCATTGATCGAGAAGATGTCATAGGATCCTTTTTCAATGAAGAATTCGATGATCAGATCAAAGGTCCTGCTGTGAGAGAGGGTGTAACCTGCTTTCCCCAACAGATCGAGCATCTGATCATAGTTGAGTTCTAAGGCGATTCCCAGTGCTATTGCCGTATGTTTACTTGGTTGATAGTCTGGATTCTTCTTGATCTTCGAGAAGAGCTTTCGATCGATATTCGCTCTCTTATAGATGGTGACCGGGTTCGATCCCTTCTCATCGATGAGTCGAAGGAGCATCTGAGAGAAGGTCTCCTCTTTCCTGTTGACTGCAAGAGTAAGTTCATTATCTTGAAAGATGAGCGGACAATCCATATCAAGGTCATGGAAGGGTGAAGAGAAGCTCTCTACTACGAGATTCTGCTCTGCAGCGAGGTGCAGATCCATCTGCACCTTGAGTTCGTCTTCGATGTTGACGATATGCTTCTCAAGGATGAGGTAGACGGAAAGGTCATGGTCTTCTAGGAATGTTATGATAGTCTTTCGTGCCTCTGAGAGGCCTTTGGTAGTGTGGTGAACTAAGGGAAGGGCAACACGTTCTCTGGTGTGGGCAACAGAGAGGGCTTCTGTATAAAAAACTGAAGCCTCATCATTGAGTCGCTGTTGGTGATCAATGATCTTGATGTTTGAGGCTAGTTTAGCCTTGGTCGTCAGGATGAGCGGCATAGGTAGTTATTCCTCTATGGTATTAGATTTCTTTAGTAGAAGTATATCATACTGAAGATTGAGTCATAAGAATAAATAGAAATAGTTAGTGAACGGGTCATGATCAAAGAGTAGTGAAAATAACTGTTGCAGGTCTGAGAATCCTCTGTAATAATTAGTCTCTAGGAGAGAGCATGGGTGAGAAAGACAAGATCATGATTGTTGGTGGTGGTATTTCTGGTTTGACAGCAGCCTCTTTATTGGCTAAAAAGGGGTATGATGTAGTACTTATAGAGAAAAATGAGACCTGTGGTGGACTAGTCAACTCTTTTGACATTGATGGCTTTACCTTCGATGGGGGAATTCGGGCTGTAGAGAATGCAGGGATGATACTTCCGATGCTCGAGGAACTTGAAATCGATCTACCCATGTTACCGAGTAGAGTCTCTCTGGGAATAGAAGATAACATCATGCACGCTATCTCTGAAGATAGCATCAATGATTATGAGGCTCTACTCAAGCAGACCTATCCAGAGAGTCCAGAAGATGTAGAGAAGGTCACCAAGGTGATAAAAGACTTCAATGAATATATGAAGGTACTCTTTGGAGACGAGAGCCCCTTCTATAAGGACAAGAAGCGACACAAAAGATATTATTTCACGACCTTCTTCTCATGGTTCCTCAAGTTCATCAAGACTGGTATCGCGGTAACTCAGATGAAGCTTCCGGTTGAGGATTTTCTCCATGATCTGATTGACAATGAACCATTGTTCGATATCATCTCACAACACTTCTTCAAAAAGACTCCTGCATTCTTTGCTATGAGTTACTTCTCTTTGTATACAGATTACTATTATCCTAAAGGTGGTGTTGGCCAACTCCCAAGACAGATCGGACAGAAGTTCCGAGAGGCAGGAGGGACATTACTTCTCAATACAGATATATCACAGATAGATATCAAGGGAAGGAGGGTGATTGACACCTTAGGAACTAGCTATCCATTTAGGAAACTCATATGGTGCGCAGATATGAAATCTTTTTACCGGTCGGTGAATATCGAGGATACTCCATCTAAATATCGAAATGCTGTAGAGAAGGATCGATCCCGTATCCTTTCAGCAAAGGGGGCTGAGTCTGTTTTCACTATATTCCTAGGAGTTGATGAAGCTCCTGAATTCTTTCAGAAGATCTCACATGGCCACTTTTTCTATACCCCCTCACGTAAAGGACTAGGTAGGGTTCATCGTGAGGATTATGCCTCTTTGATGAGACAATGGAACAGTGAGAATAAAGCTGACGTGTTATCTTGGCTAAAGAGACTTTGTGAGTTGAATACCTTTGAGATATCAATTCCTGTATTGAATGATCAAGATACAGCTCCAGAGGGTAAGACTGGACTGATTATCAGTTTCCTCATGGATTATGAACTACCTCTCAAGATCCAGGAGGATGGATGGTATGAGCAGTTCAAAATATATATCGAAGAGACCGTGATAGATCTTTTAGATCGTACGATCTATCCAGGGTTTAAGAATAACATAACCTATAGACAGTCATCTAGCCCTCTTACCGTAGAGCAGTTGGTTGGCAGTTCGGAAGGGGCCATTGTAGGCTGGTCTTTTGAAAGTGAGATCCCTATAGATGCTAGTATGCTGAATATGAAGAAATCTGTCCTGACGCCGTTTCCTGATATATATAGAGCAGGACAATGGACTGCGAGCCCTGCTGGGCTACCGACTTGCATCATGACTGCAAAGATGGCTGCAGATAGAGTGATGAAAGACTTACAGTAAGACTCCAAAGTTCATGATCGATTTCGAATGGGATGATATGAGATTCAAGTCATAGGCTCCTGCTGTCATAGGCCCAATGGAGTAGCGCCTGTCGTTGTCTAGGTCTACACCCGAAATCATATCGGGTACAGTGTTTCTGCAGTTGTGCCACATGCCGCTTCATCGCTTTCCATCGTGCTATCTGTCTTTTGTCATCTTCATGACGTCTCCCTGAATAGTATCGACAATACCATTGGAACCAGCCACGTGGGTCTTCAGGATGTATCCAGTTCTTCTCTCGCCAGTAAGCAAGAGGTTTAGAGGCATCTACTCCAAAGAAATTCAACTCAGGATCTTTTTTTCCGGTACTCAATACGGCCTTCTCAAACCAATGTTCGGGGTATTCATCAATACAGTCACGAAGGTATACTCCACCGAATATGCCAATGCTGAGCATCTCGATAGGAGAGAGATCTGGTGTAAAACCATCATCGAACCCCTTTCCCTCTTCTTGTGTACGAAAATAGACATAGTTCTTCTGCATCTTATCATTCACGATCACTCTTTCTGATCTCATATACATCCCTACCTATATACTACTTGGTGAAGTGCTAGTTATGTATAAAATACAAAATATATATCTAAGAGTAAACATTGGGACATTAGTCTTGATCTATAGTTGTACTTTGGTATCTCAGAAGGGAGAGCTGAAGGAATCATAGATATTGGTTTAACAGGTGAATAATATCATTCTTCTCAAAAGGTTTACTCAAACTTCCTGTGAAATCATAGGCTTCAGGGGTTGAGATGATAGGGTCATTTGAATAACCACTCATAGCAAAGATGGGTAACATCCCATATGATCTTCTTAACTGTGTTATTATATCATTTCCCCCAAGTCCTCCTTGTACGGTTAGATCAAGAAAAATAGCTAAAAAAGGGCAAGGAGGTTTGTGTTCCTCGAAATACTGTTGACTATATTCTGGTAGCAATTCCAAGACCTCTTCACCTTTGGTTTTTACCTCAATAGAATAACCTAAGGATTCGAGTAGGTGTTTAAAGATATCTCTCAAGTAAGACTCGTCATCCATGATCAGGATCCTACCGTCCCCTTTGTGGTCTTTTAAACTAGCAATAAGGTTTGAAGAGTACTGCTTCCTATATATTGGTAGGAAAATATGAAAGGTCGTACCTTTACCGAGTTCTGATTCAACGAATAATGATCCATCATGTTTTTTTACAATCGAATGGCAGGTAGCTAGTCCTAATCCATTTCCTGCTTTCTTTGTGGTGAAGAATGGATCAAAGATCTTATCGATTATACTTTTGGGGATCCCTGGCCCCGTATCGGAGATAGAAACATTAATATATTCTCCTGGGGGTAAGAGCAGCTCGTTTATCTCCAACAGTCTTCTAATAACAGTAGAGATGACTATGGACCCTTTTTTGTCCAAAGCCTGCTTTGCATTGATAACGATATTGTCAATCACCTGTCCAATCTGATTCTTATCAATTTCACATAAGACTGGTTCATCACAAAAATTGAATTCACAGTCTATTGATGAGCCTGACAAAGAAAAAGTAGTACTTTTCTTTATAAGAGATTTAATATCTGTGGGTGCTCGATTGGGGACCCCTCCTCGGGAGAACGTCAATAATTGTTGGGTTAGATCCCTTGTTCTAGAGAGGACTGATAAAGCACTATTGATAAATTCTAGATTATCCTCACCTTGCAGGCTATATTCTTTTGCTATCTCCATGTATCCGAAGATCCCACCAAGTAGATTATTAAAATCATGGGCTAAACCACCGGCTAGAATACCCAAAGAGTCTAAGCGTACATTGTTCTGCATCTTTTCACGGATTCTATAGATCTCAGTCATGTCTCTAAAGACCAATACAACTCCTAGGATTATACCTAATCTGTCTTTGATGGGAGAAGCACTATCAGAAATATTGAACTCTTCACCTGTCTTCGATATGAGAATTGTATGGTTAGAGGGTTTCTTTGGTGTTCCGGTCTCAAGCACAAAAGAAATAGGGTCTTTTATGAGCTCCTGTGTTATCTCATTCTTTACGATATAAACATCATCAATATTTCTTGATAAGGCCTCCTTATGGCTAAAACCTGTGATCTTTTCAGCTCTAGGATTAATATGAGTGATGTCCCCGGAAATATTCGTGACGAGAACTGCATCATCAATCGAATTCAAGATTGTTAATAAGAATTTTTCTTTTTCAATCGCTGTATTCTTTGCATGAACTTCCTGAATAATCGAAAGATCAAGTTCATTGCCTAGCTTTCTAGCGATGATATTTGTTACGAAAAACCCAATGATCACAAAACATACTATTAAGAATGAAGAGCTTAAAGCGGGATTGATGATAGTACTATGGTGAGACATATAAATAAAGATCGATGAGATGAGTACTGTCACGATGGTATAAGGGATAAAGGATTGCATGATAAGATTCTTTGTTGTTTTACCATAGAAGATATTGATAGGAAAAGTATCAGGATGAGAGAGTCTGTAATGATTAGCAAGAAGAAAACTTGCCAAAGCAGTAGGTAGGGTTACCGGAAGAAAGAGCCCATCTCCTCTTAATAGCGGAGATCCGAAAATATATGAAAGACAAAGAGCCAAGGAATTGAAAGCATAAAAATAGCTTAACCAATTACTTATGAGTCTTAATCGGTTATGGACCATAGGATGGTATAAGATGATTATTTCCATGAGAATCAGTGATTCCATGATAAAGAACAGGACACTCGTTGATGGGGGTAGGGAAAAGATTTCATGTAAAGGTATAAAGAGAGTTGATGAAAATGTATTCACCAGATAACGTATTACATTAAAAAGTGAAAAGAGCATAAGCAAAATGGTTAGGATAGCATGTAGTCTTAATCTCTGCTTAGTGACATGCTTATCAAGAATATTGATGAGCATGAGATTTATGATGGTAAAATGGACAGCACAAATTAGAGGCATAGGAATATAATCTTTATTGAATAAGCCTATAATCGAAAAATCACTAAAAAAATCTATAATACCAAAAAAGGCTAGAACCTGTACGGCTCCAAGCAGTGAAGTAGTTATAAGTTCTTTTTTTCTATTGAGCTCATGGTACATTGGAAATCTCCAATAATATAGATAATCGCATTATACAAGTGAATAGTGGATAAATCAAAATATTTACAAACCCGATCATTCATCGATATAGATCCAATAGTTCTAATCCTAACGGTAGTAGTTGCGTCAGATGACGATGTACCATGATATACCGGTGAGCAGCAAACTGAGAATTGGTTGAGTGGGGGGATGCATGAGAAGATCAAGAGGGGGTTAAAAGATCTTTGGGAACAAAATCGATGGAGCCATTTCTCTAGGACCCCCAAAGGTGGACTAGAGTCTTGATCTCCATCGAGGAAACGATCATCAAGAGCTGTTGATCATTCTATGCCATTTGAATCAGAGAAGTGGTAACACATGCAGAATGACATCGGCAATCCCATGCCCAAGCATTGCAGGTATTAACCCCCATTTCCAATAGAGTATCCCAAAGACGATGCCCATGATCATGTTCAGACTGATGGTCCTGACGATGAATATAACATCCATTTCCATGGCATTCAGTCCAGATAGTACATGCAATAGACCAAAGATCAGTGCACTTAGGATGATGGAGATCATGATAGGAGTATTTGATTGCTTGTTATAGAGGTGTCTGAGTAGCCACAGAAAAAGGTTCGTACAAAAAAGGCGGAGCATGATCTCCTCTGCGATTCCTCCGTAGAGACAAACCCCTAGGCTTGCAACGAGACCGGGTGAAGCAGAACCTTCTATCATCGTATAGGTCATATAGGGCTCAAGTATGGTATTGATCAATAGGATCAGTGATCCTGAGACTGTTCCCACCATCACAGAAAGGAACAGGGTCTTCCCGATGGGTCTCTCTGCTGGGTATCTATAGACTAGGGTGTCAAGTACGGGGGTCTTCAACCCACCTCTTCTACTGAAGAAGAGGCCAAAGAATGCGGTCACGGCCATGAAGATCAATGTCTGCAGGAATGTGACAATCATGAATGACTCTTGTGAGAAACCAAGCTCTTTCTGGACATTACCAAAAAGGGCATTGGTATAGGGTAGGTTAGCCGCTGCAGCGATGATGCTTAATAGAATAAGAAAAGAATAGTTCTTCCAAGGATATGAATCAGTCTGTTTCATAACTTTCCTCCAAAATGATTTGATACTAATATCGTAGGGGAGGATCGAAAGGTGAACAATCGTGGGAATCCCGTAATCTAACGAGAAGAGGACTACGTAGAACTACGTAAATCGATGATCAGTCTTGTTCTGCATACAGTTGATGAGCTCTACCCGATTTCGGCACGCACATTTCGTATAGATGTTGGTGATATGGGTCTCAACTGTTCTAGGTGAGATGAACAGGTGCTCTGCGATCTGTTTGACCTGGAGGCCCTGCTGCAGGAGTTCAAGGATCTCTTTCTCTCGTTTCGTGATACGGTAGGTATGTAGGAACTCTGAAGATATCTTTTCCTGTTCGAGCTCTCTTGGATACAGAAACCTGCTGATCTCAGAGATTCCCAAAGCAAGACAAAAGAGGGCTCTAGGGACCACATGTACAAGGTGTGAATCGATTGAGATGATGGAGGGAATACTTATGATGAGCATCAAGAGTTCATAGGAACCGGTGATCAGGTAGAGACGTCTCAAGAACTTCAGGTAACGGTATTCCGAAAAGAGATATCCAAGAATGGAGGCAACAAGGAGAACTAAGGAGAATCCCATGGATACGACTGAGAGTACTGCGATCGTCATGGAGAAGAATCTGGTGATCAGGACTACAAGATAGATCATAGTCGGGGTGAGTACTCCCAACCAAATATGAAATCGTGATAGCCTGCTGATCTTAGAAAGACTGAGATATAGATAGAGGGTTAGGATCACCACAGTGAAGATCGTACGTAGACCTCCTACGAGATATATCTGCTGCTGTGAGAGCTTGTCGATGAAGATATTATTGAAAAGGGTGAAGGTATAGATGACTAACCAAAGGTCATAGGCCGTCAATAACGAGGCATAGAGCAGTTGTGCAGGCGTTCTCTTCAGCAGTGCTGATTTCCAAGCGGTGATAGAACCTGCAGTGAGTACAGAGAAAGTGATGATACTGAGCCAAAGAGAAAAGATACTCATACACCTATTATAGGGGCTAAGGGTATTTTGAACAATGTGAATGATCTCACTTTATCTGGAGCCACTTTATCTGGAGCGAGAGACAAAGACTACAAGACTACAAGACTATTACGTACACCGTAATGGATATACGAAAGAACGGAGCCCTACGGGATAGGAGAAGATGTATGATAAAAGTGCTAAGACGATAAGCAGGGAATACAAAGAGGTATGGCAGAACATATACTTGCAGAGGTGTCCTTCACTCGAATAGAGTACTATAAAGATCATGACCTGATTGGTGCAGAGCAGCACCTGCAACGATATCTGAATTAGAAGTATTCACGGGAACCATTGAGAGAGTGATGGGGGGGGGTAATCATGCTCGGTATTCTATCATTTCAGGGAAATTAGAAAGTATGAATTATCTGGCAACGTTCTTAGAGCAGGCAGTAGATGACAGAATACAAAAAAATCTGATTTGTTAATTCAAATCAGCTTTTAATTAGCAGGGACAGCACTTTATATAGAGTAAAAAGAATGGAAATATAATATATATACTGTATGTAGTGTTAAATATGCGAATATTCAAAAATACTACCACTAGATGATAATTGATCTGGAAACATTTTAGAACCACCGTTCCTAAGCTTGCCCCACCACGCGAAAAAGTAATATTATTTTTGGAAACAGCACTAAAAGTATTTATAAGCAGCATATCTATAGTGTACTTCGATTAAGACCACTATCATCTCATCAATATAGGCACTTTTTAGGCCCCAATATTACGATATAGATTTTTTTTAAATAATTCTGAAATTAGTACTTTCAAATTTTCTATCATTTCAGGGGTATTAGGGATTAATGGGAATGCACCAACCCCCAAATAAGTATCAATATCATTTACTGAAGTTTTTATTAGGGCATGAACATCCTTTTCATAAAAACATAATTCTGTTCCTGGATAAAGTTCGATAGCAAATTTACAGTTTTCTATAGCATCAAGATATGCATGCATTTTTACTACGTCTGCTGAATTATAATACCTGACTTCTTCAAAATTATTCTTTACTCGATATTTTGCGTCAAAAACATATTTTGCTCCATTAGAGAATTCTATTGTTATATCTGGTCTGAGTTCTACACTGTATGAAGTTTTGCGCTTCTTTGATTCAGTTTGATTATAATGCAAGAAAACATCTTTATGAGGTGATGATAGCGTTAGACCATACTTAATCCCAGAATCTAAATTATTTAGTTCCCTAATGTCTTGAATAACAATATCTTTGTTAAACACAAGTTTTGCAATTTGAAAGAAAGTCCAATACTCATACAATTCAGAAATATTTTTTAATCCAACTGCTTGAAAATTTTCTATATCTGCATGAAGTAGTTGTTTAATTCCAAATCTGCTCTTAACATAATGATAAAAAAGATCTCTATATCCCAAACGATTCCTTAAAACCGTTGAGTATTGTGGTACTTGATACATTCTACTAATATTTTTAAAGAAAGGTTTTGATAGGTAATGTACACATAGCTGATTAATTTGTTTTGCATCTTCGTTAAGATTTGAAGAGATATTTTTTTTGATCATGTATTGAGAAAGTTGTTGTATATGTAAAAGTAGGTATTTTACAAATTGGTTTTCAGGTGTATTCGTGCTTAGAAAATATTCTTTATTAAGAATCTTTTTAGGAAAATAGAATTTTGAAGAGTTTATTTTTAAATTCTTAGCTAAGGTTGAATTTGACAAATGATTACTATCTTCAATAATTGTAAGAGTATCACTTTTTGAAAAGATTGACTGTATTGTTTTATTATTGGTTTTTCTAATTTTGGTAATATATTCTTGTTTATAGTGATGCTCGTATAAGTTGTTTGATTTTTCAATTACTATATTTAGTAATGTTTCAAAATTACGCTTTTTGGGCCAATTAATTATGATGTTTTTATAATAATTAAATTGTTGAATCTTGTTAGACTCTTTTAGATTGTAATCAATATCACCAATTAGTAATACTGGTGAAGCAAAATCATATATACAATTTTTAGTGATTTCTTGAATATCTTTTATCAAGATACTTATCTGTTCTTCACCATTTTTGTCTAGCAAGAATTTAGAACTTTTTACATCTAATGATCTAGAAAAGAAATTGATTATCCCAATTTTATTGCAAATACGCAAGGACCCTTGTTTATTTCCAGGAATCCAGTCAATAAACTCAGTAAGTTTAGATTTTCTTATTTCATTTTTAATAATATGTAAATTCTCAGTTTCAAAATCAATGATATAAGTTGTATTTTCACTGAGTTGATTGGATTTTACTTCTAATCCATTTAGATATAGTTTCATTTATTACTCAATAAAACTAGCATAACCGGTTTTTTCAAGTGCTATATACATTCTTTTTAGTTTTGTTACTGCTTTTGGATAATCAGTAGTTTCAGGAATAATATCTTCTACCGAATCAGTTTTTGCTAGATATTTGATTAATTCAGATAAAGGTTCTTCAAGGACAGAATAATTGCCATTTAGTTTTGGAAATACTTTCTGAACTAATTGGAAATCTAATGCTTTGTTCAATATTTTTTTTGATGCCCCAATATACTTAACTGTATTTAATATATATAAAGAGATTTCATTAACTGTTCTATATCCAAAATGCAAATTGTATCTTTGAAGAATTTCATTTAATTCTTGAATGGTATTTCTAACTTCATCAGATAATAATTGATAGTGTTTACTTGAGGGCTGCTCATAATCAACATAATCAGGGAAAGTATTTAAAACAAAAAAATCTTTATATTCGTTGCCCTGAATATCTCCAGCATATGTTTTTAAATTAACTTTATTGAATTCAATGACATTTGATCTATCTAAGACTTTTGGACTTATCATATAAGTACTTTCATCAATATTTACAGTTCCAGTAATATAAAGATTAGTAGGTAAATCAATTTCATTTGGAATTTCAATAAGATAATCTGAATCTGTTGGTAAGGTCTGTTTACCGTTATGTAGTATAATCTTTTCCTGATAAAGGCCCGTGTTTTCATCAATAATTCTACTTTCTAAACAGCTTAAAACATCACTAAAATAGTGTTCAACTTTTGATAAATTCATTTCATCAAGTATTACAAAGAAAGGGTGATCTGGGTAATTTCCCGCTTCGATTATAAATTGTAGAAATTTTGGAATATGATATTTCTGCTCAATAATATTATAAAAACCAAATAGATTTGAATTGTCAGTCCAATCACTTCTCACTGATATAAAACAATGTCTATCTAATAATTTCTCTTCAATTTTAACTATGGATGATTTTACTGCTTGTTTATTAACAGATACAACTTTAAGAACATTATCATCTACTCGTTCTAATTCTAAGACATCATGTATATTGTAATGTATCTTAAGATGGTTAATAGCATCGTATTTCTCACCTTGAGAATCTCTATTACTATTTTTGTAACGTGCTCTGACTAAAGGACTGGCAGCTCTTTGCCCATATATTCCAATAGTAAACCCACCATATTCATCTTCAACTTTTATTAAATATGTATCTGAAAAGTTACCACCATCATTTCTTTCTTTAAAATCCCTAGCCCCCTCCTCAAATTTTATAATTTGTTCTTCACTCAATAAAGAGGGAAGGGATGCGTATTGAAAATTGAATCTGTCATAAGTTTTTGGAATTCTCATTGATAATGTAGGTATTTCTTCAGTTTTTTTAGAATCATCGGGCTCTTTGTTAGATATTGAATTATTTGAAAATAGTTGTGCAATTTTTGTTTTCCCCGTACCACTAATTCCAGATAAAATTATGAATGGTTTTGTTTTTAATGATATTGCATATGTCGTTAGTACATCTTGTGGGAAATAAAATCCCGCATCTTTATACATACCATAATATTTTTCAACTGCTGAATCCATTAACTAAACTCCTAAAAATAAATACTCTTTCACACGGTTATTGTTGTCATTAACTTTATGACCTTGATTCCCGAAGCTATAAGTATGGTCAATTGCGATTACTTCAACATCATCTTTGTATTTTGACATTAGACTTATCATTTCATCCTTTGTGGGGAAAGAGTTAGATGAATAGGAAACCAATAATTTACTATTTTTATGCTTTCTAAATAGTTTATCAAATGCATCATATGCACCATTTCGGGTACTAAATGGTGTAGGGTAATTTTTGAATTTTTTGGTTTTTGTTTCCCACTGAATATCTACATCTTCCCAATTTCTAGCTAATCCTTCAACAAAATGATATCTCCTAACATATTCATTATCAGAATTTGGACTGTAATATGGTGGATCTATATAGACTAAATCTGCCTTAGTTGAAAGATTCATAGAATCCTTATTATAAACCCTATTATTCTGTCCATTATCGAAGACTGCTGAATTTAACAGTTCAATAGCATGAATGAATTGTTCTTCAAAAGTAAGTTTTAAGTCTTTTCGTCCATCATTGTATCTAAAACCAGTGTATGTAAATATTCCTCTAGGTCTTTTTCTTGTGCATGCACGTACTAATGCGCTCATGGCAAGATCTTTCTTATACTTATTATTTAGTTTCGCTATATTTGATCTTACAAGATCTATAAAAGCGTTATCTTCTTCTGAAAAATAAATATCTTTAAAAGTATTGCATACAAAGCCATCATACCGCAACTCTCCAGCAAGTAAAAAATCAATATCTTTCTGAGTGAGCTTTACTTTTGAGTTGGAAATGAGTGCATTCCCTAACCGTTTATTCATAACCATATAGTCATTACTAATTACTTGTTTGTTTAAGGATTTAAAAAGATAACTTACTACTTGACTACCAGAAAATAAATCTAGTACTGAAGAATAAGATACAGTTTCTGCCACTTTTTGTATTTGCTCTAATAGAGATTTCTTACTTCCCATATATCTTGTTGTAGGGAATTTTTTTACTTGTTTAGGGATACAGTTTTCTATTGAATTAACATAAATTCTACGAATTGGAGGAACTGAAACGATGACATCTTCTCCTACACGCTTTTTCGCATTGCTATTGACATACCTTTTAGTAGGAATTACAGAAATATCGTAATCTTTAAAGAGGTCATATACAAGAGGAGCATTTGAGTTTGTTAAAAGGACATGGCATCCAATACTTGAGAGTCTTTTCACTTCTTCAGCTAATGCAATATGATCTTCTTCATAAAAACCTTCTTTAGTATAACGCTTGAAATCTGCATATTGTCCAACTGGAAGATAAGGAGGATCTAAAAAAATAAAATCATCTTTTTGTGCATATTCTTTAAGAAGTGATAAATAGGATTTGTTTATAATTTGAGCATTTTTAAGGACATGAGATGCCGCAAGAAGTCCTTCCTCATTTATAAAATTAGGATTTTTGTATTTACCATAAGGTGTGTTGAAGTGCCCTTTTTTATTAACTCTATACAACCCATTATAGCAAGTTTTATTTAAATATAATGTCCTTGCAGCTTTTTCCATACTATTAAGATCATTTATATCAACACTTCTAATCGAATAGTAAAATTCTTCTGTATTTTCATAAGTTTTTAATAGGTTTAGTATATCAAAAGGAGCTTTTGCTACGGAAGAATATAGGTTTATTAATTCAGGGTTAATATCCCCAATTATAGCTTTTAGAGGATTTAAGAAGAAATATAAAGCTCCTCCTCCAAAAAATGGCTCAATATAAGTATTATACTTATTGGGCATTCTCTTAATTAACTCCTGAATAAGTTGAGTCTTTCCACCAGCCCATTTTAATATTGGTTTCACATAGGTGTTTTGTTGATTCATAATTGATGCTCCCAAGTACATACTCTTCCATAATCAATTTATCGTATAAATGAATATGGAGATAGAAATATATCAAATTATCAGATGTTAGCGAATATCAATACGGATGATTATGATACCATCCAACTACTTTCCCTTCAATCTTCACGGTATCCAGATCTTGCGGCACCACTTTAGGGGTATAACGACTATTCTCAGAATGAATGATCACATTTTTCTCAATAGGATCAAACTCTAGTCGTTTCACATATGCATTATGATCAATTGAGATGACATATAATCCATCTCCTTCTATCTGATCTTCTGCAAATACTACGAGATCTCCATTAAAGAGCTGGGCTCCAGTCATGGAGTCTCCCTTAACTTCAATTACATGCAATTTATCTTTATCATAACGAGTGACTAATTGTTCAAGTACAGGCAACACTTTCTCCGGGTTTTGATTTTTTAAAATTTGTTCCTGGACCCCTATAGCTAAACGTTGAGATCTCATGGGAACATTGATGACCCGCTGTTCTGTAAATAGTGTATATACTTGTAAAGCCGTTGAAGTAATCATTGGTTCTGGGTTCCCTTGCGATAATGAAGCGAGAGAGACATCTGTCTCTTCCCCAAAAACTAAGTATTCAACCGAAACTCCTAGTGCACGAGCAATTCTCGCAGCTCGATCTACAGGAGGTAATCTATCTTTTTGTTTCCAACCTGACAGCGTAGAAAGGGTAATGCCCGTCTCTTTTGCTAACCAAGTTCGAGTTAAATCTTTACTATATAACTTTTCAACACGTTTCCAGAAATCATTCATACCAATCATCATATAGGTACTATATCGTAAATAGTCCCAAACGGCAATAATTTTTACAGAAAAAATACAATACCCTTGACAAGAAGTCCAAACGGATTATTATATAGATATGAATATTCGAATGGATGACAAAAAACAATACAAAAAGACCAGTATATCAATCCGTATGGATATACATCGTAAAGCAAAAGCAGCTTCAGCTCTATCTCATACGGCAAAGAACTTCCAAGAATGGATGGAAGAAGCGATTGAAGAAAAGCTGAAACGTGAAGGGGAAACACATGCTTGATGGACAAGTTTTAGTAACCAGAGAAGATCTCAATCATTTTGAGCAGAAATTGGATTTATTGAATACACAATTTTCAATGATCCTACAAATAGCAAAGATGCCAACCATCGTTAAGATCCAGGATATTGCTAGGATGGAGAATGTATCATCTACCTTCATTCGAGGGAAAGGACGATATCTCCTCCCACGCTTTGGAGTATCAGCCTTCGGTGATGGTTGTATCAGATGGTCAATGCAGGAGTATCTTGATTGGAAAGAGATATCTCCTGATAAGCGAAAAAAGATGTGGAAAGATCTTCCTCCAAAAGAGAAACAGAGGATTGTTATGGGTAAGTATGCCATACCCGAATAACCGTAGAATGAGTAATGAGTATGGGAGGTCCGGGAGCAACCTGCAATGCTCCCTCATTTTTACTATTTGAGGTGTTTGTATGTATATACCTGGTGATTGGCCAATTGTGAATGAGATCGATGAAGTTGATGGGAAAAAGGTCTATGAAGTGCAAAACCTATCAGATGAAGTTATCGGTCATATCAAATGGCATGGTGCAGCGAATAGCTACGGATTCATCCCTGTAGAGGGGATCATCTTCGAATCTATTGATCTAAGAACAGTGGGATTCATATGCGATAAAGCGACTGAAGGGCTTCCTAATTGGCTGAGGAATTAAAAGACATGGGAATGGTACAAACGGTATGTACCAGGTTGTTAGCTAAACGTTATTCCCTTCAAAATAACCTGCTGTGGTTCGATTCCGCTCATTCCTATCCCGGATCGTATGACCCGGATATTAAGTAGGTACCGACTAAACAGGTGCATTGGTTTTATCAGTCTATTCTTGATTGGTAAGTAGTAATAGTAAACGTTCTTATACACAACAACTATCATGCCGGGGAAACCCGGCTGATTTGTAAGGAGCATCTAAATGTTTGGACTTATCATTTTTTGTATCGTATCGGTGGTATTCATTGGGATTCTTATGAAGCATGATCCTAAAGAACTCAAATCCTATGATGTGGACCTCTCAGGCCAAGGGCGGTGCTCATGAAGAGATCCTGGATACAGAGCATTATGACATTTTTATTATCACGAACTTATCAGCTGCCACAGACTACCTGTAGCAGCTTTGTTATGTAGGAGGCAGTATGAACTTAGGAATGATCACCCCAGAGGGGCTTCTCTTAGTAAATCGTAAAGGGGCCTTTATCCCACAAATATGTCCGTATACAAATCAGGGACTTGAGTGTGGAGACTGGTGTCCTCACTTTCATGAACCGGTTGAGATTTCAGGATCAACAATAAATTTACAGCTATGTCATCGCGACCAGATCGTCTTTACCCGACTTGATGATTTTAGAACTGCAGATCGTTTTGTAGAGGAAGAACCAGAAAACCAGGAACAAGGGATCGTGAATTTATGAGAGAGCTCATACCGATTCAGCATCATGAAGAGATGGAAACTGATGCGGTATCTGCTCATGATTTATATGAAGCTCTAGAGATCAAAACACGATATTCTCAATGGATCACTCCACACCTTCATGAGTTGATTGAAGGACTAGACTTTGTAAGGTTACCCTTACAAAGTTCTGGAGGTCGTCCATATGAAGATATTATCCTTGGTCTCGATATCGCAAAACACATCTGCATGTTATCTCGAACAGAGAAGGGGAAGGAGATTCGTGAATACTTCATCAAGGTGGAGAAAGCCTGGAACTCTCCGGATCTCGTGATTGCCAGGGCGCTTCAAGTAGCGCAGCAACAGATAGACCTGCAGCAGAAAAAGATCATTGAACTGAAACCGAAAGCCGATTTCTATGATCAGGTGGCCGGGTCAAAGACCGCGATCAAAATGGGAGATGTTGCGAAAGTGATTGGAATCCCAGGATTGGGAAGAAATAAGCTCTTTGTTTTTCTTCGTGATATCAAGGTCCTGCAGGAGAATAATATCCCGTATCAGACCTATGTGGACCGCGGATACTTCCGGGTGATCGAACAACGGTTCAATAAACCCAATGGAGAAGTCAGTATATCGCTCAAGACGCTCGTATATCAGCGTGGAGTGGATTATATCAGGCGAAAGCTTATAGATCATCACATGATTTCAAAGGAGGCGAGCTAATGGATGATTCTCTACTCAACATTCGTATTGATAAGGACCACGATCTCATATTTTGCTCTGTGGGGCTCTATAAGATGTTCCTGGCTAATAAATCACCAGGTATGGAGGCTAAGCAACTCTATGATCATTTACTCTTTACTGCAAGGCTTCAGGAGACCAGTATCATTCATGCGAATACTTCCTATTTGCAGAAAGGGCTCGGTTGGGGCCAGGCAAAGATCAAACGGGCTAAGGCATTCTTAACGAAGAAGGGGCTGATCTCATATGTCCAGAGAAGAGGCCCTAATGGACAAATGATGGATTGGTTTATCCAAGTTAATTTCTTCAGAAGAGAACCGCAGATTGAAGAGACCTATGACCCAGATCGGGCTGAACAGCTGGCATTATTCGGGTTTATGACCGGAGGATCGGATGCGACACCACTGGAGAAAACGGAGGATAAAACCACTGGTACAGATATTGACCCAGTGGATACAACGACTAATCCATCCAGAGGTACAGAAAATGACCCTCCGGATGAAAATAGCCTAGAACCCAGTGGTTCAGAAATTGACCCTGTGGATTTAAAGCCAAAACAAGCCACTGGTATGGCTGACCGCCCAATGGCTAGCCATACGTATGGCTACGATCGACAAATGCTTAAGATTAGAAAAGAAATGCTTAAAGAGAGAAAGAGAAACGAAGAGCCCTCCCTCTCAGATTCTGACGGGATTATCATCAAGGCATTTTATCAGGCATACATCGATCGCTTCGGGTATGACCCTGCTCAACTCACCGGAGAAGAACTCAAGCTGATTGAAACTCAGGTATCCCGATTCGGAGTAGGTAAGCTACTCACCATGCTCCAGGCCTTTTTCACTGACCGGGTGAAGAATGTGGCTTCATTCGCTGAGAAGGCCGGGTATCGCTACAAGGTCTTTTCATCCCAGATTGAAGCCCTCGCGATGATACCACCTCCCCAGAAGGCAGCAGAAAAGCCTGAAGAACTCACCGTATGCCCTGAATGTGGCCATACTGAGTTCAGGAGCACAACTGATGTGAAGATGTGCCTTCAGTGTAGAGCGTTCTATAACCTCGAAGGCGGGAAGTGGATCGTAGATCCTGAGAGTTTAGAGCAGGATGCCAATATTTTGGAATTACCAAAATTCTGGCAGAAAAAGACGAGTTAGAAGAAAGTTTACAGAATTAGGGTTCCGTAAACTAACTGCCCGATTAGGGTGAATAACTACCGGCATGATAAAGAGATGCGAAGACGATTTACTTTAACGAAAAATCGCATGCAAAACATATTTTAAGGGAGAGAAAGAGAGAGCCTATGGCGTGTATATCCTGCGTATTCTTTGATGATGAAAACACCGAATGTAAGAAACATGCCCGGTATACCAACCTGAGAGGGTTCCCATACAAAGGCCATACAGCCTGCTATGTTTCCTCAATGGCCGTGACCGTTGAATCGAAGAAATACCTTACTGATCAGCAGGTAGATTTCCTCCTGGATGATCTCAAGTTTGGATCATATGTTGAGAAGAATAAGCAGCTGATCTACTGGCTAGAAGGAAAGGATTATGACTTCGATCTTCCTTCCCTAGTTGCCTTCATCGAGGAGGCACGGGCCAGTAAGCGGTACTCAGCGAATACTGTGAACATCAGGAAAGCCCAAGTGAAAAAGATCGTCACCGAAATCTCCAAGCAGAATCCTGATCATTGGACCGTGATCGATCAGTACAAGATTGATCAGCTTTTCAGGTCCATCAAATTTCAAAAGAAACAATCGAATGCGGTTACCTATCAGAGAATCCTTTCTCGTGAAGAACTTGATGAATTCATGGATCATCTCTCCCGGATGAACAAACGGATTCATCTTTTTGCCAGATTCCTGATCAATTCCGGGTGCCGGGTATCAGAGATGATCAACATCAAGCGAGGAGATTATGAACTCACTATCCGTGATGAGTATGAGATCACGGTGTTGGGGAAGGGGCAGAAAGAACGAGTGATCTACATCGATGTGGATCTCTATGAAAAGATCATGAATGAATTTCATCCCGGTGGGATCTTCAAGAGGGGATACCTCTTCACCAATCGGAGCGGGACCAAGTTTTCCAGGAACTATATCTCCCGTGAATTGAACCGATACGGAAAGACGATCATAGGTCGACCGGTATCGGCCCACCGATTACGTCATAGTTTTGCAACCCTCATGATCGAGGATGAACAACCGATCAAGGCAGTCTCTGAGTACCTCGGCCATAGTAGTACCGCGATAACACAAGATATGTATGTTCACGTACAGATGAACAAAAAAGCTTTACCAAATTATTAATACCACCAAGGAGTAAACCACGTGAAAATTTACCTAACAGGACCGATGTCAAACAATCCCAACTATGAATTAGAGTTCCAGCACGTTGAGGACCTGCTTCACGAGAAAGGCCATATCGTCATTAACCCAGTCAATCTAGTATCGGAGGACTGTACCGTATGGGAAGATGCGATGAAGGCTGATCTCGTGGAAATGCTACGGTGTGATGCTGTGGCTGTGGTGCATACATGCCAACCTTCAAAGGGCCAGGCTCTGGAGATACTTATTGCTAACCAGCTTGATATCCCCTGTAAAGATTATCAGGAATACCTCTAGGGTACGCAAGAGTGGATATCATCGGAGGAATCACACGGGATCTCTATCCTGTGGATGATAAGAAAGAACTAATTAACGGATTATATGCTGGGACCTATTGGATGTCTCTACGACCATGCCCTGAGTGCGGGAAAAAGCTCTTTGCCAATGGGAAACAGTATGTATGTAATACCTGCGGATATAAAGAACGCTATTCAACTAAGAAAACGAAATAGAGAAAAGAGGAACTAGATCATTGAAAACACCATTAACCTATTACGGAGGCAAGCAACAGCTTGTCTCAACCATCCTTCCGCTTATTCCTGAGCATAAAACCTACTGCGAGCCGTTCATGGGAGGAGGGGCGATATTCTTTAGTAAGCGGCCTTCTGAGAATGAAGTCATCAACGATGTGAATGCAGAACTCATCAATTTCTATGAAGTGGTGCAACGGGATTATGTAGCCCTGGAGAAGGAGATCCAGATTAGTCTGCATAGCAGATCATTGCATCGCCAAGCGAATGTGATTTATAACAACCCGGATATGTTCGATAAGGTGAAGCGAGCCTGGGCGGTCTGGGTGACTGCAGCACAGAGCTTTGGATCGATGCTCAGCGGTACGTATGGCTATGATCATACCGGACAGACATCTCTCAAGGTGAAGAACAAACGAGAATCCTTCACCATGGATTATGCGATCCGTCTGCAGAAGGTTGATATTGAATGTACTGATGCACTCCGAATCATCAGAAGCTATGATGCTCCGGATGCATTCTTCTATTGTGACCCTCCCTACATCGGCTCTGACTGTGGTCATTACGATGGGTATTCAGAAGAAGATTATCGAATGCTCTTAGAACACCTTTCGAAGATAGAAGGACGGTTTCTCCTCAGTTCTTATCCCAGCGATATATTGAAAAAATTCAAAAATAAGCATGGTTGGCAGCAGAAAGAGATAGAAATGAAGATGAGTGTAAACTCAAAATCTAAGAATCGCAAAACTACCAAGATTGAAGTACTTTCTGCAAACTATGATCTTGATATGGGGCAGCAGGAATTATTCTAGGAGGCAAAATGAATAAGCATCCGATTATAGTTTATTGGATTGGTACTGGGAAAACTAGGTATTACGAATCAATAATCCTATGTGCACAAGAGTTAAAAACCTCTACTAGTCAGATAAAAAGATTATTGAACAGTGGAAAGATTTATAATTCGAAAATGGGGTATTGCTATCTTGAAGATGCTTTATGATTCGTAGTTAATACCTTGAATAATAATGAAATGGTGATAGAATCAACTTTATGGAAAATATTCTTAACCAAATCTTTTCACAAAGTAAAACATCACCATTTCTTTTTTTAGGTTCGGGTTTTTCAAGGCGCTATATTGGATTAGATACTTGGGAAGCTTTATTGAGAAATTTCTCAAAAGAATTAAAGATGACTTATGAGTATTATTCAAGTAAGCATGATGGAGCTTTAGATTATGTGGCATCATCAATGTCAGAGGAGTTTTTTGATTATTTTTTTAATCTAGAAAAGTATGATAGTTTGAGAACTCAATATAGCCAAGAATTACAATCACCGGATTCACCCTTCAAAGTCTTTCTTTCAGAATATTTAAAAAACGAATCACATATATCTGAAGAAAACTTCTTGTATCAAAATGAATTAGAATTATTAAGATCAATAAATATAGATGGGATCATAACAACAAACTGGGATTGTTTTATTGAAAAAATATATCCGGATTATAAAGTTTTTATTGGACAAAGAGAATTATTATTTTCAAATCCATTAGAGATTGGTGAAATTTATAAAATACATGGGTGTATTACTAAACCTAATTCATTAATTGTTACAAATAAAGACTATTCAGATTATAACGATAGAAATCCATATTTAGCAGCTAAGCTAATTACGATTTTTGTTGAACACCCTATTGTTTTCATGGGGTATTCACTTAATGATAAAAATATAGTGACTTTATTAAAATCTATTGTTGATTGTTTAGAAGAAGAACATATTCGAAAACTAGGAAAGAATATTATTTTCATTAATTGGAATTCTGATCCCCATTGCAGTATTTCAATAAGCCATACCTTTATCCCTTTAGATAGAATGAGCTTACCAATAACACTAGTAAATACACATTCTTTTATTCCTATTTATGAAGCCTTAAGTGTTGTAAAAAGAAAAATTCCAATAAAAATTCTTAGATATTGCAAAGACCAATTATATGAACTCATAAAAACCAATGACCCGAAAGACCAAATTTTTGTCTCAGATATTGATAATCTAACAAATGAAGAAGAACCTGAATTTGTTATCGGTATTGGAATTCAAAGTCAGTACGGGAAAATTGGGTATGACATAATTACAAAAAAAGAAGTATGTCGAGATATTGTATTTGAGGAATTAAAATATGATGCTGAAGAAATTCTAGAATTCACAATTCCAATTTTACTTCAAAGAACTCATTTGGTCCCTTTTAACTGCTATCTAAATCAATTAGGTTATACATCCATTAATTCTTTACAAAGTAATGAGACCCTCTGGGAAAAATTGAAAAAAGGGGTATCTCAGAATAAAAGTACTTTTATTAACAATGTATATAATTCTCAGACGATAAAAGAAGAAATCAATAGATTTAGTTTTACTGAATTCTTAGAAAAATATGATGCTGATAAAATTGTAGAGTATGCTGCATTGCATGATGATATTGATATTGATGAACTTCAAGGTTATTTAAAAGAAAATTTCCAATTATATATAGAAGAAAAAATTAATATATCGCATTTTAGAAAATTAATATGTTTGTATGATTTTTTAAGATATCCTATTAATTAGATATATTGTTTGCTATCTAAAAAGTACTTATTTTTTTTGATTATTGCATTATCGATTAGGAGGTTCTATAATACTCTTTATTATAGTGTAGAAATAGAATTTTGACTTTAAAGGGTAGATAATGTTTGAATTTGATAGTTTTGAAAGATTTCAAGAGGTTGTAAAACAATATGGCCTAAATTTATTTCTTGGTGCGGGATTTTCTGTTGAAGCAGAAAATATTAAAAAAGAGAAACTTAAACTTGGTTGTGAAATTTCTGAGGCTCTGTGTCATACTTTTTCGTTGAAAGAACAATTTAAAACTAAAGGTTTACAGTTTATTTCAGGACATTTAAAAAAAACAAGAAAAGGTGAATTTCAAGATTATTTAAGATCCCAATATAAAGTGCGAAATTATGACAAACTTTATGATTGTATACCACAACTTCCTTTAAAGAATATTTTTACAATCAATATTGATGATTTAATTGAATCCATTTTTAATAATTATCCTGAAGATAAATATGTGGTGGATGTCAAAGTTTATGGAAAGACAGAATCTCCAGGAATATGTTTCTACAAAATCCATGGATCAGTGAATTATCTTGTTGAAATGGAAATGCTATTTGGTTCAAGTGAGATTGCAAATGCAATATTTAAGGATAATGCAATGCATATGGCTATCAGTAATAAGATCCAATCTATTCCAACATTATTTTGGGGGACTAGCTTCACTGATGCAGATATTATGCAAATAGTTGAGCCTTCCAATACCGTAATAAAGAATGCTAGCCCAAAATGGGTTCAAGTTATGCCAGGTGAAGATTATGATTTAGATGCAGATGAGTATCGCATAGCGGGGTATAATGTTATTAGATCTACAACTTATGAGCTTCTAGAATACCTATCAAAAAATATTAATTTATTCTTGGAGAAGGGATTAAGCAAGGATAAAGATAGTGAGTTAGCATCATTTAAGAATTTTTCTATAAAGAATATTTTATCCAGAGAAAATCCTGCACCTAAAATTGAGTGTTTTTATTTAGGAGATGAACCTTCTTGGTATCATATAATTAACTTTCAAATATGTAGACTATCTTATTTTTCTAAAGTAATAAATGCTATTCATAAAGGACAAAACCTTTTAATATGTGGACCTCCAGGGAGTGGTAAAACAACTTTATTGATGCAAGTTGCATTAGAGAATAATCAATATAGCGATTCTTATTACTTTCCAAGTCTCAGTGAAAAACAAGCTGAATTGTTTGTTAAAAAAAATCGAGGTTCAAGAAGAACGATTTTTTTGGATAATCTTTCTGATAATATAGATGCATATAAACATTTTTTATCAGATAGTAGTATTCAGATTATTTGTGCTGAACGGGATTATGATTATGACCAAGTAAGAAATCATGTTAGGTTTGAAATTGATTATATAATTGATATTAGTGATTTAGGTGAAAGTGATATACAAAAAGTATGTGATTCAATGAATAAATCTACAATCTCTTTCTATCAGCAAAAAACATCATTATTTGAGATTTGTTATAAACTATGGACTGGTTCGTCTGTTGAACAGAAGCTTAGAGAACAGGTAAAACGATTCGAGAAAGATTCAAAACTTTTAGAATTTTATACTCTTCTGACCTATATGAGGAATACCCATATAGCTGCTTCTTTTGATACTTTATTAGCATATTATGGTGATATAGAGGATTTTGATTATACAGATATATATAAATATAAAGAGAAAATATTCACGATGATTGATGATGTTAATTTTAAACTTGATAATGTCCAAGATTATTTTACTCTGAGAAGTAAGATTTTCGCAGATATTTCTTTAAGAGTACTTCCTGCAAGCATTATTGCAAAGGTTCTACTAACATTCCATAAGAACGTTCATTCAAGTGCAATACCTCGTTATGATGTTTTTATTAAAAGAGCTTATAATGCAGATATTGCTATAAAAGCATTTCCCAAAGTTGCAGATGGAAGAACTTTTT
The DNA here is from genome assembly GCA_937125225.1 of uncultured Spirochaetia bacterium. Lineage (GTDB taxonomy): Bacteria > Spirochaetota > Spirochaetia > CAKZLE01 > CAKZLE01 > CAKZLE01. The sequence goes on from CAKZLE010000026.1 coordinate 46,335, forward strand.
ATGAATTTATTCTCTATAAATATAGAGATACAAGGGAAGTTCGTTTCATTGATCATCAATATGCTATTTATTTATGGAGACTTAAAAGAAAAGATGATGCTTGGAAAGTGATTGAAGAAGCATATAGACTGTCTTCAGGTAAAGTGTATTCAATCAATAATACACATGCTATGATACTTTTTGATAATAATATTAATCGCCCAGAAGATGAATATGGGACAGTTAAGAAATCTTTATTACAAAGTTTTGAAGTACTAGAAGACTGTCTAAAAAGAGATAATAGACAAACCTATCATATTCAGAGATATGCAAATCAAGCTATCCAATATGCAAAAAGATATAGGGATGAGGGCCATGACTATTTAGATAAAGCAAACGATTATATTGTTAATGAACTAAATAGACAGGTTTATATTCCTGCTCGTTTTAGGAGCCAATTACTAAGAATTAAAAAGGATATTGTCAGGTTTCAAGATATTTAAAAGCCCAATTTTGGGCCGATAGCCCTTCCCAAATCATATCTACCAGTATCACACTTGAATCATGGCACAGCGGAACAACAACGGTGTATGCATCAGATGCCGCCGAACATTTAAAGGTAATGGATCTCTTTGCCCTTCATGTAAAAGTACTGTAGATAAAACTAAGCATCGATCTTCATCCTACCAGCGTGGCTATGACCACCGTTGGAAGAAGATCCGAGAAGAAGTTTTTACTGCAGCAGGAATCCCCTCCGAACTATGGCCGTGTTATGCGGTCGATCATAATCCTCCCTACAATCCTCAGATAGAACCAGATCATAGAAAGTATGATCTCGTCCCAAAAAAAATCTCTGACCATAACCGCAAGACTGCCACCGAAGATGTGATTCGGGATCATCATGGACGGTTTGCTTCAAGCAGAGGGAGGGGGTAGATGAATCTCTACAATCTATCGCGATCCTACCGCGGGAGTAGCTCCGTAAATGTCTTGCCAATATGGAGATAAGGGGTTAATGACTGGAAGACCACGAAAACCGAAGATTATTAAACTCCAACAGGGCACCTTCCGGGCCGAACGAGAACCGGGCCAGGAGCCTGATCCGACTATGAGTTCAGGTGTCAGAACTGCCCCAAATCATATCGGAAAGTACGGGAAACGGCTATGGACCGAGCTTTCAGAGGAACTCGTCTCCAGCGGAATCATGAGTGAAATCGACTGGCAAGCCCTGGAGATCTGTTGCGAGTCATACAACCTGTATCGCGAATCAAGAGACGCCATTTATAAGCCAATTTCGCGCACTTGTGCAAAGTGTGGTGAGATCGTAGAGGAGGGCAACTGCCCGGCCTGTGGATCAACCACCTTCAAAATGAAAGCCCATGCGCAGAAACTTGCTGAATACCTGAGAACCCGGAACTCTCAGACTGGGTTTGAACTGACTACCATGCATAAAGGTAAAGAGCAATTTCTTAAATACGCGGTCCAGCTGGGTCTTACTCCTGTCGCTCGAAATCGGATTGATGTATCCGGGAAGAAGTCAGAAGAGAAGAGCGAGATGGAGAAGATGTGGGAGGAATCCCATGGTTAGAGCGAAAGAATACATCGAAGATGTTCTGACCGGAAAGATCATCGTTTGTAAGTTCGTGAGACAGGCGGTCGAGCGCCATATGAATGATCTGAAACGTCAGAATACCCCTGAGTTTCCCTACTACTTTAATGAGAAGGCAGCAGAGAGGAAGATCAATTTCTCCCAGGACCTCAAGCATACTAAGGGTAAGTGGGCCAAGCAGCGATTACGAATCACCCTGGAACCCTGGCAGCAGTTTATCGATTGGTGTCTATTTGGATGGTTGCGTTCAGATACTCATACTCGTAGGTTCACGAAGGCCTATATCGAAGTGGCGCGAAAAAACGGGAAGACCACTATGGCATCTACGACTGCAAACTTCTGTTTCCTCATGGATGGGGAGCAGGGGGCCGAAGTCTATATGGTAGCGACTAAGAAGGACCAGGCGAAGATTGCCTGGCGAGAAGCTGAGATGCAGGTGAGAAAGCATCCGTTCTTAAGGAATAAATGTAAGACCTTTAAACAGAACTCTACTGTTACCATACCAGGCACGACTGCTCTCATGCGCCCTTTGGGTAAGGATTCCGATACCGAGGATGGCCAGAACCCCCACTTCACTCTTGTTGATGAATACCATGCCCATAAAACTGCCGAACTCCTGAATGTCATGGAGGATGGTATGGGGGCTCGTGAGCAGCCGATTATCTATATCATTACTACCTCCGGATACGATAAAAACTGCCCCTGTTATCAGGAAGAGCGAACCCTGATCACCGGGATCTTGTCTCGTACCCTGGAGCCGATCCCTGAAGATGTCTTTGGGATCATCTTTACCCTTGATGAAGGCGATGATTGGACCGATGAAACGGTCTGGGTTAAGGCCAATCCGAATCTGGGTGTGTCAGTCTACGAAGAATACATCAGATCCCAGGTTCGGAAGGCTTTAGCCACTCCTCAGAAACAAAACTCGGTCAAAACAAAGAATCTCAATATGTGGACTCAGGCTGTTACCGCATGGATCGGGGATGAAGCCTGGAAATCATGCGGGGGTACGGTTAGAGAAGAAGATCTGAAGGGGCGAACCTGCTATGGGGCAATGGACCTCTCAACGAGTACCGATATCACCTCATGGACCTTGTGTTTTCCTCCAACCGAACTAGATCCCCGGTATACCTATCTATTCCGGTACTTTATCCCCGAAGAGAATCTGCTTGATCGACAACGGCGGGATAAAGTGCCCTATATGCTCTGGCGAGATCGTAAGTTTGTGATCGCAACCCCTGGAAATGTGATCGATTATGCCTTTATTGAGGCCCAAATCAAGAAGGATGCTGATCAGTTTCACATCGAAGAGATCGCCTTTGATCCCTGGAATTCGAATGAGATCGTGCAGAATCTTGAAGCTGAAGGGATGGAAATGGTGCAGTTCCGGCAAGGATATGCCTCGATGAGTGCTCCCTCCAAGGATTTTGAGAAGAGAATCCTCGCAAAAGAGCTCAACCATGGCAATAATCCAGTCACCGCTTGGATGCTTAGCTGTACTGAGGTGAAGTCTGATCCATCTGATAACATCAAGCCGGTGAAACCAGAGCGAAAGAAAACCGGGAAGCGAATCGATGGAACGATAACCTCGATTATGTCACTCGATCGGGCCGTTCATGGAAACCAGAACGGATCAGTCTATGAGAAGAGAGGAGTGCGGGCGGTATGAGTCTACGAACACGGATGTTACAGTTTGCCGCTCGTTCCTTAGGCGGGACGGTGATCAATCTCCAGGATGCGACCGGGTGGGATGATATCTTCGCACCTAAGACGGCTGCAGGAGTAACGGTTACCCATCAATCGGCCTTGAATCTCTCTGCGATCTTTGCCTGTGTACGGTTATCAACAGAAACTCTCTCAACGATCCCGGTTCATATTTTCAAGAAAACGAAGAACGGTCGAGAAGAGGTGGCAAGCCACCCAGTGACTAAGCTTCTTACCCGGCAATCTAATCCTGAGATGCCCGCTAATGTGTTCCGGGAAGTGATCCAGGGACACTTGGAACTCAGAGGGAAAGCATTCGCTGAGATCGTCAGGGATGGTTATGGTGACCCGGTGGAACTTTGGCCGATTCATCCAGATCATATCAGGATCAAGCGAGGAAAGAAGGGTGGTCTGCTTTATGAATATCTACCGACTGGTCATGTGTTCCCGGCAAGCAAGATCCTCCACTTTCGAGGGCTGGGATCAAACGGGATTGATTCCTATTCAGTAATCCAATTAGCAAGGGAATCGATTGGCCTCGGATTATCAGCCCAGCAGTACGGTTCCAGGTTTTTCGGACAGGGCACCAATATGGGAGGGTTCTTACGTCACCCGAAGGGACTCAGCGACCAGGCATTTACCCGGCTCCGTGAAGAGATGAACCAGAAGTACAAGGGACTGGAGAAATCCCATGGGCTGATCATCTTAGAAGAAGGCTTGGAGTATCAGAAGATCGGATTAACGAATGAGGATGCACAGTTCTTAGAGACCAGAAAATTCCAGAATAGTGAGATTGCTCGGTGGTTTGGGATGAAACCCCATATGATCGGGGACCTGGAGAAGGCTACTTTTAGTAACATCGAGCAGCAGTCTATTGAGGCGGTAGCCTATACCTGGAGACCACGGGTGATCCGGCTAGAACAAGAGATCACCATGAAACTGCTCCGGGAAGATGAATATATGAAGTATTCATTAGAAGGCCTTCTTCGTGGTGATATCAAGAGCCGGTATGAAGCTTATAAGATCGCGATCGAGAATGGTTGGATGAATGCTGATGAGATCAGGGCTTTAGAAGATATGAACCCACAACCAGATGGGATGGGGCAGATCTTCTTAGCCCCCTTAAATATGGGTGATAAACGTAAACTCCTGCCCACTGAGCAGCAGTCTACGACCTCCAATATCACGGCTATCACGGCGATTGTGGAGAAAGTGAATACTGGCGGATTACCGAAGGATGCAGGGCTTTCTCAGCTGAAGATCCTCTTCGGATTAACCGATACCCAGGCCCTCGATGTCATGGGCTCCGCCGGGGGTGAGGCCAGCCTCCCTGATGCGAAGAGAGTAAGCGTTTCTTCGGTTGAGCGCCGAACCCTGGAAGTTCGATCCTTGGCTGATCGCCGGTTTATTGCAGACCGGTACCGGGGCGAGGTGAGAAACACTGCACAGCAGATGGTCAGGAAGGAGATCGCCTATATCTCAGAACATCTGGTAGGGCGGACCGCGAAAGAAATGATCCGTTGGCTGAAGGATGAGTATCCCTCTTTCAGTGATACGGTGCAGGATCTCTTCACCCCCTTATTCCGGTCATTAGGTGAGGATCTGTATCCGGTGTATGCAGCCGAAGTATCGCTTGATGCTGATATCCCGGATTCTTATCGGGATCTTATTACTAAATATGTGAGTGCCTTTGCCCTTCGTTATACCTCATCTTCAAAGGGACAGCTCGTGAAGCTGATTGAGGAATTTGAGGAAGAATATCAGGAACAGGTTAATCAGCGGATGGCTTCTTGGGAAGAAACCAATGCGCAGAAAATCGAGCAGCGGGAAGTAACCCGGATCAGGAATTACCTGGCCAAGGGAGCCTATGGGATTGCCGGTATTACGAAGATACGCTCGGTTGCCCATGGCGATAGTTGTCCGTTCTGTAGTGCCTTAGACGGCAAAGTTATCGGGATAGAGGAGTCATTTATCTATAAAGGGGAAGAGTTCAAGCCTGAGGGCGCACACAGCGCTCTGGTGCCCCACACGAACAGAACGCATGCGCCATATCATGATGGATGTGATTGTGACATTGTCGCGGAGGGAACATGAGTACAGAAACTGAGAGACGATACCGGATCATTGATCAGGAAGAACTTCGGGTTACGATCGATGATGACAAAATGATCATTGAAGGCTACCCGATCGTCTATAACCAACGAACCGTCTTATGGCCTGGTGTGGTGGAAATCATTGAACCAGGAGCTGCCACCAACGCCTTGGGGAAGAGGACCACGAAGGTCTATTGGAACCATGATACCTCAAAGCCTATGGCTGGGTTTGGTAATGGGACTCTGGAAGCAACCGAAGATGAGCATGGGGTCTTTATACGGGCTGAGGTCCAAGGAACGGTGTGGGGCCGGGATGGGTATGAAGCAATCAGGAGCGGTATTGTAAACCAGATGTCATTCGCCTTTAAGGTGATTCGAGGTCAGGATGAATGGTCTGTTGAAGAGAATGAGGACGGATCAATATTGGATATCAGGACGATCAAAGAATTTGATCTTATCCCTGATTTTTCCCCAGTATGTCAACCGGCATACCCTACCACTGAAGTTTATGCCAGATCGAAAGAACTGATCTGCAGGAACCAGCCGGAATCTGAAACGTCAGATGAAGCACCTCCAACGGGAGCGGACCCTGTGACCCCCATTTCAATCTTGCAGGAGCAAATATCTGTATATGAAAAGGAGTACGAATATGAATAAACTACAAGAACTGCTGGAGAAACGCGCGAAATTGTTAAAGAAAGCCCGCGGGATTCTCGATGTAGCAGATTCAGAGAACCGAGATATGACCGCTGAAGAGCGATCGAAATATGAAGCGGTGATGGCTGATTTTGATGCCGTTAATACCGATGTGCAGCTCAGACGTAGGCAGGAAGCAGCAGAAGAGGAGATGCGAGGAAATGATTTCTCCGGTAACCGGCCGAATCCTGAAGGCGAAGGGGGCGAGGAGAGATCAAACCCGCTGGAATCGACAGAATATCGATCAGCCTATACCCAGTTCCTGCAGACTGGCGATACCACTGAACTTCGGGCAATGTCGATTGGTGTGGATGCAAACGGTGGATACTTAGCCCCAACCGATCTCGATAACTCGATCATGCGGGCCTTACCTGATATCGCAGTGATCAGAAAGTATGCCAAGGTCCTGAACCTCAGGCATGACCGGGAAATCCCGATCAGTAATAACCGCGGTAGCGTTTACTGGAAGGGTGAGGCTGAAGCTTTCGAGGAAAGCACCCCAACCTATGACAAGATGGCCCTTACCGCCTATAAGCTCACTTACCTGGTCAAGCTTTCTGAAGAGCTGATCGCTGATAGCGGGTATGACCTCTTCGGAGAACTTGCTACCAACTATGCAGACTTGGCCGGGGAAGCCCAGGACATCAAGTTCTGCCAGGGAACGGGGAACAATGAGATCGGTGGACTGATTGCAGGATCTTCTCTTGGATTGACTGCAGCATCGACTTTGGCGTTCACTGCGGATGAGCTGATTGACTTCCAATATTCACTGAAAAAACAGTATCGAAATAAGGCCACTTGGATCGGTGCTACTGATACAGCGAAAGTGATTAGGAAGATGAAAGATTCTCAAGGGCGATACATCTGGCAAGCAGCTCTTACTGCGGGCCAGCCTGATAACCTCTTAGGGCGTCCGTTTGAAGAGACCCTGGGGATGCCGACTATAGCTGCTGGGGCTACACCACTTATCTTCGGGGATCTCAAGTACTATACCATCGCCCAGCGTGGTAGCAGGTCGGTGCAGAGGCTCAATGAGCTCTATGCAACCTCCGGCCAGGTAGGATACCGGGTCTTTGAACGACTTGATGGATCGGTCATGTTATCTGATGCCATCAAGAAGATGACCATGGCTGCAGCTTAAAGATGATGCAGGGGGATTATCCCCCTGCTCATGAAACAACGTAGGAGGAGTACTGATGGCGAAAGGAAAAACAAAAGAACAGACAGAAATAGAAGTGAAGAAAGAGTTCTCTCAAGTGAAGATCCTGGTCACCCATGCTGGAACCCACGGATCGTTCGTAAAAGGTGATAAGCCGGTATTAGAGAAATCTATCGCAGATGAACTAGAACGATGTGGATATGGCGAGATCATATCAACCGCGACTGAGGTCGGGACGAAATAGGCGATGGAATTAATCAGCACGGCCTTAGTCAGTGTAGAAGAAACTGAGGAGATCCTTCAGATACCGACGAGTCTGCGTAATCGTACCATTTGGTGTATTAATGCTATGAGTGCGACCGCGTATCGATTAGCCGGGCGCATCTTCTGTGAACGGGTGAATGAAGAGATGTATCTCGAAGGCTATGCGGGACGTTCGGTCATCGTGCCGGAATTTCCCTTAACAGAAGTATCTGCTTTGTATCTCGATCATACCCGCGAGTTTGGGCTTGATACCCTGGTTCCGCCAGAATCCTATGAGATCGATAAGGATGCTGGGTTGATCTACCTGCTGGACCGGCTCACCCCCATCGGGAGACGGACAATCAAGCTCGTGGCAACCATCGGGTATACAGAAGTGCCTGCAGATGTGAAACAGGCAACGATTGAAGGGGTTTCATGGCTCCTTGATCGGTTCAATGATCATGCGATCGGTGTGGCATCGATTAGTTCTGCTGAAGGGATCAATACCGCCTATGAGCGGTATCTCCCTCCATCAATTAAGGATGTCTTTCGGGGCTATCGGGTAGAGCGTGTATGAGTAGGCGACCGGCGATTACCTTCGATGATGAGGTGACGGCCAAACTGCAGCAGCTGGGAAAGAAATCACCTGCATGCTTGGATTCGGTGCTGTATGGGATCAGTTTCTCCATGAAACAAGCGGTCTTGAAGAAGATGGATTCAACCTTCACCGAGCGTACGGGTCAGATGAAGAAGGGGATACAGTATCAGAAGATGCGTAAAGCCTTCTTCAAACTACGAGCCCCAGCCTTGGCTTCTATCTATGAACATCATGGAGCCGATATCACCGGCAAAGGTGGAGCGTTGCGGTTTAAAGTAGATGGGGAGGTTGTTTACCGGCAATCTGTTCACATTGAACCACGGCCGTTCTTTTATCCGGGAGTACGGGGATACCTCGCCTCCGGAGAACTGAACCGAGTGGCGGAGAAAGAGATCGATCACCAGCTAAAGAAGGTGGGACTAAAACTATGACGCTCAATGCATCCTATACCCTCACTGCAGGGGTGGCCGATTACCTGACTGAACATATCGATTCTGTATTACCGGGAATCAAGTATGTGGGGATTGGTACTGATTATGAGAAGAAAGGACGACCTCAGCCGTTTATCCTGGTGAGTCCTTCCCGGATCGATTTTAACCGGGATGTCTATCTCGGATCACTCGAATCTGAACTCATGATTGATTGTTTGATCTCCGTGGATGGGTATGAGGCAGACCAGGTCTTGAAACAAAGCATGCTCTATGCTGATGCCCTGGTAGGGCTTATTACCAGTGATGATCAGTTATCGGGGCTTTGTGAACATGCGGAAACCAGCCATGCAGAATTCTATCCTGGTGGAAGCGGGAATCGGCATTATGCCATCGTAACGATGAAGGTAAGTAAACTAACAGATACTTAAAGAAGGAGTACTACGAGATGGATAAGAAAGCACATGTAACTGCCTGTATTGGGGGTAAGGAAGATCCTCCTGGAAGTGCGAAAGTGAGGACGGCCAGGCTACCGATAACCGGTATCCCTATGGTTAAAGCAACACCGAGTAAACAATCTGATGAAGTGATTACCGGGAGAAACTCGAAAGGGAAGATCTACACCGATTCAATTGAAGTCACCGGAGAACTTCCCTTGAAGTTTGCACCCTGCGCTGGGGTTGGGATGGGCTTAACCTCATTGCTGGGGGAGGATTCAGATCCTAAACAGGTTGGAGGGGCTATCCTTCTTCGTTATACCGGAGATGAAGCCAGCTGTAAGATTTCTGTATCAGACGGAGACAAACAGGTCCTGGTTGCTACCGGTGTGCTGGGAGCAGAGATCTCTGATCCTTCATTCGGGGCAGCAGGAGTTTTAGGTTTAAGTGATGCCGGGTATGATTCGCTCATTGAGCTCGTTACCGCGCTCAACGGCTTTGATGGCTATGAATCAGAGATTCTCTTCGGTCCAGAGGGACTTAGTACCTCGAACCCTGTTGCAATCACGGCAAGCCAAGGGAAAGATCGGCAGGTGGTGATCTTTTTTGAAGATGAGACAAGTGGGGTCTATCTCCACCGGATCAAACAGGTGGTAAGCAACACTGAGAGACCAACTTATACCCTGCAGGTCGATGGGATCACCGATAACATCCTTCAATCGGGGGTGGTCGTTGATTCAGCGTCCCTTTCTGCAGAACTCAAAGGCCGAGCACAGGTCTCCATGAGCCTGATGGGGCTCACTCATACCGGAGGCCAGGAAGCGTCTGATCTTCCCTTACCGCAGCAGGAGCCCATGCGATTCTTCCGAGGATCTTCATTTGTATCGGGTGAGGAGTACACCTATATCAAATCATTCTCGGTTGATATCAAGAACAACCATGATTCTGATGTGGGGTATGGACAGGGTTCTCTCTACAAAACAGAACATGCCAGGGGCGAGTTTGATGCGACCGGCTCTTTCAAGGTACGTACTGATGCAGCAGCGAAAGCTGAACGATCGAAGGTGTTAACTGATGGGAAGGCATCCCTACTCACCATATTCAAGGGCGGGAACTATTCAGGTGATATCCCTGAACTTGCGATCATTGATCTTCCGGCCGTGCAATATACCGAAGGAGAACCGACTGAAAGCGGGAATGTGATCGATCTGCAGTTTACCTATCAGGTGATCGATGAAATGAGCTATGACCCGATGGTACAGATCATGCTCTTAACCACAGATAACGGGAGGTATGACGCGTAATGAGCTGGAAAGATGATGCAAGACGGACCATTATTGGTCAGAAGAAACAGTTAGTATCTTTCTCCGGATACTGGATCAAACCAAAGAAATTCTCGAAGGCAGGAGAGGATGCCATCAATGAAGAGATCAGGCGATTACAGAAAGGGATCAACCGAAAAGCCCTGGTGACTGTTACCAAGAAGGCAGAGGAACGAGGGGAAGCTTTAGCTTCCATGAGTGAACATGAAATCCTAGAGCTCCTCACCGAAGAAGAGCTTGAAGCCCTCATGGATGGTGATACGGCAGCAACTTATGAATTATGCAAAGTCAAACTGAAGTATGGGCTTGATTCACACAATTTCTGTGAAGGGGATCTAGATACTCGTCATTCATCGATTGTTGATGATTCCTTTGTGCGGGATTTACTGGAGTATCCAGAGATTGCTGGAGAGATTCTTGGCATGATTGCAGATCATAACCGCCCTTTAGTCGAGGTGAGCTCACCGAAATCCAGGACGTAACCGAATGGATCTATAAAGGGATCGAGTTCGAGTACGGGGATCTACTGCCTGATGGCAGCGATCCCGTTGAGCTTATATCGTATTGGGGACCATGGGTGGCCGATTGTATCCGTCTTCTGGATGGGGATGGCACCTATGCCCGGTTTAACTATCAGGGGGGAATGGCAGATCAGCCAGCCTATGATCTGGCAGTGTATGACATCATCCGTAACAAATGGAACGCGCTTCGCAATGAGGAATTACAACAGCAGTGGCAAACAACCAAGTAAGCGTAGTAATTAACGGCACCGAGTACGTCTCGAAGGCCGCGAATACAGCTGGGAAATCTCTTCGTAATCTTAAAACCACCACCGGATCTATCTCAAAATCGATGGTCTCATCCTTCGCATCGATTGCCACAAAGATTGGTGGGATCGTGTTGTTGTTTAAGGGTCTGAAGACTGGAATTGCTCAAGCAGCAGACTTCGAGCAGATTGATACCTCCTTTGAAGTGTTAATCGGGAATGTCGATAAGGCCAAGCAGGTGGTAGGGGAGCTCCGGGATTTCTCAGCTTCCACCCCCTTACAATTTCAGACGATCACCAAGGGTGCTCAGAACCTCATGGCTTTCGGAATCGAAGCAGACTCGGTGAAGACTAAGATGGAGATGCTTGGTAATGCATCAATGGGGAATGAACAGAAACTCGATTCCCTGGTTCGTGCCTATGGAAAGATCAATGCAAAGGGGAAGGCTTCATTAGAAGAGCTTAATATGATCACCGAGGCCGGTGTTCCCATCCTGCAGACCTTGGCCGATCAATATGGAGTATCTACTGAAGAACTCTTTAAGATGATATCAGCGGGGAAGGTGGGCTTTGCTGATGTCGATCAGGCTCTTACTTCATTAACAACCGGGACCGGGCAGTTTGCCGGGATGCTGGAAAAACAATCGCAGACCCTTAATGGCGTGATGTCGACTTTCAAAGATAATCTGAATCTCACCCTGGCAGAACTCATGGAGACCTTGCTTCCGGCCATCAAGCAGGTATTAACTTCAATCATTGATATGATGGGGAGATTAAGAAACTCCGAGAGTTTCCAGGCCTTCGCGAAGAATATGGGGGCCGTATTATCGGGGATCATTACGGTGATTGGGAATCTTCCGGAATATGTGGCAACGATAGTCGAGGCGATCAAATCATTCATTGATGAACTGTTCACTGCAGAATATTGGAAGGGGCTCGGAACGGCGATGTGGGAATGGTTCAAAGCTACAGGGGAGGCATACCTGCAGTATATGGCATCTCTGATTAATCTTTTGGGCACGGTGATCTGGGAGCCGATCAAGTTCGGGTTTCAGAAAGCCTGGAGTGCTATTGGTGGGGGAGTCGTATCGGGGCTTAACTTCATGATCGAAAAAATCAATGTCATAGGGGAAGCTTTCTGGAATATTGGCCAGACGATCGGGAATGGGTTTAAAGATATGTTTCGGTCTGTCATCAACTTTTTCATTGATCAGATTAACTTCGTATCAGAGAAAGCCTGGGATGTTACCCAGAAACTCAAACACCCCCTGAAAGCCAGTAATCGTGAAGCCTACTCCGGAGGCATTTCGAGATTAGAAGATACACCGGATGATGCAGCCGTTTACAACGGTGGGATCTCTACGATTACAGCTCCTGCAAAGCACGAGGGATCCTTTTCTGATGTGACCGATGGAATTAAGAATGCATTTGTTGGGGCCAAAGATAGCCTGGTTACCTATGTTAAGACGGCCGTGGGGCCTACGAGTACTGCTGATTTAAGAGGGGCTGCCTTCGGATCATTGGCCGGGGCCGTAACCTCGATCAGTGGAGATATCAAAGGGCTCATGGATGCAAGCTTTGAGCAGACGAAAGCGGTTGATGAAAATACTGCAGCTCAACAAGAATCTACCCAGACAGCAAAATATCAGCAGTCAAAGACTATTGCTTCAGGTATCAGTGGTGGTTGGATAGAAAACCTTAAAGGTTTTGCATCTAGTGTGGGAGAATTGCTCGGATCATTCGGTGGGAAGATTATTGACCTGGTGAAAGGGCTGGGCTCGGTGACCGCGATCATGGACCCGATCTCCACGATCCTCGGTGGGGTTATGGATATCTTGGGACCGGTGATCGATGAGATACTATCTCCCCTGGTGGGGATCTTGCGGATTCTTGGCCAGACGATCGGGAAGGTGATTGCTCCACTCTTAAAGACTCTGGGCGATATCATTGAGATCATAGCAAAAGCCTGGTTGTGGTTTTATAACTCAGCCCTGGTGCCAGTGGCCAACGGGATCATAACGATCTTTAATTGGGTCCATAACGGGATCGCAACGATCATTAATGGTCTAATTAATGGAGTGAATTCCTTCCTTGGATGGTTGGGAGTAAACATCAAATACCAGATGGCAGAACGTGCTCTATCTGCAGGACATCTTGATACGATTAATTATGAAACCTTAACCGCATCAGGATCATCTCATATAGGGAATTCATCAGGGGGAACTGGATCGAATACCTCGGTGCAGCAGGTGACCATTGAGGTCCATCAATGTTTTCAGGGACCGGTGATTGGCAGCGGCGGGATGGAAGCCGTGGGTGAGTATGTCGTGAAGTCCGTGAAAGCCTATGCGAATATCGGCGGGAATGTTGATATCATTACGGGGGTGGCTTGATGGGTTATTTCATACCGCTCCCTGCAGGTATCAGAGATGTTCTTAAGCAGCCTAGTGTGGATCGATATCTCAAGGTGACCATAGACCCTGCGGGCCAGCCAACGGTGATCTATCCGGTAGATCTCTCATGTGTGGCAGCAGGTGAGTATCAGAAATGGACTGTTTCCTTGAAGAACCGCGGAGCCTATGAAGAGGGCATGTTTGCTAGCCTCCCGGCTCAGGTAGCATTCTCGGTCGATGATATCACCTATTACCGCATCTGGACTGGGTTTGTATCTGATGATGGGTGTAAACGAGATATGGGACTGCTTACCGATGATACGGTCTCGTTTAGTCTGGTAGATCCGACTGGCCGTAAAGGTACTAAACGAACTCCATCTGATACTTTACTGGTGAATTGCACGGTATCTGATCTGGAGCATTCAGAAAGTTCTATTTTGCATATCCTGGCATCGATGATGGGGGTTACCGATCTTGATACGGTCTCAATCCCTTATACGCTCCCGGTGGTAGAACTTGGATCAAAAACAATCTGGAAAGAACTGCAGCTCTTGGCTGGGGCCTACCATGCAGATTGTTATTATGATTACCTCGGCCGCTTGCGGTTCCGATCACCTCTAGAAGAAGGCTATACAGAATCTGAGAATGAATGGACCTTTCAAGGTGATCCGTCTATCCCGGTGGAAGGAAATGCATCACGTATCATAGGCCGGGTAGAGACGACCTATCTGCCGGTACGGTGTAACCGGGCCACCAGTACGATTGAAGTCTATGAGGAATTATCTCTTCGGGTGATCTATAAGAACACCGATAACTATAATGAGGAACTCGATCAGTGTTTGATTGAGATTCAGCCGGGTGAATCTTGGCCTGGGCCATCATCTACGGATAAAGCGCAGCTCTCCTATAAGGACCCTGGAACCGGTGAGGCCTATGATTATGCATCATCGGTTCAGGTACCGACCCTATCAAACGGAGATACCTCAGCCGATATTGTCTACGAAGGGGGTGTGCTGACCCTCTTCTCCTGTAATGGATCGAATGAGTATACGGCCGCTCAGCCTGGTTGTTGTGAGATCATCTTGAGGAATTCCGGGAACTCCGTCTGTAGGATCAGAAAGCTCACGATTCGCGGGATTCCCTATCGGCAAACGAAAGAACAGGAGATCGAATTTACCGATGCAGATATTATCGATGAGACTGATTATGTAGAAGAAGACATCGATGGGAAGTATGCAGCTGATCCCACACAGATCTATGAGACCCTTGGCCGAGTCGTATCTGGGGGGAAGGATCAAACCAGACAATTCTCGTTTGCTGTTCCCTTTCTTCCCCAGATTCAGCGGAAGGTACGGGTGGCTGTACAGCTTCCCGGTAAGGCCCTGGTGCCCTGTTTCATTGAAACCTATAGTCATACGAAGAAAGGGAAAAGCCTGGCCGGAATGCAGACTCAAGTTGTCTGTACGGAGATCGGTGAATTTATTCCTTCAGGAACTCCTAAGGTGGTCACCAAAGATGCACCTGCAGGAGTTGATACGGCACGGAGTCTCTATACTTGGATTGTCTATGGAGATGATCTGCAGGGAGGGGGATTATCTTTCTTACCTGAAGGGAAACGGTATATAGGGATAGCTCAGAACAAGACTTCCATTACTCCAAGCGAAGATCCTACTGATTATACCTGGGCGCAGTACGGAGGAGATCCAGGTACCCCTGGGGTGAATGGAGAATCTCTTTATACCTGGGTGAAGTATGCCGATGATATATCGGGTAATGGGATGAGTGATAGCCCGATTGGTAAAGGCTTCATCGGGTTTGGGTATAACAAGTCAGTAACAACTCCTAGTACAGAAAAGGCTGATTACTCCTGGTCTCCATTTTATCTCTATATTGTAGCAAATGATCTGCAGGTTACTGGACAGATTCGCTCCGGTTATGATGCGAACGGGAATGCCCCAACAAGTGGAAATGGGTTTTTCCTAGGTTCTTCAGGGGAGCTAAAGGCTAAGAATGCAGAACTCAAGAATGCGCTCATTACTGGGAAGCTTGAAGGAACCGAAGGTCGGATTGGATGTTTAGAATCCTACTATGTAGATGTGACATTTCCTCGTACCCTAGGGGGGGAAGGCGATGATGTCGTTGCATACTTTCTGGGGAAATTTGGTATTGGAGAAGGTTTTGGTTGTGATATTGATTTTGAAGGGGATAATTATGTTTATGGTGAAATCTATTCCAGCATACTCCGACTCTATAAACGGGATGGGGGTTACTACTATATCGATGATGATACGACCTATTACCGATGGTATGAATTAGATATCAACTGGCTGGCCAAAGATATCACCACCAGGACTGATATCAAGCCGGTACGAAATGGCACCTGTCATCTCGGTTCCGATGATTTGAAGTTCAAGAGTGTCTATGCAAATCAGGCTTACTTCGATAGCTATGGGGGTGGAACCATATATGGCTCGGTGACTATAGATCGTAATACCCGCGCAAAGGTGGCATCTGGATTAACGGGTACCTGGCGAGTTCATCAGGCCTATAACGTCAATAACAACACAGATATGTGGGGAACTCATGGGTACCAATCCGGTGGGGATCTTTACATCCATAATACTGCAGGTTCCACCATCTCATTTGATTGGTGGGCCATACGCGTATCATAGGAGGTTTCATGGGGTTACAAATTACACTCTTACAGCAGGACTCAAAGATCTTTCATGAACAAGTAAATGCCTATTGGCATGTATCAGAAGTGAATATTGATGTTACTTCGGATTCTGTTCAGTACCGGTTAAGTGCTTATGCTTCAAGGGATGCAGCATTAGCAGATGAAGAGGTCTATCATGCATCATTTGATGATTTATCCCTTCCGGATATTGCACGATCTACATGGCTCTATACGGCAATACAATCAGCTGTATTATCTGATCTGGAGATCGACGGGGGGATATCACGGGATAACGTGATCACTGCACTTTACCAATACATTAAAGCAAGCATCCCATTCTTTATGGATGCCATTGATATCTTTGAGGAGGAATAGCGTTTGATTGACCTGACAAGATTATTAACTACATTAGCAGCTACCGGAACAACAGCCTTGATCGGGGGACTCATTACCATGCTTATCAGGATTTCAAGTGATCTGAAGACGATGAGAAAACGGGGAGAGGATCGTATGCATGAGAATCGGCTTCTATTCAAAGGAATGCTGGGATTAATTGATGCGGTGAGAACCGGGAAGTGTAATGGGAATATATCCCATGTAGAAGAAGAGATTAAAGAATATCTCAATGAAACTGCGATTCAATAGGAGGAATGCATGGCACAGATAGAGAATATGAGAAGAGATATCCAGATGATAGAGGATACCGGGGATAAAGTACTAGCCCCAGGGGAAAGTATGATCATCGGGATGTACAACCGTCCAGGATCGGTGCAGGTTTCTATTGATACTACGGCCTCCTATATGGTTAGTGTGACTCAAGCCCGGCAATCAAAGGTGGTGGGGGATACCGCCGTATTTGTTCCGGTAGAAGGTGAAGATCTAATCGATGATGCAGATTTCTATATCAAACATGGTGGCTTCATTAAAGTTGAGAATAGAGCTACATCTGCTGGATCTATTGCCGTAGATTGGAGGGTGTAGTTCTGTGAGAAATTGTAGCATGACTGAATGCCTCATTGAACAGGGCCCATTGATCACCAGGATGCAGGGATCGATTCCTCGCATCGTATTTCCTGGGCTTATAATCTCATTACAGGCAAGTAATATTCAATCATCAGAGATAGATGCCGTTTGTTATGGAAATGGCAAATATCTCTGTGGAGGGGAGTCTCAATGGATTCATACCTCCAATGATCTGATTACTTGGGGAAATGGTGTGTATGTTGGGGGATCGGTTTACTTCATTATCTGGATCGAGGAGCTTTCCCTGTATGTAGCAGGATTATCAAACGGGAAGGTTATCACTTCTCCAAATGCAATTACCTGGACTACGGTGATTCAGTTACCGAGCTATGTTTGGGCTCTTAGCTATATCAACGGGAAACTCTTTGCTTGTTGTAAGAACGGGTATGTCTATTATGCTTTAGGGAGTGATCTGAGCAACTGGGAGCACGGAATCCTTCATGAAAACCAATGTGTACCGACCTTTATAACCTATGGCGGAGGCAGGTATATAGCATCAAATGAGAATGGAAAACTCTATCTTTCATCAGATGGCCATACCTGGGCCGAAGGTGGGCAAATCCCAGAGAAGGCTATGTATATCTTTTTCGTAGATGATCGATTTATCGTATATGGAAATAATGGAATCGTGTATGAGACCTTCGATGGGATAACCATCACCGAGCTGGCACAGTTGGGTGGTGGGCTGATAGCCGGAACCTTGATCCCGTTTGAAGGGAGAACGCGATTAGCTGCAGCAACCCAAGAAGTGGGGGGAACTGATCTCAAAGCTGGATTAGTTTATATTTCCCATGATAAAGGGCAAACCTGGGAGCAGATAGGAGATCTCGGATACAACATCTACCGGATAGCCTATGGGAATGGAAGATTATTGATTCCCTGTAATAAGGCTATGTACAGTAGTCAAAGCATAGAAGAAGGCTAGATATGAGTTGGTTAGGGAAGATCTTCGGGGCTAAGGAAACAGCAGAAGCCGCAGGGACGGTAATTGAATCAGTGAGTACCGGGATCTCCGGGATTGCATCTAGTATTAGATCTGCGATTACCGGGGAGATGTCTACGGAGAAGAAAGCAGAACTTGAGAAGATCGCCCTGGAAGCAGAAAATCTGCAGAAACATACCCAGCTGCAGGTTAATTTGGCCGAGGCTCAGCATCAATCTATCCTGGTGGCTGGGTGGCGACCGTTCATCGGGTGGGTGTGTGGTCTATCTATGGCCAATAACTACATCTTCAGACCTTGGGCCATCGCGATATTATCGGCAGCAGGGAAGACGTTCGAGTTCCCGGTGATCGATTTATCGCTCATGATACCGATTATGACAGGTATGCTAGGTCTTGCAGGGATGAGGACATATGAGAAGAAGCAGGGAGTGACAAAGAATCATTGAGGATAGTCTAATTGATCAGTGATTCGCTTTTGTGCTTGGTCTAAAATAAATTCTATAGCAAGAGTATCAGCAGGTAGCTTCCTCAATTCATACATCACCGTAATAATATCGTTCTTTGTCAGTAATAATAGTTTGTCCATATAGGTTTCCTCCTGACATAAATAAACAGTGTGATATTCAATTTGATTCAATGTAAATCAAAATATATAAAAACAAATGTTTTACAGAACAGAGTGAAAATGATTTTTTTATTGAGTGATAGCTCGTTTTATATTAGACTTTCAAACTATAAACAAAAATATTAATTGAGGCCAGTATGTTAGATAAAGAGTCGCTAGCTATTTTACTATACTCAAAAGAGTATCAAGAACACTTTGCAAATTTTTCATATTGCCAAATTTTATCTGAAGCTGGCTATTGTGAAACTTATGGAATTGAAGTGAAAGAAAGTGAATCATTTTCTGAAGCTGAGGTTGATATAATCAATAGACTATCACAGGATGAAGATTTTAGTTTTTCTGAGGAGTATAATGACCTTATTGAAGTTAATAGCATAGATTATAACCAAATTGATGATGGTGAAGCTATCCTTAACAGCATTGAAGCTAAGGTTTTGAAAGCAAATCACACTTATTATACATTGAATGATGATAGTAATGATTATTTTGAATCTCGAGAAGAAGCAGAATCTGAAGCTAGGGATAGAATGTTCTGCTCAGGGGCTTTATCTTTTCAACCGTATTTAGAGTTTTCTGAAGAAGGGCTTAGAGATCTATGTCAGCAGTTTAGTATTAGTGAAGACGATTTTAATGGGATTGTGAATAAAAAGAAAATATTAGCAGAATTGAAGAACCAAGTTCCCGGATATGGTGAAGATGAGGAATCTATTGAAGAAAGACAAAAGAAAATTGAGAAAGAAAAAAAAGCAGAAAATATTAAAGCAGAAAAAATAAGACAAAAGAAAATAAAAAAAGAACAGAAAGAATTTAAATTAAAAATAGAAAAGTTTGCACAAAATATCCCTGAAGAAGAATTGGGATTGATGTATAAAGCTTTTCTCAATAAAAATTATACTGATGAAGTTCAAACATACAAGAGGTTGGGAGTTTCTCCATTAGAAATTTATGATGGTATTATTAAAGGTTATTTATCTTGTTTAGAGTTTTATTCAAAGTTATATATCGAAGGTAATATTACATTAGCTGAGATGTTAATGTTACCAAAGATTACAATTGAAAAAGCTCTAAATGATTTTTCAAATGAGTTCTTTGAACCTAATTTCTCTATTGAGCGAGAAAAGTGTGTATTAATATTTGGTGGAACCTTTAAAATATCATTAATGTTATATGGACCTATATTTAATTTTTTTGGATATGACAATAGCATATTTGATGGATACTCTACAAAAGATGCTGTAGCTGAAATTATTGAAGAAGAGTTTAATGGAATGATATTTATTCTACGTGATCATAGGAGAAATTCCTCCTACTGTAGTATAGAAAGTATTCTGAAGGTTTTGTATGAGGTAGAAATGAAAAATACAATTTATATCTGTTCAGATAAACCGTTATCAAAAGATTATAGAGAAGATAATATATTGGGCCAATATTCTACTCCCTATGAATTAGCGAAATTTCTTTATTCAAGAAGGTTAGAAAGATTAACCTATATTTAGGTGTTCCCAGATTGTTCCCACAAGGAATAAGACCACTTGAAAAATATATCTTAAATATATCTTAATTATGCTTTAAATGCGAATAAAAAAGATATATATAATTTATTTCTGGCCATGGATACCTCTTTCGTGACATGAACATTCTTAGTTTATTTGTTTTTTGATAATGCTCATACTTTATTATGATCAGTTTTACTCTGTAAAAATGGTTGTTTTATAATCATCATATGCTAAAAATAGTTATCTTTACACTTAATAATGATGTACATCATGAAGGGGGAATAATATGTGGCCTCGAAATCTTTATACAGGATCTGGTGGTGGAATGTATACCGGTCCTGGTGGTGGAATGTACACTGGCCCTGGTGGTGGGATGTATACCGGTCCTGGTGGTGGAATGTATACAGGTCCTGGAGGAGGTCTATATACCGGCCCCGGTGGAGGTCTATATACCGGCCCCGGTGGAGGGATGTATACCGGCCCCGGTGGAGGGATGTATACTG
Organism: uncultured Spirochaetia bacterium; assembly: GCA_937125225.1. GTDB lineage: Bacteria > Spirochaetota > Spirochaetia > CAKZLE01 > CAKZLE01 > CAKZLE01. The sequence goes on from CAKZLE010000026.1 coordinate 67,029, forward strand.
GTCCTGGCGGTGGGCTTTATACCGGCCCCGGAGGGGGGATGTATACTGGTCCTGGAGACCCGTACATGAGTAATATCCCTCCATGGGAAGTATTTGTTAAATATATGATAGAAAGAGGGTATGAATCACAAGCATCCTTTATTCTTTCTAGGATATAAACAGCAAACAAACTAATAATTCCAATTTACTCCCTTAAGATCTATTTTCAATAACTTCTAAAGCTGGTTGTAATTGTCTTAGTATATCTTCAGGAGATCTATGATCATATTCTGGCCGGTAATTGGTATGAGCCATGAGTTCAAGAAGTATCTTCTGGTCAACATTTCCAGCAAGAGCCGTTTCAAAGGAATGACGTAACGAGTATTGAGTTCTACCTGCGAGGTCTACCTCTGCTCGTTCCATAGAAAGTTTTAAATGTTTATTGGCTGAATCAGGAATGATGGCATTCCCACCTTTAACTCTAAACAAGAGATTATCATCTGGGATATTCTTCTCATCGATGAGTTTCCTTAATTGGGTAATGGTCTGCTTGGTAAGGAGTCCCACTTTGTATTGGAATCCCTTATTAGAAGTCTTTATCCTTTCTTTTATCTCTCTTGTTCGATAATCTATAGATCTTTCAGTATAGACTCCCTGGTGATCATAGCTGATATTGGACGGAGTTAATGCGGCAACTTCTCCAGGTCTAAATCCTGTATCTCGCATAATAAGAAAGTAGGTTGCCCAAGTCCGGTTCCCCCATATATAAAGGAGATCGTTTTCTTCTTTAGGGAACATCTTGAATAGATCAATGTCTGTGAAGGGCTCGCGTTTCTTATTTCGTTCATTTATCAGTAATACATCTTTTGCTGGATTCCTATCAATAAGATGTTGTCTTCGAGCTTCTTCCATGATGATTCGAAGGCATTTCAAGATTTTATTCTTTGTCCCATCTGCAAGTTTTTTATGGGTCTTTGCTTTCGTGAGGTCCAAGAACCAGTCATCGATCATGACATCGTTGATGGCTGTAATAAGGTAATCTCCAAAAGCAGGTAGAATATACATTTTTAATCTGCTTTCATGCTGTAGATAAAATGAATCTTCATAATAATGATTACGGGATTCTTGACGCTTTCTCCAATTATGAGGATCTTCAGTAGAGAAGAAGTTTTCAGAGAATTCCCTGAAGGTGTAGATCTTTTTATTATTCATACCCTTTAAATCTTCTTCGAGTTTGTTTTCAGCCCATAGAACTGCTTCTGTCTGATTATGGGTCCCGGTGGATGCCCATTTCCCAGGGATGTGTGCAAATGATACTTGAATGTATCTGCCTTTTTGATGTCTGAATCGATATTTGCTTTTCATATGTTAAGTATAATATAGCAGGAATATATCTGTAAAGAGGTGTATTGGTAACAGAATTGGTAACATTTTGGTAAAAATAAAAAAGCTAACTTGCTGTATTATAACAAGTTAGCTTTTAATTCTAATAGCAGGGACAGGACTCGAACCTGTGACCTCCGGGTTATGAGCCCGACGAGCTGCCAACTGCTCTACCCTGCGACGTGATTGTTAAGTTATAGAAATTACCTAAAAAGGTCAATAGGTTCACAAGAATATGTACTATGAGTTTTTCTGAGTTCATAATCATGGTGATATCTAGTTGAATCTACTCTATTCCAATAGCTGTCTTTAATCCTTTACTTTTATGAGGTTTTGCTTCTAGTCAGGCAATTGATTAGATGGTACAATTCTCGAACTGATGAGAAGCGACAGATTCTTTACAGTATATAAAGAGGTTTATTAGTTAAAGTTAACGTATGACATTAGAACCATTTCTCACAATATATTTCCTCCGGAGTTTGTCACACCTGACTAGCTGAGAACTCATGTAATCAGCACACAAGACCCATGTAGGGTCATTTTTTTTGCTTTTTTCTTTTTTATTTGTATATAATACCGGTTGTGCGACGCAGGGCGTGTATGGTATACTATCATCAAGAGGCGACTATGTATGTGAAGACTTTGATTGAGAAAAAATCGGGTAGAACCCTGATGCGTTACATTGAAGGGTATCGTGAGAAAGGAAAGGTGAAACATCGTACGGTAGAACGTATCGGTTATGTTGATGAATTCACCCATCTCTATGATGATCCTATCGCTCACTTCAAAGAAGTGGCGAAACAGAAGACTGCAGAGAAGAGAGCACAGCAGAAGGCTGTGACTATCGAACTCATGCCGGATGCTCTGCTTCCCTTCGATACTGAGACTCAGAGCTATGATTGTGTGAAGAACATCGGCCATGCTGCGATCAGTCAGGTCTTTCATTCACTGGAGCTTCATACCTTCTTCGATCGTAGACGTAAATACCTCGACATCTCATACAACCTCACAGCAGTCATGAAACTCCTGGTCTATGAAAGAATTCTTGAACCGGGCTCCAAGCGTGCTGCATGGCTCGGTCGTTCCAAATACTTTGACAAGATGGACTTTGACTTGAATGCCGTCTACCGGTCTTTGAGCATCATCCCGAAGTACCGGGATGATCTGCTCACACATCTGCATCAGCAGATGGTCTCCCAGTATGATCGGGACTCTACGGTCCTCTTCTATGATGTGACGAACTACTACTTCGAGATAGACCAGGAAGACAGTTTTCGCAGGAAAGGTGTCAGTAAGGAACATAGACCACTTCCCATCGTCCAGATGGGGCTCTTCATGGACTCCGCAGGTTTCCCGGTCACCTATGATCTGTTCCCCGGGAACATGAATGACTGTACTACCTTCTCTCCCATGAGTCAGCAGGTACGGAAGCAACTAGATGTGAAACATCTGATCTTTGTTGCAGACAAGGCGATGATGAGTGGAACGAACATAGCTGAAGTAATCACCAACCATAACGGCTATGTCTTCAGCAAGTCTGTACGCGGGGCATCACAGCAGCTCAAGGATACCGTCAGGGATCCTGAGGGATACCTGAGATTCGATGACTCTGGGAAGCCTATCAGTTTCCTTGATACCGAGACTGCGGTTTCGTTCATGTACAAGGTACTTGATGAGGTGAAAGATACCTATGTATCAGGTGCTGATGGGAAGCGTAAGAAGGTCAAAGGAGTTGGACATTACCAGATCATCTACTGGTCAGCAAAGTATGCACAGAGGGCACGGACTGACCGTGCTGCTTCGGTAGAGAAAGCGATCGTTGCTTCGCATTCACAGAGTAAGGCGGTCATCGACAACAACCATGGGAAGAACAAGTATCTCAAAACACAGGTGTTTGATCCCGAGACTCATGAACGGATCGAAGGATACCAAGCGAAAACGGTGTTCGATGCACAGAAACTGGAAGAGGATGAATCATTGGATGGGTTCTATGTGATCGAGACCAATGTGATGGGCTTACGGTCGTATGTCGATGAACGAGGGCATGAAACCGGAGAACTTGAACATGATTTTCATAAACCTCAGAGATGGCTACCCGATGAAGGAATGCTCCAGCTGAACAAAGTAGTGACGCCCCTCGACATCGTAGAGATGTACCATGGGCTCTGGAAGATCGAACAAACCTTCAGGATCACTAAGAGTGATCTGAATGCGAGACCAGTGTATGTATCGCGAGAAGATCGGATACAGGCTCATTTTCTCACCTGTTTCATCTCTCTTCTGATCATGAGGATTCTAGAGCAGGAAGCCGGACATGAATACTCGAGTGAGAAGATCCGAAATTCATTGAAGAAAGCGAATGTTGTTGAGCTGAACAGCACGACCTTCAAGACGTTGTATTACGATACGGTTCTGCAGAGATTGAAAAAGCAGTGTTCGATAGAGTTCGGAAAGAATGTGTATACAAGAGATGCGATCAAGAAAATGTTGGCAAAAACGAAGAAGAAGAGCTGACACACTACACAAATATTCTTTAGAGGTGCTGTTCTATATTGTTATTACACAATAGGTTAGCACCTCTTTTTACGTCTAGTTGGCGAAAACTCAGGATGAGAGGTCTCTTGGTCAACTACCTTTTTTCTTTTTCTCATTCTTATACTTGTAACGTTATCCATAATATATTAGCTTCAAGTCATGAGATATATTGATTCACATTTCCACCTTCATCATCTAGCTGAAAAAGGTTTTGAGATCCCATCTATGATGCAACGATTACAGTCTGACGGGTTTATCGGAGGTATCGATATCGGAGTTGATCCTCTTGACATGATCAAGCGATATGAAGTTTTGAAGAACTACCCATTCCTACACTACTCGGTAGGCCTGTATCCTAGCCATGCGGAGACTGAATCCCTACACATCATCCTAGATCAACTCGAGGATATGATCGAGAAATACAGTCCACATGCAATCGGTGAGATAGGGTTGGATTATCATTGGGATTTCTCAACACCTGAAAGACAACAGGAACTCTTTATCCTCCAGATTCAGATGGCAAACAAGCATAAACTTCCAGTGATCATTCATAACAGAGATGCTGATCATGATATGTTAAAACTTTTGAAAGAGCATAGACCAGAATATGGTACGATACTTCATTGTTATTCTGTTGAGGATGATCTTTCAAAAGATTTCATAGCACTTGATGCATATCTTTCGTTTGCTGGAAATATTACCTATAAGAACAATAATCATATCCAGGAGGCTGCAAAAGTCATCCCCATTGATCATATGTTGATAGAGACTGACAGCCCCTATCTAGCACCGATACCTAAACGGGGAAAGCTTAACACACCTGAGTTTATTCCTTATACCTATGAATATACAGCTGGATTGCGACAGATGGAGACGGAAGCTTTTTCAGAGATCATTTGTAATAATTTTAAGAGGATTTTCCCACCATTACTGAAGAAATGATACTCCAATAGATATATGGGGATGAATGATATCAAAATCAAACGCATCAAAATAGATATCGAAGTCATTCTCTATGAAGAACTGAGCAGGATAAAATGTATACAGGACCCCTGTTTTCCAATGAATCAGATTATCCTCTAGTAATGAGGAATGGAGTGTGGGAGAGGTCTCATCAGGCATATAATAGAAGCTTGTACCAGGCCCCATATAGACAGCCATATCTCCATAATTCCAGGATAACTGGGTCAAGGCATATGCAGTACTCATCAAAAGGCTACTAACCTCTGTTGATTGGTATCCTCGGGAATTCGTTGGAAAATATTCGAAAGTAAAGTCTGACCCGAAAATACCTCGTCCTCCGATAAACCTGAAATCGATTCCTGGATGAACCTGAAAAGAACCATCATGAGCTATCTCACCAGTAAGATGAGCACCGAATGAGTTATCAACTGCAAAGACTCCTGTTATAGAGATCAGAAGCATAAGCAAGCATATTATTGTTTTTTTACTATTATTAATCATTTTGAAGAATCTCCTAATAGGGAAAGAATCCCTTTGTTGATCTTATGAATTGTACACTATCAGTAGAATTCTTTGAAGTGGAAAAGAGTTGATCACAGATCTCTTTATAATCAAAACTCAAACTTCCATACAGATGATCGTGATAAGTTGGGAGATACTCCCCATGCTCTACTATCGCGAGGAACTCCTTCCCATTCATCTGTTGAAGGATATTGGGTGTATCAACACCTGTAAAGAGACATAGAAGTTCTACCCCTCTCTCAGCATATTGGGAGATTGAATCTTTGGCCTTAGCATCAGATATCGAGGCCCCCTCGATATCTAAAAGTTCTGGGTGATTTGACGTATCTGAAAAGAGTTCTGGTAACAGGTCCTCTGGTTCGAATGAATATCCAAACGCGGTCCTATTGTAGATTACTCCTACCTTATGATAATCATCATAGAGTTCAATAAGAAGCTTATCTACATCACTCCAACCCTCTAAAGGATCTATAACTATATAGATATCCCCATAAGTCAAAGAAAGTGATTCAATCTGTTCAACATCTTCTACAGATACCCAGCACACAAGTTTGGTTCCAGTATCGCGAAGATTGTCTAATGCAGCACTCAAGAATTCGTCTTGATCAAGTTTATAGACGACCGAAAGACTTGGAGAGAGCATAATAAGTTCTGGATTACTTTTCTTGAGACTCTTTAGAAATGTACCTGTCTGGTTCTGGACATCATATGTGATAGAATCAAAAGAACGACCAGCCTGAGAAGCACTATCACTAAACTGATCACTTACCGTAGTATTGAACAGTATCTGATCAAAATGAGGGTCACTAATCAATAGTAGGTCTTTTTGATCTGCACAACCGATGAGAAATATGAGATTGCAAAAGATGAGAATTAGAGAAATTCTAGGGTTTCCCTTAAGACTGATTATCATACAGGCAGTCTACCAATGAGTGAGATATAGGTCAATAAGCTAAAATTACTACTTAATAAAGATACAACTTCAAGTAGTTAGCCTCTTCTTAATATCGAGTTATTGACGAAAGAGAAGGAATCAAGTAGTTTCATTAGTGAATTCAACATTTACATAAGGGGTAATATATGACTTCCTACAAAGATTTAGGATTGGTTAATACCAAAGAGATGTTCAAGAAGGCTGTAGACGGTGGATACGCGATCCCTGCATACAACTTCAACAATATGGAGCAGTTACAAGCAATCATACAAGCTTGTGTTGAGACAAAATCTCCTGTAATCCTTCAGGTATCTAAAGGTGCAAGAGACTATGCAAACATCAACCTGCTAAGAAATATGGCAAAAGGTGCTACAGAATATGCCAAGGAACTAGGATTTGAAATTCCTATAACCTTACACCTTGACCATGGTGACAGTTTCGAGACATGTAAAGAATGTATCGATAACGGATTCTCCTCAGTCATGATAGACGGTTCTCATTTTCCCTATGAAGAAAACGTCGCACTGACAAAGAAAGTAGTAGAATATGCTCATGCTCACGATGTAACAGTAGAGGGTGAGCTTGGAATCTTAGCCGGAATAGAAGATGATGTTGTTGCGGAAGAATCAACTTATACTCAACCCGAAGAGGTTGTGGATTTTGTCTCAAAGACAGGTGTTGATTCACTAGCTATATCAATCGGAACAAGCCATGGTGCTAATAAATTCAAACCTGCACAATGTACCAAAAATACAGATGGAGTATTAATTCCACCTCCACTCAGATTCGACATCCTCAAAGAGATTGAAAAAGAGCTTCCAGGATTCCCTATCGTACTTCATGGTTCCTCTTCAGTACCAATGAAATATGTCAATGAGATTATTGAATTCGGCGGAGACCTTAAAGACTCTGTCGGAATACCTTCAAGCCAACTCAGAGAAGCAGCTACATCAGCTGTATGTAAGATAAACATTGACTCTGACGGAAGACTTGCAATGACTGCTGCGATCAGAAAACACTTAGCTGAGAATCCTGGTGATTTCGATCCAAGAAAATACCTTGCTCCAGCTCGTGCTGAACTCAAGGTCATGTACATGGATAAGAATATCAACGTGTTAGGTTCAGCTAATAAAGCTTAATCTTTCATTATAGTAAAGACACCCTAATATAATAGGGTGTCTTTTTTTGTACAAAGGCTAAGACCTTTGACTATACAATAATGACATGTTATATTGATAGCAACTTACAAATTTTAATACATAAGTATAAAACTTACTGTATAAGGGGGTATATTGGCCGCTAAAGAACAACGGATCAATAGACAGATTCGGGCACGTGAAGTCAGATTAATCGACCACGAAGGGGAAATGAGAGGTGTTGTATCTACAAGAGAAGCACTAGAAATTGCTGAGGAAGCAGGATTTGACCTAGTAGAGGTCTCACCAAATGCAAACCCACCAGTCTGCAAGATTCTTGATTTCGGAAAATATAAGTATGAACAAGAGAAAAAACTCAGAGAATCCCGAAAGAATCAGGTTCAGATCAAGTTAAAAGAGATCAGGATGCAGCCAAAAATTGAGAAGCATGACTTGGCATTCAAAACCAAACATATTGCTCAATTTCTCGAAGAGGGAAATAAGGTAAAAGTTACTATACGATTCCGAGGCAGAGAGATGGCGCATACAGAGTTAGGCCGTGTTGTCCTTGATAAGGTACTAGTACTTCTCCAGGATTTAGAGATTGGATTCAATCTTGATAGAAATCCTAAGATGGAGGGAAGATTCATGTCAATGATTCTCAGCCCTCAGAAAAACCCTAAAAAGTAATGTTTCATTGCACACGGGTATTGACAGGTTTACATTATTAATCTAATGATACAGAGATGCTCTTTTCACTAAGGTGATAAGCAGTGTCGACATCTCGTTGAGATGTTCTTATTAGCAATCCTAGGGGGGATCTTGTTCCTTAGGAGGGCAGTTATAAGGTGGATATTTTATGCCAAAGATGAAAACAAGAAAAGCAGCTGCAAAGCGCTACAAAGTTACTGGTTCTGGTAAAGTAAGATACAAGAAGCAAGGTCTTCGCCATATTCTTACCAAGAAGAGTACTAAGAGAAAGAGAAATTTACGACATGCTGGAATTCTCAGCGAAGCTGAGACTGAGAAAGTTAGAAAGATGATGCCGTACAAATTTTAGTACACTTAATTAAGGAGAATATGAGATGCCACGAGCAGTAGACGGAACACGAAGAAAAGATAGACGAAACGACATCCTTAAGCAGGCGAAAGGATATTACGGAAGAAGAAGCACCAACATGAGAACAGCAAAAGATGCTGTTATCAAAGCTGGACAATATGCTTACCGAGATAGAAGAAGAAAAAAGAGAGATTTTAGAAGATTATGGATCACTCGTATTTCTGCAGCAGTTAAAGCTGAGGGTATGAACTACTCACAGTTCATCAACGGTCTGAAGAAAGCGGAGATTACGATCAATAGAAAAGCTCTTTCAAATATGGCTATTGAGGATAAACAGGCTTTTACTGTTTTAGTATCACAAGCAAAAGAGGCTCTAAAATAAGTCTCTAATTGGAGTAACTCATGATTACATTGGATAAAGTTCAATTACTAGAAGAGAGAATCAGAAAGGCAGTAGCCCTGATAAATCGACTTAGACAGCAGAATGAAGGATTTATTGAGCAGATCAATATCCTAAAGATGCATAATGAAGAATTGAAGGATTTTGCGAACACCTACAATAAGGATAACGAACTTATTGAACTTGGTCTCTCAAAATCTCTTGCATACCTTGATGATGTTGATGGTCTTAATGAGATGATTCCTGTAGAGGATTATCTTAGATCTCAAGAATTTGCTGAATTGGACAATTCCAGTGTCTCAGACTCTGAATATGTTGAAACTGTTACAGAGAATCCAATTGACGATACAGATACCATCATCAACTATGATGATGAAGAACCATTAGTATAGTTACGATCTATACCTATTAAACTATCGATAATCGTAGTAATATACACATATCAGGTTCCTTGATTTAGGACCAAGATATGTGTATATTTCATCTATAGATGAGACTAGTTCCCCGCAGTGTTTGAAATGAGCATTAATCTCTTGGGTCAAATAACATAATTGGGATTCTGTCTTTTCAGAACTGAATTGCACCTGGGTAATCTCAGGTACACGATTTCTGAAACAGGAAACCCCCTTGAACATAAGAGTTCAAGAGGTATCGACTCGGATCAGCGCTGCGGGTTTAATCAATTCTGTAGGAAGAAAAATGTCAGAAAAACACACCGAACCTTTAGACCAGATAGTCTATATATCAATACCAGAAGATTCAGCTCGAGAGATAAACGGATTTGAACTGGATCCCAAGATACTCATCCCTGTGGAGATTCCAGCTGATCAAGAAAAATGGTCATTTGAAGAACTCTCATGGGAGATGATCGTCTCGGCGATGTTGAAGATCTTCGCTTATGACCCTAGCCATAAAGATACCCCCTACTACAGAGATTTCATAAATGCAGTACAACCTAATCTAGTTGCAGAACTCACAAGAACAGGAATCATTAAAGCTGAGGCTAAAGATTTCGATATTGCAGAGGAGATCTTCCTTGCTTTGACCAATCTTGAACCTGAAGAAGAGAAAACGTTCCTTAACCTTGCATTTGTCTATGAAGAGCAGGTTGACGCTCTTACAGAACAAGGAAGTTTCAAAGAGGCGGATATGACCGCTGAAAAAGCCTATCAGGTCTATCTAGAAGCATTGGAATACCACCCGGACTCAGTAGATATTCATTTCTACTTCGGTTCATTCAACTTGAAACAGAACAATACATCTCAGGCACAGGAATACTTTGAACTTTTCCTTGGATTGGCTATAGATGATGAGAGAGCTCCTGAAGTCCAGGAAATCGTTAATACCATAAGAAACCAGAATCAGGAAGATGACCAGTTCACCGAAGCTTTCAACCATATCAAGAATGGTAATGAACCGGAGGCGATCGAAACGATTGATGATTTTCTCGAACGTCATGAAGATGTATGGAATGCATGGTTCCTCAAAGGATGGGCCCATAGAAGACTTGGACAATACCAGGAGGGCAAAGAGGCTCTGGAGAGAGCCCTGGAACTAGAGCGTACCAATGTCGATATCTATAATGAGCTTTCAATATGCTGTATGGAGATCGGAGATCTCGATTCATCAAAGAACTACCTCAATAAGGCACTTGTCCTTGAACCCGATAATGTAAAGATCGTCTCAAACCTTGGGATTCTAGAATTGAAGAGGGATGATAGAAAGAAAGCTCTTCATTATTTTCAGATTGCTGCTGAACTTGATCCTAAAGATCCGATTGCTCAACAGTATATCGATGCTTTGAGCTAGAGGAATATTGTGGCTGAACAAGTAATCATATCTTCTAAAACCGATGATACGCTTAAAATCGGCAGAGCTATCGGGGAACAACTCCCCCCTGGCTCAATAATCTCTCTAAGAGGACCATTAGGTGCTGGCAAGACCATCATAGCAAAGGGAATCGCTTTAGCTTTGAAAATTGATGAAGCCATTACAAGCCCAACCTATACCCTACTCCAAGAATATGAGGGGACCCTACCCCTATACCATATGGATCTCTATAGGATAGACTCCGTTGATGAGTTCGAAATGCTTGGGACAGAGGAGCTTCTCTATGGGAAAGGCATCACTTTAATAGAATGGAGTGAAAAAATCGATGAAATACTTCCAGAGGATACGATTTATATCACTCTTTCAATAAATGAGAATCAGGACAGAGTCATAACTATACAGGGAGCTACACATGAACATTTTAGCTTTTGACACTTCAGCAGACTTTCTTAATATCGCATTGAAGACTGATAATGGCTTCTATGAAGTAAATCATCAAGTAGGGCTCAAACATTCTGAACACCTTCTTCCTCAGATTGAGATGCTGCTGAAACAGGCTGAAATCACTATTGAAGATATAGGTCTGATTGTTTGTGCAAGAGGACCAGGATCTTTCACAGGTCTTAGAATCGGGTTCTCTACAGCTAAAGGCTTAGCTTCCGGTGCTCGAATACCACTAGTATCAGTCCCCACTATCGATATCTACGCTGCTGATTGTGAGAAGATTAATTCAATCACTATTCCGGTCATTGATGCTAGAAAACGAAGATTTTATGCGGCGCTCTTTCAAAATGGTAAAAGAATCAGTGAGGATCTCGATACATCATCTCTAGATTTAATCCAAGCATGTCCAAAAGATGCAAAGATCGTCATCACCGGTCCGGATGCTCCCAAATTCATAGAAGAAATACACCTTTTATCGCATGAAATAGGCATTGATGCCGGTTTTAATAGAGGTCATGGCAGAAAGATGATTGATCTTGGCTTAATGCAGTACCAGGTTCATGGAGCAGACTGTGCAGAACAGGGTCCAACCTATATCCGTAAAAGTGAAGCTGAGATCTCTCGAGATAAGGGGCTTATCAAGTAATAGGCAAGAAAACCCTTTACTTTTCTTAGTTATATGACGAATATTGATATATAAAAATAGCAAACATATACTTAAGGAGGTGGTCATCATGTCCACAGAGAATACTTATAGAGATATTATCATCATTGGTGGAGGAGCTGCAGGTTTGACTGCTGCTCAATATGGAGGTCGAGCTAATCTTAAAACCATGCTGATAGAGGAAATGGCTCCAGGAGGGCAGGCCCTTGTAATCGATGACCTTGAGAATTATCCCGGTTTCCCCGATAAACTCACAGGCTTCGAATTGGCACAGCGACTTACTATTCAGGCTCAGAACTTCGGTGCAGAGATCCTACCAGCAACAGTCAATAGTGTGGTGAAAGAGGGAGATCTCTATACAATTTCAACAAACAAAGGTGAATACACTACTCATGCGGTCATTTTAGCAACCGGTGCCAAACATCGAAAACTCGCTATTCCTGGTGAAGAAAAATATAGTGGACGTGGTGTCTCATATTGTGCGACATGTGATGGTCCATTCTTCAGAAAGAAGAAGATGTTAGTTGTGGGTGGAGGTGATGCAGCTTGTGATGAGGCACTCTTCCTCTCAAAACTCACAGATGATCTGGTCATGATCCATAGAAGAGATCGTTTCAGAGCTCAAAAAGTCTTAGCTGAACGAGTCAAGAACCATGAACATATTGATGTGAGATTCAGTCATGAACTAAAAGAGATAAAAGGTGATGGTTCTAGGATCAGTACCGTGGTCTTCTATGATAAGGTTGCTGATAAAGAATATGAAGAAGAATTTGACGCAGTTTTCATTTTCGTTGGATCTATACCTCAAACAGCACTTGCAGAAGGCATCGTAAAGGATGAAACTGGTTATATAGTTACCAATCAAGAGATGGAATCATCACAAAAGGGTTTCTATGCCGTAGGAGATGTCCGGGCGACACCATTTAGACAGCTTATTGTTGCCGCTGGAGAAGGTGCTGTCGCTAGTCATTGTGCAGCCCAATATATCGATGAACTACATGGTGAAGCATATCAATAAATCTTTTGAGAGAATTATCATAAATAGTTAAAAAGCGACGGGATAGCGCCTGCACTATCCCGTTTCATCTTGACGATTTCTCTCATACATGGTCTAATTTAGAGATATGAAAATCCTAATGATATCTAGCGAAGCTGTACCATTCATCAAGTCCGGTGGTCTTGCTGATGTGGTAACTGCATTGTCACATGTTCTGATAGAGATGGGTCATGATGTCAGACTCATTCTGCCGAATTATAAAGATATTGTTCATGAAAAGACCAATATACTTTCAGAGAACTTATCAGTCTCAATGAGTGATCAGACTGAAGATTTCAGTGTCGTAGAAACAAAACTAGAAAACCTTCCCTGTTATTTTATAGATTCACCTCTGTTTCATGATAGACCAGGGATCTATGGCAAGAGTTCTCATGCGCCCTACCCTGATAATCTTTACCGATACACATTCTTCAATAAAGCAGTGACAACCTTCTGTGAAGATCTAGGATGGTATCCAGACATCTTCCATTGTCATGATTGGACAACAGGATTCGTACCACTACTTGTCACACAATCTACTTCGCTTTCCCACGCTAAGAGCGTTATGACAATACATAACCTAGGTTATCAAGGGGACTTCTCAAAACATGAGATTCATACAGTCGGACTTGATGCCTCAGATATTTTTTTAGATTCAGAAATTGAATATTCTTCGCGGATGAACATGCTCAAAATAGGTATACAATTATCTCATGCTGTTACAACAGTCTCTTCAACCTATGCAGAAGAGATACAGACTAAAGAATTCGGACACGGGTTAGAGCATATTCTTCAAGAAAAGAAAAATGTATTGTATGGGATTCTCAATGGGATCGATTATTCAGAATGGAATCCCATCTCAGACTCCTATATTCCTAAACCCTATTCCATTGAGACCATCGATGATAAGATGCTCAATAAGAAAGAACTTCAGTCCTATTGCCGTTTCACAAATGACCTGGATATCCCTGTGATTGGGATGGTATCTCGTATTGCTGATCAGAAAGGCTTCAGAGAACTCTGTAGTGGTTCCCCTTCAGCTTTAGAACAAATGATAACTAATGGTGATTCACAGATCGTTATCGTTGGTACAGGTGATAAGGATATAGAAGATTACCTAAAGCGACTATCAAACACCTATGATAATTTTTGTGCATTGATTGTCTTCAATAACTATATTGCACACCTAGTAGAAGCAGGTTCTGATTTCTTTCTTATGCCTAGTCGCTATGAACCATGTGGTCTCAATCAGATCTATTCGCTTAAATATGGGAATCTCCCAATAGTTCGTAGAACAGGGGGGCTTGCAGATACCATAGAACCGATGAATGAAGATTTTTCAAAAGGTGTGGGTTTTGTCTTCGAACAGATGTCGGGAGAGGCAATCTATGATGCAGTAGAACAGGCAATACGATTCTGGCAAGAATCTGAACAGACAGTGACTGAAACAAAGAAAAGAGCAATGCGAAAATCATTTACATGGGAACAGGCAGCACAACATTACTGTGCAGTATATAAAGACGTAATACAGGGAGAAAAAGGTTATGAATGACACATTAGCAATCGTTTTAGGGGGCGGGAAAGGTACTAGATTGAACCCACTTACAAAAGAGCGGTCTAAACCCGCAGTACCATTTGGTGGAAAATTCAGATTGGTAGACATCCCAATCTCCAATTGTATCAATAGTGACTTGAAGCGTATCTACATCCTTACTCAGTTCAATTCTGCATCATTACACAACCATATCTCCAATACATATATCTTTGATACATTCTCCAAGGGCTTTGTAGAGATCCTTGCTGCAGAACAGACACCATTGAGTAATACTTGGTATCAAGGAACAGCAGATGCGGTAAGAAAGAACATAAGACACTTCCATGATCAAAACCCAAAATATTATATAATACTATCAGGCGATCAACTCTATAGAATGGATTTCAAGGACATGCTCAAGAAACATATTGAAACCAATGCAGAGCTGACTATTGCTGCAAAACCGGTATCACGAGGTGAAGCTACAGGTCTAGGGATCATGGGAACAGATGATTCTGGTCAGATTATCTCTTTTGATGAAAAGCCAGCACCTGAAAAAGATATTTCAGATATGATAGTCAACAAAGCTCTTCTTGAAGGTATTGTAGATAAGAACAAAATGCATGAGAAAGAATATCTTGCATCAATGGGAATCTATATCTTCAATGCGGCAACCATGGAAAAACTTCTAGATAACGATAAGACTGACTTTGGAAAGGAGATCATTCCCGGATCGATCGATTCGATCAAGGTCCAATCCTATATCTTTGATGGCTTCTGGGAAGACATCGGAACTATCAAAGCCTTCTATGAGACAAACTTGAATATTGCAACGATAACACCAGATTTTAACTTCTATGATGAGAAGATGCCAATCTACACTCATAGACGTCACTTGCCCGCTACGAAGATGAATTTTTGTACCATCAGTCAATCTCTTGCATCTGAAGGATCTATTATAACGAATGCCTCTATCGTCAACTCAGTCATCGGTGTCAGAACATTAATTGAATCTGGTGCTAACCTTGATGGAGTATACTGTATGGGATCAAGTTTTTATGAGAATGATAAACAGAAACTAGAAAATGAGAAAAACAATATACCAAATATTGGTATTGGTCGGGGAACTATCATCAGAAAAGCTATCATTGACCAGAATGCCAGAATTGGGGATGGTTGTAGGATTGGAATCGATAGTATGGAAAGAGTTGATGGAGAATATGATAACTACTGGATCGCAGATGGTATCATCGTTATTCCTAAGAACAGCATTATTCCATCTGGAACAGTGATCTAATTATCTCAGCAGGTTTCAGATAGGGCTTGTAGAATAGCTCTATCTGATTCTGCCATAGGAAGGGTTGATAGCTCCTCTAGAGATAGCCAAGCAACCTTCTGATGTTCTATCAGATCAAAAGCAGGTTCTTCTTCCATAAAATTGATTAAGAAGGCCATCAAACCATATTTTTTATTCTTATTCTCAAAATAACCTTCATAAACCATAGCACCAACAGAAATCGTTACATTGAATTCTTCCAGAAATTCCCGAGAAAGGGTCTCTTCAGGTCTTTCATCCAATCTATTCTTTCCTCCTGGAAATTCCCAGCTCTCTCCAATCGAGGTTCCCGCGATCCGTAGTGCAGCAAAGTAAGTCTCCCCTCGTTTTGCGATTCCTGCAGTAGAGATTCTATCAACTTGAGAAAGATTCATATGACCCCCAAAAAAAATGTCCTCAAGATCTTTGAAAGATAATGAGAACTTCTTAATATCATAATACTAAATCAATTATAGTAACACGGCACCAGGAAATAGGAAGTGGAAGAATGAGATTCCTAGGATCACATAACCGATGATCTTCTTGTATTTGTAATAGAAGCCTTCAGCTTTGTCTACAATCTCAGAATCAATGAATGCAGGGTCATCTTCAAAGAGTTCCTCATCTTCATTTGCTGAGACATCTTTCCCAAGACTCTGAATCTCAAATCCATAGAATACTGCAACAGCTAAGAGCGCTATAGCAGGAAAGAAATCACCAAGAACAACAGGTCCAGGAGTTATAGGGCTGATCATCTTGAGAATGCCTGTCACAGCCGTTAGAACGAGAAGTACTATAGCATTAGTCTGATTGCTGAAAATCTGATTCCTTAATCTTTCGATTGTAGGGAATCTCTCTCCATATTCTTCAACTAAGAGAATCAAAGCGCCAATAATGAGAAAAACAATTGTTAAAAAATAGAATTGAACCATATATCACTCCATTTGTATAAATTCAGCTTAATAGAAAGAAACCTTGTGGTCAAGTAAATCGTACTCCTAACCATCTTTTTCGAGCTCCTTTCTCGTTGTACCAATGAATTGCAGTAGATCTTCCGCTATAAATGTTCCCATTTCAGCTCTACAAGATCTTCCAGCAAGTTGATGAATACAGTTACCAATCACCGTAGCTGATTTTGCATTCTCTTTTAGGGTAAGTAATCCCGCAATTATCCCTGCAAGGACATCACCTGAACCTGCGGTCCCAAGTTCAGGGTTCAAACCTTCCATTATTGAAAGCCCACCATGAGGGTCTACTAGGTAATTGATAAAGGATTTATAGAGAATCACAGCCTCATGTTTAACTGCTTCACCTTGAAGAAGCTCAACGAATTGCTGAAGGGATCCATGATCTGACTCATTATACAAAACCCTAAATTCGCCTGGGTGAGGAGTGAGAATAAACTCCTTTGGCTGTCTCAGTTCTTGTAGAGTTTCTTTTATTCTACTATAGACTTTGATACCGTCTGCATCGAGAATCAGGGGTAACCCACTACCAAGTATCTCGATCATTTGAGTTTCGCGTCTACTTCCCTCCCCCCAACCAGGTCCTGTGAGGATGGCATCATAACTTGATCTAAGCTCAATCGCTGAAATATACGTTGATTCAACTAAAGGTCTAACGATTACGGAACGAAGAGATGAAGCTAGAATTGGATATACCTCGGAATCGCAGAATAGAGTCACTAATCCCGCTCCAGTTCGAAGTGCAGCCTCAGAACAGAGAGCAGCTGCTCCGGTATACCCTACTGATCCAGCAAATACTACTAAATGACCTTTCTTGTTCTTATAGCTCGTGGGTTCTACATGTTTCAAAGATAATGAATTCATCTCTATCAAACACCTTGAAGAACCATATTGACTGATAAGAGCATCAGGAAAGCCAGGATTGATCTGAATAATCTCTCCACACCTCATTCTCGTAAGAGGTAAATAACAGCATAGCTTAGCAGGACCGAATGATATAGTCAGATCGGCATTAAATACTATAGCATCACCATCATTCAGATCTGTCAGACCACTAGGAAGATCAATGGCTACTCTTGTCGCATCGGTACAACAATTAACGAACTCGATCAACTCCTTCATAGGACATTGTCTCAGAGCTCCTTTCAACCCGGTACCCACCATACCATCAAATACAAGATCAGCCTCTGTGATAAGTGATTGCCAATCATCAGAGTCAATGTAATAGATTGGAAGATCCAGTTTTTTACAAATATTCAAATGGAGCGTAGCAACCTCTTGTTGTTCCTTTTTAAGGCAGAGAACTTTTATATCAGAATACCCCATCATAGAAGCCTCTCTAGCCATGACGAGTGCATCACCACCGTTATTCCCACTGCCTACAATGAAGAGGACAGATTGATCCTCTTGGATGGATAAATTGTCTACAGCAGCATGAAATCCTTTCACACCGGCCTGTTCCATAAGTAAAAGCCCAGGAATCAAGAACTCATGTTGGGCTCTAGCATCTATCTCCAGCATCTCTTGCGTCGTTACTAAATTCATATACCCCTCTATTGGAAATCCCATTGATCCACAAATTGGTTACAAATTAAACCTATCTATGATTGTTGCAATCTTGGAATCTATTATATACTGAAACAGGAAAATTTATTATATTTATTAGAGTATTAAATTCAGTAGTAAGGAAACCAATCATGGCCAAGAACATATTAAAATCACTTTTCGGGACTAAACAGGAACATGACCTGAAACATCTTCTTCCAATTCTGCATAAGATTAACAGCAAAGAGAGTTGGGCAGTCGCTCTTTCAGATGAAGAATACCCGAAACAGACCGAACTACTAAAAAGTAGACTTCAACAGGGCGAATCTCTAGATGACATTCTTCCAGAAGCTTTCGCTCTGATCAGAGAAGCGGGAAAGAGAATCCTAGGAGAGCGTTTATATGATGTACAGCTTCTTGGTGCTATCGTACTTCATCAAGGAAAGATCATGGAGATGAAGACAGGTGAAGGGAAAACCCTATCCTGTGTTCCTGCCTCCTATTTGAATGCCCTCATTGGAGAGGGAGTACATGTCATAACAGTAAATGATTACCTTGCAGAACGTGATGCAGCTTGGATGAGGCCGATTTATACCTATATGGGAATGACTGTAGGGAACATCCTCTCAAATATGGATCCTGATGCACGAAGTATTGCCTATAGTTGTGATGTTACCTACGGGACAAATAATGAATTCGGATTCGACTATCTAAGGGATAATATGAAATGGGATTCTAAACAGAAAATACAACCAAAACATTCATATTGTATCATTGATGAGATTGACTCCATTCTCATAGATGAGGCGAGAACACCTTTGATCATATCCGGTCAGGCAGATGATGATACAAAGAAGTTCTTCGATGTGAATAAGATCGTTAGCTCTCTCGTAGAATGTGCTAAAGACCCGGAGACTGGAGATTATCCTGATGAACCTCTTGGAGATTATCAAAAGGATGAGAAGACAAAAAGGGTAACATTTACCAATGAAGGTATGAATTCAATCGAAGCTCAACTTCAGAAAAGATCAATCATCAGTGGATCACTGTTCAATGATGAGAACTTCGAATATATACATTATGTCACTCAGGCAATGAAAGCTCATACCTTATTCACAAACGATGTAGATTATGTGGTAAAAGATGGACTCGTACAGATTGTAGATGAGTTTACTGGCCGAATCCTTCAAGGAAGAAGATATTCAGATGGTCTTCATCAAGCTATCGAAGCAAAAGAGGGCATTAAGATTGCCAAAAGGAACAGGACCCTGGCAACCATCACCTACCAGAACTTCTTCAGGATGTATGGTAAGATCTCTGGAATGACTGGTACAGCTGATACTGAAGCTGCTGAATTCACCAAGATCTATGGTCTTGAAGTAGTAGTCATCCCGACCAATAGACCTGTTGCAAGAAAAGATGAACATGATCTGATCTATTATAATGAACAGTATAAATATCAGGCAATCTGTGAAGAAATAGCCGAGCATAACAAGAAAGGACAACCTATACTTGTTGGTACCGTCTCAATCGAGAAATCAGAGCTTCTCTCTGCCTATCTAACTAAAAGGGGAGTCAGACATGAGGTCTTGAATGCCAAGAATCATGCACGTGAGGCAATTATTATCGCAGAGGCAGGAGCCAAGGGCTCTGTAACGATTGCTACGAATATGGCTGGTAGAGGTACCGATATCAAATTGGGAGGAAACCCTGATTATAGGGCAAGAAAACGCTGTGGTACTAAAGCAACAGAAGAAGAGTATAAAGAGGCCTACAAGATAGAATATGCCTCATGGAAAAATGATTATAAAGAGGTCAAGGAACTAGGTGGCCTTTATATTATCGGAACTGAGAGACATGAGTCACGTCGTATTGACAACCAGCTACGAGGTCGTTCAGGACGTCAGGGTGACCCGGGCAAGTCTCGTTTCTATCTATCATTAGAAGATTCTCTGATGAGACTATTTGCTAGAGATAATGTAAAAGCTCTCATGGGAAGAATAGGTATGGCTGATGGAGAACCAATCTACCACTCAATGATCTCGAATTCCATCGAAAAGGCTCAATCAAAAGTCGAAGAGAGGAACTTTGATATTAGAAAACATCTTCTCGATTACGATGATGTCCTAAATGAACAGAGGAATTTCATCTATGAACAGCGAGATACGATCTTATCAAACCCTGACCTCGAAGATCGAGTCATCTCTGCTACCAAAGAGATCCTAACTGAAGTAGTCGACCAGATCCTAGGGGCATCCAAGGATCCTCAGTCAACTATTAATCATCTACAGTCTGCCGTTGCTGAGAACTTCAGGGTAACTCCAACTGTTGAGGCAAGTGAGATCTCCACAAAACAGGCAGATGCACTTATCGATAAAATTCTTAAACAATTGGCAGATCCCTTTAAGGAGAAAGTAACAAAGATTGGAAAAGAACGATTTAATACTTTTTTGAAATATGAATACCTAAAGATGATCGATTCTAAATGGCAGGACCATCTTGAACGGCTCGAGGCTCTTAGAGAAGCCGTATATCTTCGCTCCTATGCACAAAAGAACCCACTGCTCGAATATAAACTCGAAGGGTTTGATATATTTGATTCCATGCTTCTAGAGATCAAACATACCATTGCACGTATGGCAATGAGGGTACAGATTCAGGAAAAGAGTGCCGTAGGGAAAAAAATTCCTAAACAGAGGATCTCTGAGGTACATCAGGATGTAATGCAGTTCTCTCAACAACAAAGATCATCTGGATCATCCGACGAATCACAGAAGGTGCAGGTTAAAAGGACCCTACCGAAAGTCGGCAGGAACGATCCCTGTCCATGTGGTAGTGGTAAGAAATATAAACATTGTCATGGAGCTTAGAGAACTTAGAAGAACTCTTTCGGATCTATTGAGATACCATCTTTAGTGATCTTAAAAAAGAGCATCGATTCTAGAATTCGACCGGTGTTACCCATCGATCCTATTTCGTCTCCCTGCTCTACTGAGATACCAACCTCGACATAGAGTTTATCAAGATGGCCATAAACCGTTTGATACCCATTATCATGATCGATTATGATATATCGTCCAAGATCACTTTGGTTATTCTCTACAGCTATCACAGTTCCGGTACTAGCTGCTGAAACAATTGTACCTAAATCATTCTTGATGTAAATCCCGTCAGTAATTTGCATCTTTCCTGTGATGATATCTTCAACAGATGTGTTATATTTATGAGCTATCGTTCCCTGTGCGGGAGAAGTGAAGAAAGTATTCATCACAATCTGATAGTCTTCAGTACTGATTGTCCTATTAGGGATGAATAATCGCTGTCCAATTCTAATCAATGACGATTTCAATCCATTAACTTCTGCAAGTGTGACATATCCCATTCCAAAACTATAAGCAATCATGGAAAGATTATCACCCTCTTTCACTTTATAGATTTGGCCATCTCTATCGGGGATATCAAGTAGCATTCCGGCATTGATATCATCAATATCGGTGATGTCATTCACACCGATTATAGTCTCAGGTTGTAATCCGAATGAGGTAGCAATCTTGTTTATCGTATCTCCAGGTGCTACGGTATAGGGCGTAAAGGCAACAGGTATACTAGAGATCTCAGTAGCCTCAGCACCTGTATCCCCTTCAGAAACAATATCTTCAGACTCAGTTTCGATTGGTTCGGTTGAGGTTTCAGTCTCAGCGGTCGTGGGACGCTCTTTGACCTCTGGAGTATCAACAATAGGATCTGGGTCGGAAACGGGTTTTTTGATTATCGGCTCTCTAGCCTCAGCATCACTTGGGATATCGATAAGCTCATCAACCAAGGATAAGACCTCCCTATCATCCTCGATGACAATACTCGCGAGTTCTTCTGAAGCATTTTCTGTCATTTTCTCATTCGACAAAACAAGAAAAATAATCGCTCCAAGAGCTAATATTATGATGAAGACCATTATCGTTGTGACGATGCGTTTCATCGTATTGAATTTTCGATCCTCTTCTTGTACCTGAGATCCTGGAGACATATCGTCATATGATTGGTGGCTCATAAATATTTTACCTGCTATCGACAATTGTTACTAATCATATTAATATATTTTTACGATGGATTCCAGTGGAAAAAAGCTGTTTTACTATTTGATAGTCTCATTAGCAGTACTTGCAGTACTTATCATGATCATAAGATACACTATGATCATGTTTCCTACGAAGAGCCAGGAGTACCATGAACCCCTAGTCTCTAGTAGAGTTCAGCGAGGAACCATCTTTGACAGAAATGGGACGATTCTTGCTTATGAGACGCCCTACTACTCGTGTGCAGTCCTTCTCAGAGAAATAGATTCTATTGAGAAGACTGCTGATGATCTTGCTCTTCTTACTGATATGAGTAAAGAGGAGATTTTACACAAACTTGAGGATCGTTCTACCTATGCACTCATTAAGAAAAGACTTTCAGATTCTGAATATCAGATGCTCAATGATGCTATCTCTAACCGTACCCTTCCTGGAGTGACTCTGGAAAAGAGATATGGTAGGATATATCCTCAGCAGTATCATGGGGCTCATGTGATAGGATTTACCAATATTGATAATGTTGGGTTGTCAGGTATAGAATATACCTTTGACAGACTACTCTCACCACTGCCTGATCCTGCACTTGATACTACCTATGGAGATGATATCTATGTAACCCTCGATCATAGGATACAATATGCTGCAGATCAAAGATGTCTGGAAATGATAGAAGAACATAAACCTGATAGTGCAATCATCTTGATTATGGATGCAAAGACAGGAGAGTTATTATCATACACTTCTTATCCATGGTTCGATCTGAATAACTATAATACGGCTGAGGTTGAAGAAAAAATCAACAGACCTATCAACTCCATGTATGAACCAGGTTCCGTATTTAAGATTTACTCTCTCGCAGCGATACTAGCCATTGGAGAAGCCAGGACCGACGAATTGTTTCTCTGTGATGGTTCCTATACCTTCACAATGGATAATGGGAAATCTGCAACGATTAACTGTCTATCAACTCATGGGGAGGTTGGACCAAGAGAGATGCTAAAGCTTTCCTGCAATGGTGCTGTCGCCTCTTGGGCCCTACAGACTAATGATACTCAATTCTATCAGTATCTGCATAGTTTCGGATTCAATGAGAAAACAGGCATTCAGATGCCTGGAGAGTCAGGAGGGATGCTTCAGGCATCTGAAAACTGGTCTGGAAGATCAAAGCCTACCATAGCGTTTGGTCAGGAGATTGGTACTACTGCACTTCAAATCACCACGGCTGCTACTGTATTTTCAAATCAAGGGAACCTGTTAAAACCAAAGATTGTTCATGCAATATACCATCAGGATAGTGAGACCTTCAGCTACTCCGAGCCTGAAATCGTTAGGAATGTCCTCTCAGAAAATATTGCTTATGATGTTCTACAGATGATGAAATCCGGTACTGAACCTGGAGGGACTGCAATTTTCGCAAAGAGAGAGGGAATCGAAGTATCCGCAAAAACAGGGACCGCTCAGATCCTGGATATTGAGACGAACTCTTACTCAGCTGATCATGTTCTAGCTTCGACTATAGCGATTCTTCCTGCAGATGATCCAGAATATATCATATATGTATCTGCTGATAATCCAAAGGGAGGCTTCTATTATGGAAGTCGTGTCGCTGCTCCGACAATTGAGAAGATTAGTTCAGATCTTGTATCGATGGGACTACTCAAGACAGATATGAGTGAGATAATCTACATATCTAATGATCAATGATGATTAGAAAGCCTACTTAAAAAACCTTTTACCCCAATCCCACGAGACTTACTACCTATCTGCTGAGTAAATGAGAAAGCCAACCGCTTAATTTCAACAGCAGATTTTGTCTCTGGATGACTGATAACATAGGGTATTCTCTCTAATCCACTGTTACGGATTAAACTATCTTCAATGATCGTCCCACAGAACTTAACATGTAGTGATAGAAAATGAGTTAAGGCATTCTGCACCTTTTGAAAAACCATCCCACCTTGTTCAAAACTTTCAACACGATTTACAACAATCTGAATCTCGGGGAGACGCGATCTATCCCTTTGTGAAAGGAGTTTGATCAGGCCATAGGAATTCTGAATCGATGTAGTCTCTGGAGTCATTATGATCACAGCAGCATCAGCTGCAAAGAGAAGATCAAGAACAACCTGAGAGTTGCTAGCACCAGTATCAATAACAAGAAAATCAGCTTCAGACAGCTTGTTCAGTTCTTGAAGGAATGAACTACTTTGTTCTTGAGAGATTTCAGCGAGCCTCGTTATGCATGAGACCCCAGAGATCAACTTGACTCCATATCTTGATGAGTTCACAACATCCTGGATACTCTTTGATTGATTCAAGACATCAACGAGGCTGTGCACAGAGGAGATTCCTAACAGATCAGCTGAATCTACAGTACCTTGTGTCGCATCCAAGAGAAGTACTTTATTTCCCATCTTAGCAAGCTGTACTGAGAGATTCACTGAAAGACTGCTTTTACCCATCCTATCCTTACCACTTGCAATAGTGATGATACGGGTCTCTTGAGATGCGAGTCTTCTTAATGTATCAGCTTGGTCAATCATAACTACTCCTAGAGGTTAAGAAAATCTCTCTCATCATTTGATATTCCGATATAGTCGGTATCTTCGCCAAGTCTCAGATTCTCAAGGTCCACAGAGAATCCCTGCAGTCTTCTGAGAAAGAGCCCTTCTGTCATTGGAACAAGATCCTGTGGGACTCTCTGGCCGGTTGCTGCATATAGTAATGGAAAATCCAATTCATGGATAAGGCTTATCAGATTCCCGACCATCTCAGTCTCATCAAGTTTTGTTAGGATAATAGAGCTGATGGGAAAATCTACGAATCGTTTTATCATCCGACTTATATCTGAGTTCTTCATCGAAGCCGAGACTGCCAAAACGAATGATGCTTCAGGATCAGTAATACAATTATTCAAAATCTTTACCATTTCCCGATGAATCTCAACGTCTTTGGGACTCTTTCCTATCGTATCGATCAAAATAGAATCAGAACCACTATATGTATTTAGATAAGAATCCAGTTCCTCTTTTGTATGGATCTCATCAACAGGGATACCCATGATTTCACCAAACGTATTGATCTGAGCTCTTGCTCCAATCCGATAGGTATCAATATTGACGATCCTTACCCGATTGGCCTTCTGTACCTGTTTTGTCGAAAGACCTCTTAAAGCTGCGATCTTAGCGATAGTTGTCGTCTTTCCTACCCCAGTAGAACCAAGAAGAATAAAAAGATGTGGTATGGAGATCTGGCCCTTTCTATCTACCTTGATACTTTCGCTGATCCAGGTAAGCACTTTCAATTCAATGATCTCACGCCTAAGAAGATCAGAGGGTGTACACTCTGATTTTAATCTATTGAGAATATAACTAATATATGCAGGTGTGAATTCATTAGCGATGAGAGTATCAGTGATAAAACTCAGGTCGGCATCTGTGAGGCCCTCTTCTATGGGAGGTTCGATCTCTTGCTCGACTATCTTAGAAATAGCATCCTGCTTAAGTTCAGCTTCCTCATAACAGTAAGCAGAGACTTCAAAGAGTGGCGGTTTATGTCTTCCGAAGAGACCTCTCCTCTCAATGCGTTTTTTTGCATAGATCTTGAGGTGATGTCCATATTGCTCTTGTAGTTTTGAGACAGCCTCATCATAAGAGGAGGCCTGCTCAATAACATATTCCATGTAGACTCCAGAGAACTCTAAAGGATATAGCGACTCAGGTCCCTATCTTCGATGATATCATGTAATCGTTCATCTACATACTTATCAGTTATAGTCACCGTCTGACCTTTCAGATCACTTGCATTGAAGGAGACATCTTCAAGAAGTCTCTCCATGATAGTATGAAGACGTCTTGCCCCAATATTCTCAGTTTTTTTGTTTACCTCTGCGGCAATCTCACTCATCCTTTTGATCGAATCATCCGTGAACTCTATCTCGACCTCTTCAGTTCTGATCAACTCTATATACTGTTTGGTAATAGCATGTTCAGGTTCTCTTAAGATCCTATAAAAGTCATCACTAGTAAGGTCATTGAGCTCTACCCGTAATGGGAATCTTCCCTGGAGTTCAGGTATTAGATCTGATGGTTTGCTCATATGGAAAGCACCTGCTGCGATAAAGAGGATATGAGAGGTATCGATCATCCCATGCTTGGTATTGACTTTACATCCCTCAACGATTGGGAGGATGTCTCTCTGGACACCTTCTCGTGAAACATCAGGACCCCGTCCACTGTTCTTCCCGATAGCAACCTTGTCGATCTCATCGATGAATATGATTCCAAGTTGTTCTACACGATCCTTCGCAATATCACTTGCACGATCCATATCTACGAGTTTTTCCATCTCCTCATCTAGAAGGAGTTCTTTTGCTCGTTTAACCGTAACATGTCGTTTTTTCTTCTTATTCCCAAATATATTACCGATATTGTTCATAGCAGACTGAAGATCATCCATAGAACCCCCAGCCATGATTTCGACTCCTGCAGGTTTCTGGGAAACATCAACCTCTATCTCTTTATCATCGAGTTTACCCTCTCGGAGCATCTTTCTGAATTTCTCACGAGTAGTGGGCTTTGCAGTCTCTGTATCAGGATTGACCACAGTTACATCTACTATCTCAGGATTCTTCGCAGGTTTCTTCGCCTTCACACCTGGAAGAAGTAGATCAAGAAGATGTTCCTCGGCACGACTCTCAGCCTCTTCTGCAACCCCTTCTGCCAACTCTTTCTTTACCATAGAGATGGCAACACTCATGAGATCTCGAACCATAGATTCAACATCTCGACCAACATAACCGACTTCCGTATACTTTGAAGCCTCAACCTTTACGAAAGGGGCACCACTGAGTTTGGATAACCTTCTGGCTATCTCGGTCTTTCCCACACCAGTTGACCCAATCATGATGATATTCTTTGGAGATATCTCTTCTTGAATTTCTTTTGGTAATCTTCGTCTTCTTACTCGGTTCCTAAGGGCTATCGCAACAACTCGTTTTGCCTGATCCTGCCCTATAATATATTTATCCAGCTCTTTAACGATCTCAGCTGGGATCATCTCATCTAGATTTCTCATCTTTTATAACTCCTCGACAATAATACTCTTATTCGTATAGATACAGATATCTGCAGCTATCTCAAGTGATTTCCTTGCTACTTCAGCCGCAGTTAGGGTACCTCCATCGAGATAGGCCATTGCTGCTGCATAGGCGAAGGTTCCACCTGAACCGATCGCGATAGCATTATGTTCTGGTTGAACAACATCACCTGAACCTGAGAGGAGAAAGGTCACATCCTTATCAGCGACGAGCATCATAGCATCGAGTTTCTGGAGAGTACGATCTGTCCTCCATTCTTTAGCCATTTCTACTGCAGCTCTTGTGAGATCTCCATCATATTGGGCAAGTTTCTTCTCGATCAGCTCAAATAGAGTAAAAGCATCAGCTGTCGCTCCAGCGAAACCAGTGATCACCCTATCATGGAACATCCTTCTTACTTTTCGGGAGTTACCCTTCATGACTGTATTACCAAGGGTCACCTGACCATCTCCGGCAATAGCAACCTTACCATCTTTTCTTACTGCAAGGATGGTAGTTCCTCTAAAACTCATCTATTTTCTCCTTCCATGTGGATGTGTCTCTTTATAGACATCTTTCAACCGTTTCACACTGACGTGCGAATATATCTGTGTTGTAGAAATATTCTCATGTCCTAATAATTCCTGTACTACCCGAATCCCTGCATCATGATCGAGCAGATGGGTAGCAAACGTATGTCGGAAAGTATGCGGTGTCACATGTTTTTCTATACCAATCTTTTTCGCATATGTATGAAAAATATAGTGTACTCCTTGAGGAGTCAACTGTTTTCCCTGTTTATTGATGAAAAGAGGTTTTTGTGATGCCTCCACTAGCCCCCGGGAGATGAGATACTGCTCCCTTAGAGGTAGATAGAGTTCAATATCCTTTATGGTGTTGGTTGAAAGAAATACAAATCGGTCCTTATCACCCTTTCCATGGACTATCACCCTCTTCTGCTGAAGATCTAGATCAGGAATATTCATGGTCAGGAGTTCTGATAATCTGCATCCGGTAGAATAGAGCACTCTGAATATCACTCGATCCCGCATTCCGATTACATCATATCCTGGAGCATGGATAAAACTACTTACCTCTTCGATGGTCAGAACAGAGGGAAGCTTCCTCGAACTCTTCATACTCTTCACGAGCGAGAAGGGGTTATCATCAAGGAGATCGAATCGAAGACAATAACGATAGAAACTCTTGATGCCTGAGATGATCCGATTCATACTCGATTCCTCATAAGAATTCCGTTTCATTTTTGCAACGAACCTTCTTGCATCCTCGAATTGTAACTCTCCAAAAATGAGTTCCTGGGCCTCTACATATTCAGCAAAAAGTCTCAAGTCATGCGAATATGATGATATCGTATGCTTCGAGTAGTTCCTTATATCAGAACAGTAGTTGAGAAACTCATCGATAGTAGCATTCAACTCAGGTCGCATCTTCCCTCCAGACAGCATATTTTTTAGACCCATACCTGATGATCCTCTCAGGATTGCCTTTCCTATCAGTTCTTTTAGCTATCGTATATCTGATTGTATCATCACTGTTAAGAGCCCTCAATAGGTCTTCAAAATTCTCTATCACAACGGCCCCCTGATCTGCGAGTTCCCATGTACCAGTAGATCGTTCAGTAATCAGACTATTAGCATCGATACAGACCTCCCTACCATGATCCAAGGCATAATCGACAGTGATCATCGTCCCTGAGACTTTCGGGGCTTCAATAACATAGAGGACAGAACACATCCCACTTATCAATCTATTCCTTTTAGGGAAAGTCCATTTTGCAGGACTCATATCTGGGGGGAATTCTGAGATGATTCCACCTCCTGTATCGATCATCCTCTGAGAGAGTGAAATATGGCTTCTCGGATAGATCTTGAGCAGCCCACTCCCGATGATACCCCAAGTGCTCCCAGAGACCGAGACGGCCCCTTCATGCGAGGCTGAGTCAATTCCATAGGCGAGTCCAGAATAGTGTGGAATGCCAAGTAACCCTATAGAAGCACCCATCTTAAAAGCCTGATGTAGCCCTTCGGTAGTTGCACGTCTCGTCCCAATTATAGAGACCCCTCCTACCTTAGAGGGAATCGAACCCCTAAGATAAAGCAGATAGGGAGGATCATAGATGCTCTTAAGGGATGAGGGGTAATCCTCATCACTAATATGAAGAACCGTTATTGAATGTTCTGTGATCTGTTCCTCAATCGCAAGCGCTCTCTGGTATAACCAGTTCGGATCATGATCAGAACAACGTAACTTTCTATTAATCACCTGTTCGATATCTCTTATATTGAACCTCCTGATCGAATCAGGGGTGGTTTGACGCTGAAGCTTCAAAGCCTCCTCAGCTGAAAGAGATGTTATCAGACTGATGTATAATTTATGATGCAGAAATGTTTCCATAAAGAACCTCCATACACAGTATGTACAGAGAAACTTCAGTTTTGATTCAGGTCATCAATATCAGGAAGGAATCTCTCATGATAGTCCTGAAGTTCATCAACGAATATGTGGGTATACATCTGAGTTGTTGATATATCTGAATGGCCGAGTAACTCCTGGACGACTCGAAGGTCTGCACCTCCTGCAAGAAGATGCGTCGCATAGGAGTGGCGGAGAGTATGGACTTTAGCTTCAAGACCTGCCAATCTAGCATACTTCTTTACAGCGGCCCAAGCGGTATTCCTGGTTATCTGAGTACCTTTCTTTGTGAGAAAGATGGCATGCGTGACATGATCAGGTGATAAGAGTTGGCCCCTGGATTCCTTTAAATAGCTCCTCAATTGATACTCGGCCTCTTCACCGATGGGGACAACACGCTCTTTCGAACCTTTTCCAAACACTCTTAAGAGACCTTCATCTAGATAGAGATTTTCCATTTGTAGCCCCGTGGCCTCGCTTACCCGGAGGCCGCAAGAGTAGATCAGCTCTATGAGAGCTTTATCTCTCTTCCCGATAAGCGTATGATCATCGATCTGAGAGAGGAGAGACTCGACTTGAGTGATACTGAGTACATTTGGAATACGATAGGAGAGCCGTCCCCTTTCAATCTTATCCATGGGATTGGTAACTCTAATCCTATCATGGTTGAGATAGGTGAAGAAGGATCTTAAGATGGTGATCAATTTCGCGACTGTCCGAGGATCAAGACCACGAGAGGCCCTTACCTGGAGGTAAGAGACAATGAAGGAGGACTCGACTAAAGCGATGTCCTCCTTGTGTTCTTCGACTGAAATCATGAAAAGCCGTATCTCTCTGATATAATCTATGACTGTCTGACTGCTCAATCGAAGTTCTACAGTGAGGTAGTCTTCATAATCTTCTGTAAAGAGGGCGAGATCTCTTCTCATCAATCCTTTTTACTATCTTGAGAGTAACGTAGTACAGATGGGTATGAAAGGTCGTCAGATGCCTTCTCGGGACTCTGCATACGTTTTTTGAGGTCCTGCCATCTATCGATGGTTATCACCTGTTCAGGTTCTTTCATAACAGGTTTTTCCACCGGTTTTCTCAGCCCCATGAGGTTCTCTCCCTGATGTTTGGTAGTGAACTCCTCATAACTAGGTTCCTGTCTATCAAAACCAGTCGCCACTAGAGTGACTTTCAATTTGTTCTCAAGCTTCGGATTATACGATTGTCCGGCTATGATGAGCGCATCCTCATCTGCATTCTCAGTGATGATCTCTACGACATCCTGATATTCTTTTAGTGTCAGGTCATCTCCACCAGAAAGGTTGACGAGTATTCCCTTCGCTCCCTCAATTCTGGCATTTTCAAGAAGAGGGTTGTTAATAGCCTGCTGTGCAGCCACAACAGCTCTGTCATCCCCCTCTCCTACGCCGATTCCCATCAAGGCATCTCCACGCCCCTTCATGACAGTTCTAACATCTGCAAAGTCAATATTTATCTCTCCAGGTTCTGTGATCAGCTCACTGATTCCCTGAACTCCCTGTCGGAGAACATCATCTGCAATCTGAAAGGCCTGTTTGATTGGGGTGTTCGCCTCAACGATCTTAAGGAGATATTGATTGGGTATGATGATGAGTGTATCAACACTTTTCCTGAGTTTTTCAATTCCCTCGGTGGCAAGAGATGATTTCTTCTTACCCTCGAAGACGAAAGGAGTTGTCACTACCGCAACTGTCAAAGCATTAAGACTCTTTGCAAGTTCTGCGATAGCAGGTGCAGCACCGGTACCGGTACCCCCCCCCATACCTGCAGTGATAAAGACCATATCGGTCCCTTCGATGATCTGTCGAATCTCATCAGCAGACTCCTCCGCAGCATCTTTTCCAATGTCTGGGATACCACCGGCTCCGAGTCCACCGGTGAGTTTGGAGCCGAGAGGAATCTTCTTCTCAGCTTTTGACCGTTGTAGAGCCTGTACATCGGTGTTCAATGCAACATACTCAACATTCTTCAAGCCTGCTGAAATCATACGATTTATGGCATTCCCACCACCACCACCGATACCGAGTACTTTTATTTTAGTTGGTGTGGATCGCTCCAAACTGTAATCTTCATCCGGAATAAGGTCTATATCAATATTCATCATATCCTCCCGACGGTCTAGAACAGTGTATCAAACATATGTTTGACTTTACTGCCGAAACGTCTTTTCCCCCCAGTACTAGTCTTATTACCAGCATGGACGAATGCTTCATTGTTACTACTTCTTCTAATATCGTAAAGTACCAGTCCGATTGCCGTGGAATAGCGCAAATCGAATTGGTTCACATCGAATCCCTGAACTTTTTTGAACGTAGCTCTTCTTGTTGGTCGCTCGAAGATCTCTGCGGCAAGGTCTGTAGCCCCAGGCATCATAGCTCCGCCACCAGTCAATGCGATTCCACCAAAAGATTGGAGGAGACCACGTTTATCAAGCATAGTTCTCAACATAATAAAGATCTCAGCCATTCGTGGCTCAATGATCTTACACAGCTCTTTTCTTGGCATCTTGATCGAGGGGAGTCCCCCGACCTGAGGAAGGATCACATTCTCATGAGCATCAATAGAGGGGCCAAAACAGGCGCCGTAAGTGATCTTCATCTCTTCGACGAGCTGTAAAGGTTGGTTGAGAACGAATGCTAGATCGGATGTTACCTGAGATCCTCCGATATCAATACCACCTACGAAAACTGGAGCCCCATGGATATAACCAATGATATTGGTCATGCCCGCCCCGATATTTATTAACAGAGTACCCATCTCCTTCTCATCTTCTGAGAGAAGGGCTTCTGAATCTGCTAACTGTTGTAAAACCCTTCGTTTAGTCATTAGACCAGAACGTTTGATACATTTGTCTATATTCTGTGATGCAGTGACAGAGCCGGTCACAATCATCACCTTTGTCTCTAGTCTATGTCCGATCATGTCTATCGGATCTTTGATACCGCTCCGACCATCAATACAGAAGTCTTGAACTAAGGTATGCAATATCTCTCTATCGAGGGGTAGTTCAAATGCTCGAGCTACCTCCATCGAGCGATAGATATCTTCACTATGGATCTCCTGATCCTTTGATTTGATACCGACCACACCCTGAGACATCACTCCCTCAATATGGCTACCGGATACACCGGTGACTATCTGTTTAATCTCACAAGCTGCTTCGAGTTCTATCTCTTTTCTGATATTGGATATAATACTGATGACTGATTCGATATTGATGATATTCCCGGCACGAACACCCTCTGAACGCTGTTCCTTGAAGGCTATAATACGAACACTACCATCAGGTTGCTTTGCGCCAGCGACCGCACAGATCTTTGAGGTACCAATATCCAAGCCTAAAATAGTATTGTCAGTTACCAAAACATACTCCTTCTCATCTAAATCACACTCTCTACCATATAGGAGTCGAACACCTTGTATCGAAATGAGGTATCAGAAGTATCGCCTCTTCCGATGGTTATTGCTGCACGGATAGCCTCTTCCAGTCTAACGCCAGATGTAGGGTCAAATAATTGAAAATCCATATGAACTCCAGTATATATGAGCCCTATGGTAATTACCCTATTGTTATTTGTATCGTATTTTACCTCTGATATCAAGTTATATATGTCAGGTGCTGCTTCCTTTAGCTCTGAAATCATAGGAAAATATCTAAAAGCATCTAAGATCACCTCTGTTACGATAACCTGAGAGTCATAATCCAAAAGAATTTCAATCCTCGGAAGAGCGGTACTAAGATGACTGATCAGTTCATTATATGCTATATGATAATTCTGATCATCAGTCATCAAAAATTCCTGAAGCACATGAGTTTCCTTCTCCTCTAAGGTGATAAAACCCACAATTCTTTTAGGGATAATGTCGATATAAAGGTTCCCAGGATATTTTCGGATTACTGTCACAGATTCAAGGAACCCTTGATTTAATAGATGGTCCTCGATGACTTCCGGTTCTATATCGGAATAACGAAGCCCTTTCAGACCCTCAATGTAACTATTCGTACTACTCGAGAGGACGACCTGTTCCCCTAGCCCATTTATCTCAATATAATCGATAGTCTGTTTCGGAAAGATGACAGTAAAGAAGAGAACAGCACATAATACAGCTAACCCTATAAGGCCAATGAGAATACTTGCTATGATCCGGACCCTGTTAGCCACGAACTCTCCTCCTATTCAAAATCTATGACTCGCTTCTGAGGAGTCTTCTCTTCGTTCTTTTCGATCACCTTCTCCTTCTGTGAGATGATCTTTATCAGCAATCCACACATCCCAAGGTTCATCAGAAGATTTGTACCACCTGCAGAGAAGAATGGTAGAGGTATCCCTGTTGGAGGAACAATGCCACTAACTACACCAAGATTCAACAGCACCTGCCATATAAGAATATGAGTGATCCCAAAACCTGTCAGGTAAAGGAAATGATCACTCTCACGATGTCTAGCAGCCCCACGATAACCTAGATAAGCTAAGATAAAGAATACTAAAATGATGCAGATCACACCAAAAAGGCCGAATTCCTCAGCAAATGAGGAGAAAATAAAATCAGACTGTACTTCGGGCAACTTTCCTAGCTTGTAGATTCCCTGGCCGAATCCCTTACCAAAGAATCCTCCCGAAGCTATTGCATCCATTGAGAGGTTAACCTGATAGTTTATCCCTGATGGATCGATATCTTTGAAGATGAAACCGATTACTCGCTTAAGTCGATACTCCTCTGTGATCAGAAACAGAACACCAGGAACACCTGCTAACAACAGGTAATAGAGAAGATGAGTTATCTTCACTCCCCCAATGAGTAATATGGAAAAACTCAGGAATAGGAATACCATGGTAGTCGAATAATCTCTCTGCAGGATAATCAATAAAGCGGAGAAGAAGATCACTCCGATAGCAATAGTCGCTACCTTGAATTCTCTGATGATCCTTGTTCGCTGGCTCAGATAGTTTGAAAGATAGAGGATGACAGAGACCTTTACCAACTCAGAGGGCTGAAAACTCAATGAACCAAAACGTATCCAACGAGTCGCTCCCAATCGTGTTTCACCTAAAGGAGTAAGCGAGGTGAGTAGCATCAAAGTGAAACTGGACAATAGCAGAACTGGAACCATTGCCCGAATGAAACTAAAGGGGACTAGGTAGATAACGATCGCTGAAGCGATACCTAAGATTGCAAAAAGCACTTGTCTTCTGAAGAAATAGTTAGATTCGAGACCAAGCCTCAAGGCCTTATCATAGGAGGCAGAATAGAGCGTAGTCAATCCGACACCAAGAAGAAGCAATATGAGGAGAATACCCAATATTGCCTCTTTCCTGTTACTCTCCTGATTCTGCAGAATTCGATCCATATTTACTTCCTATATCCGTAATGCCACTAAAAGTCCAATGAGCACACATATCAGACTGAAGATCCAGAAACGATGGACAACCTTAATCTCCTTCCAGCCCATCTTCTCAAAGTGATGATGGATTGGTGTCATGAGGAAGACTCTCTTCTTTCTCATTTTATAGGAGGAGACCTGGATAATAACAGATAGGGCCTCCATAAAGAAGACCGCTCCGATGATGAGCATGAGAATCTCATTCTGGGTGATGATCGCTATCATGGCGAAGCCCCCCCCGATCGCCATGGATCCCGTATCTCCCATAAACACCTGTGCAGGTCTGGCATTATACCATAAGAAACCTAATAAACCACCGATCATTCCAGATAAGAATACAATAAGTTCTACCCGATCATCAAACATGAAAGCTCCAACTGAAGGGTGTAGAGCACCTGTTATTGCGATAAAACCGAACAAAATCATTGCTGCGAAAGAGATGATTCCAAGACCGGTTGCTAGTCCATCTAGACCATCTGACAGATTACAGGCATTGACCATGAAAACAATATACAGAATAGCAAAGATATAGTACCAACTTCCAAGTTGGAAGTAGAGAGTCTCTGACCAGGGTATGAATATCGATGTTTCTAGGAGTTTAAAAAAATCCAATTCAAAAAGTAACAGATACGAGATGATTACCTGAAGTGAAATTTTGTATTTTGCCTTCAATCCATCACTATTCGATCGTTTTAACTTCAACAAGTCATCCCATAGCCCGATTCCGCCAAACCCAAGCATTGCAGTCAATGAGATTGCAAGAATTGAAATAGACTTTACGAATAGTAATGTTGCAATAAGAATCGCAATGATAAAAAAGATCCCTCCGACAGTAGGAGTACCACTCTTTACCTGATGAGACTCCGGTCCATCTTCTCTGATAGATTGACCAATAGCGTGTCTCTTTTGTAACTGAATGAAGACCTTGCCTGTCACTAAAGATATGACAAAGGCTGTAAGTCCTGAGACTACAGCCCTGAAGATTATATGTTCTACACCAACACCTGATAACACTCTTCCACTCCTTATGAGACAAGCGACAGAGGAGAGACCAATCTCTCCATTGCCATAGCCCGGGACCCTTTAAGCAACACAAGATCTCCAGCCTCTACGTAGGAGGTCACCTGCTGTTCTAGTTCTTCATATTCATCAGTGAAGAAAAGATTCCTTGAATAATTCTCATCTTTGAGCATTCGATAAGCTGCTTCCATCTCTTTTCCATAGAGGAAAGTCCCCTCTGGTGCAAGTTCTGCAACCCTCTTCCCAATCAGACGGTGTGCTTGTGATGAGACGAAACCCAGTTCTTTCATAGAACCTAAAACGACATTCTTTCTACCGTTCCAGGGAAGCTCGTCCAAATAATCAAGGATCTTATTAGCAGATTCAATATTCGAATTATAACTGTCCTCAATGACTGTGACCTTTCCGTCTATGACTCTGCTTCGACCACTGATAGGTTCTAAACCCTCGAGTCCTGATTTGATCTGTTCATTAGTAGCACCGAACCCCTGAGCTAAAGAGATTGCACCAAGAGCATTTTGCAGGTTGTGGGATCCAATCAACTTAAGATGGATATCAGTTCCATCATAGTTCAGATTCCAACCGTTAAGACCTAGAGACTGTGCACCAGCATATCCAGAAGTTGAAGTCAGACCAAAGGGAGTAAGATCGATATTCTTAGCCTTTCTGATATAGTTCCTCCAGACGTTCTCTTCTCCGATATAACCTCGGCTCACCTGAGAATGAAAAATATTACTCTTCTCTCTTACGATAGCCTCTTGGGAACCGAACATACCTATATGGGCTGTCCCAATATTGGTCATAAGACTTACATCAGGAGAATAGACATCAAGCATTCTTTGAATCTCTCCGTGATGGTTCGTACCCATCTCAAAAACACCAAACTCATGGTTCTCATTAATATTGAATACTGAAAGAGGTAATCCTATATCAGAATTATAATTTCCAGGATTCTTGACCGTTGGTCCCATTGTGGAAAGGATAGAACTGATCATCTCTTTAGAGGTGGTCTTACCAGAACTCCCAGTCACCGCGACACGAACGAGATGAGGGAATCTGGCTACCCAGTTCTCTGCAAGAACTCGAAGTGCTCTAAAGGTATCTGCTACGCTAATGACAGTCACATCGGAGGCATCTAGATGTAATCGCTCGTAAAGATATCGTTTATTATCGTTAATGAGCAGACAGCTTGCCCCTGAAGCTATTGCCTTCTTAAGATAGTTATGCCCATCAGTCCTTTCGCCAGGAAGAGCGATGAATAGAGAATTGTTCTTCACAAATCTTGAATCAACACAGACATTGGTCACCCAAGGGTTGTCTTGTCGTGAAGATACTCTAATCCCATGAGTGATCGATGTGATTTCTAATGCTTGAAACAACTTTCTTTCTCTATCCATGGTCATAAAGCTACCTCTCTTCTAAGACAATGATCTTATTTTCCAATGCTTTCTCATCCCCTGACTCTTCTACAGTTTTAGGAACCAAAGAATCGGGACTCATCAAAACCGCTATTCTCCCCACAAGAATTCGGTTCTGTTCCTCTAACTCCTGAATATCTCTTTCTAAAGCAGCAATCTCAAATCCGATTTCACGGTATCTTGCTGCTTGCATGACTGGAAATAGGATCGATACAGTCATGATACAAATGAACATGAAAAATGATCCGATCAACACTATCTCCTGACGTTTCATAGCTACTCCGTACTCAATCGTTCTGCGAATCTGAATTTCGCACTTCTTGAAGGGGCATTTGAATCAACCTCTTCTTTCGTCGGCTTGACTGGTTTCTTAGTCAAGATCTTCAGGATAGGTTTTCTATCACATGTGCACTGCATCTGCTCTGGAGGGCAGGAACACTTCTTAGCTAAACGTCTGAAGGTCTGTTTTACGATTCGATCCTCTAAGGAATGAAAACTTATGATTCCGATTCTTCCTCCTGGAGCTAATAGTTCTACAGCCTTCTCTATCGATCTCTCTATCCGGTCTAGTTCACCATTCACTTCAATCCTCAAAGCCTGAAAGGTCCTTGTCGCAGGGTGAATTCTTCCATATCGATAGTTCTTAGGAACAGAATATTTAATGATCTCTGCTAGTTCCTGAGAACTGTTTATCCACTGTTCTTTTCTTTTTCTACAAATAGCTGAAGCGATTCTTCGTGAGTACCGTTCTTCACCGTACTGGTAGATCACATCAGCTAGACGCTCTTCAGGATAGGAGTTGATGACATCTGCTGCTGAAAGAGCTCCATCCTTATCTAATCTCATATCAAGAGGTTCATCACGTTTAAAACTGAACCCTCGTTGTGATTCTTCATAATGAAAGATTGAAATTCCATAATCAAAAAGAATTGCTGTCGGACGTTGATCAGAGATATCATAGGTGTCCATGAAAGAATCAAACCAGGTATTTACCAAGGTCACTCTGTCACCAAACACTGCAAGTCTCTTCTTAGCCTTCTTTTGAATCTCCTGATCCCTATCAAGACCAATAAGTCTCATGTGCGGAAAATGACGCAGGAACATCTCACTGTGCCCACCTTCACCACAGGTACAATCGATCAATAATCCATGATTTACAGCTGGACCTAAGTAGGCAAGAGCCTCTTGTCTCATGACCGGTACATGTCTAATCTCCATCGTCATACCTTCCTAATTCTTCTCTATTTGGTACAGTTGTTGACCCATCTGGCTTGTATACTCTTCAGCTTTAGGCTCAGATTCCTCATAGTACTTATCCAACTCTTCTTCATTCCATAATTCGATATACTTATCTGATCCCAATAACATAGCTTCATGCTTGTTAGGAAGTCCTATTTTCTCTCTGAGGGCGAGAGGAATATTTATTCTTCCCGCTTTATCTAGCTCAACCTCTGCTGACCGTGATATAATCTTTCGACGGAACCATTGGGCTTTCTTATCGAACATAGTCCAGGCTCCACCAGTTAGGATCTTCGCAAACTCTTCGAAGTCCTCTGAAAGCATGATCCATAAGCAGTTTGCTTCAGGAGAATTACAGACATGGAGGTTATTATGTGCCAATGAATTTCTTAATTTTGATGGGATCAAGAGTCGACCCTTATCATCAATCATATTTCGAAATTCACCAGTTAACAATTTTTACCACCCAGTATCAGATTTATGGGAGAATCTGGTAATCTCTACCACTTTCACCCACTTATCATATTATCTTATCCCAAAGGTAAGTCAAGGAAGGTGAAAAACCTTTTTAACCTCAGTTGCATATTTAATAAGCATTCTACTTAACAAGAGTTTAGCCCGAGGTGTCAAATACTGATTTTATAGGAATTTTGAAAGGAATCGCTGAGTCGTTACTCAAAAAAAAGGAGGTATAAAACCTCCTTTTTTTATTGCTACTCTATCCCTCCGCCGAATATTCTATAGTCGATATCCGGGAAGATATTTGTCTTCTTCTCTGTTCTTGTAAGCCACTCGGTGTTCACCGAATTACGGCACATATTCTCGTAGACTAGATTGAAGTTATGGATATGTTCTTTCATTCGTCTCTCTGCGTACCCGACACTCGTCCCGTTACTGATGATGAAGGGCCAATCTGAGGCCATTGCCATAAGAACTTCTCGTGCTGCATGCTGAAGAAATCTCTCTTTAAGAGAAGTTTGATCTGGGAATCTGTCAGCTAACTCGATCATTCTATTGATAGACCTATGTACATGACGATAGATCCAATCATTCGAACCATCAACCCATACCGATGAATAACCTCTATTCCCCCAACTAGATAGGGCCGGTTGGATAACTTCATTCTTAGGGTATCGGTGGAGATATTTTTCAGGACTCATCGTTTCCAATTCGGTATCTTCAGCAAGTCCTCTCAAGACCTGTTCAAGCCATTGGACACCCTCGAACCACCAGTGGCCAAAGAGTTCTGCATCGAATGGAATAGTGAAATAAGGTTCACGATCAATGATCTTACCAATCTTGGCACCTTTCTTCTTAATACTGTAGATGAAATTCTCAGCATGTTCTGATACTCTTTCAAGAGCAGCCTTTTGATCATACACCCTCTTCTCTGGAGAATCAGTATCTGTGACGGCCCAATACTTATATCCGGTGAAAGATCTGACATCTGGTTCATGAATATGCGGTCTCACATATTCTAAATCGAGATCATATCCGATATCACGATAGAAGTCCCGATACGAACCATCTACAGGATAACCATGATCTTCTGACCAGACTAGTTGTCCGATCCCATAATCACGGGCAAACAGATTGACTCCATTCTTACAGGATACCGGTGCATATATCCCACGTCTTGTCTTATCCTCGGAAAGACTCACACTATGTGTTGCCCCATAGAAATACTCAATATTATTATGGGCAAGATATTTCTCAAGTCCTGGATAATAACCACATTCTGGGAGCCAGAAACCCTTAGGTTTTCGTCTAAAGTGTGCGACATGAGACATCATAGCCAATTCTATTTGTGCCTTTACGGCTATCGGGGTCTCTTTGTAGAGGGGGAGAAACGCATGGGTCGCTGATGTAGTGATCAGCGTAAGATGCCCACTATCCTCAAGGGACCTGAAGCCCTGAAGGATATTCCCACGATATACCCCAGTAAAATCTGAGAGATTCTGGATATAGAGTTCTCTATACATATGAGCAAGCTCATTGATCTTTGGAAATTCTTTGGTTCGTTCGAGTTCTTTATCTCCAAGATCAATCATCAGATTAACATGATCGATGTATCGTTGTTGAAGAAGAGAGTCTGCTAACATTGAACACAATGTTGGTGATAACGAGATGGTCACCTGATAGGGGACCCCTTCTCTACGCAGTTTATTGAAAACACGAAGAAGTGGTAGATACGTCTCTGATATTGCTTCGAAGAGCCAATCCTCTTCAAGAAATCTTGGATATTCCGGATGTCGTACAAACGGGAGATGCGCATGCAGGGTTAATCCCACAAAACCTTTACTCATAGTCTCTATTTCCTTGTATTCTCTGTTTTACTACTTTCGGTGCATAGTTCCGGCAAGAATCTTTTCGATCAATGCGTTATCTGCTAGGAAGCCTGCAGGATCGGTATGTCCAGCAAGGAACAGTGCTAGCTGATCCTTATTCTGTTTCAATTCTTCAACATGTTCTAACCAATAACCACCGGGACTCTCTATTCTATTTGATCTGGCAAGAATCAGGACATTCTCATGATCTAAACAGCTACAGATCAGTTCTACCTCATACCAGCTCCCTGGGTTCGGAAGATTGATATACCAGCTCATATCAGTATCTTTGATAGGAATCTCAAATTGATTGATTGACTCTTTAATTGGAGTCTTTCCATCTTTCAACTCAGATACTCTCAAATGCAAAGAAACCTGTTTCTGCTGACCTCGAATCTTCTTCAACTCCAAATCATTCACATCCCAATAGGCGAAAGCCCAAAAAGGATCTCTTAACAGTAGTGTAATCGTAGTATCTGCATACTGTTCAGGAATAGCAAATTCCGCTTCAGTTGAATGAATTATATGATTTTGATGGATGATATTATACTTTTTGCTCTTCAGCCTCATAATATCATTACTCTGATTCTGATTTGCAGCCTTCTCTTCTTGAATCTCTTCAAGAATCTCAATGAGTTCATCCAGTGAATAGTTCTCAATGTGGCGTACACTTTCCTGTTTAGCTAGGGCCTGCAGTGTTTCAATTGAGAGGGATTGATACCAATCGCTTGACATTAATTATTGCTCCAATCTGTTGATACAACATTATGTGGTCTGGGTCTCAAACCACTTGAATATTCATTATGGTAGAAAAAAGGAGACATTTAGTCAACAGATGAAAAAGTGCAAAAATCAAAGTAAAACCTTATCCTGTGAT
The DNA here is from genome assembly GCA_937125225.1 of uncultured Spirochaetia bacterium. Classification (GTDB taxonomy): domain Bacteria; phylum Spirochaetota; class Spirochaetia; order CAKZLE01; family CAKZLE01; genus CAKZLE01. The sequence goes on from CAKZLE010000026.1 coordinate 109,151, forward strand.
ACATTCTGTAACAATTCGACCTATCTAGACTATAGCTTATCAAAATACTATAATTATATGATGAAAACAGAAATTATTATCCATGGCCATTTCTATCAACCACCTAGAGAGATGCCTGATACGGGACTTATCCCGAAACAACCCTCAGCATTCCCTCATACCGATTGGAATGAGCGAATTAACCGGGAAGGGTATGCGGCGAACGCATTCTCCCGATACCTTACCTATGATGGTAGGATACAATCGATAGAGAATAACTATGAGAAGCTATCCTTCAACTTCGGCCCTACACTTCTCCACTGGATAAAAGAACATGATGTCCAGACCTACAAAAGAATCATTCAGGCTGACATCTTGAGTGCTGAACGTAATGAGGGCCACGGAAATGGAATCGCTCAAGCGTTCAATCATACCATACTACCGCTGGATACCGAGTTAGATGCTAGAACTCAAATAAGCTGGGGTATACAGGATTTTCAGTACCACTTCAAACGAAGACCTGAAGGAATCTGGTTGCCTGAAGCGGCAGTCAATGGAGATATAGTAGATATTCTCATTGAAGAGGGAATTGTTTTCATAGTCCTCTCCCCCTGGCAAGCCTCAGCGATAGAGACAGAACCTTTCAAATGGGAAGAGCTCTCTGACTCAACTGCCCCTTATGATAGACCTTACCTCATCGAAGGCTCTAAAGGTTCGATCTCGGCTTTCTTCTATAATCCTGATCTGGCCTCAGGAATCAGTTTCAATCATTACCTGCGTGATGCAGATCTTCTATATAATCGCCTTCTAGATATTCAGGAATCTGACAAGCCAGCCCTACTTCATTCAGCAACCGATGGAGAGATTTTCGGTCATCATGAACCTTTTGGTGATATGTGCTTTGCCGCGTTGGCAAACAAGATCGAAAAGCAAGATCATTTCCATCTGACAAACTATGGAGCATACCTAGCCAAGAATCCGGCGACACTTCGTGCGCGTCTGAGAGATGGAGAGGCCCAGAAAGGCTCTTCATGGAGTTGTTTTCATGGTGTTTCAAGATGGTATAAAGATTGTGGGTGCTCTACAGGAGCCCAGGAGGGTTGGAATCAGAAGTGGAGGACACCTCTGCGCGAGGCCTTCAAAGCTCTCAGTTCCAAGATGCAAGGGATATATCATAAAGAGATGACTAAACTCACAACAGCTTATGAGCCAGAAGAGCTCTTGATCAGTTATGGGTCTGTCATGTCAGGTAAAGAGACTCCTGAAGCATTTGGAAAGAAGATTCTGGGATCTTCAGCCTCCCCTGAAAAGCTATCCGAACTTCTCTATCTACTTGAGGGGCAGAAGTTCAGAATGTATATGTTCACTTCGTGTGGATGGTTCTTCAATGATATTTCAGGATTGGAACCGATTCAGAACATGAGGTATGCGATTCAGGCAGCAAGACTTTATCAAAGATATGTTGACGCAGATCTTGTGGGAATACTCTATAACAATCTTAAAGATGCAAAAAGCAATATCAAAGAGATCGGGAACGGAAGCGACATCCTCGTTTCAATCCACCCTACACTCTCTAGAGGCTTGGAAGCCGTTTCCTTTTTTGTTCTTAATAAACTTCTCGCTCTTCCTGAACATCACAGTGATGATTATGGGATGTTCAAACTCTCTGCGATCTCCCAGCAAGACTCTGAGATTTATATCACGATAATCGATAAACCACTCTGCATGCTAAGATCCTATCATGTCTCTTATCTCATTGATGACAATGAGGGGATCATCCTCCATATCCATGATAAACAGGAACATGATGATCACCCAGGTTATCCGATCAAGGCAGCTGAACTCCCTTCAAGACTGATAACGACTGTCTACTCATGGATCGATGATTCTTTATCTCGAGTCGCTGATAATGATATAGAGACAATCACTCATGATATCAATAATTATGCTTCACTGGTGAAGAATGGGGCCGGAGAGCCTGATGATGCTTTCTTCATCACCAATATGGGAACCTGTTTACGTTCACTACATTCTCTTTTTAGAAATGATATCCCGTTCAAAGAGCCCAGGGCCAAGCGTCTTGTGGAGAATCTCCTTACTTTCATCATTAAGAAGGCAGATGATAAGATCATAAAGTCAACTGAACAGAGCCTCAATGAATATCTCGTAAAACATGCGACGATTCTTTATGAAGGTTGTGATGAGAACCATTGCCAGTTCATCATTGACTTTCTAAAAAGTGCACGATCAATAGGATTCAACCCAGATGTTACACTATTACAAAACTATGTATATGAACATGTTGTCCAAGCGAGGAATGGGAAATTCGAGGTCACTAATCATTTGATTGCTATTGCAGTCGAGACAGGGATCGTTATAGATGACCTGCTTTTATGATCCCATAAGGATACGCGCATGTTCTAGAGCGGTAGTCTCTGTCTGAGATCCGGATAGCATCCGTGCTAATTCTGCTATTCGTTTCTCGCCTGAGATCTCTGTTATAGAGGTCTCAGTTCGACCAGAAGTCTCCTGTTTCTCCACTATGATATGTTTCTGAGCTTTTGCAGCAACAGAAGCAAGATGCGATATACAGAGGATTTGTCTACTCTTTGATAATTCCGCTAGATGTTCCCCTACGGAGACTGCTATGGTTCCACCGATACCGGCATCTATCTCGTCAAAGACAAGGGTCTCAATCAATTCAGATTCTGAAAAAACAGTCTTCAGGGCCAACATGATCCTCGACAGTTCTCCACCAGAGGCTGCCTGTCGTAAAGCCTTTAGATCTTCTCCAAGATTTGCTGAAATGAGAAATTCAACAGTATCTGCTCCATTAACCGTGCAGGTAGGAACTCCTGATTCTCCAGTCTTCTGTGTGATCTGTATAGTGAACTCAGAACTTGGCATACCAAGTCTTGAAAGATGATCATGGATAAGAGGCTCAAGACGTCTAGCAGTCTCTACACGTTTCGAACTAAGAGCCTTTGCCCGCTTAGTTATAGATTTAGAGAGGGTTACAACCCGTTGCTGGAGCTCCTGCATATCACCATCATAGTGATCTAGCTCATGTAGTTTTACTTGTGCAACTTCTCGATATGAATTAATTTCTTCTACCGTATCACCATACTTCTTCTTCAATTTTCTTATCTCTGCCAATCTCTCCTGAATCTCATCAAGTCTCAATGGGGAAAATACAATATGATCACTATAGCTACGAACCTCCTCGAAGATATCTTCAAGTTCATATCGGAGACTATCAAGTCTTTCAGAGAACGGTTCTAAAGACTCATCAATACCAGCTGCATTTGAAAGTTCACGAGACCCCTCTATCACATCAGCTAAAGCCCCATCTTCATTACTTAGACGGCCTTTGATTATTTCAACTGAAGAGAGAAGTCTTTCAGACTGAGAAAGTATATTTGATTCTCTTTCTAGCTCTTCGGTTTCTCCACATTTCACCTGCACCGTATCAATCTCTTCTATGGCATAAAGGATCATATCACGTTCCCTTGCACGTTCTCGTTCATTCCCTTTTTTAGATTCAAGAAGTTTCTTCGTATCTAAGTATTCTTTGAACAACTGAGAGAACGAGAGGACTTCACCCTCTAGATCCCCATAACGATCAAGAAGTCTTCTCTGTGTAGCAGTAGCTAGTAGTGATTGATGCTCATGTTGACCGTGTATATCAAATAGGAAATTTGAAAGTTCTTTCAATACTTTCAGAGCTACAGGGTCTCCTTGTATCGTGATTGAACCTCTACCGATATTCTTGATAGTCCTTTTTATGATAAGAGCTCCCTCATCAAGGGAAATCTCATTCTCTTCAAGCCATCTCAAGAGCTCAGGATTCTCAACAGATATCACTCCTGATACGGTAGCCTCAGTACAGCCTGTTCTGATCTTTGAGGTATCAGCCTTCTCACCGAGAAGTAACCCAAGTGCACCTATCAAGATTGACTTGCCTGCTCCGGTCTCTCCTGTCAGGATTGTGAACCCCGTCGCAAAATCTACAGTTAGTTGGGTGATCAACGCATAGTTACGGATTGTAAGAGATTCAAGCATTCGCCTCTCCAGACCAATTCAGTTTTGAACGGACTACCTCATAGAAATTTCGTTTGTTTGAAAGCGCGAGCAGCGCCCTACTTCTTGATTTCTCAATTATGACCTCATCATTTTCAATAAGATGGAACATCTCCTGGCCATCAACGGTGAGGTTCATTCGGGTCCTCTGGTGCGCAAGGATCTGTATTCTGATTACATCATCACCTGATACCACAATAGGTCTGTTTGATAGAGTAAAAGGACTGATTGGTGTAACAATCATGGCCTCCATATCGGAATCTACGATAGGTCCACCTGCAGCCATACTATAGGCGGTAGAACCGGTAGGAGTAGCACAGATGATCCCATCTGCTCTGAAAGTCCCTAAAAGAGTATCATTGAGAAATAACTTGAGATTGACCACTTTAGAAATTCCGGTAGCAGTCACTACCGCATCATTGAGCCCATGAGACCTGAATAGCGTTTTCCCTTCTCGAATAACCTTTACGCGATACATCAGTCGCTTTGACAGAACGGTCTCGCCACAACAGAAGTTCTCAAAGGCTTCTTTCCACTCATTCACAGAGACCTCTGTAATGAATCCAAAGGTGCCAAGATTAACCGCTAGGATTGGAATACCCTTATCCTGAAGCATTCTTGCACAATAGAGAACAGTCCCATCCCCACCAAGACTGATAGCAAGGTCTACATCCTCAACTTCTGGTTTGGGGCTCTGATCTTTTAGACCAAGATATTGTACCGCTATCCCCTTTTCTTCAAGATAGTCAATGATCTCTTTGCTTAGAGGCTTAGCATCTGGTTTATGTAGGTTCACTACGAGAAGGACTTTCTTTATCAATCGCACAATAAACTCCCATACCTTACGGTAATGTTGATAGGACTCTCACTAGAGTCATGAGTTGATCTCTTGATAATAGAGGATACAACGGGAATATCATAGCACGTAATATGAACGGTATGCTATTAGGAAATTCATTAATCTCCTTGTGATCAACGGTAATAGCACACTCAGAAAAAGGCATCAAGGTTTCGATTTTGTACTTCTTCACATACTTGCTGATATCCTTCACCCGAGAATCGAGGAGAACACAGAATGAATAACCATTATGGGTTGCATGGTCATGAGACTCATTGATCAATTGATGTTTAGTCTTCATAAGGGCCTGTTTACAGACTTCAAAGTATTCGAGTTGTTTCTCGATGAGTTGATCGATTCCCTTCAACTGATTACTGATGAGTGCACAATTGATATCAGGAAGAAGATCATAGTTTATATCTCTTGAAGTACTGTTTCTCAGATAAGAAAGGTGCTTCTTATCCTTGACGATCACAGCAGTTCCCCCACCTGTACTCACAAGGGCATCATCCTCGAAAGAGAGAATGACTACAGAACCAAGTTCACCAGCAGATATTCCCTTTCTTTTCGTATGATAACTATGCGATATATCCTCGATCACCGGTATTGAAAGGTCTTTAAAGCTCTCAACATCAACCATATTCCCAAGAGGTTCATGAAGCAGTATCGCATCAGGAGCAGGAGTACCAAGTTTTTTCACAGACTCAGGGGAGAGACAACCCGTTCTAGGATCGACATCTGCATAGATTATCTCTAACTGTTGTTCCTGTAGCATCCAGAGATAACAGGGTGGAGATAGGGGGGAAATCACTACCCTATCACCGACATTGAGTTGTAGAGCTTTGATAGCAATGGTAATAGCTCTAGGATAGGTCCTAACAATGATGGTCTCTGAGGCTGAGAACTCATTCGATAATGTTTTAGATAGTTCTTCGTTACGAGATCCAGGGCCTAGCTCTTCATCTACTAGAGCACCTAATACCGAGTCCATATCTTTTCGTTTAATTGTAGGTTTAAAGAGTTTAATCATATTATTCTAATACCTTGAATCACTAGTATAGCATGAAGAGACACACTGTCTATCATTATATTATCATAAAAAGATATGAATTACAGGAATCGTCCCAATAGTTCATCCACAGAGCTCTGGTTCCGATAGGTATCTGCCCAAACCACACAGATATTATCAGCTCGTCCAATCTGGTCCGCTATCTTATCTAGGAGAAATGGGTCATCATCAGGATTCCAGAAAAGTTGGATCTTCTTTCCTGCATCAGAGATCTTTCGAAAGACTTCTGGCCATTCCGACAAGGGAGGAGATCCCTCACCGGGAATCCACTGAATCCCCTTTAACCTCTCTATAGATAGAATCATATCAAGATGTGCAAGTTGCCCTTTGCCATCAAGATGGTAGAATGGCCTCTCGAGAAGCTCACTACTTTCTTTTAGTTCTTCTAGGATGAATTCCTCGAACATAACGGGTCCTATCATGTATGCTAGGTCACACTGAAGCATATAATAGCTCTTCTTCGATAGCATTGGTGTCCAACAGGTGTAACCAGGTGAAAATCTGTTAAGAATCTTAGCATAAGAGAAGAAGACTTCCCTCCATGCTGAGTGGACCCTTTTTAACTGGTCTTTTACCATCTCAGGCTTATCATAGAGATCCATAAGAAGGACACCTGCAGGAGAGAAGGAATTCAGAATATCTGCAGATCCCCCGATATCAGTCATTCCAATCTGTACTAACCCTGAAGGAAAAACCTCAGCCATTCTTTCATAGATCTCATATATCAGAGCATATGATGATCCTTCGGACCTTATCAGATTTAGATCTCTTGAACCTAGAGATATTTCATCAGGTGGTTCGAACCATACAGTACCACTGATATTCTTCGATTCCGCACCGAGCATCTGGGCAAGTACCCCTGCCCCGAATTGTGGGAATCTATGTGGAAACCCATCACCATAACATCTCATATGGTTCATATCATTGATCATGGCTATTAACATAGAATCGATACTGAGCCCCTCTCGATAATAGGGCCAGAATCTCTGGTATTTTTGAACGCCAGGCTTGTATTCAAGATCATGAGGATGCCTTGCAATATGAATCAGAGGACGACCAAGCGTTCCTTCCCACCAGGATTCATAGGTGGACTCTTTTAACTCCCAGAATTTGGCATCATACATTTTTCTAAAATCATCGATCAGTGATTCAAGCAAATTATTCATATAAGCAACCTCTGTATATCGTTTTGTATATTCTATGATGGTTCTCATGACAATTCATTGCATATTTTCTTTTATATGTTATCATTTTGTCATATGTTGAAGGAAAAACTACCCTTTCTGGAAGATCGATGTGGATATCTATTCTTCGCAGATTACCACTCTCTCACCTCTCGTATGCATACTCATGAAGCTCTTGAGTTGAATATAGTCGTACAAGGAAGTGTGACCTATTTGATTGATGAAAAACACTACCATCTCAATGCCGGTAGCTGTTTATGGATATTTGAACAACAGGCCCACATGATAGTAGATGCAGCACCAGACCTATCATTGCTAATCGTTGTATATAAACAGGGGAGCATCAAAGAAAAAGCTCAATCATCCTGGGTTTCAAAACTAAAGGAAATTCATCCGGATCGGGTATTTTGCAGAGTACTTCACATGCAACAGGTTAAAGAAAGTGTAAAGATCGCCAATAGTCTAATAGATGCGGAGCATCTTCTAGAGTTTCAGGAGGCAGGTTTATTTTGGTTATTGTTTTCTGTTTGGAAGAGTTTCACAGCAGCTGAAGAGATCGTCGGAAATGACTGTCATAGTCTAGTTCGTAGGGTGTTAGATCTGATACAAGAGGATCCGACGATACAGGTAGTGAAAATCTGTGAGAAGATCCATACCTCTCGTGGTTATATTAGCGGACTGTTTCATGATCAGATGGGATTGACGATTCCTGAATTCAGGAATCGTGTCCGTCTAGAGCAGTTTTTTGAAAACTATCAAACTAGTAGGAATATATTGGATTGTGCCCTTGATTCAGGTTTTGGGAGTTATGCACAGTTCTATCGAGTTTTTCTCAAAATGACTGGCAAGACTCCTAGGACCTTTCTCAATGAACACAATCGTCCGTATTGATTCTACTATTTCGAGTTCTTCGCCTTTGTTACGATCGCTCGTTTTCCAGGTTTTGCTCGTTTGAATGATTGAATGATCTTCTCAGCATCTTTCATTGAACAAGAAGCGAAGGAGAAGTCCTGCATAACCTGTACATCATTGATGAACTTTCCAGGAACATTCGATACTTTTGTGATATATTCCACAAGTTCTCTTTTAGACATATTGTCTTTCTTTCCCTTAGCTATGAATAATCTAGTTGAGTCCTGAAGGTTAGGTCCTCTCTGATCACGGTAGTCACCACGATCTCGATCACGTTCTCGGTAATCGCCTCGATCTCTACCCCTACCTCTTTCTCGACCTCGGTCACCACGATCTCGGCCTCTGTCACCACGATCATTTCGTCGACCTCGGTATTGGCCAATTTCCTTATAGTTACTTGCATCTAGCTCTTCACTATAATTTGCTCTTAAGAGACTTGATACCAACTCTTCAGCTCCGTACTGGTCGATAAGTCTGAGTGCCATGGTTGAGAATTCATCGATCTTACTCTCTTCAACTGCTTGTTTGATCTCTTCAAGGATTCTTTCTTTCTTGACTGCGATCATCTCTTTGATAGTTGGTAGATCTTTCTTGGTGATATCTGATCCGGTATCTCTTTTGATATGCTGTAGTTTTCGATACTCCTCAGGAGTAACGAAGGTAATAGCAGTTCCCATATTCCCGGCTCTACCGGTTCTACCAACTCTATGGACATAACTCTCAGCATTCTGAGGTAGTGAATAGTTGATTACATGTGTGAGGTTCTGTACATCGATACCTCGAGCAGCTACATCAGTTGCAACTAGGGTTGTGACCTGTTTATCTCTGAATCGTGCAAGAAATTTCTCTCTTTGAGCCTGGGACATATCACCATGAAAGGCCTCTGCAGGATAACCACTGTTTGAAAGATGTTTCGCAACATCATCACAACCAGCTTTAGTTCGGCAGAATACCAGTCCATAAAAATTCTCTGCAAGATCGATTACTCTTCTTAAGGCTTCTACCTTGTCATATTCTCGGACTTCAAGATATATCTGTTCTGTCAGATCACTGGTAAGATCATTATGTTTTACCACGATCTGTTCATAGTCGCCCATATATTTCTTAGCCAATCGTAATATCATTCTTGGCATCGTAGCTGAGAATAGCAGAGTATTTCTTCCTTCTGGAATCTCCTGAAGGATAGTCTCGACTTCATCGATGAATCCCATATTGAGCATTTCATCGGCCTCATCAAGTACGAGTTTCTTGACATGATCAAGTTTAAGGGTCTTTCTCTGAATATGGTCTATCACACGCCCTGGTGTACCTACTACAATATGACAGCCTCTTCTAAGCTGCCCTATCTGCATTCCAATTGACTGACCACCATAGATAGCAGCTATCTGTATAGGTTGAGTCCCTGTGAATGAATTGATCTCTTCCGCTACCTGAATAGCAAGTTCTCTTGTAGGGGTAAGTATGAGTGCCTGAACCTGTCGTATACTTAGATCGATCTTCTCAAGAATGGGAAGTCCGAAGGCTGCTGTCTTTCCTGTTCCTGTCTGTGCCTGCCCAAGAACATCCTTTGTTCCTTCGAGCAGCATCGGGATACAACGTGCCTGTATTTCTGTTGGTTCCTCAAATCCTCTTTTCTCAAGAGCTTTGAGCGTCTTTTCTGTAAGTCCTAAATCAGCAAATTTCATCTATATTCCTTGTATTATAACGTATTCAATTACGATATACCTGAAACCGAATAGTCCGCTTAATTTATGAAATAGATTATTAACTATAGAGTTAGGCACACTCGAATTGACAAAAAAAAACGTCTGGCAATTACCTACTCTCCCACGACTAAATCGTAGTACCATCGGCGTAAGAGGGCTTAACTTCCGTGTTCGGGATGGGAACGGGTGGGACCCCTCTGCTATGATCACCAGACTCATAAGGTTGTAACAGATTGGAGTGATGGTGTCAAGTCATTGAGCTCAGAACATAAGCCAAATCACTATAATAATAGAAATTACTGTGAGTACGTAATAAATCGTCTTATTCCACCTGAGAACTCGTGCCCCATCAAAACTCTCAAAGATGATCGTCAGTATATTCAGGAAGAGGAACATCACGGCATAGTTGCTCAAAGCATAGAAGAACCTGCTTTCCGGGAGGATAGTCGAAGCGACTGAAAACAGAGCGGTAATCACCCAGCAGACTGCTGAGGAGATTCCAAAGATCTTTCTGTATTCCCGCACATCCCAGTCATTCCCCTTATCAGGATAGACATCACCATAGAAGGGGAAGACCCCACCCAGCAGCATGACGATGATCGGTATGAACTGTCCGGTCCTCCACATACGCAGAACGGGTCTCATCTTCGGTGAGATGATCAGGAATTTCAGGGATACCATGATGGATAAAAAACACACAAAGGCCAGGAATGTCATCGCATTTGCCTGAAACGACCTCCCAAGCAGAAGCCCCTTCCCTAAGATAATGAGAAGGTTGCACAACAGGATCATAAGATACGACGTGAGGGTCGTATCTCTTCTCTCGACGATAGGATCCTTCTCAGAGGAGAACCATAACGAGGAACCCATGGCAAAGACTGAAAACGTGGAGAACCAGAGCTTGAAGGTACCACCTAGTCCATATCGACTGATTGCCTGCATCAAGGTGATGCGCTTGAATCCCTCATGAGAGAACTGTCTCCAAGATGCAGAGTTATCATCAAGGACCATACTCGTAAGATCAGAACAGCCTGCATTGCTCATAAGATCGAGAGCCTGCTTATAACAAGTTCTCCCGATACCTTTTCCACGGTATTCACTGTCGGTGAAGCCCCATTCAAGATAACCGATTCCCTTATCTTTGAGCTTGATAGTCTTGAATACACTACCTCCGACTATACGATCACCATCGAGTGCGATCACCGCCTCCTTAGGCTTCTCTACCATAGCATAATAGAAATAGGAAAAACAGGATCTTATCAGCGTCTGAACTGCAGGAGCCTCCTCTGGTCTCATTAATCTATATTCAAGATTCATAGTCAAACTCTCCTTTGATAATAACCTACTCTTTTCCTGATCTTAGGAAGATACGGATATGGTACTCAACAGATCTAACTCTCAGAAATTCTGTCAAGACAGTGCTGGTAATCACTAAGAACCTTGACTAATCTCTCTGAATCTCAAGAAAGAATCTTGCATCATCTATAAGAAACTGTATATCCGTATCACCTATATTCCCTTTGTAGATATGCTATTCCTTATTGATCCTTTTCATATCATCCAGGAACAGGGAACCCTGTGCTCCTGTAATCTTCACGATGCTGTCATAACCGCTTCTGACCATAGCCGTAGCAAAAAGTGGACTCACATAACGAAGCTGCGTCACTTCCATCAATGCAACAATGAGCTGTAGTTCAGCTTCTGATAGGTTAAGACTTTTCTGTACATCAGCGGAATCTTCCCTCTCTATATACTCAAACAGAGCTTTCGAGGTCTTCAGTCCATCTTCATTCATGGATCTGAGCACCTGAACATCAATATCGGGAAACTCATGCAGTTTTCTCGGTTTAACTCTATAACTGGAAGCCAGCCGTCTTAACAAAGTCATATAGGTAAAGTCAATGCCTGTAGCTTCAGAAAAGATTACTGTCTTCTTCTGATTTGAAATAAGATTTTCAAGTTCTGAAATCCTGTTTATCCCCTGAACTTCAAGTAACCTAAAGTTATCATCTATCCCATCCCGTAGCATACGCATACTCGGTATCAGATATCCCTCTTGAATCACCCTCTTAAACCGTTCCAAAGATATATTTGATAAATCAAACCCATAAGCCATGATTCGTCTACCCTCTACTCTGGGATTACTTTATGAGTAAAGCAAGAAATCACATACAATCCATCACTTGCCTTACCTCTCTATTGTACGTTATCTTATACTCAGCAACAATGAAATATTATTGATTTAGGAGTCTTCATATGACCTTAAAAGGTTTAAAAGATTTTTGTTTGAATTTATCCGGTGTCACAGAAGAATTCCCATTTGATGATGTCACTCTCACCTTCAAAGTCAAAGGGAAGATGTTCGTACTTGTAAATATCGAGACTTTTACCTATATAAACTTAAAATGTGATCCAAATGATGCCATTGCATTCAGAGAGATGTTCGAAGGTGTTACTCCAGGCTATCATATGAGCAAAAAACATTGGAATAGTGTCACGACTGATGGTTCGATCGAGGATAAGATAATACTGAGATGGATTCTAGACTCTTATGAGTTAGTAGTCTCTAAGTTACCAAAAGCAATGAGAGAATCATTGATAACTTGAGGTACTTCTCATCTTCACCTGTTAAGACTGTAACAGCAAAAACCGACGATAGGAGTCATATATGAAACATGAATGGCGAAAACATGAAAAGGGTCTATATCTACCTAAAGATAATCCTGTATTCATTGATATTCCTAAGATGGTCTTTTTAACGATTCAGGGTAGAGGTAATCCTAATTCCACTGAATTCTCGGTTAAAATCGGAGCATTATATGCTGTATCCTATGCTATAAAAATGTGTTATAAGACTGACGATATACCGAAAGGATATTATGATTATACGGTCTATCCATTAGAAGGTGTCTGGGATATAGCAGATGAAGCTAAAGAAAATTTCACTGGTACTATAGATAAAGATGACCTAGTGTATGAGATCATGATCAGGCAACCAGATTTTATTGATGAGGGTTATGCATTAAGAAAACTTGAGCAAACAAAACAAAAGAAACCAAACCAATTTCTAGAAAGAATCCATTTCACATCTTGCACTGAGGGAAAATGTGTTCAGATGCTACATAATGGATATTATGAAAATGAACCTGGAACTTTTCAATTAATGGAAGAATTCTGCAAAGAGAATAACTATCAAAGAATCAGCAAAATACATAGAGAAATCTATTTGAATGATACGAGAAAGACCCAACCAGAGAATTTGAAGACAGTTCTACGTTTTAAAGTTGAATAGCTATCACAACTAAAAGAAAAATAGCCTTGGTTTTAACTATAAGAGTTCTGAGACAACAACTTTTTGATTTTTATTCTTATAAAGCATCTCATCCGCTCTATTAATCAGACTACTTGAACTATCGCCACTTTTATAGACTCCAAAACCGCCTGAAACAGTGAATCTTATATCCATATGATTAGTGAACTGTTTTTGATCCATTTCTATAACCATTTGCAAGATCCTGTCAAGAATTTGCTTTGCAACTTGGCAATCAATAGTTTTACTGATCACAAGAAACTCATCCCCTCCCCATCTTCCTATACTGTCTACTCTTCTTAACTTTTCTTGCATAAGTTGAGAAAAATACATTAGAACTGAATCGCCAGTATTATGACCATAAGTATCATTGATGAGTTTGAAAGAATTTATATCAAAAAGAAAGACAGTAAAATAATTACTCGATAATTCAGCTTTTACAATCTCCTTATTCAATAGACCTTCTATTGTTCTTCGATTGTAAATACCAGTTAAACCATCAATCTCTGAAAGATACTTATACTCTTTTAATTTTTCCTCATTCTTGAGCCTTTGAGATATATGTGAGTGAAGAAGATCATTGTTGATAAGTAAGATAATTGTATAATTTACTACTGTGAGGAGTAAAATCGCAAAAGCCCATAATCCATCCACAAATAAGTGCTGTATATTTAGGGACAATATAATGGAATTAGTAATATAAATAATATACATAATACAATATTCAAAGAAAAGAATTTTAAATATTTGACTGATCCAAGGAGAATGATTGATCCCTTCCCAGAAAATTCTAAGATATAAGATTCCAATGACGAGACAATGAAAATTGAACAGATACCTCAATAATCTAATTCCCAACCAGTTAGAAAAAATCATAAAAGAAAAGAGAATCAATGAATAGGATACTATAATGTTCCATTTTTTCTTTTTCTCTAAAAAGACTCTAAATCCCATATAAAAAAGAATAGAACCTGCAGAAATCAAAATATAGGATAAGACCAGAAGACTCAAAGAATCCATTCTCATGCTTTGAATATTCATGAATTGGCTTAAACTATTCAAAAAAACATTCGCAACCCAGTAAACCATTCCTCTTACACGAGTATTTCTATTTACAAAGAGAATCATCATCACAATGGCAACGATAAGTTGATTCAAAAAATGCATGATATAGATAGTATTGAACTCAAACACAACAGATCCTTTATGATATTTTTTAATCAATATTTTCTAGTGCAATTAAAAATCATTTTATGATAGATATCTGAATTATTCAATAAAAGATTCAAATCCCTCCCTAGACGCAAGAAGACCACCCGGTAGGGGTGGTCAACAGATAGTGCCGAAAGGCAGCGATACATAGGATAAAAAAAAGACAAAAAAAAGCCTGGCAATTACCTACTCTCCCACGACTAAATCGTAGTACCATCGGCGTGAGAGGGCTTAACTTCCGTGTTCGGGATGGGAACGGGTGGGACCCCTCTGCTGTGATCACCAGACTTAACTATTTTTTCTATCTCAACAGTCCCATCTCTCGATGCGAACTGCTGTAACAGAACTATAGTTATGAATTATAGAAGAATTATATAATAATATGGTCAAGCCTCACGGTTAATTAGTACTGATCAGCTAAACATGTTACCATGCGTACACTTTCAGCCTATCAACCAGATATTCTCTCTGGTACCTTCAGTCAGTTTAAAACTGACGGGATGTCTCATCTTAAGGAGGGCTTCCCACTTAGATGCTTTCAGCGGTTATCCCTTCCGAACGTAGCTACCCAGCAGATACCACTGGCGTGATAACTGGTACACTAGAGGTTCGTCCACCTCGGTCCTCTCGTACTAAAGGCAGATCCTTTCAAACATCCAACGCTTGTGGCAGATAGGGACCGAACTGTCTCACGACGTTCTGAACCCAGCTCGCGTACCGCTTTAATTGGCGAACAGCCAAACCCTTGGGACCTGCTCCAGCCCCAGGATGCGATGAGCCGACATCGAGGTGCCAAACAATGCCGTCGATATGGACTCTTGGGCATCATCAGCCTGTTATCCCCGGCGTACCTTTTATCCGTTGAGCGATGGCCCTTCCACGCGGGACCACCGGATCACTATGACCGACTTTCGTCTCTGCTCGACTTGTCAGTCTCGCAGTCAGGCAGGCTTTTGCCATTGCACTCTTAAGCTGATGTCCGACCAGCTTGAGCCTACCATCGCGCGCCTCCGTTACTCTTTAGGAGGCGACCGCCCCAGTCAAACTACCCGCCATGCAGGGTCCCGGATCCGGATAACGGACCTCGGTTAGATATCAGGAAGCAAAAGGGTGGTATCTCAAAGGTGGCTCCACCTCGGCTGGCGCCGGGGCTTCAAAGCCTCCCACCTATTCTGCACATTCACATCCTGATACCACTGCAAAGCTGTAGTAAAGGTGCACGGGGTCTTTCCGTCTGACCGCGGGTACTCCGCATCTTCACGGAGAATTCAATTTCGCTGAGTCGATGTTGGAGACAGTGGGGAAGTCGTTACGCCATTCGTGCAGGTCGGAACTTACCCGACAAGGAATTTCGCTACCTTA
>CAKZLE010000027.1 GCA_937125225.1 uncultured Spirochaetia bacterium
GAAGTATGTCGGCGATAACCCGAGGATCCTCGCTCTTCCAAGAGCTTTCAGGACCTCCTCTGTACATCTGCATATGAAGGATTGATCATGACAAGTTATGAAATAGTGAAGGCAACAGTAGATTTTACCGGGCCAACACGAATAGCACTGAAATACCCGACTCTTGGAGCAGGAGATATCATGAGACTCTTCTTGCAGAAACCAATAGCGATTCGAGAAGAGTCGGGAACCCCTGATATGAGAAAGAAGGTCGTCATGGCTCATGGTGAGCGGGATGAATGGGGTACGATCTGGGAGAATATGGGAGACGGTGCTCTTGGGCTCGGTCAACCGGTTGAATGTCCCATCAAGGATTGGGAAGAGTCCTATGCGAACTATCAGATGCCAGATCCTCTAGCAGAGGGAAGATTCGATGGTCTTGAAGAGGCTCTTGCGATTGCACAGAAGGAACAGAAATGGGTCCAGCTCAACTCTCAATACTGTATGTTCGAAAGGATGCACCACATACGGGGCTTCGAGAACACCCTCATGGATCTCTATACCGAGAGGGAACATCTTGAAGAGATGCTTGACAGCCTTCTTGATTACCAGATGAAATTGGCTCAACAGGCTTATGAACTCGGTAGGGGAAGAATCCATGCGATAGAGATCTCCGATGACTGGGGTACGCAGAATAATCTGATGATCTCACCTGTTCTCTGGAGAGAGATCTTCAAACCAAGATACAAGGTGTTGATCGATCAGATTCATGCCTACGGTATGTATGTGGACTTCCACAGTTGTGGTAAGATCAATGACATCCTGGATGATTTCGTTGAACTCGGTGTTGATATCGTGAACATCCATCAGCCGAATACCCTTGGGATCGATGAGATCGGAGAGAGATATGCTGGTAAGATCGCATTCGATGTTGCAGTCGATATTCAGGAGACCCTACCAACAGGTGATAAGGCGAAGATCGAAAAAGAGGTCATTGACCTCATTACCAAATGGGGAACACCGAAAGGGGGGATCATTGCAGCTGAATACCGATTCTTGAAAGCGATAGGGGCTACACAGGAATCCTTTGAATACTCACTGGAATGTTTTCAAAAACATGGTATATTAGATAAAGATCCCAAGTAGATAAAGGTTTGTAACTATTATGATAGAGAGAAAGACTATTGGTGGACAGGTGTTCGATTATCTTCTGGAGCAGATCAGCTCTGGAGCACTAAAACCTGGTGAGCGACTCAAAGATGAAAGATCCTTGGCTAGTGACCTCGGTGTGAGTCGAGTCCCTCTTCGTGAAGCTATCAGCTCTCTTTGTCAGATCGGTATTCTCTCCTCCCGTCAGGGTGAGGGAACCTTCGTAAGTACAGATTATACGGTGATCCTCAAGAAAGCTTTGGGGATCTACGTACAACTTGAAGATCAGATGGTCAGTGAAGTGATCGAACTCAGGAAGATCATGGAGGTAGAGGCAGCAAGGCTTGCTGCGATCAATGCTACTGATGAAGAGATCGAAAAGATCAAGAAGATCTCGAAGAAGCGACATGATCTCCTAGATCAGAATCTTGAAGAAGAACAGCTTCATATCCTATTAGATGATTATGATAAGCAATTTCACCAGTCAATTGCCAAGGCTACTCACAATTCAGTATTCCTCAATTTCATCAATACCATCAGGAACTCTTTGAGTATACACCAGAAGAAGGCTTCTGAAGCACCAGGAATGATGCATATAGTCTATGCACAGCATAAGAGTATATGTGAGGCTTTGTCGCTAAGAGACTCAGAGAAGGCAGCACAGATGATGAAAGAACATCTCGAAGCTGTAGAACAGGTCATCAATAAAGATCTTAGTTCCTAAAAGAAGAACCGCTAGAAATCAATCTAAACCTCTACTCTCTCACTTTGCATCAATTGAGATATGCTTTGACTGTCTGTAGCAGGTCTTCGACCTTAAAGGGTTTGAGCAGATACCCACTATAGAGCGAATCGCTCTTATCCTGGTCGTCCTCTGAGTTCAGAGTGCCTGAGACGATCACGATCGGTACTTGGCTAGTCTCTCGAATAATATGACACAATTGAATACCTGAGATATCAGGGAGCCCTCGGTCAGCGAGGATGAGTCGAGGATGTATCAGGGAGAGCACCTGTAATGCACTACTACCGTTCGTAGCGGTAAGGACCTCATATTCCTGAGATAGAATAGTCACCATGAGTTGGAGCATTATGGTCTGATCATCGATAGTCAGTATGAACGGCTTTCCCGATAGACGATGATCTATTGGACTCGATGCTTTCACTTCATACATATCGAGTAGTGGTTGAAGTTCATCTAACGCAAGATGAAAGAGAAAATCTTTCAATAGACCTTTGAGGTGATCAAGGTGCCTGACAGCAGTTTCAGGAAGTCCCTTTGCGATGAGTTCTGAGATGACCTCCGCAGAGACTCTAGGACTATGGATCTTAATAGCTCCATACAGTTCTTTCAGTAGACTCTTAACAGTAGTCGAAGCAAGTGGTGCCTCAACTTCAGCTAGTTCTTCGACCCTCTCTCCGTGTATATAGGTGAGGGTGAGTCTCTTGGAGATTTCCGTCTTCTGGCTAAGGTCTTTGGTGAGGTCTGCTAGTACCTCAGATTCGATGAGATCACCTTTTAGATAGTCCTCAAGTGTCTGTAGTGCCTCATAGAGGTCTACAAGCCCTAAGATACCTGCTGAACCTTTGATTCCATGGATGACTTTTGCAGCATCCTTGTTATTCTTCTCGATCAATACCTTCGTTACGATCTTGGCTATATCGGAGTATTCTCTGAAATAGATCTTGAGGGTCTTAGTATAGATCTCAGGTTGATTACCGAAACGTTTTAGTCCTTCAGTGAAATCTACAGGGTTCTCAAGGCTCATATTATCTTTTTTCATAGGTATTCCTTTGAGCTTTCAAGAAGTGAGATCAGGCCTCTTGGACTTGAGTGATGAAACCATTATTCACACCGATGACGATGATATCGACTATTGATCTTGCATCTAACTTCTCCATGAGTCGACTCTTATAGGTACTAATGGATTTTCTTGAACAGCCCATCTCGAATGATATCTCTTTTAGGGTAAGTCCTTCACAGATATAATGGAAGACTAATCGTTCGCGTTCTGAGAGGGGTTCTATGATCGAATTGATGGTTGTGATGTTCTTCTCGATCTTCTTTTTCCCGAAGTGCAGGAGGTTCGTAGCATTCGGAGTAAGAAAGAGACCTCCATTCATCACAGAGATGATCGCCTGTTTCATGATCTCGATATCAAAAGACTTTGTCAGAAAGCCTCGGGCACCTTTTCGAATAGCCTTTACTGCATACTCCTCCTCACTGTGAGAGGTGAGGATGATGATCTTTGGTCTACTGAGGTGAGAGTTGAGTAGCTCGAGTAGTTCAAGATCCTTTACATCAGGTAGTTCGAGGTCTAGTAGGATGAGATCGATGTGTTCTTCGATCTCTTCTAGGTGATCCTTTACCATACTAGCATTCTCATATTCCTGTAGGACCTCAATATCATCTTCTTGGGAAAGAAGCGCTTTTAGCCCGATACGGACGATCTCATGATCATCTATGATAGCGATCGAAATCATATCAGAACTCCTGATTATAGTTTTTTATATAGAGTGATAATGAATTTTGATCATGAAATTGAGGCTTGCCCGATAGAGCTACCACTATGCCTGTTTGTGTAGATAAACTAATACTTTCTCTCATTCTCAACTTTATCTTCTTATTCTCTTTATAATTCTTACTACTTTTTATTAGGAAACTTGATAGTATGATACATTTCAATAGGTAAAAAGTCTATATAGTTCTTATCAGATGCCATAAATACAGTAATCTGATTTTACTACCTGTCTATTAGTGGGGAAGGTTGGCTACATGCTGTTAACTGAAGAGATCCTCCTATTTGATTGGTAGTGAATAGAGGTACCCAATTACTCGCTAAAGCCTCTTTTCAGGGAAATGACCAGTAAGAGCCCTATGGATTACCAACGTTGGTACCTCTATATTTTACAATCTCTCATTTTGGAAGTTTGTAGGAAAAAAAGAAGAAGTGGACTACAAAGAGGTAATCAATACCTACAGTTTTTACCATTCCTCTTACAACATGGGTAGAATTATCTCTGATAGACTTGTATTCAGATGAAGAGCATATGAGGCAGCAAGAAATTCAGAGGAAAGATGGAGTATGCAGAATTTACATTTGTTGTATGGATTGAAACTGATTCTGTTGATCATCATGATCATGTTGTGTTTCAGTGTGGATCAGCTGTTTGCCCAGCAATTAACTGCTTCGAGCTCCATCTCTGTTGTATTCTCCAATCCAGATGGATTGAGTGAATTGGGACTTGGTGAGAATCCGGTATTATTGATGGTGCATGAGATCGCCCCAATGGTTGTTCCAGGCGAACCCTATACCCCGATCATTACTTCGGATTCCAAGATAGGTAGTCGTTTACAGTATTCTGTGGTCTCAGACCTACAGAATAAGAGGATTGTTGTTTATACAAATGACAATATCCCTTCTGGTCTGTTATTCGTAGAGATCGCCAATGATGATGAATCATTCGGGACTGGAGATTCTGGCTCTGCGAATCGAAAGAGGATTGGCATCAGTGCTACTCCACAGACAATCGTTGAAGGAATCGGAACTTGCTTCACAGGCACTTCCGAGAATGATGGACCATTACTCAAGTACACCTTGAGTGATGAACCTGTCACTGCATACATCACCGTATGCTATGCGATGGTCGATGAAACAAATTAATAAAAGTATGACAATTAAGAGATGGATGAAGATGACGGGATGGATGACGTTGCTGGTACTGGGGACAGTTATCAATGCAGCGGATTCAACAAGTGTCAGTGAGATGATAGGGGTCGTTGAGTATGAATCCCTAGGATCGATCGTGACTGTTGGATTATCCGATTATAAAGGATCAGTCAATTCGTCAGACATAGAGCAGGTGAATCTGGTGGATACCATTGGTAATACCCTCATCCTGCATGCACATGAAGGGAGGACCTTTGGGTATGGTGCTCGGTTGCAGTATACATTGTATGGTGCTGATGCTGTAGCAGATACCTATAAGATCACAGCCCACACCAATGCTAGAGGGGATTCGAAGGTGTTGATCGGGATCTATTCGATCTCGGAACCTCCGAAGGTAGAAGATAATGTATCAGGGTATCTTGGAGATATTAACCGGGATAGCTCCTTTTATAACGGAGAGGAGCAAGAAAGTAGAAAGCAGAAGTATGAGGGTTTGTTTCCAGATGGAGATGCCCCAGCGATGTTTCTGTTGAAAGAGAAAGAGTCGGTCGACATCATAGTGAATATCAGTGCTGCTGATACTTGGACCGGTTCTTCACCTGCTGAGGGAGCTTGGGTGTTTTATGAGTTACTTGAACAGGAGACTGTCGAGATCTACTTCACCATCGTTCCTCAGTAGCATTTTTGATTTTGGTAACTACGACTGATCGAATGACTGTCGTTCTTATATTGAACATGGCTATAGGTCATGAAATTTTCGAACAAGGGG
This sequence comes from uncultured Spirochaetia bacterium, assembly GCA_937125225.1. GTDB lineage: Bacteria > Spirochaetota > Spirochaetia > CAKZLE01 > CAKZLE01 > CAKZLE01. The sequence continues at coordinate 5,566 of CAKZLE010000027.1, forward strand.
TACTTTTATGAAAAAGAGTATTATGGCAATGTTGGTTCTGTTAATTTCTTGTGGGATGATCTTCGCTGCAACTTCTGTCCAGGAGCAAGTCGGAACTGCTCAACAGGATGCAGAAGGTGCCGTAGTGACAATCGGTCTTTCAAACTATGAAGGCGTTCAGTTCGCTCTTTCTGGTGGGTATTACGCTGCCGCTCAACCTGGTGCTAAAGCAGTTGCTGTAGGATCTGGTGGTGGTAATAAATATGGTCCTGGTGCACGTCTCCAGTATACCTTATTCGGTAGTGGTGGTACTTACAAGATCTCTGCACTTACAGATGAGAGTGGTGATGGAAATATTTTCGTTGGTGTGACAGAGGTAACTGATGACCCTGTATCCGGTGAAAGAACATCAGGGTCTATCGGTACTATCAATACAGATACAGATGTTGCTGACTATAATGGTGAAAGTGGAATAGCTAGATCCTACGGCCTTGGGAGTGATCCAGCAATGTTCCTGTTGAATTCTGTGACTGCTGACACTCTTATTACCTCGATTGCAAGTGCTGATACCTGGACAGGTACTACTTCTGATGATGGTCCTCAGCTCTATTATGAACTGACAGATACCATCAGTTGTGTAGTAACTTACACTATCGCTGCTGAAGTTTAGGAAAAACTGATCATCGGACAGGTCCTGTGGGGGATCTGCCCGATGCTTCACCTCGAAGAGGCTTCAGGCCGAATGAGAAAAGATTCATGATGAAAGGTAAGAGTGTCCTGATCCTTCTCCTCCATGTTTTTTTTGTAATTAGTGTACTTTCAGCAGGGACGACGGTGACAGAACAGGTAAGTACTGCACAGTTGGCACCTTTTGGGAAAGTAGTGACGATAGGTCTTTCCGGATATGATGGGATTCATTTCTCCCTATCAGGAGGGATCTATTCTGCATCAAGACCTGGGGCGATGGCAATCGCTGTTGGTGCCGGTAAAGGGACGAAGTTAGGATATGGTTCAAGGCTTCAGTATTCGACGTATGGGAACGATGGCAGCTATAAGATTACGGCTACGACTGACGAAGATGGTTCGAGTCGTATTCTTGTAGGTATCACCGATATCTCAAAGTCCCCATTTTCAGATATGAATGGCAATGGAGATTACGAAGCTGAGAGCGATAGATTGTCTGGAAATCTTGGTACCATAGTGAATGATACGAAAAGTGGAGACAGGAATGGAACCGGTAACGATGCGACTACAAAGATCTATACCGATTATGGGGGAATAACCCCTTCGATGTACAGGCTGTTTATCGATGTAGAGAAGACGATCATAAGTGGGATTGATGGAAATGATGCCTGGACTGGCACGACCGTGTCTGAAGGGGCCCAGTTGTTCTATGATATGGCTTTCCCCTGTGTTTGCTGGGTGACCTATACGATTGCAGCAGAGGCCTGACAAGTAGGTGGAAGATGGGATTGAGAAGAAAGATACTAGTTATGAGTTCTCTACTGATTCTAACAGTGGGGTCCCTTATAGCAGCTGATCTGACATTGATTCCAGAACAGGCAGGAGGCTGGTATATCCAGTTAGATGAGAACATGCTCTCACAAGGAGCCGGTTCAGACTTCTTATCTAGTATTGTAAGTAGTACGAGTTGTGAACGATTGGCTGTTGATACGGATACACAGGATGATCCCTGGAGTATTCTGGTAATGCTGCAAAGTGATGCAACCCCCTTTATTGTGGAGGTTCTCATCACAGACGAAGGAGTTGGGGATCATACGGCCTCCTATAGTGATGATTTTCAAGTCGTATCTACCGAGAGCATGACCATGATAAGTGGGACTGGAGATAGATCAGATATCACAGTCCAATATCGGTTAACAGGGATTTCGATTGAGACGATATCCAGTACCCAATCAAGCATGGGTTTATTGTATGTATTGAGTCTATAACTAGTGAGAGACTAGGTGGGGGTTAGAGATGTTTAGAGAGATTAGATCAGTAGAAAAAGTAGTTTTGATAACCATGATTCTAAGTCTATTCACCGGAAGTATGATCTTCGGACAGATTTATATTACCAGTGATTTTATCACCGTCAATACTGTTCAAAAAGGAGATACCTATACTGGTGAAGTTTCAGTCATGAATGTCGGAGATCGCGTCGAGCGAGTACGTCTGAGTCAGAATGACTATCTTTTCTATGCTAATGGGCAAGATGTCTATCCTGAGGCCGGCTATCTTGAAAGGTCCAACTCCTCATGGATCCAGTTTTCCCTCGATGACTTCAGTGTGAATCCAGGAGAAGAGAGAACGGTCTCCTATATCGTACGTGTTCCTTCTGAGAAAGAGTTAATTGGCTCCTATTGGAGTACTATCATGGTCCAGGCGATCACTGATACTGCCTTGAATGAGGAAAATGAAGGTACCGCTAAGGTGAATACGGCCTTGAGGTTCGCCTTACAGGTAGTCACCGAAATAGGAGATACCGGAATCGCAACTGTTGAGTTTCAGAATCCAAAGCATAAGGCTAGTGATGGGGAATGCTGCTTCTCAGTCGATATTGAGAATACAGGAGAGAAACACTTCAAACTTTTCTCTTCAGCAATCGTCTATTCCTCAGTCGGTAGTTATATTGGAACCTTCCCCGGAACAAGAAAGATCTGTTACCCTGGCTCATCTGTAAAACTCACGGTGGATCTCCCAGAACTAGAGAAGGGTAGTTACCAGATACAGTTCATTGCAGATGGTGGGGAGAATGATATATTTGGTGCTCTGTATGGGTTGGAAATCTAGTAAAGAGATAACTTATGCACAATCAGTTAAGGAGATTAACCATTATTCTGGTACTGTTATCTTGTACCATGATTCTCCTTGCTGAAACCACATTCCCTGTGGTAGAAGAGCAGCTACAAGTCACAGCCTCACAAGATCAGAAAGGAATAAGAATACAGCCAAGGTCTATCCAGATGGCTGTTTTCTTTATTAATAACATGACAGATCAATCTCAGTTGATTAGACCAGAATTCACTCTTCCAGTTGGATGGAACCCGATCATGCCCCCCTTTCCGGTAACGATAGCTGCCGGAGAGAGACAGCCTGTCTATTTCAGTTATCAGGTACCTGAGACTGCACTAGGTGGAGAACAGGAGATTATTTGCTCGATTACTCAACCTGATGGTACTGTCGTAAGCGACTCTCAGATAGTATTTGTTGAGTACCTGTATAAAATCCAACTATCCTTGATGAAATCAGGACTCTACGTTGAAGCGGGGGAGAGCTATACCTTTGATGTCTTACTTAAGAATGAGAGTAATATTGGAGCTGAGTTCAGCCTGCTCTTTGAGGAAGGATTTGGATATGGGATATCACCTGATAAGAATGTTGAATCTCTATTTCTTGAGCCTCAAGAACTTGTTGCTGTCACAATTGAGGTCAAGACATCTAAAGAGATAGAAGAGATGGTCCTTCATGAGGTACAGGTCTCTGCACAGATCCTAGATCAGAATATTTCAAGAACAGAAAGTACCTCTATGGAGATCATTCCAAGTATACCCGGAGAGTCTGCCTATCATATGTATCCCATATCGATAAAGATGAGATCATCGGTAGAGATGGGAGATGAACTAAATAATATTAATAGTATATCGATCACAGGAAGTGGATCTATCCGTGATGATGGCTCTCATGTGATCGATTTCTCTATCAAACCTCCCTCCTTCCCCTTCTTGAGTTTGGATTTAACCGATACATCAGTTTCTCTCTCCTACGAACATGAGGGACTTTTTCTCTATAGTGGTACCCAAAGATCGTTCCCTATTGTAGGCTTGAGTTTGAGTAGCCTCTCAGGTCTTGGTATCGGTACACACTACCAGTTAGATGATCACCTGAGGATCGAAGGAATACTTGTGGATCCCTCTAGTGATGATGATGAGAGTTCCTTTGGATTTGGGATCGAGAATGTCTTCAGTGATGGAAACAATATCTCTCTTGGGTTTCGTGCACCGATCGATGCTCCTGAAGATGGCTTTCTCGGGATGATGACTCATTTCAAACCTTATGGTACTGCAACGATCTCTGGAGCGGCTTTGATGAGTATTGAGGACTCAGCGGCTTTCTCTTATCAAATATCCGCCGCTGATTCTGAACGTCTCTATGATTATGCTTTGAGTAGAAGTTTTAAGAGTGCTGCATATGCAGAGAGTGAACAAGGTATCGATACCTATAGCTTGACAGGATCTATGAGGGTGATCCCAAACCTGAAAATCTCAGGTAGTTTCGATAGGAATATGAATAATATCTCACTAATACAGAGTGTATCTACTTCTCTTACAACGCAAACAATCAAATTTGGCGTATACTGGTTGCCAGCATCTAATCTATCGATCCAGCTCAACCAGGAGTTCTATCGCCAATGGGACTTGTTAGAACAGGTATCTCTCCAGACCTTGCGGGATACGACATCTCTTAGATTTTCCTATCGTAAGAACAAGATCTCATTGACCCCCTCTGTGAGTATCAAGAGTATGAGAAACACGATCACAGGGATGACTTATTCAAGTATGGTCTCAAGGATCAATTGTGACTATACCCTCAATCCTAGAGCTCGTTTTTCCTCCTCGGTCATCTATGACTCTGGAGCAAATGATCCTGGAATCACAGACTCTATCTTGAGTTGGTCGCTTGCAACAGTACTGAATCCTGATATAGCTGTCGGAGTGACCGCCGGTTTCTCCCAAACATACTATCCCTTTGAACCTGATGATTCTATTAGCAGTCTACGCTTTGGTATGACCTTACAGAAAGAGGCCTTCGGGGCTCTCTCCTTCAATTTCCTTCATACACTAGAACATGAAATTGGTGCTATTAGTGACGTAACCGTCTCCATAGTCTATGCATTACCCTTGACGATCAATATTCCGGTAAGTCTAAGAACGGACGTTGGCTCTCTAGAAGGTGTCATCTATCATAAAGACACTAACCTCCCTCTTAAGAGGGTTCTCGTGACTGTTGGTGATATGTCAGTCCTGACTGATGATGAGGGCCGCTACTCCTTTAAAGCTCTACCACCGGGCGAGGTCACCATAGGTGTCTCTGCACCAGATCATAAGGACTATATCGTCGCTGGGAAATATCCCCTTGAGCTAACTATAGAGAAGTCAGGATCTCACATAGTAGATATTCCTATGGTAGAGAAAGCGACGATATCTGGTAATGTACTTCGTTTTGAGAAGAAACCTGGGACAGGTTTCTTTATGATAGCTCCAGAATATTATAAGGATGGAGGATTCTCCGGGTTAGTAGTAGAACTCACAGGAGAGTTCGGGGTACGACGGGAAGCTACGAAGAACGATGGGACCTTCTCCTTCACCTCAGTTGTTCCGGGGGCTGTACAATTGAGAGTCTATACAGAACAGTTACCTGATACTCATGAGTTAGTAGAGAACCTTATTGAATTCACATTAGAACCTGGAGAGAGCAGTTCACACGATTTTGAGGTAAAACCTATCGTAAGACTGATACAGTTCGTACAGGAGGGAGTCATTGCAATTGATTAGAAATACCCTGATCTTATTCATGCTCCTCTTCTCAATCAGTTCAGTATGTGCTCTTCAGAGTGAATATATTGAGAATAGACAGAGTGGGGCAGGAGTAGTCAGTTCATTTCATTATTTGAACGGAAGCCCAAAACTGGTTATCGAACCCTCTTATTCGATTGATGGCTATATGGATATCGGGGTATCCGTCGATATCAAGTGGGGTGAGGATCTTCTTGATACCCCCTCTCGTGAGACAGATGCAACGATCTCTCTCGGTTTCTCAGCTTTCAAACAGGATCAGATCATGCCTGTCTCTGTATTGTTGCAGATGGGACTTCATTATCTTTCAGAGATCAGTGATGAATATGAGGATAACGATATCATCTCCTCTGGTACCGGCTTCAGTATCGGAGCAAAGATCTTCAGATATGAAGCGTTGATCCCCCGCCTGTATATACGTTTTGGCATCGAGGCGAACCAACGGTTGGATACGATAATCATTGATCAACCCTCAGGTTCTTCATTGCTCCCTATGAGTACTACGAGGAACACTTTTACTTATGGAGTGTTAACAGGTTTGACTTTGCGACCGAATACTCCGAATAAGGGGGTTGCCACATCCTGTGACATCGGCCTGTATCGTAATTCGAACGGGGAATATGGGGTCACAGGTTCTGTAGTGTTTACACTAGTCGAGAATCAATACTGAATAAGGTGATACAAATGAGTGAAGAGAAAGACAGATCTGAAGAGATCAAAAAGAAAGAAGAGATTCATGTTCCTTTACACCTGAAACATCGACCGATTCTCGGTCTCGAGCAGTATGAACAGGCAGATGGACATAAAGCGGGTAATTCAGAGGCTAAAGGCCTCTCTATAGGTCTTGCTCAATGGAATTCTGATGAGACAAGTGAAGTCTCAGCTAAGATCTGGAGACATACTGGAGAGAAATGGTCAAGACAATCAGAAGAGATGGCTCTTCACCGGATCGTAGATCTTACCATTCTGATCGCAAGGACCAGACTGCTCTTCAAGCGATTCAAACCAACCAAGCTCAAAGAGAAACCTGGATACCCCTTGATTGATGAACTCAACCTACAGGGTGAGTCACTACCGGTAAGTGCCTGTGTTGAGAGTGAGACCTTTGAAGATGATGTAGTCCAATTTGAAAAAGCGATGACTAAGGAGGAGATGATCCTTAAAGATCGGTTTTCGGTTCTTACCGAGATTCTCCTAGAGACTGATAAAGTGATCAGGGAAAAGAGCGAGAAAGACCTAAGATCTGAGACTCAGTTCTTAGGTGAAGAAAGAGTTCACGGTTCAGAAGAAGTCACAGTCTCTAATGACTTTTCCTCAGGGGGAGAGAGACGTTGGTTCAAAAGGATCTCTCTCAAGGATCTCATCCTTACCTTGATCGCTTTCATCAGTATAGTGACTGCAATATTCTTTGCGGGTAGGGTTAGGGACTTTCAGGATCTGAGCCTCAACCCAAATGATATCATCATCACCGAGACGTCAGAGGAGATCGTTGATCTATGGATCAGACAGAAGAACGGAATCGAGTCGGTCATGATCACAAAACAGATCATCGATTATGGAACTGGAACAGGCCACTATACCTGCCTAGATCCGGGGGCTCATCTCGCTTTTGAGGGAGAGAAGCGACTCGTAGAGGGTGTCTTCTTCGGCGCAGATGAGATGGGGTATCCTCTTGTGGATTCGACGACAGAGAAGCATCCAAGATTGGGAGCGGCCTATCACCTGCGTCTACCAAGAGAGATACTCTATCAGTCAGGGGATGGGGATTATCATGCTCTGTCTCTCTACCATGGATCACCCTTTACGATCACCTCTTTCAGAGAGGACTTTGCCGATTATACTGGTGACTATCGTATCAATCCTTTCACACTACATGCAGAGAAATGGACTTCAAAGGAGCCCTTCTATGGGACCTATTCTATGGAAGTCTTGGCCGAACGGCTCAATGAGGATGTGAATGGGCTCGAAGAGAGACTCAGGGGTGACTTTGAGGTTTACCAGCAGGAACAGGAACTAAGATTGAAGGATCTCAGGACTGAGGGAGTGGTTGTCGCTTCAGATCTGCAAGATAAGATCGAAGATCTTGAAAGACGTCTTAGACTTGAGTATGCAGCTGATCTCGATAGATTATATGAAACAGCTGAGACGGTGATAGAGGAACTTCAAGCGGCAGATACCTTCATGAAAGAGGAGGCTTCACGACTGATGGTAACGTTATATGCTGATCTAGAGACAGCCCTCGGAACACTTGAGACCGCCTTAACTAGTGAGCTTGCAGAGCTCGATTCCAGTTTCTCAGATGAGCTTGCAGCATATAGAGAGGAGATCTCTACACTCATAGCGAACACTCCAACATCACAGGAAGAGGAATTACCTCTTGTTGATTTAATTCAGGTAGAAAAGATCGAAGATGAATTAGGAGATCTTCAGAAAGAGCTAGATAGACAAAGAGATAAGCTTGAGGCTCAGTATAACTCCTTTACCTCCTACTTTGAGACTGTCAACGAGCGGCTTGATACTACTGAAGGAGAGGTAAGTGGTCTTGAGACAGCAGGGAAAGAACAGAAGGACGCCTCTGATTCGATGTATATCAAAATCGAAAATGTTACTCAGGAAGTAGCAAGACTCAGGAATGCGGTTATGATGTTCAACAATATGGGAGTCTTCGGATCGATCAGACCAATCAATAAGGATGCAGTCAAGATGATCATGGAATATAAGGAAAATAATAACGATCTGACTCAACAAGAGGCATTAGAAGCCCTCCATAAAGATGGATTCACTATCAGTTCTTATGAAGTATTTCTGATCTTCAGCGTCTATTTCAATGAATACAAACTATAGAAGGAGATACGAATTCTATGACAACAGATATATTGAATCGGGTCTATTATAATAATACCGTTGGTGACTACCTTTATGCATGTGCTGTCCTGCTTGCAGGAATCCTCCTCTTGCGGATCCTACATATCATCTTCAATAGATTATTCATCTGGGAAGAGAAACAGCTCAAAAACCGAGGAAAACCAAAAGATCAGAATACTAACCGGTATAAGAGTTGGTCAGGGATGCATCTTGCAAGGATCAGTGGGTTGAGGATACATACCCGAAAGCGCCTTCTCAAACAGGTGATCTTTCCACTGGTATTCATGGCCTTCTTCGCCTTTGCCCTTTTTTCTTTAGAGTTCCCACCATCTGATTTGATCCTCGTGAAGAAGATCTTCTATGCGATCCTTTTTGTCATAGCATTGAGAGCGGCAGTGAATGGGATAGAGATCAGTTTCTTGCGATTCTCACGGAAAGAGTCACATATGGAACAGACAAAGAGTCTCAAACCACTAGTCTCGATAGTGAAGCTCATCATTTGGATTCTTGGGTTGATCTTTCTCATGGGGAATCTCGGTTTTGATGTGACTACTGCTATTGCAGGTCTTGGTATCTCAGGTATCGCTATTGCCATCGCTGCACAGGGGATCTTGGGTGACCTCTTCGGCTACTTTGTCATCCTCTTTGACAAACCCTTTACCATAGGGGACCTCATAACTGTCAATGATACCTATGGTTGGGTAGAGAAGATCGGCATCAAGACTACCCATCTGCGTACACTTCAGGGTGAGTTAGTCATCATCTCTAATACGATCCTCTCAAGTGCTAATCTACACAACTATAATCAGATGCAGCATCGGCGGGTGAGCTTGAAGGTCGGGGTGACCTATTCTACCTCTCAGGAACATGTAGAGGAGATCCCTTCAATCATTCAGCATATCATAGATACCACAGAAATATTGGAAGGGGTGATTTGTGATCGGTCACATTTTCTTGGATTTGGAGATTCTTCTCTTGATTTCGAAGCGGTATATTTCGTTCCGGTGAATGATTATCGACTATTCATGGATGTCCAACAGGATGTGAATACGAGAGTTTACAAAACGTTCAATGAATTAGGAATTGAGTTTGCTTTCCCAACTCAGACCATCCATTATCAGAGGGCAGAAACGCTACCGGAGATGAGTCAGTAAGAATCATCTAAGAGTCAGTCTCTCCTATTCAGAGGAGGACTGACTCTTGATATATGAGATTGTATGATCTACCAGTGGTTGGATTATACAATCTCAGCAGCGATTGGAATCGAATCCATAGCCCCTGGTCTAGATACCGTGATAGAGGATGCCAGAGTTGCCTGATACATAGAGTCCTCGATCGACTTTCCCTCGATGAACCCTGCAAGAAAATACCCAAAAAAGGTATCTCCGGCTGCTGTTGTATCGACTACAGGAGAGTCGATTATCGCTTGGAAATGTCTTTTGAGGTTCTTACCATATTTTGCACCCTCTTTACCTAGAGTGAGTAGTATATGGACATCGGGATAGAGCCGAGTCAGTTCGTTGAGAATCTCATCATAGGTTCCTGAGATCCCGGCAAGACTCTCTCCCTCTAACTCGTTCACGATCAGGAGTTCCAGCTTCTCTAAAGGCCATTCTTTCACATTATCAGTGAATGGAGCGGGGTTCAGACAGATCTTCATCCCTCTCTTATGCGCCTCTTCGATGATGAAGGGGGTATCATTGATCTCATTCTGAAGAACAAGAAAATCTCCTTCACTGAAGTGAGAAAGTACTTCTACGATCTCCTCTTTAGTGTTCTTGGTGTTTCCTCCATTGAATAATATGATCGAGTTCTGGCCCTGAGGAGTGACTTGGATGATCGTATGACCTGTAGGTCCATCATAGGTATGCATGAATTCGGTATGAACTCCAGCAGCATTGAGGAGCTTCAGGACCCAATCGGCATCTTCTCCGACTTTCCCGGCCATCCATATATCTGCTCCGGCCTTTGCGATCGCCACAGATTGATTAGCGCCTTTCCCCCCTGCATGATCTACAGGATCACCCCCATGGATAGTCTCGCCTGGTAATACGATATGTGGGACGGGATAGACGTGGTCGATATTGAGGGAACCATAGGTTAAGATCTTCATGTTATTTACTCCTGTATTCTTGATCCAAGGCTCTCTCTTTTGATAAGTGAGCCCCCGATGAAGATCTTCTCATAGGGAAGTTCTTCCTGTTTTTCTATTCTTCTTTGTAACAGCTGAAAAGCTGTCGCACCAATACTTCGCTTTGAGACTTGTACGCTTGATAGAGGAGGGTTGGTTATCTGACTTGAGATGAGATTATCGAATCCAATTACCGCTATATCATCTGGAACTACCAAGCCTATCTCACTTAGAGCTTTGAGTGCCCCATAGGCGATGATATCACAGACACAGAAGAGGGCCGTAGGTAGATGATCTTGTAGCTTCTCGATCTGAGGTCTGATATCCACATAAGACTGTTCTAAGGTAGAATCAGCTGTGATTATCCACCGGTTATCCACAGGTAACTCAAAATACTGCATAGCATCTAAGAAGTATCTCTTCCTTAGGTTGAAATTCTTGGTCTCCCTTGCAGCTGCTATCAAACCGATCTTCGTATGTCCCTGTTCGATAAAAGTCTTTACGAGGGAATAGACTGCTCCTTCATTATCCATATCGACAAAGTCAAAGGGGAGTATCGGATGAGAGGTGTCTATGAATACTACAGGGAGTTGGACCGTATTGAAATATTCAATATCTGCTGGAGTCAATTCTGTTGCAAGAACGATAAGCCCCTTATATGGGGTATCCTCGAGATCTGCTAGGATGTCAGGTATTTCAGTCTTAGTATAGTTTCGCACTTCGAGGGACATCTCAGATGCCCCGGCCTCCTGCTGTATGCCCTCGATGTAGTCAGAGATGAACTCATTATGATCTCTATTGAGGATATGGCCGTGACGGATGATCTTAAGGAAACAGATGACTTCTCGAGTATCAGAAGGTAATCGCTTCGTGATGATATAACCCAAAGTCTCAACTGCCTCAAGAACGACTTCTCGAGTCTCTTTACTGATACCAGATCTGTTATTGAGTACTAATGATACGGTAGAAGGGGATACTCCTGCCTGTCTTGCGACATCTCTGATGGTTGGTTTCATAGATGTATCATACCTGAGGTGATCAATACAGGTCAATATTGTTTAGTAGATATTTATTAAACAATAATGGGTGTGAGGGTTGATCTATAGAATCTAAGAAAGAGTATCTGCAATGAGTTTTGCGGTAGAGAATGCTGCCTGCAGATTATATCCTCCGGTATCTCCATCGATATCAAGGATCTCTCCTGCAAAATAGAGCTGTGGGACCTTTTTCGATTCCATAGTCTTTCTATTGACCTCGCTTAGGTCGATACCACCTGCTGTGATCATGGCAGAGGAGAAATACCCTTTTCGTGATACTTCAAGAGGATATTCCAATAATAGCGTGATCAAAGCTTTCCTCTGTCTCTTCGGAATATTACCACAGGTGATCTCAGGGGAGATCTCAAGTTCAGCACAGAGAGCATCGATCAATTTACCAAAGAGGCCTGACCTCTTGAGGACCGTTCCGAGCTGTTTCTTTGGTGTTGAGGTGAGTATGGACAGAAGGTTTTCTCGTGCACTCTCTTTGTTGGTAGTGGGTAGCAGAGAGACTTTGAGTAGATCACCATTATGGATGAATCGTGAATTACTGAGGATGACAGGGCCCGAGACTCCTTTATGGGTGAATAGGAGATCCCCTTTTGTCTGTAGGTATCGTTTACTCTCTCCTTTTCGAAAGATCTCGACGAATGAATCTCTGATGGCATTCCCGGATAATCCTGAAAGATGGTGATCTTTGATCATGACTCCTACGAGGGCCTGGGTCGGTTCAACGACAGCATGACCTAGGGACCTTGCTAAAGAATATCCTGAACCATCAGAACCTGTGACTTCATAACTCTTACCGCCAGTAGTGACCACGAGATTCTCAGTAGTGAAGGATCCACTCTCAGTAAAGACGGTAAAGATAGCATTATTATGTTCTATATTATGTACGACTTGTGAATAAGAGATCTGGATCTTATTCTTTATCGCACTGGAAACCAAAGTATCAACCACAGACTGGGCCTTCAAGGTCTTAGGAAAGACCTTGCCATCTTCTCTGATGATAAGAGGGAGTCCTCTTGCTACAAACCACTCTTGGGTCATCTTGTTTGAGAGGTTCATAAGAGCAGGTTTTAGAAAATTGGCCTTTTTCTTATCACCAAAGTGGGTAAGGAAAGACTCAATATCCTGAGTATTGGTGATGTTACACATCCCTCCTCCCGTTATGAGGATCTTCTTTCCCGGGTTCTTCATCTTCTCTAGGAGAAGTACCTTCTTGTTCTGTAGATTGGCTGCTAGGAAAAGTCCTGCGGCTCCTGCTCCGATAATGATGACGTCATACATAGATGTATCTTATCAGTATGTGGCCGGAAGATGTAAGTAGGTCTTTCGTACCTGTGATGAAACTCATGCATTCATTTGTTGGATAATTCCAGATATACAGATTCAAAGAGCGTTTCTACGACTAGATGTGGCTAAATAATGGATAACGTTGACAATTTCAAATTCTAAATGTATTCTGAATCAAGTTCTTTTCATGACTCATTATCTTATTCTGAATCTATTTAAAGGCTGAGAAAGATGAGCCAAAAATGATTTAAGGGAAATATATATTTATGTTCAATCTGGAAATCTGTAGTTGGCCACCTGATGATACATTCAAAGCTCAATGGACTGATCTCTTTCAAAAAACATCTTATAATTCACCCTTCAACTGTCTAGAATGGATGGAAGCGGGAGTCTCTGTCTATAATGATTCATCTCCGATATATCCAATGCGATTCACTGATGAGAACGGGAAGCTTTGTGGCTTGGGATTATTGCGGCTTGTTTATGAGACAGGTAGATTTGATACATATCGTTCATTACGAACAGTAGATTTTAATTCACAACGAATAACACCATTGTTGACCTATGATCTTGAGACTATGAAAGAGGCAATCAATACACTTACTTTTAAATTTCCCCAAAAAGTCGATTCTTTTGATTTCTATAAACTGGATTCTATGGATACCAATCTTGATAATCTAGTGAAGGTCCTTGATAAGATCCAGATTCCTGCCAAAGTTGTTGTTTTTAATGAGCAACCAGTCATCAATCTTGATACTTCATGGGATGAATATCTTGCTAGAATGAGTCAGGGTCATAGAAAGAGGACAAGACGATATCCCCGAAATATGCTAAAAGCTTTTCCTGATTATCGATTCATTCGCCTTAGGGGGCAAGATGACTTTGAAGAGTATGGGAAAGAACTACTGCGTTCACAAATATTCGAGGTCTTCCATAAGAGTTGCCAGACTGAATATGTTCAAGTTCATGGAATTGATCATATTGAGAAGATGAAAAGTTTTTATGAAAAGATCTTCAATGCCTATATAAGTAAGAATATGATAGATATTTGTCTTATTTTTGCTGATGAGAAGATCATAGCCTATGATTTCAATCTGATCCAGGATCAAATCCTCTATATGTTTTCGGGTGCCTATGATCCTGACTATTTTAAATGGTCACCTGGTAGTACACTTCTTTCAGAATCGATCAAGGATAGTTATGAAAGAGGGGACCTCCGCATAGAGATGGGTGGTGATTATCTTGACTATAAGAGTCTCTGGACAAAAGAGACTATCAACTCATACTCTATGAGACTCTATGGCAATAGTTTTAAAGCTAAGGTGAAAAAATGGATTCAGATGTCGACCTTCTATCAACAGTTTGTACAACGAAAGAACCAGCAGATATCAGAAAAGTAGTTCGTTTGATAAAGCGGGTGATGCGAAGATTCAATATCCCAAAACGACTTTTAACTCTTTCTAAGTTCTCTCTCTATACCTTCTCCTTAATGAATGGAGAAGGATCACCACAAGAGATATCTGATTATGATCCCTTCATTGTACAGAGAGCGTCGAACTCTGATTATCCTGAGATGGCTAGCTGTAGAAGTATGAAACAGCCTGAAAAAGGTATCAGTCTCTTTGAAAGAAGAGAAAAAGACGGTGCTTTCTGTTTCAAGTTACTTAATGAAGAGTTGGAGATCGTGGGGTATGTATGGGCCTCGTTCGGTGAAAACTTCATGGAAGATATTGACTCCTACCATATGACCTTACAAGCACATGAAGGATATTTCTTTGACTCGTATATCAATCCTGAGGCCAGAGGGAAGAGGTTATACACCTATCTGATGACTGAAGTCGCTAGATTGTGTAGAGAACAGGGGATCGATACATGGTATGCTACGATCGACGCAGATAATATAGCGAGTAGAAGAGCTCATAAAAGATTGGGAAGTATCGCACTTGAGGATATATCCTTTCTCTCTATCTTGGGCCTTACTTTCCAGAGGGTGAAGGGCAATGGAATAAGCTCTAAAAGGGTAGAGCGCTATGCTACTCTTGAGAAGAATGGGCATACAGAATCAGGGTATTGTGAATCACTGGTCCTTCCCCCCTCTGGAGAATCTCCTCTTATCCTGAATATCATAGATCTTTCTGATGAGGGTAATTGGGAGAATACCCAAAAGATGATAAGGGGTCTAGAAGAGAGCGAGCATAATAATGTCTCCCCCCTGTCCTATTTCGAAATGCTCTACTCCTGGTATAAGAATGATATCAAGGGGAGATTCCCCCTCTATCTTATCGCATTGGCTCCAGCCTCTAATCCTTCAGCTATCAAGGCCTATTCCTTGTTCAGGACGTATAAGGATCATAAGAGATTTCTAAAACCTTGCACACTTGCCGCTTTCGATGACCAATACTTCATGGATGCACCGTTCTTTGTTCGTAGCTCTGAGATCTCCCAAGAAGCCATCATGGAGGTGTTCTCTAGAGCTGACACTCAGAAGTCGATAAGGAAACTTACTAGAGCAGATGTCATCATCTGGAAGAGAATCTCTGAACATGAGTCTGAAGCTACTACACATAGAGCCTCCCTCCAGTGGGTCACGAAGAAGACTGTTGTCTATCCAATTCTCAATATCCCTGCAGATTCAGATTACCTTGATACGACCCCCTCGATATTACATGTGAAGAGAGATATCAAGAAGCAGACAAAACGGATCGTGAATAAGTTCGGTGAAGCTCCAACCATAGAGATCTGCAGATTGGGGGAACTCCCTGATGAAGAGTATCAGAGGGTATTGAATAGATTCTTTGCCGTGCGCAAGAAGACCTGGCAGTTTGAGTGGGAGAGTAAGAATGAGGTCGTGGATGTTGGGCTGTATGAGGAGAAACTCAAAGCTTATGGTGATGTATGGCGCAGGAAGCATGCTTCTCGTATCTATTTTCTCAAAATAAAAGATGAGGATGTTGCATTCCTCTATTCGCTACAGACAGAAGACTCCTGTTGGTGTCTCCTCATCGGCTATGATAATAGCTATAAATCCTACAGCCCTGGTAAACAGATCTTCTTAGGTCTCTTAGAAGATTCCTTTGCTAGAGGGATCACGAACTACCATCTGGGTGGTAATGTGGTAGGGTGGAAGAGTGATTGGCTGTCA
The DNA here is from genome assembly GCA_937125225.1 of uncultured Spirochaetia bacterium. Lineage (GTDB taxonomy): Bacteria > Spirochaetota > Spirochaetia > CAKZLE01 > CAKZLE01 > CAKZLE01. The sequence continues at coordinate 21,592 of CAKZLE010000027.1, forward strand.
GAGACTCAATATCTGTACAATATCGAGTTCTGGGTCTCGAAAAGCAAGGTCCGAATCTCAAACCTTCTTAAGAGACTCGTATCCTGTGTAAAACGTAAGAAGTGAAAGCATAAAAAGGTTCTAGAGTACTGACCTCATCAAGATCGATATCTATCCTCAAAGAGTAGTCACTATAAGCCTTCCATGATATCAAGCATGAAAGAGACGACTAATTCGCCATAACCTCAGATTCCATCTGGTTTGTAGCCGTAGGTGCAACCGTCAAAGTATCAATGAAGAGAATCATATCTGGTATAGACTCTAAGTATATAAAGGAATGTGCTATTGATATCGTTATTTCGATAAGAAACAACAGCTATCGAATGCTCCGGCAGTCATCATGAGTATCTTCATGGTGACTGTCGGATTGTTATCAGATTTATCTGTTGTTTCGTTCGATCTTTCGCTGGAGCTTCTGTAGTGATCTCTTTCTTAATCGTATCGATTTAGGAGTGATCTCTACTAGTTCGTCATCTCTGATTATGGTCAAAGCTGCTTCAGGTGTGAGCGGGGTGATTGGAGTCAACATGATGTTGTTATCCTTACCTGATGCTCGCATGTTCGATAACTGCTTCGCACGGGTAGGATTCACATCAAGGTCATTCTCCCTGTTGTGTTCTCCGACGATCATACCTTCATATACCGGATCTCCTGGTACTACGAACATCTTTCCTCGTGCTTCAAGGCCGAATATACCATAAGCAACAGCAGTACCCTGTCTGTCAGCTACAAGAGAGCCAGTCTTCCTTGTTGGGAAGTCCCCTCTATAGTGTTCATAACCGAGGCTGTAGGAGTTGATGATTCCAGTTCCCTTGGTATCTGTTAAGAACTGGTCTCGATACCCGATAAGAGCTCTTGAAGGTATAGAGAACTCGATCTGAATTCTTCCTGTATGGTGGTTGATATAGTTGGTCATGAGACCTTTCTTCTGAAGAAGAGTATCTGTGACGATACTGGAGAACTCCTCTTCTATATCCACTATGAGGTTCTCGATAGGTTCGAGCTTCTTACCATTCTTATCGTGTTTGAAGATCACCTGAGGTCTTCCCACGCAGAATTCGAAACCTTCTCGTCTCATGGTCTCGATGATGATTGCCATCTGGAACTCTCCACGACCATTGACGATAAAACCATCTCCATCAGAAGCTTTATCTATTCTCAAGGCAACATTACTCAAGGCCTCTCTCTCAAGTCTTTCGAGGATCCTACTACCCTGTACATACTTCCCCTCTTTCCCGACGAAAGGAGAGTTGCTCGGGGTGAATCTCATAGATACTGTAGGGTCATCAACATCAATCCTTGGTAGAACGATCGGCGCTTCTGGAGTACAGATCGTATCTCCTATAGTAATATTATCTACTCCTGAGAGTATCACGATATCACCCGGTTCTGCCTGATCGACTACTTCTAGTTTAACACCTCTATAGACCTGGATCTTAGAGACCTTCAAAGGTCTTGGTACTCCATCCACTCCGATGCATATCAGTTTGTCACGCATATAGAGTGTTCCACCATGAACTTTACCGATAGCCATCCTTCCTAGGTAATCAGAATAGTCTAGGTCAGATACTAATAGGTGAAAAGGAGCCGCTGGATCATAGGTTGGTCCTGGCATATGTTCGATGATCGTATCCATCAGCGGTGCTAAGGTCATCGTGTCATCATCCATCGCGAACTTTGCAATTCCATCTCGTCCATTTGAATAGATAACAGGACATTCGAGATGGTCATCATCAGCCCCAAGGTCAATGAGAAGTTCAAGCACCTCGTTATATACCTCTTCAGCACGTGAATCCTGTCTGTCGATCTTGTTGATCAGAATGATGATCTCATGATTCATACTCAGAGCCTTCTGTAGTACGAACCGAGTCTGGGGTAGGGGCCCTTCAGCTGCATCTACAAGAAGTACGACACCGTCAACCATGGAAAGGGCTCTTTCGACCTCTCCACCAAAGTCGGCGTGGCCTGGGGTATCAAGAATATTGATTCTGACACCCTTCCATATGACTTCACAGTTCTTTGCAGAGATGGTGATACCTCGTTCTCTCTCGAGGTCACCCGAGTCCATGACTCTATCTGTTAATTCTTCATGATTCCCAAACATCCCACTCTGCTTGAACATAGAATCTACTAGGGTAGTCTTCCCATGGTCTACATGTGCGATGATCGCGATATTTCGGATAGATTCATTCTTCACTAACGATGAATCTGTAGTTTTTTGTTCCATAATATTTCCTCTTTTGGTTTTTCAATAAAAACCCGATGTGACACTATCCTATTGGGTTCTGAATAGCAAGGGGACGGACACATATACGTAGGAGTTTCATGATAAATCCTATGCTAAATACAAAAAGGAAAGTGACTTAGCCTCAATGTTAGTAAGATGATCTCATAATGATTACAATAATACGGGATTGTTTTACCCCCTGAGCCTCGGGGATCTTTTTGGCTGTCTGACTGAAGAGTTCCTTACTGGATCTGTATACCATAAGAGGCTTGTTATAAAAAAGGAAAATACCATTTGACAAATAACACTTTAACAATTTAAAATATATTGAAATGAAACACTAAAAGTATCAGTCAACACATGCATTCTTGATCTCCAAGGAGAAGAAGATGAAATCGATCTTTTATCGTTTGACGGTCTGGATCCTGCTTCTGGTTGTATGGTTATTACTTATCTCATCTATCCAATTACAGGAAGTGATCGCAGGAGTGGTGATCTCTCTGCTTATCGTATTGATGCCGCTACCGAACCTCTCAGTTTTCAGATATATCAGATATACCCCGAAAAGGATTCTCTACTCGATCATTTTCTTAGGGGTCTTCTTGTGGGAGGTCTTCAAATCCAATATTGATGTTGCTCTGCGTGTCATCAAGCCTATCATCCCGATCAGACCCGGGATAGTGAAGGTAAAGACCCATCTCACATCACCATTTGGCCGTTTAGCTCTCGCTAATGCTATCACTCTGACCCCTGGTACTATCACCGTCGATATCATAGATGAATATCTCTATATCCATTGGATCTCTGTTGAAGCAGAAGATGTTGATCAGGCAACAGAGAAGATCGTATCTAATTTCGAGAAATATCTGGAGGTGATCTTTGGCTGATTTCATCTATTCAATAGCAGGGAGTATAGCATTGCTGGCATTCGTCATCTCATTCTATCGAATCATAGCGGGTCCGGAACTTGCTGATCGAGTCGTGGCCCTTGATACGATGACTATCCTCTCCCTATCTGGGATCGTGTTTCTCACACATCTTCTTGGAAGAATGATCTATATCGATATTGCCTTAGTCTATGGCCTCATGAGTTTTCTCGGGGTGATAGCTGTAGCAAGATATATCGAAAGGGGGTTGTAGATGGTATTAGAGATCTTAGGTGCATTGATAGCCCTAATCGGATCCCTGTTTCTCCTGTTGGCCTCTATCGGGATCATCAGGATGCCTGATACCTATAATAGGATGCAGGCAGGGACAAAGGCTTCGACCCTGGGGAGCCTTCTCTTCTTTTTGGGTATCGGATTAGGCCATTCAGGGCTATGGGGCAAACTGCTCGTCCTTTCTCTGTTCGTTCTGATTACGAACCCATTATCATCTCACGTTCTCGCTCGAGCTCTTCACTTCATCGGAAAATCTCCTTTATTGGTAGGGTATGACAGTCGTGATGATCTTGCAGATGATATGAATCAGATGGAGGAACTATGATAGTCGTCTATATCCTATTAGGTCTAATGATGTTGATTGCGGCGGTCGCTGCGATTCAGATGCGTAATATCGTCTCTGCGATTATCACTGCAGGGGTCGTCTCTCTTATTGGGAGTATCCTCTTCCTCCTTGCCGGAGCTCCTGATGTGGCAATGACTGAAGCTGCTATTGGCTCTGCTCTAACAACAGTCATCTTCCTCTTTGCCTGGTCTCGGATCACCGAACAGATGAAAACAGATAAGAAGTCCTCTGAACATGACAGTGAGGGAGGCAGTAATGATTAAACGGATCATCATTATCATCACCCTTATAGGTCTCAGCTTCGTACTTTTGCCGCTTTTTTTGAATATGGAAGATGCAGAGCGACTCTCTGAACTCTCTCAGACCTATGTGACAGAGGGGGCAGAGGAGCTTGGCACTGCCAATCTGGTGACGGCTGTCGTCGTCAGTTACCGAGGTTTGGATACTTTGGGTGAGGTAGCAGTCCTCTTTGCAGCTACCGCAGGAGTGACTCTCCTTCTTGGAACAAAGAAAAAGGGGGGTAGCGTGACAGATCTGCTTGAAGAACGCAGAGGAGGATCAGAACTACTTAATACCGGAGCTGCACTACTCTTTCCTGTCTTACTGCTCTTTGGTGCATATATCTTCGTTCATGGGCATCTGACTCCCGGTGGAGGGTTCCAGGGTGGTGTCGTGATCGCTTCTGCATTTGTCCTTCTCCTATTCATCGAGAGTGATAGAGAGTTCAGTCATTCGGTCCTTCATAGTCTGGAAGCCCTTTCAGGAGCAGCTTATGTATTGATAGGTTTGATAGGGCTCTGGTTTGCTGCCGGCTTTCTCGATCCCCGATTCCTTCCCTCAGGTGAGATAGGCAGGCTCTTGAGTGCCGGTGCAATTCCTTTGATCTATTCTCTGATCGGTATAAAAGTCGGCTCTGAGTTGATCGGAGTCGTAGACTCACTGAGGAGGAGATCATGATAACACAACTATTGATTATTTTGGGAGCCGCACTGATTCTGGTAGGATTCTGGGGGGTCCTAACACGAAAACATATCGTAAAGATCATTATCAGTTTCTCTATCCTTGATACCGGAATACACCTGATAATGGTGGGAATCGGATATATAAAGGATGGAAGTGCTCCGATCATAGATCAGGAGATGCCTGTATCACGATTAGCAGGTAATGTAGTAGATCCCATCCCTTCAGCCTTAGTACTTACTGCAATTGTCATCGGAGTAGCGGTCACTGCATTGATGCTCAGTTATGCAGTACAGCTCTATACCTTCTACAAGACGGTATCTATCGAGCAGATAAAGGAGTTGAAATGGTAAGTCCTCTATATATTCTTGGAATAGGTCTTGGGATAGCATTCCTACTCCCTTTATTTGAAAAACTCGGGAAGAAGATCCCACGGATTATCACGTTGATCACTCTGATGGTATTCACCCTTATCGCAGTTTCCTGGGTAGTCATGATCTCAGGAGCAGTTGACAAGTTCCCGGTGATATTCAATACCATCGGTTTTAAAGCTCCCTTTGCGATCAGTCTTCAAGTTGGTCTTATCGAGGCACTCGTACTTGTCATGATCAATACGGCTGCTCTACTCAGTGGATTATTCCTTAGTCTTCGAAAGGATTCTCATTGGGAAGGGAAGCAGATAGTACTCTTCTTGACGCTGGTCATCGGAGTGAATGGCCTGGTCCTTACGAGAGACCTGTTCAACCTGTTCGTCTTCCTTGAGATCGTCTCCATCTCGATGTATGCCCTTATCGCATCGAATGATGAGAAACATGCCTATGAAGCAGGGTTCAAATATCTGATCGCAGGGAGTATTGCCTCTGCCTTCTACCTGATCGGAGTCATATATCTCTATCGATTCACTGGGACATTGTTTATCGATCAGATCGTAGCGATGGATCTTGCAGCTCTTCAGGCTACCCATCCGGGTCTGGTTTTTGCCATCGCATTGATCATGCTCGGACTGCTCATTGAATTGAAGCCCTTTCCCTCCAATGGCTGGGCTATCGATGCCTATGAGGCCTCTGATCCCGCTGTGTCAGCTATGATCAGTGCAGTCGGAGCCTCCGGTGTGGTATTTGCCTTCTATAAGATATCGAGTCTGTTCCCTCCTGAGATGGCTGAGATCGTCGTAGCCAGTGGTGCTGTGACATTTGTATTCTCACAGCTCGTCGGGTTGAGACAGAAGAGAGTACGAAGGATGCTCGGATACTCCTCAGTCGGACAGATCGGGATCATTGTCATGATCATCGGACTGCAGAGGATCCTGAAGATCGATGATGCACAGATGATCATGAGCTCTGCTATCATACTGCTGGGAAACCATATATTCAGTAAAGCCGGCCTCTTCTGGCTCAGTGATATCTTTGATCAGGAACAGTTGAGAAGAGTCAGAAGAAGACCTCTTATGATAGTCCTCTTTGGAGTATTTCTCGGCTCTCTGGCAGGATTACCACCATTCCCGGCATTCTGGGCAAAATGGAGGATGATCACCGTACTTGCAGAGAGTGACAAGCTCTTTCTGATCATCATAATACTGTTGGGTTCGCTCTTTGAAGCAGGCTATCTTTTCAGATGGTTCACTACTCTGTTGAGAGATGAATCGGATCCCGGGGACATTCATGAAGAACAGATCCCTGAAGATATTCCTGTCTCCTCCTCTCAGACAGGAGTCGTCAGCTCAACAAGGGCCCTGGCTGCTTTAGCAGAGAATGCAGGATCAGTGGTTGAAGAGCTTCCCGTCTTGAGTGTTGAAGATCCAACGGCAGCAGAGAAGAGGAATCCTGTCGTTCTTGCGGTCGTAGCTATCTCCTCTGTGATTGTCATCGCAGCAGGAGTTCTTCTTGGAGCAGAGTTCTTAAGAGCTTCAAATGAGTTACTCCTGCTGATCCCGGTAGCGGTGTTGACTGCAGGGATCCTCTTTGATCTCCTTCACCTCCCTCATCGAATTCATCTGATCCTGGCCATGGCTGGAATCAGTTTCTACAGTTATCGGATCCTTATGGGGCTTGATGGAATATACCTCGTCTTTGGGATCCTCTTTCTCACAGGTTCTCTCATTCAGATGATCTCTCTCTATGTGAAGAAAAGTCTTCATTTCGGGCTTATCCCGATGATAACGGCTTTGATCCTCTCTCTGGGGAACCTGCTCATCAGTACGACCCGATTGGGCTTCTTCTTCTCTTGGGAGATGATGACAGTCCTCTCCTCCCTGTTGATCCTCCGAGGTCGTAAAGCTTCAGGTGCAGGCTTACGCTATCTGCTCTTCTCCTTAGGCGGAGCCTACAGCATGCTCATAGGTTTGATGCTCTATCCAGATTTCTCTCTGCTTCTGCAGGGAGTAAGAGATGTGTCGACTCCTCCTGTATTGGCCGTATTTCTGATCTCGATCGGTGCTATGGTGAAGATGGGCTCCCTAGGTCTCCATATCTGGCTGCCTGGTGCATATGCTGAGGCTGAAAATGAGATATCTTCATTACTCTCCTCTGTAGTCAGTAAAGCTGGATTGTTCCTCCTCTTTGTGACCTCCTCTCTCTACCTGATTCCGCTGTTACCCTCAGGGAACATCCCGGTCTCAGTACTCCTTGGATGGATAGGAGCCTTCACCGCACTGGCTGGAGCCTTCTTCGCATTGTTCCAGGAAGATATCAAATACACTCTGGCCTATTCTTCTATGGGCCAGGTCGGGTATATGCTTCTGGCTTTCTCGCTCATGACCCATCTCGGTTGGGTGACCAGCCTCTATATGGCAGTGACACATCTGCTCTTCAAGGCCCTACTGTTCCTTGCTGTAGCTGGAGTCCTCTATCGAACTAAGACACGAATGATGTATCAGATGGGTGGTCTGATCAAACGGATGCCTATCAGTTTCATCACTGTACTCCTCTCGATCATAGCTTTATCAGGGGTCCCTCCTCTTACAGGTTTCGGCGGGAAGTGGCTGCTCTATACGGCTCTCATTGAAAAGGGCTGGTATCTCCAGGCTGGTGTAGCTATGTTCGCTTCGGCTATCGCCTTCCTTTATCTGTTCAGGTTGATCCATGTGATCTTCCTCGGGCAACTCAAGGATGAACATAGAGCGATGAAAGAGGCTCCGATCGGATTCCTGATACCTCAGGTAGTAGGAATGATCGTGATCATGCTCTTCTCTATGTATCCCAGCCTTCTTATAGGACCACTTCAACGGGCAGTAACACCGTTCTTCTCAGAGAGTATCATCTGGGAAGGGTATACCGTATTCTCGACACTCGGCTACTGGAATGGTAATGCAGTGATGTATGTGACGATCGGTGTCTTCATATTCCCATTAGCATGGCTTCTGCTCATGCAGAGAAAACATACAAGAATGGTCGAACAGTTCAATATAGTATTTGCGGCAGAGCGACCTGATAGACCTGAGACTACCCATTTTGGATACAACTTCTTTGCCCACTACCGTAGGGCTCTAGGGATGTATCTCACCCCATGGGCAACTCGATGGTGGACCGGGGTTGTCACGTTGACAGATTCCCTGGGAGGAACGATGAGAAGGATCTATACCGGAAACGGGCAGACCTATGCATTCCAAATAATCCTCTATGGTACGGTGCTGTTGTTACTACTTAGGGGAGGGTTCTAGGATGATGAAAGATATTGCGATCAAGGCAGGATATACTCTGATCTCTTTGTTTGTGATCACAAATTATGGATTGCTTCTTGGTGGGACCATGGCAAGAGTACGGGCGAAGGTTCAGGGAAGGATAGGGCAGCCGGTCTGGCAGCCCTATATCGACATCATAAAGAACAATGTTCTCAGGACAGGGATCTCCCATGGCGTGATGTTCTATCTCGGGCCGGTCTTCAGACTTGCGGGAGGATTGGGAACCTACCTGTTCATCCCTGCAGTATATGGATCACTCGTCTTCGCTAACTTTGCTTTCTCAGGGGACCTTCTGTTAGTGATGTATTTCATCTTCTTCGGACAACTGGGTATGGCCTTGGGAGCTGGTCAGAGCGGCCACCCCTATAGCCCTATTGGAGTAGCTAGAGGGCTTGCACAGATGTCGGCCTTCGAAGTCCCCTTTGCCCTATCGGTCATAGCGATCGCTGCACAGTATCAGACTCTTTCTGTGACAGAGTTCGTAGCCCTGCAGCAGGGGGGGATACTGAACTGGATAGTATTCACCAACCCTCTGGCAACTATAGCGGCGATGATCTCGTTTCTCGGTATGTCGATGGGGAACCCTTTCAGTATCGTCATCGCTCCTCAGGAGATCCCGATCGGACCTCCTACAGAGATGCAGTCAAGCTTTCTCGGGATGCTTCAGACCAACCGTGCAATCTTCAATGGTGCGAAACTGGTATTGTTCATGAATCTCTATTTCGGTGGTGCGACATCGGTTCTCTCTATGGTAGTGAAGACCTTCCTGATCTATCTCTATACCGTTATCGTCGGGGCCTCCTTTCCGAGATTCAGAGCTGATCAGTCAATCAGGTTCTTCCTGGGGATACCGACTCTTATCGGTATCGCCGCAGTCGTAGTGCAGATGATATAGAGAGGATGAGGTGAGTGCGATGAAAAAAGATGAGATGAATGAACAGATAGCTCAGATCGATAAAGCAATGAGACTCGGTAATGAGGGATTATCTGATGATCAGAAGGCCTATTTTTGTGATCAGAGACCTGAAAGGATAGACCCGTATCATGGGATCTTGGAAAGATTTGCCAATTGGGCACGAGCTGAATCCCTTTGGATCCTCGGTTTCGGTACCGGTTGTGGGGCAATAGAGCTGCGACCATTGATGACCTCTCGATATGATATGTATCGGTATGGGATTCAGCCTCGACCGACACCGAGACAGGCTGGAGTGTTCGTGATCGGTGGGTATGCATCGGTGAAGACGATGAAACGTATTGTGAGAAGTTATGAGCAGATGCAGGGACCTAAGTTCGTATTGGGACTTGGGAGCTGTACGATCAATGGAGGGATGTATTGGGATAGTTACAATACGATCAACCGACTTGATCATTATATCCCTGTAGATATCTATATTGCAGGGTGTATGCCGAGACCCGAGGCACTACTCGCTGGGTTCAATCGACTCAAAGAGATGATCAAAGCAGGGCAGTGTGATGGGATGAATTCTTATGCTGAGAATTTTGATTGGTATAAGAAGAATCAGAAACAGATCATCAAGCATTGGAATATGCCTGATTACAACTGGTAGGAGGAGAGAAGATGCGTACACAATTGCAACAGGTCTCTACACGTTTCTCGATCACACTCATAGACGAACTGGCTCCCGAAAGGGATGACCTGCTGTTCGTTCAAGTTGAGAAGGATCAGGCAGTCCCTTTCCTCACCTGGTTGCAGGAGTTGGCGGGGTATACTCATCTGGTATTCTTCACAGCTGTTGATTTCATTGAAGAGGGATATTTTCAATTGACCTATATGGTTCATGACTATTCTACTCATCAGGATCTCGCTGTGCTCCTAAAACTGGATAGAGAAGATCCTGTAGTTGAATCGATACACCATCTCTGGCCTCATGCTGCTACCTATCAGCAGGAGATGTATGAGATGTACGGGATAGAGTTTCCGGGGAGTCCTAGACTCCATGATGACTTTGTCCTGGAGGGTTGGGATGATCTTCCTCCTATGAGAAGAGATTTTGATACCAGGCAGTATTCTGAGGATACCTACTTCCCTAGAGGGGGGAGAAAGAGCCGTGATACTGCTGAATATATGAAAGAACAGCTGTATCCCGGGGAGGCTGAGACATGGTAGGTGATAAGGTGAAGAATAGAGACAAGTTCCCTCCTGTATCAGATGGTAAGAGTCAGTATGATCTCTATTCGGGAAAGTATCTGAAGGTGTGGCAGGGGCCGCAGCATCCCGGGATCACCGGAAATATGTCCCTTGAACTCGTTACCAGTGGCGATCAGGTCGTTGAAGCTAGAACTCATGTAGGATACCTCCATCGGGGGTTCGAGAAACTGATGGAACGTAGAAAATATATCCAGTGTTTCCCACTCGTTTGCAGAATCTGTGTTCCTGAACCTGATTTCAATGAGCACCTCTTTGCTGAATGTACTGAGGAGCTCGCAGGGATCACGGTACCGGAGAGGGCTCAGTGGTTGAGAGCCTTGACCCTGGAGATGGCTCGTCTTACCTCCTTTCTCATGTGGATCGGAGGACAGGCCGGCTCTTTTGGAATGGGGACTCTCGGTCAATGGACCGTAACCATGCGTGATTATATGCTCGATCTGTTCGAAGAGCTCTCAGGTGGCAGGATCTATCATATGTATATCATCCCGGGGGGGGTCAGGTCTGATATCCCGGAGGGGTATTTCTCACGTGTCGAAGAGACGTTGCAGAAGGTCGAACATGTTCTTGATGATATCGAGCTGGCACTGTTTCATAATGCAGTCTTCAAGAAACGTGCGAAGGGTCTGGGGATCATTGATCCTTCCCTCGTTGATCTCTATGGGATCACCGGTCCGAATGCAAGAGCCAGTGGTATTTCGAGGGATGTAAGGAAGGACTCTTCCTATCTCATCTATGATCAGCTTGATTTTCAACCGGTGACTGATGTGGGCGGTGATGCCTATGCGAGGACCTGGGTTCGATTTCAGGAGATGTACCAATCGATCGATCTGATCAGACAGATGATGCACAGGATGCCTGAAAGCGGTCCGTTCTTCACCAAACTACCCAATGTACTCCATTGGAAGATACCTGCCGGTCAGACCTATAAGCGGGCTGAGTGTACACGTGGGGAGTATGGTTTCTTCATGGTCTCTGATGGTTCAGAGTACCCGAGAAGGGTAGCTGTGAGAGGCCCGAGTTATACCCATGCGGTCACTCTCATGGAGAGACTGGCTGTAGGTGCGAATATTGCTGATGTTGCTGGATTGATGGTATCTCTGCATACCTATCCACCAGAGATAGAGAGGTGAGTCGATGAGTATTAAAGATATCATAGCGCCGTTTTCTGTATGGAAACGTGCGTTTGAGAAACCCTATACATCTAAGAGACCTATTGATGAGAGACCAGGGGCTGCACGATATAGAGGATTCCATATCAATGATATGGCAACCTGTATAGGCTGCGGTACCTGTGAGGAGATCTGTCAGAACGCTGCGATCGATATGGTCCCTGTATCAAAGACAAAACATGGTGACTCCGGTTTGAGACCGATGATCGACTATGGTCGATGCTGCTGGTGTGCTCTTTGTGTCGATATCTGCCCGAGTGGCTCTCTGGGAATGAGCAATGAGTATATCTGGGTCGATAGTGATCCGGAAGTCTTCAGATTCATACCCGGTCAGGATAATAAGAGTTGGAATGATTCATCTCTCGGGTATCGTAGAGCTGAGGGCTATGATCTGCTGGAAGGGGAACGGGTGGCGATGCCCATGCTCTCCTTTGAAGAGAGTCAGAAGAGTTTTATCGAGATGGTCCAGGGATATTCAGAGGAGCAGGCAAAACGTGAAGCTGATCGTTGTGTAGCCTGCGGGATCTGTATCGCAACATGCCCGGCCCATATGAAGGTCCCCGATTATATCGAAGCGATTCGAGAGGGTGATATGGAAGAGGGACTGCGTATCGTATATCAAGCAAATCCTCTACCGGCATCCTGTGGTCGAGTCTGTTCTCATGCTTGTGAGTATGTGTGTGCAGTAAAACATAAGGGTGAGGCCCTATCTATCAGATGGCTCAAACGGTATATCATAGATCAGATTTACAAGAATGACTATCAGAAGATATTAGATGAGATACCGGAGGAGAATGGGAGACATATCGCTGTCATCGGCTCAGGGCCAGGTGGTCTGAGTGCTGCCTATTATCTGAGACTCCTCGGTTATGCGGTGACAGTCTATGATGCGAATGAGAAGGCTGGAGGGATGCTCAGATATGGTATCCCTGAATACCGGCTTCCCTATGAACAGGTAGATAAGGATATTATCTATATAGAGGGACTTGGAGTGACGATCGAACAGGATACAAGAATAGGGGTAGACCTCCCACTTACAGATCTCTATAAGAAACATGATGCGATCTTCTTCTCAACCGGTCTGACAGACCCCTATGGGTTGAATATAGCTGGAGAAGATCTCAAAGGTGTGATGTCAGGTCTTGGAATGTTAGATGATGTCACTCAAGGAAAGACTCCGGAGATAGGCTCCTCTGTCGTCGTCATCGGTGGTGGTAATGTGGCCATGGATGCCGCAAGAACAAGCAGAAGATATGAGGCGGATGTAACGATCCTCTATAGAAGACGAGAGGCTGATATGCCTGCTGATGAGGAGGAGGTCGAAGAGGCGCAGGGTGAAGGCTGTCAATTGATCACACAGGCTATCCCCTTACGATTGGAGAAAGGTGACAAGACACGTTTGAGACTCTACTGGGGTAGAGCTGAGATGGTTCCTGATGGCGAGGGAAGAAGACCGAAGCCTGTTCTCGTTGAAGGATCTGAAGAGCTCATTGAATGTGATACGGTAATCCCTGCTATCGGACAGGCTGCAGATTATTCCTTTATCCCTGAAGAACTCCTGAGTTCGATCGAATTCACTAGAGGGTATGTAAAGGTGAATGAATTCTACCAGACAGGAGATAAGAAGATCTTTGCCGGTGGCGATATCGCAAATTCTAAAAGAGATGCTATCAGTGCCATAGCGAATGGTCATTCAGCAGCAAAAGGAATAGATATCTATCTGAAAAATTTCAAAGAGGAAGTCAGTAGGGATTAGAGAGAAAGTACCTGTTCTCAAAGCGGACAGGTACTGATATAATTCATTGATTATCAGATGAAAGAAAAGGTTGGAATATATGGTTGATGGACAGAGACTGGAACTGATTGAGAAGATTAAATCAAGATTCTCTGAGGATAGATGCTCTCAGGTAGAGAGAATGATGTCAATCATGTCTAATCAGGTACGTTTCCATATTCTGTGTGCTCTTAACTTTGAGGCCTTCACGGTGACAGAGCTAGTTGAGATCACAGGGGCTCAGGTATCGAATGTCTCTCAACAATTGAAGATGATGACACTAGCCGGATATCTTGAGAAAGAGAGAAAAGGGAAGCAGATCTACTATCATCTGAAAGAGAAGAGGATCTCTCAACTGATACATGAATTAGAGGATATGTTTCCCATCCAGAACCAGTAGTAATATTTTATGACTGGCTTATGATATCTGGTCATAAGGGTCAGATATCATAGACATATTCAATCCTGATTGGTAGGTTCTCAGGAAGTCCCGAAACTTACCTTCACTTAACGGCTTAAGACAATAGTGTCCCTGGGCGTCTCCTACCCCGATATGTTTTGCACATGATAACTGGTATTTATTCTCTATTCCTTTTGCTAGGGTCTTGATACTGAGATCATGGGCTATAGAGGCGAATGATGAGTAGAATTTCAGCTGTTTATCTATTGAATCATTGGTCTTGACGATAGAGGAGAAGTCTATCTTGATTGTATCGAACTCGCCTAGTAGAAATCATTTAACATCAAAAGCCTCGGTGTTGAAAGCATCGAGAGCTATACGTATGCCAGCCTCTTGGCACTCCCTGATCTTACCAGTAAGAGTATGATTACTCAGATGCTTGTCTTTTACATCGAATTCGATATATTTTGGATCAATATGATATTGTTCTGTCAACTCTAAGAATTCTATGACTGTAAAAGAAAAAATAGTCATAGAGCTAATATTCAAGACGATGAAGAAATCATCGGGGACTAGATGTTGAGTCTTGAGCCTACTGACTGCAGCGAGTGTCTTCTCAATGATCACCCGGTCGATCTTCTCCAGGAGATTCATCTCATATGCGATGTCTTTGAACTTCGCAGCCTCAATTATCCTGTAGGTATCTTTCTGCCGACGGGCAAAATTCTCACAGCCGATGATGGCCTGTCTCTTCAGATCTATTATAGGCTGGAAGAATGGTGAGAACTCTGAAAGTACTTGCTCTTTCTGTAGGGCCGCTCTGAATTCATCGATATCTCTCTTCTTAGCTCTGATCAGTTCATCAGCTATGAGGTAGGGTAGTTTTCTCTCCTTTGCAGTAAAGGCAGTAACATGTGCGAGTTCTATCAGATCTTCAAACGTATCGGTCTGATAGTGGATACCTGATGTCGCTGTTCCAATGGTTACACGTGTAAGAAAGAGATTTGTCGAATCATAGGTGTATATGAGTTCCTGCAGGACATGGGAAAGTGTATTAGTCATCCATTTCTGGTGTGTGATCTTCTCTAATGGTTCCATAAGTTCGATAGTGGGGAAGTTCTTCAATACGATAAAATAGTTAGGAGCGATACGGCTGACTGCTTTGTCCCCTAGAAGCGAGATGAGTTCCCGTTCGATGGCCATATAGAGCTCATCGTGTTCTACGGTTTCAAGTAGAGGTCTATAGTCTCCTTTTTGAGTGATCTCAATACACAGGCAGTATTGTTTAGCCGGATCTTTTGGGAACAGGGAATGAGTTCTTTTCAGGGTATGTTTGATCTCTTTGCTCATGGTGCTTCTCTTCATGATCACATGATTGTTGAATAGGATGATTAGAATGATGATACCTATGAGAAAAAGAGCCGGGGAGGAAAGAGTGACTCCAAGAAGAGAACACATCAGACTAAAACATAGTGATGTTATTACGGTTCCTTTTCTCATCCCGGCTCCTCTATATCTTATACTCATTACTCTATTCTGTTGGTTTCACAAAATAGCTTCCTCGATTCTTAAGAAGGAGTTTCGTCCCCTCTACGATTGCAGTCAGCGGTTTCTTGGATAGAAAGAAATCAAGACCGATACGTTTGTTCAGGAAATCATCCACTCCGGCGATCAAAGCTCCACCTCCATTTATGATAATCCCATTGGAGATGATATCTGCTGAAAGTTCTGCCGGTGTATTCTGGAGTACTTTCAGGATCGTATTCGCAATAGTCTCAATGGTTCGATAAGTACATCACGTATTTCGGATTCAGTTATAAGGATCTTCTTTGGTAATCCGGTAACAACATCCCTGCCGCTTGCAGTTGTGGTATTCTCATCAATGATCTCTTCATGAAGAGAACCTACCTCGACTTTGATTCGCTCTGCAGTCATCTTTCCAATGAGTAGACCATGCTCATACTGCATATAGTTGATGATCGCTGAATCAATATAGTTTCCGGCGATCCTGATGGATTCTGAGACGACGATATCACCAAGAGAGAGGACTCCGATGTCTGTAGACCCTCCACCGATATCGATGACCATAGAGCCATTACTGCTGTAGATATCGAGTCCTGCTCCGATACCGCCAGCTTTGACCTCCTCTTCAATGAAGATATCCTTCACTCCAAGTTTTTGAGCCAGACCGATCAGTGAATCTCTTTCGAGCTGAATCACTTCTGAGGGACAACAGATCAAGACAGTAGAGGCTTCAAGATTGATGGAGATGTTCTCCTCCTTTCGAAGTGCATGCTCGATGAGTTTCTTTGCTGAATCCATATCAGAGATGACTCCTTGGTTCAGAGGACTGACTATCTTGATGCCATGATGCCCCCTGCCGATCATCTTTGCTGCATTATTCCCAATAGCAATGACATTACGTGATTCATAATCAAATGCGATGACTGAAGGTTCATTGAAGACAATACCGTCACCCTCTAAATAGACTAGAAGGTTAGCGGTTCCTAGATCGATCCCGATATTCTTAGCTTGTGTCTTTGGTTTTCCCATTTTTAACATATTCATCATTCTGTCTCCTACAGCTGCAGTGGGTTGATGAGGTAATCACTCCGATTCTTCAAGAGGTACTTTGATCCTTCGGCTACACAGGTCAGGGGGTTCGATACAACGGTCACGGGGACCTTTATACGCTCCTTGATGAAATCTTCGATACCTGAGACGAGAGCTCCGCCACCGGTAACGAGGATCCCGTTCTGAAAGATATCTGCTGAAAGTTCAGGGGAAGTGTCTTTGAGTACCGCGGCAATAAGCTTCACGATCTCTTCAAATACCGGTTCCATGACTTTTCGAACCTCTTCATTGGAGAGTTCCACCCATTTAGGGACCCCTTTGACCATATCTCTGCCCGCGAACTTACCGATCACATGTTTTGCATTAGGATTCAGATCTGCCAATTCCATCTTACATCGCTCAGCTGTGAGCTCACTGATCTCGACGCTCCTGGTCTTCTTGATGAACTTCGCGATCTCATCATCCATATAGTTGCCAGCCATCCTGATCGATCGTGAGAGTACGATATCACCAAAGGAGATGACACCAACATCGGTGGTACCTCCGCCGATATCTACGACCATGACCCCTTTTGATTTGAATATATCTACACCGGCACCAAGAGCTCCAGATTTTATCTCCTCTTCGATGAATACATCGGGAATATTCATCTTCTCTGCCAGATCGATCATGCCATCCCGTTCGCTCTTAGTCACTTCTGAGGGACAGCAGATGACACTGGTCGATTTACTCAAATCCTTCTCTGTAAGATTCTCGACCTTTCTCAGCACATATGAGAGAAGCTCTTTTGCTGCACGCATATCTGATATCACCCCGTTTCTCAATGGCTTGACGACAGATATCTTGCTATGTACTTTTCCAAGCATCCTGTGCGCATCCTCTCCCGCAGCAACGATCTTGCCGGATTCTCGATCGAATGCAATCACTGAAGGCTCATTGAAGATGATTCCCTTCTTCTCTAGAAATACCAAAAGGTTTGCTGTGCCGAGATCAATGCCTAAGCCCAACTTCTCAGATTCATTATCTATTGCCATACGTTCCTTCCTCATTACAACTCTCCGAAAAAGTGGTTAGTATTCAGTTTAAGTAACTTTTTGCATCCATCGACAACTGCTGTCATTAGTGCATCCGAGATCGTTACGGGTACCTGTGCTATCGCTTCAAAATAGTCACATATACCGTCGATCTGAGAATAGCCGCCTCCCAATAGAATACCGTTATCAACCAGGTCCCCTGCGAGTTCCGGGGGAGTCTCTTCCAATGTTGAGAGGAGAATAGATTTTATTGCTTCAAAGCAGTAGAGTAATACCTGTCGGATCTCTTCAGCTCCGATGACTGCCTGTCGAGGAAGACCTGAGACCAGATCCTGCCCCATAGCCGTATGGGTAAGCGCGATACCCTCATCATCTGAGGGAAGAGGACCGGTGAGCGATGCGAGTTTGATCTTGATGCTCTCGGCAGTCTGTGTTCCTATCTCGAGTTTATGAATGGTCTTCACATGATCAATGATTTGTCGATCGAAGTAATCGCCTGCGACCTTGATCGATTTTGAAAGGACTACATCTCCTAGAGAGAGAATCCCGAAGTCTGTGGTACCGCCTCCGATGTCGATGACCATATGTCCTTTAGGGGCATAGATATCCATACCAGAGCCGATAGCAACGGCTTTGATCTCCTCATCGATGAGGGTGTTGCTGATACCCAGGCTATAGCCCAGCTCTAAGATAGCACTTCTTTAAGTCTCGGTGATCACAGAAGGGATGCATATTATGAGTTTTGTGATTGAATCGATTCGTGAAAGAAAGATTCTTTCAAGGGTGTAGAGTAGGATCTGTTTCACCATCTGGATGTCTGAGATGACACCACCTTGAAGAGGGCGTACGACCTCGACTTTGTCATGTGTCTTTCCGACAAGTTTAGCGGCCGCATAGCCTACGGATACTACTTTTTGTGATGCTTTGTCGATTGCGATTATTGAGGGTTCATTGAAGAGAGTTCCTTGCCCTTCCACATAGATCAGTAAGTTTGATATGCCGAGATCGACACCTACAGATAGGTTTTTCATTTGACCCATTACGTCACTCCTTGTTGATAAAGCCGGTTAGCAAAAACAGTTATCAAAAGGCACAACACGCAAACATGTTGAACAATGGTGAACTAATGAGTTTATATAAAATATATTCCCATCAATACTATTGCAGACCAGCCGGCATGAAATTTCTTTTTTAGCCCTGTGACTTTGCGTATACAGATTTCCCTGTACTTGCCCTTTGAATAATACTAATGATACTCGTATCATCACACATCGGATTTTAGCTGTCAAGAATAAATACATCATGTATGAGAGAGTGAAACATGCTTTGTATCTAATACAGAGTTTACGGTTTTTTACTTAATGTAGATTCGTCCTATCTTTGAGTGCTCCTCAAAAGAAGAGCATTACTGAGTGGTAGGATATGATTGGTTTAAGTCCCCTTTTTCAGTGTTTTATTTGAAAATTAGTCAATAATGGTCAAATAGTTAGCAAACACTCTATGATCAGAGTCCCTATTCAAAGCACTGTAATAACATGGTGTACTTACAGCTTTATCGTTCCCACTTTGGATTCATAGTTCATAGATAGCTGATGATTATAAGAGAGAATAACTCAGGATGAAAGAGCAAAAAAATACGATTTATTTTTCTTCCAACGGAAAATATAGGAAAAAATGGAGAAGGTGCTATAGCACCTATACTGATAGATCAGATTTGAAGCCCTTTTTCATCGTAAGAATATTACTGGTGAAAGCTAATGGGAGCAGTAATATTACCCCGAAACTATTACAGATATCGACGAAGATGTTTCGATCAGAGACAGATCGTCCTTTGAGTCTGTCCCCCAATGCACCAAATGCGATCCCATTGATATTCCCGAACATGATCACTCTTGTCGCCGCTAGGATAGCCATCGCTGAGTCTTTCCCATAGACCTCTAGGAGACGATCCCAACTCTTTGAGTCTATCTCTCCGAAGGTATCTGCATAATGTTGAGAGAATAGGAGACCTGTCGACTCATACTCCTCGACTGCATGATCCTCTAGATCGATCATCGCTTGGATCTGTTCGGGTGACATACCCTGTTCCAAAGCATCTTTAGCATGAAAATAGTTACAGAGTGCACACCCGTTCACCTCAGTCACCACAAGCATGATATGGTTTATGAACTCTTCAGATATGAACCCCCTCTTCTTCGATCGTTTCATGATCCTTAGGCTTGGCAGTGCTATGGTGATCGTCTTGAAGAACTGTGAGACGGTGAAGCTTCGAGCTTTCATCTGTTTCATGTGGCATCCTTTTGTTGAGGTATACTATACATACTTATTATTACTCAAAGAATCAAGAAAAGTCCACGATTCAATGTTTTTACAGTATACTTAGCATATGGCAAGAATAGATGATTCTCAACGGACATACTATGGATTTCTCTGGCATGCGATCTTCTTTTCAATTACCGTGACCTTCACTGAGGTCAATACAGTACTTCCTGCACTTATTCTGGATCTTGGTGGGAGTTCTTACCATATTGGTATCATATCTGCGATCATGATCGGTATTCCCCTGATCACCAAACTGATGTTCACCAGCTTCCTCTCAAAACAGGAGAGAAAACAACCCTATCTTTTATTAGGTATCAATCTACGGGTTATATCGTTACTACTCATAGCCATGACCTTGATCTATCAGACGAGACTGTCCTTTACTACGGTAATTCTATTGATCTATGGAGAGCTCTTCCTGTTCTCCATCAGTGGGGCCTTTGCCGGATTGCCCTATATCCATATAGTCGGGGGGACTCTTTCATCAGATATAAGAAAGAGGTTCTTTACAAGAAAACAGCTGATCTCAAGTCTTGGAATGTTGCTCTCTGTTTTCGTTGCTCAGAGGATCCTACAGAATGTAGCCTATCCTTCTAGTTATATCTATCTATTCTTCCTTGCGGCCGGGTTCCTTCTCGTAGCCTCTTTTGGCTTTTGGTCAGTAAAAGAGCGACCTAAGCAACCGGAACATTCCCAAAGTTATATCGGGATCCTTAAGAGTATCCCTTCTGTCTTGAAGCATGATCCTTCGTTTGCTCGATATATCATCTTCTCGAACATCATGAGTATCAGTATCGCACTTATTCCCTTCTTCATAGGTTATGCTAAGAGCCGTTTTATCATCAGTGAATCAGAATTAAGTTATATCCTAGTCGTTCAGATCATGGGTATGATCATCTCAAGTCTGATCTGGCCGAGAGTCGTCTCTCGAGGTGGCTTCAAACAGATCCTGAGACTGCGAGTCTGGTTGAGTATCCTGCTCCCTCTTGGAGCAATACTCATGGGGTTATATGGGAACTTCTCTCTGTATCTGGTCATCGTCTTCTTCATTGGCTTCTCCATCAGCGCCCGAACAGTCAGCGAGGATGCAGTTCTTATTGAGTTGTCAGATGATCAGAGTAGAGTCCTCTATTCGGGGATAATAGGGACGATGAATGTGAGTATCATCATCTTCCCGATACTCTTGGGAATACTGATTGCGATAACTGGGTCTGTTCCGATATTCATAGGAGTCAGTATAGTCTCGATATCGGGCTTCTACTTTCTCAAGCGTATGGTCTGCCCCGTTGATATCAAGAGCTATAACGGTTGAGGACCTCTCTGAGTTCTTTCAATCTGAATGGTTTCACCAACCTGTCACAGAATCCGTAAGTCTGGTACTTTGCCAGGACCGGATCGGTCGAGTATCCACTGGTCACTATGACTTTGGCATCAGGGGACAACTTCTGCAACTCTTTTACCAGAAGCTTTCCTCCCATTCCACCAGGTACTGTAAGATCGCTGATCACTAGATCATAGGGTCTGATGAGTGCCCTCTTATAGGCTTCAATCGCCTCTTCTCCAGTGGATGTACTAACACTACTATGCCCGAGGTGGGTCAGCATGGTGCTAAGGATCTGTCTGATGGACTGTTCATCGTCCATGATCAGGACATGGAGGGACTTGGATTTCCCCACTGATTGACCTTTTGGGACTTCCTCCTCCTCGATCATCAGCGCATCGATTGCAGGGAGAAGGATGGTGAAGGTTGTTCCAGATCCTGGTTTTGATTTAACCGAGATAGTACCCCCATGTTTGGTTATGATAGAATAGACAGAGGCCAGTCCCAATCCATTTCCGGTATCTTTGGTGGTAAAATAGGGATCGAATATCTGGTTAAGGAATCTGGGTTCGATACCAACCCCCTCATCCTTGCAGGTTATCATGATATATCTCTTTCGATATCGTATCTTGTTCACTGCTGTGAGGGTGATGACACCTCCCATTGACATTGCCTGTGTTGCATTGATAATGAGGTCATTGATCACCTGGTTGAGTTGTCCCCTGTCTGCTAATACATACCAGAGATCTGCTGCGATGCCATTAGGATCAAGTCTCGTATTGCTACCTTTCAACGAGAAGAGTGCAGATTCCTTGAGTAATCTGCCGATTCTTAAAGGTTCTTTTACCGGGTCTCCACCTTTTGAGAAGGTAAGGAGTTGCTTGGTAAGGTTCGTAGTCTTTTTCATTGATTCCATAGCAGTCGTCAAAAAGGGCAGAGCTTTGTCCGGTGTTTCAAGATGGGCTTTTGCTAGCTCAATATTACCAAAGATCCCTGTCAGTAGATTGTTGAAATCATGAGCGATTCCACCTGCTAGAGTGCTGACTGATTCAAGTTTCTGAATCTTGAGATGTTCCTCTTGGGCCTTCTTCTTCTCTGTTATATCGATGAAGAAGGCAAGATAGTTCTGGGAATCTATCTGAACAGCCTCAATGGCACAAATGATCTTACTCATATCGTTTAGTAGAAGAGAACATTCCCATGAACCGGTACCCTGTTCTTTGAGAGCCTTGATCAGTGAAAGGGGGGTCATCTCTTCATGATCACAGAGTTGATTCAATCCCATGTGTAGTAACTCTTCTCGTGTATATTGGGTAATGGCACATATCTTCGGATTGACATCCTGGATCTGTGCCTGCTCATTGAAGGATATGATCCCTGATGGGGCATATTCTATATAATCTCTGAAACGACTCTCCTGCTCCTTGATCTTCTGTGTAGCCACAGTGACTTTTCGCTTCAGATTGAGGTTCATTATCCAAAGAAGCAGAGCTGTAACAAGAATGATGGCAAGTAGTATACCGAGGATATTGAAGAACTTCTTTGAAATATTTCTTAGATCCCTTTGGGCCCAATCATTATAGATCTGCTGATGTCTGTCTTGAGATATCTGATCGAGTGCTTTGTTCACTATCTGGAGGAGTTCAGTATCTCCCTGGGGAACTGCGACTGAGAGTCTGTTCAGATAACCGCTATCTCCTGTTATCTGAAGATTGGTGATTCCCTGGCTGTTGATGATATAGGTCGCATACATCTGATTGAGGATCATCGCATCATAGATGCCTGTTGATACATCTCTAAGTCCCTTGAGATTATCCTCTACAGATGTGAGGAGTAACTCAGGATAGACCTTGGCAAGGTAATCATTGATTGAATAGTTCTCGACCGTACAGATATGGTGCTCCGGAAGATCGTTCGGGCCTACCTTCTCTTCACCAATACGCGAGACGACCACGTAGGGTATGGCTATGAAGGAGTTGGTGAAATCTAGATACCTCTCACGGTCTTCAGTCTGAGCTATGCCTACAATGATGAAATCTTCATGTGTTTGTGCATATTTGATGAGAGCATCCCAGGTCTCGAATCCCTTGAAGGAGAATTCATAGTCAAGATTCTGTTCGATCTCATGGAGATAATCTACAAGAAGACCTGTATATTCACCATCATCATAGAAGGCGTTAGGAGGCGCACTATATCCAAAGAGGACTTCGACCTGATCCCTCTCCTCTAACCAGAGGCGCTCAGGGACTGTAAGTAGAGAGGGTGTACAAGAAAACAGTGGTAGGAATAGAAAAACTATTAGTAGAGAGCTCCAAAACTTGTTCATCATCAATCCTTGAATCTCATTACTCATTAAGATACAAAAATGCCAATTACCTGTCTGACCAAGTGTTCTCTCTATTGTGATACTGCCTCTGGAAATTGTCAATAAATACAGAGGTCTCTAAAGTATAAATGGGAGAGAATCCCGTGGGAATATCGTATGACCAGTGGCAGCTCTAATAATGGAGTCTATCAGGTCTGCCATGGTTCACGATCTAGTCGATCTTTTTTAGGATAAAATCTAGAACATCTTTTGCGGAATAGTCCTTATGTCCCTCAAGAATCGATCTGACACTCTCGAGTGACGATCCTATGGTGATAAGAGCCTTCTCGACATATCCGTCTTCATAAACGGTAGGGAATCCGATGGTCGCGAAAAGGGAGTTACAAAGACACTTCTTTCGGGCTGTCGCCTCTGTGAGCTCTCCACCTTTAGCTTTGAAGGTTGCAGGAGCTTCAGCTGCACAACGGTAACCGACTGTTCCGTCTTCTCTCTTATAGAGGTGCTGGAGATATCCAAGATTACAGATTCTCTTTCTCGCTTCGAACACGGTCTTCTCTGAGATCGTCTCTCCTACGTTCATCACCTTGAAGGGAAAGCCAGTTGGTGATGCATTCACATCAGTGGAGATCTTCTCATTATCATTTCGGATGACCGAAATGAGTCTGTTACGTAGTTCAGGGAAGATCCCCGACTCTTTGCAGAGGGCGAAAGGAGACCCTACTTGTATACCCTCAGCTCCATTCGAGAGGGCCTCATCGAGACCTTCAGGAGTCCCATAGGATCCAGCGAGCCAGAAGGGTAGTTTGAGATCCCGAAGTTTTCCCATATCTATGATATCTCGTTTTCCGTAGATCGGTTCACCTTGATCATCAAGTGCCATCCTTCCTCGTGGAGGAGCATTATGCCCTCCTGCAGAGGGCCCTTCCATGATCAGGCCATCGATAGGCCCATTTGCCTTACTCACCATGATCGAAGCAAGAAAGTTCGAGGATACGATTGGTAGGAACTTCGGTCTCTTTACCTCGGGAAGTCTTCCTGAGAAGAGAGCTTTGGGATTGAAGCGGGAGAAGAAGTTCTCATCCTTATCAGCACCTTCTACCTCGAGTCTCATTTTCGCCTCACTGTGCTGTGAGAGATCGTTGATGACTCCAGGTATCTCTATCGGGATCCCTGCCCCCATGATGATATAATCGATACCTGCTAGTAGTGCCCCATAGATGGAGGATAAGGTAGGGAGTTGCAGCTTTGCCAGATAATTGACTCCGATCTCACCGGAATGACCCTCTTTAGCTAGCCATGTCTCAGCGAAGTTCGCAGCGACATTCAGCTCCTCGAGTCTCTTATCTCCCTTGTAGGTGAAGATCGGGACACGTTTGAAGGGTCTTGACTTTGGTTTCCCATCCTTGACGAAATACTCTTCAATGATCCGTTGTGCTATATCTTTGAACGGGAAGGCTTCTAAAGCTCTTCTCATATGACCACCGGGGTCTCCGTTCTGTAATCTTCGAACTAACAGTCTATCTAGACCTGTACCGGAAATGACTCCCAGCTGACCATAGGATGATACAGCCTTTGCCAGAGTCCAGTTAGAGACTCCGATTCCCATTCCGCCTTGTATGACGAGTGGATTACTCATACTTTCTCCTTTCGAGTGTGATAAGACAAGAATAGGAGATATAGAGGATTAAGTAAATGATTAAACTGACAAAATAAGAAAAAATGTCAATAATGACATATTTTTTATAAGTGTCTTTTAAGGGTGTTAGATCCTTTCCTGAGCACTCTTCTTCTTCCCCTGCATGAACAACAAGAAACCATAGAGGACCAAGGCCATCGCACCGATGAGGACAGAGCTACTGTGAGAACCTGCTGTGAACAGGCTATCTGCTGAGTTCAAGAATGGTGTCAATACTTTCTCTGCTATGATATTCGGGACAAGTAGCATTCCTGTGATAACGACTAAAAGGATGCTCTCATACCAAGAGACCTTCACTCTCATATAGGAGAGTGTCAAGGATGCAAAAGCTAGCATAGCTACTAACGAGGTACCGAAGATCCATAGACCATACCAGACACTCGTGACATTATGGAGAATCAGGTCAGTGTTGAAGATAAACATAAAGGGTAAGATCGCAGTCCTGATATCATACATGAATCCCTGGATTCCTGTCTTGATTGGATTGGACTTAGCAATGGCGGCAGCCGCATAGGCGGCTAGCCCTACTGGAGGGGTGTCATCTGCTAAGATACCAAAGAAGAATACGAACAGGTGTGCTGCGATGATCGGGAAAATGACTCCGTTCTGGGCTCCAAGCTCTACGATCACGGGAGCGGTCAGTGCTGCCATGACGATGTAGGTAGCGGTTGTAGGAAGGCCCATACCTAGGATAAGGCTAGCAATAGCTGTGATGATCAGGATGAGGAAAAATCTTCCTCCTGCTAAGAATTCGATTGCTTCGGTGATGATTCCTCCGAGACCGAACGTGACGACACCGACGATGATACCGGCAGTCGCTACTGCGACACCGATTCCCATCATATTCTTAGCTCCACCAACAAGGGCATCCCAGATTTGTCTTACGGCTCGTAAAAGTGCTTTCTTAATAGATTTCCCCTGCTTTCGGGCATGATATACATTCTCTATTGGAATAAGAACTGCTAAGACCATGATAGCTCTGAAAGCAGCCAGAGCGGGGGAGTGTCTCATCACGATCAATTCAAAAATGAGCATGATCAGTGGGATCATAAAATGGAGTCCCTTGATGAGTGTTGGGAAGAACTTTGGTAGTTCATCCTTTGGAATCCCTTTAAGTCCTAATTTAGAGGCCTCAAGATGACTGATATACATCAGTGCTATATAGGAGATGACGGCAGGAATCGCTGCCGCTTTGATTACCTCTACATAGGCTATATTACAGGTCTCTGCGATGATGAAGGCTGCAGCTCCCATGATCGGCGGCATCAGCTGCCCATTGGTACTGCAGGCGACTTCAACGGCCCCTGCCTTATAATCTGGATACCCGACTTTCTTCATAAGAGGAATGGTGAAGGTACCAGTGGTCACCGTGTTTGCGATACTCGAACCTGAGACCATCCCAGTCAATCCACTTGCCAGGATAGCTGCCTTTGCAGGTCCCCCCTTATAACCTCCTAAGAGGCTGAAGGCCAAGTCGACGAAATACTTACCGGCTCCTGCCTCATTGAGCATGGCTCCGAAGAGGACAAACAGGAATACGATATTTGCAGATACATTGAGTGGGACGCCATAGATTCCCTGTGTCGACATCGTCATCTTGCTGATGAACTTGGTGATTGAGACACTCTTGAAGCTCAATGCATCGGGCATGTTGGCAGCGTAGAAGCTGTAGAGTATGAAACAGATCGCTACGATCGGCAGCGTCAGCCCTAAAGATCGCCTTGCAGCCTCTAGAAGGACGATCGTCAAGGTGAGTCCTATGAGGATATCACGAGGTAGTGGGATGCCCTGTCTCATACTGATTCCCTCGTAATCGATGATGATGTAGAGGGCAAGCAGGGCAGAGACCACTGCTAAGAGAATATCGAAGACTGTATAGGAGTCCGTCTTGCTTAAATATTTAAGAAGACGGTTCTTCGGTGTTCTCTTGAACATGGGATTACAGAGGAAGACCAGAGTTATGGCAAAAGCTAGGTGAATAGCTCTTACGATGGTACTGTCAAGCAGGATGAATGATGAGATCGCTAATTGGAACAGTGACCAGGAGACAGCAATGATCGGTACAAGGTATTGTGACCAACCAGTAGTGACATGTCTCGTTCCTCCCTCTGCATCTTCAGCTATCTGCTGAGCTCTTTGAATGTCCTGATCTAATGTGTCTTCTTCAATCAACGGAATCTCCTGTGGGGTAAAAAGTATAAAGTGAGAAGTCAGGGAAGGTTCCCTTCCCTGACTCATGAATCATCGAGAACTACGTGAGAAAGATCTATTTCAGACCAGCCTCTTCATAGTATTTCATCGCACCGGGGTGGATAGGCGCTGATAGTCCTGCAAGCAGGTCTGTCTTCTCTAGAGTCGCATAAGCTGGGTGCAGTTTCTTGAAATCTTCAAAGTTCTCGAAGACCTCTTTTGTGATAGCGTAGACGACTTCGTCTGATACGCTTGCAGAGGTACAAAGAGTCGCTTTGACACCGAATGTAGATACATCTGATGTATTTGATGCATTTGGATAGTCTTTGATTGCGATAGTTGAATGTGCATAGTAGGGGAGCATCTCGATGAGTGCATCTACTTCAGCTCCGGTGATATTCACGAAGTGTGCCTTCTTAGCTCCGGCTGTTGCCTCTTTGAATGATCCGTTAGGGTGTCCGACTGTATAGAAATATGCATCGATCTGTCCATCCTGGAGAGCTCCTGCAGCCTCTGCAGCCTGAAGTCCTTCAGCCTTGAAATCTTTCTCATAATCCATTCCGAAAGCGGTGAATGCATCAATAGCATTTCCTCTCTGTCCTGATCCTGGGTTTCCGATGTTGATCACCTTTCCCTTCATGTCCATGAGAGAGTCGATACCAGAATCATCAGTAGCAAGTACTGAGATTGATTCAGGATGGATAGAGAAGACTGCTCTGAGGTCTTCCTGTGGTTTCCCTTCCCATTCAGCTAATCCCTCATAGGCCTGATACTGTCGGTCTGACTGAACGATACCGAACTCAAGGTCACCTGACATGATCGCGTTGACATTGTATACAGATCCACCAGTCGATTCGACGGTAGCCTTGAGGTTGTATTCATCGCTCTTCTTGTTAACCATCTTACTGATCGCTCCACCAGTTGGGTAGTAGACACCAGTGACTCCACCTGTTCCGATTGTCACGAATTGTTTAGCTGCAGGTTTATCACCTTCAGCAGAACCACCAGCGAATACTGATCCACCAACTAATAGTAGTATGATCGTCAAGGAAACGAGACTTAATAAACTCTTTTTCATATAATCCTCCAAAATGTATAGTTACCCGACAATTACATAGAAGAATTGTTGGGTTGGTTACAAAAGATGAATATGCAAATTCTGTATGTTTATACCTATAATATACAAAAAACCTAAGGTTTGCAAGCAAGTGCCAAAAGTGGGCAATAGGGTGGAGTGGTTTTTGTGAGATCTTATGCTAGATACCTGTTAGATTTTTTTTTAAGATATTCCCTAAAGTATAAGACCGGCCTCTTTATAGTATTTCATAGCCCCAGAATGGATTGGAGCTGTGAGACCTTCAAGAAGATCCTCCTTTTCCAGATCCGCATATGCCGGGTGTAGTGCTTTGAACTCTTCAAAGTTCTCGAAGACCTCTTTTGTGATCGCATAGACGGTATCGTCAGATTCATCTACCGAGGTACATAATGTCGCTTTTACTGCAAAGGTATTCACATCCCCGGTATTCGAGGAATTGAGATAGTGATTCATATTGATCGTCGAATGGGTGAAGTAGGGGTGAGCTTCAATATAGGCATCTATCTGTGGACCTGCTATCTCTACGAAATGAGAGCTCCTTGCTCCTGACATAGTCTCTTTACAGCAACTGTTCGGATGACCCACGGTAAAGAAATAGGCATCAATAAGGCCATCCTGAAGAGCCTTTGGAGCATCTTCTGTTGGTAAGCTCTTCTCTTTTATGACAGATCGATAGTCCAAATCAAAAGCTTTGAATGCATCGATAGCATTGCTTCTACTCCCTGAACCTGAACTTCCCAAATTGATGATCTGCCCCTCGATATCCTCAATACTATATATTCCCGAATCATCTGCAGCGAGAACCGAGATTGATTCAGAGTGGATAGAGAACACGGCTCTGAGTTTCTCTTGTGGATCGTCCTGCCACTGATCGAGGCCATGATAGGCCTGGTATTGTTTATCTGATTGAATGATCCCGAAATGAATATCCCTTGAGATGATCGCATCTACATTGAATACCGATCCAGAGGTAGATTCCACTGTCACCTTCATCCCATACTCTTCACTATTCTGGTTGATCATCCTGCTGATAGCACCACCGGTAGAGAAGTAGACTCCTGTGACACTACCGGTCCCGATGGTTATAGGGGTATGTTCATCTTCGGGACTCAAAGAGGTGAGGGCCTGCTCTATCTTGTCACAACTGGTAAAGAAGATGAGACTTAGCAGTAAAACAGATAATAGCGCGACGAGAATCTTTCTCATGGTATCCCCTCTTTCTCATATATTGCATACAAAATAATCGCATTGAACTCGGTAGTCCAAGATGCTGATGATCCCTCTTTATGAGGAGTATATTATCTTATAGAAAAGCTCAGGATGCAAGAGAGGGTCTTTGATGTTGTATCAGAGAATGATTCACAAAAAATGATCCCGGGGGATTACACAGGTCAGATCTCATACGGAGTATCAAGATAGCACTTCTTGATCCACTGTAGGAAGAACTCCTGACCATGGGATCTCCAGTTGTTCACAGGATGTTCAAGATCGATATTCACCGGGATTGTGACATCGTCTCTCCCCCTGTTCAGGTCTCTTCTATATTCTTCGACAAGCCGCTGTGTCTGGTATTCAGCATGACCGAGATGCATGAGCATCTTCTCATCACTGCTCTCGAAGATCACATAGCCTGCCTCATCGTTATGGGCAAGGAGTCGGATGTTTCCCTTTCGCTCCTCCTCTTCGAGGATATGATCGGGAATTCCTGAATGTCTACTTTGAGGGCACCAGAAGATATCATCGAGATCACCGGTCACCCGGTGGTTCCTGTCGATATTCTTCGTAGGATAGAGACCGAAGAGTTTCTTCTCATAGTTCTCCTTCTCGATCCCGAAGTACTTAGCTAAAGCCAATCCTCCCCAGCAGATCCCAAGAGTAGCGGCGATATGCTCGTGTGCATGATCGAGGATCTCCATGAACTCATCCCAATAGGTCACCTTCTCGAAGGGGATTGCCTCTACCGGGGCTCCGGTGATGATAAGACCATCGAAACCTTTCTCTTTGATCGCCTCATCGAAGCTGACATAATGCTCATCGATATGTGAGAGCTTACTGCTCGAATAGGTATGGGTCTTGAGACGGAGGAATACCGGTTCTATCTGAAGGACAGACCGACCGAGCAGATAGAGTAGATTGAATTCATAGGTCTCTGCCATCGGCATGATATTGAGGATCCCGATCCTGAGTGGCCGAATATCCTGATGATTCGCCTGTTGTGGAGTGATACAGTGGACTCTGTGTTTCTGCAGCTGTTTCTCGATGTGGTACTGATCGGGTATGATTATTGCCATGATACTTCCTATATATTGAGTGCCTGATCCAGATCTTCCAGGATATCATCGATATGTTCGATACCGATAGAGAGTCGGATCAGATCTGGAGTGATTCCCCCTGCAAGCTGCTGTTCTTCAGTAAGCTGCGCATGAGTCGTGGTCGCAGGATGTACTGCTAGGGTCTTGGCATCACCGACATTCGCAAGGTGAGAAACCAACTTCAACGCGTTGATGAATCTCCCTCCGGCTGCCTTCCCTCCTTTCACTCCGAATACGACCATACCACCAAAGCCATTCTCGAGGAGTCTCGCTGAGACCTCATGACTCGGATCCTCCGGTAGTCCCGGATAACGTACCCAAGAGACTTTCGGGTGGTCTTGAAGGAATCTTGCAGCGCTCATCGCATTCTCACAATGTCTTTCCATCCTGAGTGCGAGAGTCTCGATTCCTTGCAGGAACATCCAGGCGTTATCGGGACTGATACAGGCACCCAGGTTTCGTAACGGTACGAGTCTCATTCTCATGATAAAGGCGATCGGATTCAACTCTCCCAGATCATGACCATATCTGAGCTCATGATAGGAGGGGTCGGGTTCATTATAGAGAGAGAACTTCTTATCGGTCCAATCGAACTTCCCGCTATCGATTACGATCCCTCCAATACTCGTACCATGGCCACCGAGCCATTTGGTGAGCGAGTGGATCACGATGTCTGCCCCGTGTTCGATGGGTCTTATAAGATAGGGGGTAGTGAAAGTCGAGTCAACAGCAAGTGGTATATGATGTCTTTTAGCAATATCTGCGAAAGCATCGAGTTGTATGACATCAAGTGAGGGATTTCCAATGATCTCAGTATAGATCAGTCTGGTATGTTCATTGATAGCGGCCTCTAGGGCTGCTAGGTCACTGGGGTCCACAAAACGGACATTGATCCCCATCCCCGGAAGGATGTTGTTGAACATCGTATAGGTCCCTCCATAGAGGTTCGTCGAAGCGACGACCTCATCTCCACTCTTACAGATGTTGATGACTGTATAGAAGATCGCTGAGGTACCTGAGGAGAGTGCAAGAGCTGCTGCCCCATGTTCTAAGGAGGCCATTCTCTTCTCTAGAACATCCTGAGTCGGATTCTGTAGCCGAGTATAGATGTTTCCCAGCTCTTTCAGTGCGAACAGGTCTGCTGCATGTTCAGTATCCTTGAAGAGGTAGGCACTTGTCCTATGTACCGGGACCCCTCTCGCCCCTGTATGGTCAGTATCTATCCCCGCGTGTAGTGCATTTGTCTCAAATCTAAAAGCCATAAGTACTCCTCCTATTCATTGTCCTGAAAGATCCAGGTCGAAAGATATCTTTCTCCCGTATCCGGCAGGATCACTACAATTCGTTTTCCTTGATTCGGGATCCTCTTTGAGATCTCTAAGGCAGCTTGAACAGCTGCTCCTGATGAGATCCCCACTAGAAGTCCCTCGGTCTTTGCAAGTCTCCGTGTCATCTGAGCTGCCTGCTCTGAAGAGATGGTGACCATCTCATCGATAATACCCTTTTTCAGGACTTCAGGGATGAATCCTGCCCCTATCCCCTGGATCTTGTGAGGTCCTGGTTTTCCACCTGAGATTACAGGCGAACCTTCTGGCTCTACCCCGATGATCTGTATGGAGGGGATAGCCTCTTTCAACACCTCCCCATTACCGGTGATGGTACCTCCGGTCCCAATACCTGAGATGAAATAATCAATCTTATGATCGGTATCTCTCAGGAGTTCCTGAGAGGTCGTTCTTCTATGGGTCGCCGGGTTCGCCGGGTTGTTGAACTGTTGAGGCATGAAGGATCCTGGGTTCTCTGCTACGATCTCCTCGGCCCTACTGATCGCTGCATTCATCCCGCCTGAAGCAGGGGTGAGTACGAGTTCCGCTCCCAGGGCTTTTAACAGATTCCGTCTCTCCACACTCATGGATTCAGGCATGGTGAGGATGATCTTATATCCTCTAGCTGCAGCAATATAGGCAAGTCCTACTCCCGTATTGCCACTCGTGGGTTCTACGATGAGAGAGCCTCTGTTCAGTAGACCTCTCTCTTCAGCATCCTCGATCATTCCCAATGCTATCCTATCCTTCACCGATGATAGGGGGTTGAAGGACTCGACCTTCGCGACGATCTCATTCCCAGTCTCTTCTGAAAGGGTATTCAGTAGCACCAACGGGGTGTTCCCGATGAGCTCTGTTATATTCTTTGCTATATTCATATAATCACCTCTATTGTCATCAAATGACGTAATCGACTATTCCCTCTGCCTCTTTCTCTTTGGTAAGCAGATCTTCCAATGTATATTTGTTCAAGACCTCTCTCATCGCCTGGTAGAGTTCATGCCAGATCGGCTGAGTCGTACAGACACCACTTCTTGAACAATTCGAATCCTGTGTCTCTATGCAGTGGACCGGGACGATGGTCCCCTCAAGTGCCTCTACTACCTGCAGGACGGTGATCGATGATGGTTCACGAGTCAGTTGGTAACCTCCATGGGCTCCCCTGATAGTCAGTATGAGTCCCGCTGCCTTAAGGGTTATGAGAATGTTCTCAAGATAGGAGTCCGGAATCTTCTGGATCAGGACGATCTCTTTCCGCTTGATCGGCTTCTCTCCATAGTGTTTTGCAATCTCTAGTATTGCTCGAGTCCCATATCTTCCCTTTGTCGATAATCTCATCATACTTCCTTAATGTTTATAAAACTAGTGAACATTATGAACAATAAGACATATTCTACGAGAAGTCAAGGTTCACAAGATGAAATAATCAGATTGGTCAGATATGATAGGGCTTCCCGATAGCCTGAAGAAAAATCTTCACCAGTGTCGAAGAAGGGTATGGATAGAGCAGTCGCATCTACATACATACGTCTAATCTCATTGGTGAAGTAGATGAGAATCTTTAGAAATCCATCATTAGAAGTCTGTGATGACCAGTCTAGCTCTCTTTGATGTTCTCGGATCGATTGCAGTTTCTCTTTAGGGAGTATTTGAAGATACCCAAGATAGATGATTGGGATAGAGAGTCTTCTCAGGTATCTCTCATGATCAGTAGGATAGAGTTGATAGAGATCTAGGATATAATCGGTCTGTTCATAAGTGATATGGCCCTAGAGGACCTGGATGAAAAGAGCCAATCTAGGGCTGAATTCTCAATAATCATCACGATGTCCTATCCCCGTCTCAGGATATTATCCTTCAAGAATTTAGATGATACTGTCACAACGGAGTAAGTAAAAGCTGGGAAGGTCTTTACCTATCTCCTTTTCTAATGATGTCTTACGGAGTTTGTAGAGCCATCGATGATGATGACCATACTGAGTCTCCTAAAAATACATAATAAAACTTGACGAAGATAGAATCATGCTTTAAACTTAGTTTGTTCGACGGATAAACAAAGTAAAGAATGCAGGAGTTCATATGTCAAGAACTGGTGATAATGTGTTAATCAAGAATCTCAACTATAAGATCATCCTTGATACCATAAGGAATGCAGGAGCTATCTCAAGAATAGAACTCTCAAGACAGACGGGTCTTTCCCGCTCCACCTGTTCGGGGATCTGTGACAGGATGCTCAAGCAGGGGTTGATCCATGAGACGGGTAAGAGTACCTCATCAGGAGGAAGACGGCCCACCTTATTGGAGATCCAGCAGCGAGCAGGGGTAGTCCTTGGGCTCAAGCTCATGGATGGGGCGATCGATGGGGCGATCGTAGACCTAGGAGGTACTGTACTGCAACACCGGATCATAACGATTCCTAAGCATCAAGATCCGGATTCATACATCTCATACCTCATAGACTATTATCATGATATCGAGGCAGAACATGCAAAGGCCTATCCTGAAGTCAAGATCCTTGGGATCGGAGTCGGGGTCGGGGGAAGGATCGATTCCAAGAACGGTATTCTTATTGAGAGTTCTGTTCTGGAATGGAAGGACCTGAGACTTCGTGAATTGCTTGAAGAGAAGTTGAGACTTCCGGTATTCCTGGAGAATGACGTCAATTCCTTAGCCTTTGGAGAGCGTTATTTTGGTAATGGGAGAGATTATGAGAACTTTCTCTGCCTCACTATGGGAGAGGGTATCGGTCTTGGGATCATATATCATGGAAAACTCCTTACCGGGGATCATAACTCAGCCGGTGAGATCGGTCATATGAAAGTATCTTTGGATGGAGAAGCACCAGAATGTGCCTGTGGGCGAAAGGGATGTTTAGAAGCCTATGCAGCTGATAGAGCAGTCATCTCCTGGTATGAAAAACAGACTGGAGAGCTCTGTACCATATCAGAGATCATCATAAGAGCAGATTCACAGGATGCTGTTGCGAAAGCCTCCTTCGAGCGGGCCGGTTCCTATCTTGGCTTAGCACTCTCTACAACGGTGAACCTCTTCGATCCTCAAGCGGTGATCATCGGGGGGGAACGAGTAGATGCCGCACCGCATGTTCTCCCCACAATGAGATCTGTATTCAATGAGAACACTGTCTATAATCTTGCTCAAGAGGTCGAGGTCATCGTGATGGAGCCATCAAATGATCTGTGGGTTCGAGGAGTCGCGGCTCTGGCTGTTCGTGAGTTCTTCTCAAGAAGTGAAACTTGGGAGGTCCGATAATATGTATACTGGAAGTAGGCAGCAGACGAGGCGGGCAGTGATCTTTTTCCTGTTACCGGCTACTGTAGCCCTGATTATCTTTTTCCTCTTCCCGATCTTGGTATCAGCGGTCATGTGTTTTGTGAAATATGATCCTCTGAAAGGTTTTGATGCGATCAAAGTCGTAGGACTCGATAATTTCAAGAGATTGTTCTCAACACAGGATCTCGTCTCACAATTCAGACATGTGCTCTATTATATGGTGCTCTATATTCCTCTGGTTCTGATCACCTCGATGTCAGAAGCACTTGTATTGAATAAGGATTTCAACGGAAAGAAGTTCTATAAGATCCTCTTCTATCTTCCTGTCATATCTTCCT
This sequence comes from uncultured Spirochaetia bacterium, assembly GCA_937125225.1. GTDB lineage: Bacteria > Spirochaetota > Spirochaetia > CAKZLE01 > CAKZLE01 > CAKZLE01. Next base: position 57,341 of record CAKZLE010000027.1, read on the forward strand.
GGGTCGCTGTAGCACTTATCTGGAAATGGTTACTCAATGGGAAATATGGATTGGTGAACAACTGGCTTCAGCTCATTGGGATCCAGGGGCCGAGCTGGATGACCTCTCAGGTCTGGGCTATGCCGGGGGTGGTGATCGCTGCCGTCTGGAAAGATACCGGTTATTACGCCCTGATCCTCCTTGCAGCACTCAAAGGTATCAACAAGACCTATTATGAGGCTGCAAAGATCGATGGAGCCTCTCCCTGGCAGAGGTTCAAGAGTATTACCCTGCCCTTGATCTCTCCAACGATGTTCCTGCTTGTCATCATCAATGTCATCAATGGTTTTCAAGTCTTCGAATCTATCTATATCATGACTGATGGAGGACCCGCAGGAGCTACGAAAGTACCGGTAGAACAGATCTACAGGAATGCTTTTACCTATTTTAATATGGGCTATGCTTCCGCGATAGCCTGGGCATTAGCTGTAGTGATCTTCGCAGTGACTATCATGCAATTCTCCTTTCAGAAAAAGTGGGTGTCTTATGAAGGCTAAACGAACAATACGAAAGATTCTCTTCTATGTCATCATATCGATCATCGCCCTCTCTGCGATAGTGCCCTTTCTCTGGATGCTCAGCACCTCCTTCAAAGCACGAGAGGCTATCCACACGATCCCAATCAGATGGATCCCGAAAGAGCCGAGTGTAGAGGCATATACCCAGATCTTCAAACTGAGTAATGTGAACTTCGCAAGAAGTATCATAAACAGCTTCTATGTCTCGACCCTTTTGACGATAGTTCCCCTTCTTACTGCTGCAATGGCTGCTTTTGCCTTTGCAAAACTGGAATTCAAGGGGAAGAACTTTCTCTTCAGTCTATTTCTCTTCACCATGATGCTTCCAGGAACGATAACGATGATACCGAACTTCATAACTTTGAAGACTTTTGGGTTATTGAACAGATACCTTGCGCTCTTACTTCCAGCTCTCTGTAATGCCTTTGCGATCTTCTTCATCAGACAGAACATGATGCGGATCAGCAATGTCTATATCGAGGCAGCCATGATGGATGGAGCCTCTCTGTATCGGGTCTTCTGGACGATCATGCTTCCACTGGCAAAGCCGGTGCTCTTCACCATGGGACTCTTCAATTTCATGGGAGCCTGGAATAGTTTTCTCTGGCCATTGATCGTCTTATCCAATAGGAGTAAATGGACCTTACAGTTGGGCCTCGGGAACATGGGAACACAATTCGGGAACTACCAGCATTTTCTCATGGCTGGTTCTCTGATATCGATCGTACCGATCGTTATCGTATATATCATAGCACAGAAATATGTTGAAGAGGGACTTTCCACAGGGGGTCTCAAAGGTTGACAGGTTGGCACCGGACCAAGGATTCCGGACTTAGAAATACCCATCAGAAGGTGATGGAAAAGGAGTTTGAAATGAAGAACTGGTATAGCGCACTCATAGTCATGGTACTTATGTGTTGTCTAGTAACACCACTGTTCGCATCGGGAGCTGCAGAGGATGATGTTGTAACGATCAAATACAACAACTTCTCCGCTGGAGAGACTAATGCTGCAGTATTGCAGGAGATGATCGCACTTTTTGAGGCAGAGAATCCCAATATCAAGATAGAGAATGAGGCCATGGGCTATGGTGATAACTACTGGACACAGTTAGTCACACGTATTGCCGGTAATGATGCCCCAGATTGTTTTGAATTGAATATGGAGAACTTTCTTGCTCATGCAACAAGAGGGTCACTCAAGCCATTGGATTCACTTTTCTCCGAGACTGGTCTCGATAAGAATGTTTATAGCGAAGGACTTCTCGATGCAGTGAGCTTTGATGGCTCTCTCCAAGCTATACCTCTAATGTTCTCTACTGTAGTCCTTGTCTACAATATGGACCTGTTCGATCAGGCTGGTGTAGCATATCCTACCGAAGATTGGACATGGGCAGATTCTCTAGAAGCAGGTATGAAGATCTCAGAACTAGGTGATGATATCTGGGGAATGTTCAATCCTATACAGTTCTGGGAATTCTACAAGGTCTCACAGCAGAATGGTGGTGGACTCATGACTCCTGATGGAAAGACTTTGACTATCAACAGTAAAGAGAATGTTGCGACCCTACAGTATATGCTTGATAGAGTCTATAAATATAAGGTCATGCCCGATAAAGAGGCTCAAGCAGACAGACCTGAGAGTGATCTCTTCGTAGAGGGAAAACTTGGTATGTGGCTTAATGGTGTATGGGCATTCAATGATCTGAAGACACGAGCAGACTTTCCCTGGGGTGTAGAGGTAGAACCTGGAAATATCGCTAAGGCAACGCACTTCTTTGGAAATGTCGGTTGTGTGAGCCAGAGTACCAATCATCCGGAAGAGGCTTTCATGTTCCTGAACTTCCTTGCTTCTAATCCAAAAGCAGTCGATCTGAGACTCGAAGCACAGTGGGAACTTCCAACCGTGAGCGATCCTGAGATCATGAAGAGATATATCGAAGATACCCCTCCAACGAATAAGATCGCAGTAGTGAACTCGTTGAATTATGCGGTAAAACCACCAGCATTAGAACAGTTCGCGGAATTGACCAATATCGTGAACACAAAGATCGAGATGGCAAGAGACGGTCTACTTTCTGCACAAGATGCATTAGATCAAGCACAGAAAGAGGCCGAAGCACAAATCACCCTCTAACTGATTGAGATATCAGGTAGAACTTGCACTTTAGAGGCACCTGGCCCTCAAGAATCAGGTGCCTCATGTATTATTAATATGATAAGGAATATTTGTATGGATATCAAGGACCTTCAAATCACTCATAACCCCCTCGGTAATGAGCAACCATATTTTCAACAACCTTTTGAAAGGTTTCCCCGGTACCCTATGGCAGGTCAGGCTGTTTCAGTCGGTGCCGTGATCATTCCTATGGATGAAGGTGAATATGTGGATCTTCTGTGGAGGAGCACATCTGAACATGAGGATTTCAATTCGATCCCTGCTATCTGTATCGGGACGAGTGACAGTGTAGGGAATAGTGGATGTGACCGGTATTGGCTTGCTGTAATTCCCCCCGTAGCCGGTGGTACTGAAGTCGAGTACTGTTTTCAGGTAAGTTCGGGACGGGCAAAGGCCAAGACCGAACTCTTCAAGTACATAGTCGGTACTGTCACGATCTATGATCGAGTGCTTGAATCGGGTGTGGATGAGGATACCCTCTATATTAAGAGTGAATCGTCTCGGACTCAGGAGAGTCTGCTGTGGGAGTTCACCTCGTTAGAGAATGAAGTGGTAACCACCTATTCGTTTGATTGCGATTTCCCAAAAGGTGTGACGCGAAATAAACTTCCTGATACGGGAATGAAGATGACCCTTCCCCATAGTAAGAGTTCTCTGACTCTTATGCCTGATGGAGACTTTCGTCTGCGAGATGCGCAGGCAGGAACGACCACCTCTTTTTCAGGTAGAATCGAACGATCATCGTGTCTCGTAGGGGGCAACCCTTTTCAGGAGATCTCCTTTACTGTCAATGCAACCCCTGAGGAGAAGTTCTTCGGATTCGGAGAACGCTACAACAAACTTGACCAGAGAGGGGAAATCATTCAGAACAGAGTCTTTGAACAGTATAAGAATCAGAGATTGAAGACCTATATGCCCATCCCTTTCTATCAGTCAAACAGAAGGTATGGGTTCTCTATTGATACGAACAGGAATGCTGTTTTTGATATCTGCTCGAAAGACGATAGATATGTGAACATCAAAGCTGAGATCGGCTCTGATATGAGACTTTCCTGTCACTGGTATTTCGGCTCCCCAAAAGTGATTCAGAGAACCTATTCGCAGAAACAGCTCTCTGAGCTTGAGATACCCGATTGGGTATTGGGGCCATGGATGAGTAGTAATGAGTGGAACTCTCAACAAAGAGTCCTCTCAGAGGTGAAAACAGGAAATGACCTCGACATTCCGGCTACTGTTGTCGTGATAGAGGCCTGGAGTGATGAGGCTACCTTCTATATCTGGAATGATGCAGAATATGAACCGAAAGACTCAGACCAATCAATGAAACTAGATGATTTCACCTTCCCAGAAGATGGCCTCTGGCCTGATCCGAAGGGTATGGTCGATCAGTTGCATGCTGAGGGGAAGAGGCTTGTTCTTTGGCAGATCCCAGTGGTGAAGGAGTTCGAGAATCCAGAGGAGACTCCATTGCAGCAGAAGATAGATCAAGAATATGTAGAGTCTGCCGGTCTTTGTCTTCGTGAGGCTGATGGGTCAGCCTATCGAGTGAGACCAGGATGGTTCTCTCATAGCAGGGTTCCCGATCTGGCAGCAAAGAGAGTGAGAGATTGGTGGTTCGATAAGCGAGCATACCTCATGAACGAGTGTGGTGTAGATGGATTCAAGACTGATGGAGGTGAACACCTCTGGGGTTATGACGTTCAGGCTTCAGCAGCATATGAGAAGGAGCAGAAGCAGAGTGTTCTTGGTGATCAGATGATCAATACTTTTCCCCTCTCCTATATCTCCTCTTACCATGAAGCTATGAGAACGCATATCCCTGATGGAGACGGAATCACCTTCAGCCGTTCCGGGTATACCGGTGCGGGAAGTTATCCCTGCCATTGGACAGGTGATCAGGGCTCTACCTGGGATGCCTACAGGGGAGTCATCAATGCAGTGCTGAATGCGAACATTTCGGGCGTCCCTATCATCGGTTGGGATATCGGAGGGTTCAGTGGTGAGATCCCAACTGCGGAACTCTATCTGCGTTCGACAGCGGCTGCGACCTTCTCTCCGATCATGCAGTACCATTCAGAGTATTACGATCATGTAGAACCACATGTGGATCGTACCCCCTGGAACATCGCAAGAAGATGTGACGATCCCTCAGTGATCGATATCTATCGGATGTATGCGAAATTGAGAATGGAGATGATCCCCTATATCACCGTTGAGATCGAACATACGAAGAATAGTGGGGAACCTCTATTGAGACCTCTCTGGTTGGATTCCCCTGATGATCTTCAATGTTGGGAAGAGGAGACATCCTACCGTTTCGGTCGTTCTCTCCTCATTGCTCCGGTCATGAATGAAGGGGAGGTCTCTCGAGAGATCTACCTGCCTCCGGGAAGGTGGGAAGATGTTTGGACTGGGAAGACCTTTGAAGGAGGGCAGATCATAGAGAAGGCCGTTCCCCTCGATACTATTCCGGTATTTAGGGACCTTGAGAGCACCTGGTCCCTCCCTCCAGAACTCTTTAGAGAAAGTTATAAGGAGTTATAGACACATATGTATTTTAATAAGATAAACCATCCATTCAACTTCACAGATTGGAAGTTAGATCAATCAAGTTCTTCAATCGATACGGTCGATCTAGGCGATAACATATTCCATGTGACGATCACTGATCGAGAGCGATGGAATACGGTAGTCCCACCGACTCTGATCGATGAAGAGATCATTGAAAGTAAGAAGGTCTCAGAGGCGACCCTTTCGATCAATGATCAGGGATCCTTGTCCTTTTCCCTCAAAGGGACTCCTCTACTTGTCCCACATGAAACATTACCCTTTGGAGTCCTTAAAGATAAATGGGTATGGTGCTTTGATGTAGAGGATACACTGAACTTCTACGGGATGGGGGAGAAGAACGTAGGATTCGAGAAGTCAGGATTGCGAACAAAATTCTGGAATACCGATGTCTGGGCTGACTTTGCAGATGATGAGATCAATACAGGGATCACTGATCCTATGTATGCATCTTTTCCGATCCTGATCATACGGAACGGTTCTTACTGGTCTGCAGTGATCCTTCCAACGGCCTCACCAGTCTTTATGGATACTGGAGCAAGACAGGTCATCGAAGGAGTAGCTGATACAGGTGCTGACGATCAGTTCTTCTACTTGGGGTCACAAGAGAGTCCTCCTGAACTGTATCTCATCGCTGATGAGAATCCATTGTCATTGGTTGCTAAGATCCAGAGGCTCTGCGGGGTGACTCCTCGTCCCCCATTATGGGCTCTCGGTTACCACCAGTCACGATGGGGGTATTCGACCTGTGAACATCTTCATAGACTCGATGCATCGTTCAAAGAGTACGACATACCCTGTGATGGTCTGTGGATCGATATCGATTATATGGATGGTTACCGGGTCTTCTCTCTCAACGAGCAGGTCTCTTCAGGCCTAGAGGATCACCTTAAGAAGCTGAAAGAACACGGTCGAAGAGTCGTCCCTATCCTTGATCCAGGTGTCAAGGTAGATCATGCCTTTGGTCCTTGTAAGGATGGGTTAGTGCAAAATGTCTTCTGTCAGAACCCTGAAGGAAACCCTTTTGTAGGATTCGTCTGGCCTGGTGCCTCCTACTTCCCTGACTTCTCAACCCAAAAGGGAAGGCATTGGTGGTCCTTCTATACGAAAGAGTTGGCATCGAAGGGTTTCGAAGGCTTCTGGATCGATATGAACGATCCCAGTACCGGTTCGGTAGAGTTAGAGGATCTGCTCTTCTCTGATGGGACGATGTCTCATCAATCCTACCACAATGGGTATGGGTTAGGAATGGCACAAGCTACCTCTGATGGGGTCAAGGCTGCATTCCCAGAACTGCGGCCCTTCACGCTGACGAGAAGCGGGACTATCGGCAGCAGTCGATATGGAGCGATGTGGACTGGAGATAATAACTCGAACTATCACCACTTGAGAAAAGGTCTTGAGATGGTTCTGAGTCTATCGATCTCCGGTATGCCCTTTGTCGGGTCAGATGTCGGTGGATTCGGGGGTGATGCTTTTAAGAAGAACTATATTGACTGGTTCAAGACTACCTATCTGCTTCCATTCATGAGAAATCATAGTGCAGATGGAACCCGTGAACAGGAGCCTTGGACCTTCGATGAAGAGACGTTACAGGTTGTGAGACGGTGTTTGAAAGCCCGATACACCCTTATTCCCTATCTCTATCAGCAATTCCTCAGAGAGGAGTCAGAAGGTTATCCTATGATTCGTCCTATGATTTTCCACTATCCAGAAGATGCGAGGTTTGTTGATAATGCATATCAATTCATGATAGGAGATGATCTCCTGCAGGCTCCGAACCTGTGGGAGGAGAGTTATGATTCAGATCATGAGGTTCTCATCCCGGAAGGATCTTGGATGGACCTAAGTGATGGGGCATGGGTATCAGGACCCTCTGAGATCAAGGTCGAAGAGGACTCAGAGACTATGCACCTATTCGTAAAGGAGGGCGCGATCATTCCATTGACCTCACATATGGAAATGTGTAGTTCTACAGAAGATATTGAACTTGCCAAAGTGAACTTCCTGATAGTGATCGATACTGAAGAAAAAGAGAAGTCTACTCGAAGCTATACCTATATCTATGATGATGGGAAGACTTTCTCCTATAGAGATGGTGGGCAGGAACAGATTCGATTGACCTATACCTTCGAGGATAGAAGGCTTGAAATAACCATCGAGGAAGAGAAGAAGACTGAGAAGATACTTTTCATTACTGGGGGAATAGAGTCTATCATAGTCAATGGTGAGACTCTGTCTCCTCGATCAATGAGTCTACCTATCGATGGGATGAACACCCCGGTGATGAAGGTCTCCATCTAAGGTAATCAATTGCTGAACAATTTGACAAATAGAGATCTCTCCACTATAATTGGTAATACCAATCTACCAAACGTATAAGGGAGAGTTCTTTTATGAAAGCTATCATGGTCATGTTCGATACCTTGAACAGGAGATTCCTCCCCAACTATGGGAATGATGATGTCATAGCCCCTAATTTCAAGAGGTTAGCTGATAAGGCCGTTACCTTCGATACCTGTTATGCAGGAAGTATTCCCTGCATGCCTGCAAGAAGGGAGTTGCATACCGGAAGATATAACTTCCTCCATAGAGATTGGGGTCCCTTAGAACCTTTTGATGACTCGATGCCAGAACTTCTTTCGCAAGCTGGTATCTATACGCATCTGACAAGTGATCATGCACACTACTGGGAAGATGGTGGTTCTACCTACCATACCCGATACTCCTCTTGGGAGTTCGCAAGAGGTCAGCAGGGTGATCATTGGAAGGGGAGTGTATCAGAACCTGAGATCCCTCAAGTCTCAAAGATCCCCATGAGACCGGATGGTAAGAGTGTTGCCGGAGTATGGCGATATGATTGGGTGAACCGAGGTTATTTCAATAAGAAAGAGGATTATCCAGTCCATCAGACCTTCACTAGTGGGCTTGAGTTCATCGAGAAGAATCATGCTGAAGATAACTGGTTCCTCCAGATCGAGACCTTCGACCCCCATGAACCTTTCATCGTGAGTGATGAATATCTATCCCTCTATGAGGATCCCTATACTGGTGATCATTATGACTGGCCAAGGGGTGAATGTGCTGATACTCCTGAAGAGAATGAACACATTCGGAATCTCTATAGAGCGAAGATCTCTATGAGTGATGACAATCTTGGCAGGGTCTTGGATCATATGGATAGATATGATCTCTGGGATGATACGATGCTCATCGTCAATACCGATCATGGATTTCTCTTGGGAGAACATGGCTTCTATGGGAAGAATGGGACTCATATGTATGAAGAGGTCTCGCATACCCCTCTATTCATCTGGGATCCCAGATCCCGAAAGTGTGGAGAAAGAAGACAGGCTCTAGTACAGACGATAGACCTCGGTCCAACACTTCTCGAATATTTTGGGCAGCCGGTACCCAATGCTATGCAAGGACTTCCCTTAAGAGAGACCATAGATCACGATACTAAGATCAGGGAGTATGGGATCTTTGGGTTCTATGGGGAGAGTATCAACATTACCGATGGTACGCATGTCTATATGCATACACCGAAGACAGCGGATAACAGTCCTCTGTTTCGTTATACGCTTGTTCCTATGAACATATTCTCTCGTTTCAAGGTAGAGACCTTGCAAGCTGCCGTATTGGAGAGTCCCGATTGGCCTTTCTTAAAGGATTGCCCTATTCTGAAGGTCCCAGGGCATGCGAGAAATGCTCCAGAAAGGTTGTCCGATGAGCTCTATGATGTCAGTTTAGACCCAGCTCAAGAGACACCGATACACGATGACCAGAAGATCTCGATGATGAGGATGAGCCTCAAAGAGGTGATGATCGAATCAGATGCCCCGAATGATCAGTTCGAAAGATATGGGCTATAGTCGCTCTCCTAGAAATACTGCTTGATGAACAGGTTGATGATCGTTGCCGCTACGACGATGATAAAGAACGTCCTGATGAACTTAGTTCCCTTCGTTATGACGAGATGTGTTCCGATCCAAGAACCAACGAACTGACCTGCACCCATAAGCAGTCCAATAGTGATGATGACTTTACCAGAGAGGAAGAAGACGATCAGTGATATGAGATTACTCGTGAAGTTCATCGCTTTAGTCGCTGCAGTAGCCTTCTTGAGATTATATCCTGCGAGGGTCGCGAAGGCTATCGTCCAGAAAGAGCCCGTCCCAGGACCGAAGAACCCGTCATAGAAGCCAAGGACTAACCCGAAACAGATAAATAACAACGGTTCTGCCATCTTTGGAGGGGTATCTTCAGCTCCCAGCTTTGGACTGGCTATCGTATAGATGAGTAGTGCTAGTAGTACGAAAGGAATGATATTACTCAAGGCACTCGCATCGATTCTCTGTATGAGTAGAGAGCCGGTGGTAGCACCGACTGCTGTGAAGATGATTCCGAGAAAGACTTTGCGTAATGATACAAGACCACTGTTTCGGTATCTCATCATCGAGGTGAAGGAGCCGAACGAGGCCTGTAGCTTATTGGTCGCAATAGCCGCATGGGGAGGTATACCCACAGAAAGAAGTACAGGAATACTGATGATCCCACCACCCCCGGCAATAGCATCGACAAGTCCCGATAGAGTTGCACCAAGAAAGAGAAACAGATACTGATATAATGATAGGTCCATCACACATCCCCTTGTATTGTATCAGTATAGTTTTTTAACGATTTAATCAAGCTAGAGCCCTTTTCTTCTTGTGATAATGATTGCTGATTTGTACCATACTTCAAGATGAGAAACATCTCTTTTGACCCTCGAATCTGTGATATACTTGGTGCGACAGAATTTGATTTTGGAGGGTGTTTATGTGGTTTGGGACTCCTGATAACAGGGCTGCCGTAGAAGTGGCGAATGCTGCGATAAGGAATACGGATAATTTTCATTGGTCATTCATAGCGATCTTTACGATCATCATCTATATCTATATGACTGAGATAAAGCATAAGAACTATAGAGGGATCGCAGCTGGACTCTCCCTATATATGGTTCACTGGTTCTATGAGATCCTCAATGCGATCATCGGATCTGCAACAGGTTATGCTCTCTGGACCGTATCGCCTGAGAGTACCTCGATCATCCTTCTCATCGGAGTAAGTTGGGAACTGTCTATGATGTTTGCAGTAGCTGGTCTAGTCTTGAGTAAACTGCTTCCTGAAGACAAGGATATGAAGATACTCGGGATGAACAACAGGGTCGTCCTAGCCGTAGGTAATGCGGCCTTCTTCTCTTTGTTCGAAGTCTTTCTTGCATCGACTCCGGCTTTCTTATGGGTCTATCCCTGGTGGGGAACCCTCCCGGTATTCATCACCACCTATATCCCTTTCTTCCTAGCCTCATTCCTCATCTATGACAAACCTCCAAAGACGCAGATCAGGTTCATTGGTGGATTGGCAGTGGTGAATATAGTGCTGTTAGTTGTTTTGATCCCAATGGGTGTGATCTGATCATAAGATCCTGGCTATCGATCCTCGATCCTCTAGCTGTTGACGTATCTTCAGAACATGGGGTGCAGAACCTGTCTCTTCATCCTGAATCCTGCTCATCATAAGATCGACTGCATATTTACCCATTAGATTCGTATTGATCCTCATAGTAGAGATCTTTGGTGATTCTGGTTGGCTGTAGTCGATCGTATCTCCAGGTGATAATAGGGAAATATCCTCAGGGATACGGATACCCTTGGAAGTGAGGATATGATGGATCCTGCAAGCGAGAAAGTCATCATGAATAAAGAAGGCTGTTGGTCTATCGGGCTGGAATATGAGCCGATCGATAGCATTGATGAGCTCTTCCGGTTTCTCTAAGGGGGTAGTCACCCTCCACCTATCAGGTACATCTAGCCTCTTATCATGCATAGCAGATCTAAAACCGTTATATCGGTCGTTGAAGATAAGAGGGAGGGAGGGTCTTGGATAGTCGAAGTAGGCTATCTTCTTATGACCATACTCCTGAAGTACCTGTAGCGCCTCATATGAACCACTGAAATCATCAACACACACTGACCAATAGTCTCTTTGGTATTCTGAGTTGTTCACCACTACGAGAGGGATGTTCTGAGTAGTCAAAGCTGCAAAGAGCTTCTGATCTCCATGATGGATAGAATAGACGGCATCGGCACCAGTCTTTCCGATGATCTCCAGAAGCTCAGCCACCGGTTGATCAGCCAACACCGGGAGGATGAGGCTCGTATAGCCCCTCGCGGTCATCTCTGATTGGATATAATCGATGATATCTTTGAGGAAGTGCCAGACATGTCCCCATGTATTGGATACTGGTAGGAGCATGACAGCACTCTTATGGCTCTTTGGAATAGCCTTTCGATACTGGTATCCTAATTCCTGTGCGATAGAGAACACCTTCGCTCTCATCTCTTCAGAGACTCGTCCCTTTCCTGATAGTGCTAAAGAGACCGTAGCAGTAGAGACCTGTGCACGCTGTGCTATATCTTTCAAAGTTGCCATGACTCATCATAACATGACTGGTTAAGCTTGTATAGCATATGATTAATATATTAACCATGAAACATGAATTTGCGTGGTCTCTACACATGTTCTTACATTATTATCCATCAAGAGTAAAATAATTCAAAATATTTATTGACATATAGCCAAACGATGGTAAACTATTAATCAGATAAGGTTAATAATTTAATCAAGGACGTTAAGCATGAGACGATACGGACAGGTGATAGGGTTCAATCAGGAATTCAAAGAAGAATATGTATCGGCACACGCAGCCTGTTGGCCGGAAGTGCTCGAAAAGATAACAGAATGCGGGATCAGGAACTATACGATATTCAATAAGGGAGACTTCTTGTTTGCCTATTTCGAATATCACGGAGACGACTTCGAAGCAGCTATGAAGAAGATGGGAGAAGATCCTATCACTCAAGAATGGTGGAAGGTCGTCGGAAAGGCCCAAGTTCCCTTAGAGGATCGAGCAGAAGGTGAATGGTGGGCTTCCATGGAAGAGGTCTTTCATTGTGATTAGAGATATGGGAGTGATTTAAATGACATCAAGAGAACGAGTACTGAGTGCGATCGCCCATAAAGAGCCCGATAGAGTCCCGATCGATCTAGGAGCGACTCCGAGTTCTGGGATCTCAGCTCAGGCCTATGCACGACTGCAACAGTACCTTGGTTTTGGCGAACCCACTCAGATATATGATGTGGTCCAGCAACTTGCTCAGCCAAGTGACAGGATAGTGAACCATTTCGGGATCGATGTGCTCGATATCGGAAGGACCTTCAATAAGCAGGAATCCGATTGGTATCAGGTCGATATTGGGGATGGACTGCAGGGAATGTATCCCTCTTGGTTCAGACCTGAGAGGCTCGAGAGTGGAGCATGGCAGGCAAAAGACGGGAAAGGGAAGGTCATTGCTGCTATGCCGGAAGGGGCGACCTTCTTCGATCAAGCCTATTTCCCCTGGGTTGATGGATATCCTGATTCTCGAAGTGGAATCGAAGAACAGCTTGACGAGGCTATGGATACCGTCCTCTGGCAGAAGTTCGTACATAGCCCCTGGGATCATGCAGAAGAGCCAGGTTTCTGGGATCAGCTCAGAAGCAGGACTCTGAAGTTGCGGGAGAATACCGATAAGGCATTGATGATCGTCTGTGGATCTAACCTCTATGAGTGGGGGACCTTCCTGAGGCGGATGGATAACTTCTTGATGGACCTCTATGTGGATCAGGACCATGTGGCAATGCTCATGGAAGCATTGATGACAAGACATATGGCGACACTTGAGAAGGTCTGTGCCTCAGTCGGTGATATCGTCGATATCATCAGATTCGGAGATGATCTTGGGATGGATACAGGACCTTTCATGGGTCTTGATGTCTATCAGACCCTTTTCCATGAGCACAGGAGTCAGTTGTGTGGTTATGTTCATAAGAACAGTTCTATGCATACATTCCTTCATGCCTGTGGATCGATAGAACAGTATCTGCCGTCGTTGATCGAATCAGGGATCGAGATCATCAATCCGGTGCAGACCAACTGTAGAGATATGGATGCTACTTCGATAAAGAAAGAGTATGGAAAGGATATCGTCTTCTGGGGTGGTGGAGTGGATCCTAGAGAGATCCTGAATCGAGGTACCCCCGAACAGGTTAGAGAAGATGTCTTGAACAGATTGGAGATATTCACAGCTGGTGGTGGATATGTTTTCAATGTCATCCATAATATACTACCAGATGTACCACCGGAGAATATCATAGCACTTTTCGATGCGGTACATGAATTCTCTAGAAAATAACACTAAGTAGGGGGGCTATCATACTATGAATAGCATGGTAAAAAAATACATCAAACGAAGAGAGAGCGGAATCGCGATAGCAGCGATTCTCATATTCATCCTGTTCTCAGTGATCACCGATAGTTTTCTAACTGCATACAACCTGTTCAACATATCACGAACACTCTCCTTCTACGTGTTCATAGCTTTATCACAGGCAGTCGTGTTGGTCGTGGGAGGCATGAATCTCTCCATCGGAGGGATCGGTGCCTTGGCTACGATAACCACCGGTTATCTGCTGCAGAATGTTGGTGTTCCCAGTTCGGTCGCAGTCATATGTGCACTTGGGATCGGGATCGCCTGTGGTGCGTTAAACGGCTTTCTTATCACGAAAGTCCCATTGAACGCCTTCATCGTGACCCTTTCGACCTCTTTCATCTTTACCGGTCTCGTATACGGTATCTCAAAGGGTTTCTCCTATACTGATATTCCCAAGAGTTTCAGTCTAGTCGGTAGAAAGGCTTTCTTAGGCCTCCCTATCATATTCTGGCTCATGTTAGTAATGCTCGCAGTCGTCTTCTATATCTATCAATATACGGTCACTGGCAGAAGGATGCTCGCGACCGGTGGTAATAAAGAGGCGGCAGAGTTGTCAGGTATCAATACTGATAGGATGATCCTCTTCTCGAATATCCTGTCAGGATTCTTTGCAGCCCTGACTGGTATCCTGTATGTCTCGAGGATGGGGTCTGCCCAACCAGCTACAGGGACGAACTGGATGATCATATCGTTTGCAGTAGCTATCATCGGAGGGACCTCTCTTGATGGTGGAGTGATCACGGCTATCGGGCTCTTCTTCGGAGGAGTGATCATGGTTCTGATCAAGAACGGACTTATATTGGTCGAGGCCAATGTATATTTTGAACAGGCATTTCTTGGGTCGATCATCTTACTAGCAGTATCCTTGGATAGGATCCAGTACTTCTTCTCTCATGTGAGAAAAAAGATGAACGATTCAAAGAATAAATAAATGGAGGATTCTATGAAAAAGTTTTTAGTAGCAATGATGATTCTTGCTGTTGTTCTGACCCCGGTATTCGCTGGTGGTGCTCAGGAAGAGAGTGGAGAGAAAGAGTATAAGATCGCCTGGTATGCTCCTGCAGTACATCCCTATTTCGATGCAGTACAGAAAGGTGTGAAGGCCTTCGAGGCAGATACCGGTATTGCCATACATCAACAGATAGGCCCAGACTGGATCCAGGATTCTGAGACTCAGAATGTCGAGGCACTAGCGGCTAAGGGATATGATGCATTCACCATCTATCCAACCGACCCAACCGGGGCAAATAGCTTATATGAAGAGCTCACAGAGCGTGGAAAATATGTGACGAACTTCGGTACGAGTACTAGTCTTCCAACTACAGCATCGTTCGCTGTAGCGACTGATGTGAAGGTCGCAGCAATGGATGCAGCTGAGTTCCTCATCGAGAAGATGGGTGGAAAGGGAAAGATCCTCAATGTCTTGGAAGTACTCACCGATGCGAACACCAAACTGAGAAAAGAGGGTGTCGAAGAGGTTGTTGCGAAATATCCTGATGTAGAGATCGTACAGGAAGTCGGTGATATAAACTCAATCGAAGATGCAACAGAGAAGATCGAGAATGCGATATCTGCAAACCAGGGAAATATTGACGGTGTGATCTGTACCGGTTATACCACTACCGTAGCAGCTACACAACTTCTTGTTGAGCTGAACGCCAGTGGTTCTGATAGGATCGCATTCATCGGTATCGATGATGACCCTATCGTATTGGATGCGATCAGAGATGGGAGTATCGATGGTACCATCGCTCAGAACCCCTTTGGACATGGTTATATCACCTGTAAGGCACTAACCTATCTTATTGATGGTTATACGCCAAAAGAGGGTGTATATTTCATCAATTCAGGAGTCGCAGTCGTTACTGCTGATAATGTGGATAGTTATAGTGAAGACCTCACCGCTGTGACGAATGAGATCATCTCTTCAATGGAGACTACCTACCTGAACGCACCAAAATAAGAATAGATATGAACCTCTCAACCTTCTAGGAGGGTTGAGAGAGTTCAGATGGAGAGCTAATAACGATGCTAGAACTACAGCAAATAGGTAAATCCTTCCCGGGTGTCAGAGCCCTTGATGGTATCAACTTACAATTCAGACCGGGAGAGATCCATGCACTGCTAGGAGAGAATGGAGCTGGAAAGAGCACCATGATCAAAGTAGTGAGTGGGATATACCCAGAGTATGATGGTGAATTCTTCGTGAATGGTGATAAGATGACTTTGAAGAGTTATCAGGATGCGCTTGATCATGGGATCAGTGTTGTGAACCAGGAGATCCAGATCATCCCAGAAAGTTCAGTTGCAGAGAACATCGTTATGGACAAGCTGAGCAATTTCAAGAAGAAGAGCGGTCGGGTCGATTGGAAGGCTATCAATGCGTTTGCCGGCAAGTATCTCGATATGGTGGAACTCGATATCGATCCGAACACCCCCATAGGACCCTTGAGCGCAGCACAGAAACAGCTGATACAGATAGCTAAATCACTATCCTGTGATTCAAAGATCCTGATCCTCGATGAACCGACCTCCTCAGTCACGAGACATGAGGCTGCAACCCTGTTCTCGATCATGCGAAAACTCAAGGATCAGGGGGTTACCCTCATCTTCGTCTCCCATAAACTCGAAGAGATCTTCGAAGTCTGTGATCTTGTGACGGTGATCAGAGATGGAAGATGGGTAGGGAC
The DNA here is from genome assembly GCA_937125225.1 of uncultured Spirochaetia bacterium. Classification (GTDB taxonomy): domain Bacteria; phylum Spirochaetota; class Spirochaetia; order CAKZLE01; family CAKZLE01; genus CAKZLE01. The sequence goes on from CAKZLE010000027.1 coordinate 73,691, forward strand.
TGACCTCGTAGGGAACCTCGATCGAGAGAAGATCATCGAGATGATGATCGGACGAAAATGCAGTAATGAATATCTTGGGAATCTCAATAAGATCGGGGAAGATATCGTATTAGAGGCTAAAGGGATCACAAAAGAGTCTGAGATACATGATGCCTCTTTTGAGCTGCATAGAGGGGAGATCCTCGGTTTCTACGGCCTTGTAGGTGCAGGAAGAACGGAGCTTGCGAAGATCCTCATAGGTAACAGTAGGGCCGACAGCGGTACTATCTCAGTAGAGGGCAAAGAGGTAGAGATACATAGTGTCTCAGAGGCCATCTACGAACATGGGATCGGATATGTATCTGAGAACAGAAAAGAGGAGGGGCTCATTCTAGATTTCGATGTCGAACAGAACATCGGGATCACGATATGGAACGAGCTCAAGCACAGGTTCTCGCGAAAGATCGATGATGTGGCGATCCGTAAGGAGGAGCAAAGACATGTCGATAAGCTTCAGATCAAGATCACCGGTCTCGATCAGATGGTGAAGAACCTCAGTGGTGGAAATCAGCAGAAGGTCAGCATCGCTAAGTGGCTAGCTGCCGATTGTGATATCCTCATCATCGATGAACCTACCGTTGGTGTGGATGTCGGTGCAAAAGAGTATATCCACCAATTGATCTGGGACTTGGCAAAAGTCCAGAACAAATCGATCATCCTCATCAGTTCGGATCTCCCAGAGATGATCAAATTAGCTCGGAGGATACTGGTATTCAAAGAGCATGAGATCGTAGGAGAACTTGATGATATCCACACGAGAGAATCCCTGTGTGAGGACCAGATCAGTAGAAGGATCGGTGAATTCCTAGTTTAGTGAGCTCCCTATACGACAATTATCCGTTTAGATGATATAATGACTCTAAGGGGTAATGAGATGAAGATACTTATCTGGTATACGTCATGGACGAAGCATACAGAGATATATGCAGAATGGTTGGGTAAAGAGCTGAAGAGGACTCCTGTTAAGGCAAAAGAGATCCAGTTATCAGATCTCTCCAATTATGATCTGATCATCTATGGTGGACCGATCCATTCAGAGGAGATCGTTGGCTTTAAGCGAATGAGAAAGATCATCCCCTATCTAGATGATCAACGATTCATAGTCTTTGGTGTAGGTGGAGTAGCAGAGAGTGATCATTATAATGAGCAGATCATCTCGAAGAACTTCACTGACGAAGAGCGTGAACGCGTGAACTTCTTCTATCTCCGTGGTGGCTTCGACCCTGAACGATTAGAGGGTATTCATAAGCTTCAGGTGAGATACTTCAAGTTCAGATTGAACAGGAAGAAAAGAGAGAGTCTGACCGAAGCTGAGAAGAACCTGCTTCATGCATTTGAGCATCCCGATAATTATGTAGAGAAAGAGAATCTTGAAACCCTCGTGAATTATGTCACCGCATTGAAGAATCAATAATTGTGGTTATCGAATACCTGCATTATAATATCTCATTATGACAAACACCGTTCAAGGGAAATATACTCTTATCATCATCTGTATCGTAACACTGTTTCTTTCAGGGTTACTGGGGATCAATTATGCTCTTCTGAAGATGCATTCCCTGGAAACGGCAAAGGAGACTTCTCGATTGCTCCTTACGAGTGCAGACAAACAGATCGATCTCGTCCTCAACGATATCGAGGCTATAGTGACTGCTTTAGGAGAATCTGAATCGGTACAGAACGTCGAGACCCAGAGGATGAAGGATATCTTCCTTGCCAATGTGTATGCTCGAAGTGATTATATCAGGGCCATATATCTCGGTACTATCGATGGGCAGATGTATGAATGGGGAGAGGGACCCGGCTTCATCGATAATACCCCGACGTTCCCGGAGGGTTATGATCCACGAAAGAGACCCTGGTATCAGACTGCTATCAAGAGAAATGGTTACACCATCACAGATCCCTATATCTATGCGAGTATCAATGCGATGGGCGTCACAGCTGTCAAACCAGTCTATAGGGATGGGGAGCTTATCGGAGTCCTGGGGTTGGATCTTATCTTCGATGGGTTACAGTATATGGTAGATTCTTTAGGTATCGAGAAGGGTGGGCGTGTGATGCTCGTCTCGAAAGATAATAGAATACTTGTAGACCAGTTCAAACCCAATACCATTCTGACCACAGAAACTCAGGTATTCGATCGACCGGAACTCTTTGATGGGAGTATCATCGATAATATCGTGATGATGGAGGATGAGGAGTATCTCTTAGAACATACGGTAAACAGTAATACAGGATGGACGCTTCTTATGTTTGTTCCCTATGAAGATATCATCGCCTTCTCTCAGGAGAATATCAAGATCATACTCTTCTATGATATTCTTTTGATGATGATGCTCGGTGTCATAGTCACCTACCTTTCAAGAAAGATCCTGACAAATCCTCTAGAGACAATCATCCATGCCATGAGAGAGAGGGAGAAGGGTGTTAAGGATGTACGGATACCAGACCAGAGGGCCTATGAGTTCATGGTGATCGCACGACTGTTCAATCGTCTCTCCGATCTATCTCAGTCTCTAGTCGCTGAACAGGAGGAAAAGGTCAGGATCAGGACTGATGAGGTCATATCTCTACAGAAAGAGAATACCCGGCTGAGGATCGTCAAAGAGAAGGAGAAACTCTATGCTAATATCCATGATTCCCTCGGTGCAAGATTGACGGGGATCCATATCAGTAATAATGTGGCAAAGAGTGCTCTCTCTCGGGAGGAGTATGGGGTAGTCAAAGAGATGCAGGTTCGAATCGATCAGAATACTACACAAGGAATCCATGACCTTAAAGAGATCCTTATCTCTAATGAGACGGTCCCCTTTACGAGTGAGGATCTTTCAGACTATATCAAAGTCAGGATGGTAGAGCGACTTGCGTTGCAGAATATCTCATTCAGATATAAGATATTGACGATCAATGAGTTCGATGAACTGAATTCAGACCTATTATCGGGAATCATGAGGATCTTTCAGGAGATGGTCACGAACACCTTGAAATATGCTGAAGCTCTTCATGTGGAACTCTCCCTATCGAAACCGGGAGAGAGGCTCCTGATAACCTATAGAGATGACGGATTGGGCTTTGACAGCAAAGCTGTCAAGAGTCAGAGTTTCGGGATACAGGGTATCCTCAAACGTGTCGAACGATTAGGTGGTACTGTCCGATTAGTCACAAAACCGGGACGGGGTGTCAGATATGAGATGGTATTCGGAGTAGGAGATAAGAGATGATCCACATAGCAATTGTAGAGGACTCGATCGATGCTCGTGAAGGGTTCAGATACCTTCTCAACCTTGATCCCGATATCAAAGTGATACAGGCCTTCGAATCGGCAGAACCTCTACTCATGCAGGAAGAACTCCTGAACAATATCGACGTGATACTGATGGATATAGAGCTCCCCGGGATGGATGGTATCGAGGCTACTCATAGGATTCGACGGGCCTATCCCGATATAGACATCCTCATCCTCACGATCTTCGAAGAGCAGGATAAGATCCTTCGGGCGATCCATGCCGGGGCAACAGGTTATGTCCTGAAGAACAGTGACCCTACAGAACTTGTCAGTCAGATCAAGAGTATCAGAGAGGGCGGCTCTCCCATCAGTCCTCATGTTGCAAGAAAACTCTTGGAACAGATGCAGAAGAGTAATGATCAGCAGCGGACTCCAGAAGATTATCAATTGACTAAGAGAGAGATTGAGATCTGTATCGAGATCATCAATGGTTACACTTATCGGGAGATGGCAGAACATCTTAATATGGCAGGCTCCACGGCAAAAAGACATATCCTCAATGTTTATAAGAAGTTAGGGGTGAACTCAAAAGTCGAGTTCATGAAGAAGGTCGTCGATGAGGGGCTGTTCCACATCCACTGATATACACCATTTGGTGTATAAGAACGTAAATATCCCTCTACTTTATCCCCGACAATGGGACCTTTGGCTTATATCTTAGCTGACCTCAATATGATTACATAGAATAAGAGAAAATATGTATTAGGGAGGAGTCTCATATGAGCTCAGAAAAAAAAGGTCTATTTGATTGGTATTTCAAATCAAATCTATTAATCAGAATCTTCATCGGTCTAGTTGCCGGTGCATTGGTTGGAATCATCTTCGGTGAGAGTATTGCCTGGTTGAATCCATTAGGGAGCATACTAGTCAGTCTACTTAAGATGATCGTTATGCCAGTTATCCTTGCGACTCTCGTTGTAGGTGCTGCAAGTATCAAACCCTCGACACTCGGTAAAGTCGGTGTGAAGATCATCGTATTCTACCTGATCACTTCAGCCTTTGCTGTCGCAGTAGGTCTTCTGATGGGAAACATCTTCAAGCCAGGTCTAGGTCTTGCACTCGGTAGTGCAGCTGATACGGCAGGTAAGGTGCTCACACAGCCTAAATTCATGGACACGCTCATTGCGATCATTCCAAAGAACCCCTTTGGTGCCATAGCAAGTGGACAGGTTCTTCCTACTATCTTCTTTGCGATCCTCCTAGGAATTGCGATCTCTTTCTTGAGAGACAGTAAAGATTCAAGGATCCAGAAGAGTGCAGAGACTATCTTTGCGGTATTCGATGGTCTTGCAGAAGCGATGTATCTGATCGTCAATGGAGTACTCCAATATGCTCCTATCGGTGTATTCGCACTTATCGCTGTAGTATTCGGTAAACAGGGTGCATCTGCAGTAGGTCCACTCGGAACCGTGACTCTCGCAGCATTCCTCGGATATGTCTTACATGTAGCGATCGTCTATACGGTGATCCTCATGGTAAATAGAATAAGCCCAAAGAAGTTCTTCAAGGGTGCTCGAGCTCCTATGGTGACCGCATTCGTTACTCGTTCTTCAAGTGGTACCCTTCCAGTGACTATGAAAGCTATGGATGAGAACTTCGGTGTATCAAAGAATGTCTATTCTTTCACACTTCCTCTCGGTGCAACCATCAATATGGATGGAACAGCGATCTATCAGGGTGTATGTGCATTGTTCATTGGTTTTGCTATTGGCATGCCTCTTTCTTTTGGCCAGCAGATAACCGTAATCGTGACTGCAGTACTAGCATCGATCGGTACAGCCGGTGTCCCAGGAGCTGGTGCGATCATGTTACTCATGGTATTGAACTCAGTAGGTCTTCCAGTCGAAGCTGGAACTCCAGTAGCTGCTGCATATGCGATGGTACTCGGAATCGATGCTATCCTTGATATGGGAAGAACTGCTGTCAACGTAACTGGTGACATGACAGGAACTCTCGTAGTCGCTAAGAGTGAAAAACAGGTTGATGAGTCAAAGATATAGTCCTAGTAGGATGATCATCATAGGTGGTGGAGTCGGGCCTCTAGCTGGGGTAGATCTCCATCGCCTGATCATAGAACAGACTAAGACTGATGGAAAAGATCAGGACCACTTACGGGTCCTGCATCTTTCCTGTTCGGATCTGATCCCAGACCGAACAGATTCTCTGTTACAGGGTAATCCCGAAGCTCCCGCTTTAGGGATGGCACGTATTCTCAAAGCAGCAGAGAGTTGCTGTGATGAGATGTTCATGCAGGGTTATGTAGGTATTCCCTGCAATACCTTCCACTCTCCTGCAATCTGGGATCGCTTTAAACAAGCCCTCAAAGAGTCAGGTTCACATCTTCAGGTGCTGAATATGATCGAGAGCACAATAGAGTATATGAGAGAGAGTTTTCCTGAGATCACGAAGATCGGTCTCATGTCCACGACTGGGACAAGAGAGACAGGTGTCTATTCTGACTCCCTGCACAGTTCAGGATATACAGTCCTTGAGAGTGCTTATCAGAATCGTGTCCATGATATGATCTATCATACCGAATGGGGTATCAAAGCTAAGATCCCGGTATCTCAGGAAGCTTTACAGATCGGGATAGATACACTTGATGAGTTGATAGAGAAAGGTGCAGAAGCTGTGATCCTTGGCTGTACCGAGCTTCCTCTAGCTCTTACAGAAGATACCTATAAAGATATCCCTCTGATCAATCCTGTACGATTACTTGCAAAAGAGTTGATCAGAAAAGTCCAATAATCCTCCTCATGAGTCTCAAGGAAAGAACAGTGTTGGTATAAACGATCTCATTGAGCATAGTAATAATAGGATCGCTAGGGTTCTTGATACAGAAGAACGTTATAAGGTAACGTTCTTCTGTAAGGATTCTCTCCCGCTCACACAGAAGTCTCTGAGGTTATAGAAGTCCTTAACAGATCTATCCTTCTTCATCCGGGTAATTGATATCTTCTAAGAACTCTTTTAGTTCTGTAGAATAATTCATATCATCAATGAGTAATGAGGCCGTGGCCTTAGCGGTCACCCCATTCACAAAATAGGAAAAGACAATTTCATAGTTAGTGGTATTGATAGAGATCTCTAGATTGTCATCTTCCGTTGAATGAACAGTAGTTCCATAATTCCCATAGGTCCTGTGGAAGTCCCCACTCAATTCTATATCTTTACCGGAAAAATAGCTGAAATAGGAAATAGGGTTAGGGAAAGCTATACTGAGGATGAAGTCATTTATATCCCAATCGTTGAGTTCTATCTTCGCCCCTTGGTTCGTCCTATTATAAATCGTCTTATATTGAATGCTGTTTCCAGAAAGTTTTTTCCTGACGGTATAATAATGATTCGGTTTGCCCATATTACTTTCATCAACAATATATCCATCATCAGATTCAAAATCATACACAGCATAATAGTTTTGTTCAAACACTGATAGAGTATGTAATATATCCTCTAGGTCATTCGCATTGACCGTTTTGTTATCATTTCCCCCACCTGAGCTATCTCCTCCTCCTGAATCAGTTGTAGTCAGGTCACAAGAGATAAGAGTCACTAGTAACAAGGATCCCAGCAATAGCATGAATAGTTTTAGATTCTTGGTCATTTTATAAGTCTCCATTCTGTTAATGATGTTATCCCAGAATCATGTAGATTCTAAGATAATCTAGGCTAGTATAGAGTGTTACACTATATATGGAAAGTGTTTTATACCTATTTATCTCATACACTACTTTATTAGGAAGTTATTGTATGTTCTTTATATATTCTGGATGAATAATCTCGTATCTAACCTGTGTAGAAAAATGAAAAAAATCATAAATCAGAATAAAAAGCTCTTGTCAAATGATGCAGTCGGTATTAATATAGAAATCGAATAGAAAGTAAATAGAAAGTAATAAGAAAGAATAAGAAAAGGTAAAGTGATGAATGGTTTGAGTAAACGAGAAGATTTTATTCTCGAACAGATGAAAGATGGCGAAGATATCTCAGTATCTCAACTCAGTAAGTCTTTAGGAGTATCTGTCGTTACCATCCGTACTGATCTGAAATCATTAGAAGAGAAGGGGTTGATCATTCGAACTCATGGAGGGGCAGTGCCAGCTTTCCATCCAGATCTTCTAGAGAGAAAGAGTAGCCGTAATGCAGAGAAGGAACGTATAGCCAAGGCTGCTGCTGCTCTTGTGAAAGACGGAGATCGGATCATGATCACAAATGGAACTACCTCTGCACTCGTTGGCAGATACCTGCTGGGACGACGCGATGTGCAGGTAGTGACGAACTCTACCCTTCTTCTCCCTTATGCCCGAATCAATCCAAACATGAGTATCACCTTTGTCGGTGGTGAATTCAGACCCTCTGCGGAGGCTCTCGTAGGCCCAGAGGCGATTCACCGTATCGATCAATTCCATGTGTCTATGACCATAACGGGGACTGATGGTTTTACCTTGGAACATGGATTGACTACTCACCTAGTCGAGAGTGCAGAGATCGTAAGAAAGATGTGTGAACAGTCTGATACGAGTGTACTTGTCGTGGATTCAAGTAAATTCGGAAATAAGGGTTTTGTGAAAATACTTCCTTTGGAAGATATAGATATTCTCATAACAGATACCGGACTTGACGATGAGATCACACGGAGCATCGAAGATGCTGGTGTTGAAGTTCATAGAGTCTGATCAGAACAGTGACGTATAAGGAGATATAAGTATGGCAGCAACCATTCTCATGCCGAAACAGGGAAATTCAGTAGAATCCTGTATAATTCTCGAATGGAAGAAATCCGAAGGAGAGACCCTCTCTGAAGGTGAAGTGATTTGTGAGGTAGAGACCGATAAAGCAACTATCGAAGTAGAGGCTACAGCTGAAGGGACTCTCTTGAAGCTTCTCTACGGAGTCGATGATGATGTACCGGTACAGGTTCCTATCGCAATAGTCGGTACACCTGGAGAAGATATTTCTGACCTCTTAGCAGAAAGCGGAGATTCTCAGAGTGAAGAGACAACTGAAGAAGCAGTGGTAACCCCCAAAGCAGATGTAGTTGAAGAGAAGAAGGTAGAGAGTGCTCCTGTAGTAGTCAATGCCGGAACGAGTTTTGCTTCACCAAGAGCTCGAATGGCGGCAGCTAAGAAGGGTATAGATCCTACAGCTATCAATGGAACCGGTCCTAAGGGACGAGTCGTTGAACGTGATGTAGAGAATGCCGCTGCACAGACTCAGCCACTTTCACCTGCTGCAAAAGCTAGATTGGCCACTGAAGCTCTGAGTGCTCCAGCGTCCGGATCAGGGATCGGTGGAAGGATTCTCGCTGCAGACCTCATTTCAGGAACTGCACAACAGTTAAGCCAAACACAGATAGCAGATATCGCTACTCTGACAGAGTTCCCTGGGTCAGTTGAGGAGATCAAGGTTCGTGGAGTACGAAAGATCACAGCATCAAGAATGCATGAATCTATCAGTACCACAGCACAACTCACACTCAACACCTCTGCAGATGCAAGAAACCTCTTGGCTCTCAGAAAGAGATTCAAGGGATCTGATGAGAAGAAGGGGCTCAATAGAGTCACCATAAACGATCTCGTACTCTATGCAGTGGCAAAGACTCTCAAGAGCCACCCAGAAGTGAATTCACACTTCTTAGGTTCAACGATCAAACAGTTCTCTCATGTACATCTTGGATGTGCTGTAGATACACCGAAAGGACTGATGGTCCCAGTTATCAGATATGCGGATCTTATGAGTATGAAGACTCTGAGTGATACGGCTAAGCAACTCTTTAGCGATTGTATCGAAGGGAAAGCTTCTCCTGAATCATTATCAGGGGGGACCTTCACGATCACAAACCTCGGTGGAATGGGAATAGAGAGTTTCACACCAGTATTGAATGCTCCTGAAACAGGAATTCTCGGAGTCAACAATATTCAGCTCAAACCGATACAGGGTGCTGAGGCTGTAGAGTTCGTACCTCATATCGGATTGTCGCTGACATTCGATCATCAGGCATTCGATGGCGCAGATGCTGCACGATTCTTACAGACATTAACAGATAATATCAAGAATATTGATCTGCTCATGGCTCAGTAGATTAAGGAGATATAGATATGGAAACATATGATCTGATCGTTATAGGTGCCGGTCCGGGAGGCTATGTCGCAGCAGAGCGTGCTGGTGAGATGGGAAAGAAGGTATTGATCATAGAGAAAGCCCACATGGGGGGTGTATGTACCAACTGGGGATGTATCCCTACCAAATCATTGCTCAATTCAGCGAAACATTACCATTATGCACAAGATAGTGCAAAATTCGGTGTTCACTGTAGTGATGTGAGTTTCAATCTGTCAGAAGCGATGGCCTGGAAACAGGAGGTCATCGAGACTCTACGTGCAGGGATCCATTTCCTGATGAAGAAGAATAAAGTAGATGTGGCACTAGGTGAAGCCAAGTTCATCAGTAGAGATACTGTAGAGGTTGATGGAACAGTCTACACTGGTAAGAACATCATGATCGCGACCGGTTCATCACCATTCGTTCCTCCGATCCCAGGAGCTCAGAATGATATCGTGATGACCAGTAAAGATATCCTATCGATCGATCGTATCCCAGAGAGACTAGTAGTGATCGGTGGTGGAGTGATCGGAGTCGAGTTCAGCTCTCTCTTCAGTAATATCGGGAGTGAAGTGACGGTCATCGAGATGATGCCTGAGATTCTTCCGATGATGGATATAGAGTTCGCTAAACTGATGCGACGTGAGATGAAACAGGTCAAATTCAAGACTGGTTGTAAAGTAGAGGAGATCCTCGCTGATGGTGTCGTCTATACCGATGCAAAAGGGAAGAGGCAGACTGTCAATGCAGATGCTGTCCTGTTGAGTGTCGGTCGAAGACCGAACACTGCTGGACTTGAGGAACTTGGACTCGATATTGCTCGAGGTGGTGTAGTCGTTGATGAGAAGATGAGAACGAACCTACCTGGCGTATATGCTGTCGGAGATGTGAACGGAAGATCGCTACTCGCACATTCTGCCTCAAGAATGGGTGAGGTCGCAGTCAATACGATGTTTGGAATCGAAGATACCATGCGTTACAACGCTATACCTTGGGCTGTCTACACCATGCCGGAAGCTGCTGGTTGTGGGATCACAGAACAGGAAGCCAAAGATAAGGGCATAAAAGTAAAGTGTGCTTCAGCACAGATGAGATCGAATGGTCGATTCCTCGCTGAACATGGTAAACGAGCTGGTGGGCTTTGCAAAGTCGTTGCAGATGCCGATACCAATGTCATTCTTGGGATTCACCTCCTTGGTGCTGTGAGCAGTGAGATGATCCACAGTGCCTCTGTGATCATCGAAGCTGAACTGAGAACTCAAGATGTGAAAGAGATCGTGTTCCCTCACCCGAGTGTGTCGGAAATCATAAAAGACGTTTGCTTTGCCCTGTAAGTGGTGAAGAAAGTTAAATATAAGAGATTAGGAGAATAAGATGCCTAGAAATCTAGTAATGGATCCAGTTGCAGTAAGAAAGAAAGAGATCGTAAAGAACAAGTCGATTCCGGTAAACCAATATACTTCAAATATCAAAGCTGAAGAGAAGAAATATGGTAAAGAGGGCTTGAAAAGAGTCTATCTTGATATGCTTCTTATCAGAGAGTTCGAGACTATGCTTGACCAGATCAAGAAAGAGGGTTCCTATGAGGGAATGGAATATAACCATAGAGGACCTGCCCACCTTTCAGCTGGACAGGAATCTGCTGCAGTAGGACAGTGTCTGAATCTACAACCAGAAGACTTCATCTTCGGTTCACACCGTTCACATGGTGAGATCCTTGCAAAGTGTTTCTCAGCTGTTCATAAGATGGATGATAAGAACCTTCAACTAGTCATGGAAGATTTCATGGGTGGAGATGTGCTCTCTGTAGTAGAGAAGAACTTCAAGGGTGAGAATATGAAAGACCTTGCTGAGAACTTTGTTCTCTATGGTGCTCTTGCAGAGATCTTTGCTCGAAAGACAGGGTTCAATAGAGGACTCGGTGGTTCGATGCATACCTTCTTCTCTCCCTTCGGTTCAATGCCTAACAATGCTATTGTCGGTGGATCGGGAGACATCGCAGTAGGTGCTGCCCTCTATAAGAAGATAAATAGAAAACCTGGTGTCGTCATCGCGAACATCGGTGATGCAGCTATGGCCTGTGGACCGGTTTGGGAAGGACTGATGCTTGCTGCAATGGACCAGTATAATACCCTTTGGGGTGATATGGCTGGTGCTCCACCATATATGCTCAATGTATTCAATAACTTCTACGGAATGGGTGGACAGACTGCCGGTGAGACTATGGGTTATGGAATGCCTGCTAGAGTAGGTTATGGTGTGAATGCTGATGGAATGCATGCAGAAAGAGTCGATGGGTTCAATCCTTTGGCTGTAGCAGATGCTATCGAAAGAAAACGAGGTCTTCTTATCGAAGGTCGAGGTCCTGTTCTTATGGATACGATCACCTACCGATTCTCTGGTCACTCACCTTCAGATGCATCATCATACCGAACTAAGGAAGAGGTCGATTCATTCAGAGAGTATGATCCTATCGTCGTATATGCTGATTATCTTGTTAAGAACGATATCATGAGTAAAGATGAGATCGCTACCTATAAAGAGAATGTCGTAGCCAAGATCTCCAAGACCATGGAACTCTCGATCAATGATGATCTTTCTCCAAGAGTAGATGGGAAATTCATCGAAGGTGTCATGTTCTCTAACGGTAATGAGGAATCATTAGATGATAGAGAGCCAGAACTCCTTACAGCTATCGAAGACAACCCTAGAGTACAGCAGATCGCGAAGAAGACAAGAACTGCAACCAAAGATGGTAAGAAAGTCCCTGCAGCAAGAATGTATGCATATAGAGACGGAATCTTTGAAGCGATGCTCTATAGATTCGCTAAAGACCCGACCATGGTAGCCTATGGAGAGGATAACCGAGACTGGGGTGGAGCTTTTGCCTGTTATAGAGGACTCACAGAGATCCTTCCCTACCACAGATTCTTCAATTCACCTATCTCTGAAGCATCGATCGTAGGTTCCGGTGTAGGATATGCGATGAGTGGTGGTCGAGCTGTGGTCGAACTGATGTATTGTGACTTCATGGGAAGAGCTGGAGACCAGATCTTCAACCAGATGCCTAAATGGCAGTCAATGAGTGCTGGAGTACTCAAGATGCCATTAGTTCTTCGAGTATCAGTCGGTAATAAGTATGGTGCACAGCACTCTCAAGACTGGACAGCTCTTGTAGGGCATATCCCAGGATTGAAAGTCATGTTCCCTGCAACACCGAATGATGCAAAGGGCATGTTGAACTTAGCACTACGAGGGACTGACCCAGTAGTATTCTTCGAAAGTCAGAAACTGTACGGTATCGGAGAGGAATTCGAGAAAGATGGCGTACCAGAGGGTTACTTCGAAGTACCAGAGGGTGAACCAGCTATCAGAAAGACTGGAGATGATGTAACGATCATCACCATCGGAGCTACACTTTATCCTGCTATGGAGGCTGCGAAGAAGTTAGAGGAACAGTACGGAATGAGTGCTGAGGTCATCGACCTGAGATTCATCAACCCGCTCAACTATGGACCTATCATCGAATCGGTCAAGAAGACTGGTAGAGTACTGCTCTCTTCAGATGCAAGTGAAAGAGGATCCTTCCTCCATACCGTAGCATCAAATGTCGGTAGACTCGCATTCGATTACCTTGATGCTCCTCCAGTAGTCGTAGGATCAAGAAACTGGATCACTCCTCCAGCAGAGATGGAAGAGTACTACTTCCCAACAGCTGAATGGATGCTTGATGCGATCCATGAACAGATCCTCCCATTGAAGGATCATACCGTGAAGACCGTACAGACTGATGGTGAGTTCATTAGGACTCAGCGAGAAGGTGTATAAGAATAATTATTAGGAGATACATCTATGGCACACATGCAATACGATAAGATCATAGCTAGATTGAACGATCCTGTTCTTGAGAACAGACTGGCAGCTGCAAAAGAGGTAGGCGAGCTGATACGAGGTGGAAAGATCACACGGGTGGCGACTGAAGAGGTCAATAACCATATTCATACCACCTACTCGTTCAGCCCCTATGAACCAGCTATGGCAGCCTTCAGGGCATGGCAGGCAGGACTCCAGATCGTCGGTAGTATCGACCATGACAGCATAAGTGCTGCCGAGGAGATGATGGCTGCCGGTAGGGAGATCGGAATAGCGACAACAGTCGGTTTCGAAGTACGTTGTAGCTTCTTGGCTACAGAGCTGAGAGATAAGAAGATCAATAACCCTGACTCAAAGGGTATCGTCTATATGTGTGTTCATGGTGTCCCCGCACAACATATCGAGAAGGTAAAAGAGTTCCTGAGACCAGTGAACCGGATCAGGAATGTAAGGAATCAGGCAGAGGTCGAAAGACTCAATGACCTGATAGCAACTACAGGTCTCGAACTTATCGATTTCGAGAAAGATGTTGCGGCATTATCAAGAGCTGGTGAGGATGGATCAATCACAGAACGACACATCCTCTCAGCCTTTGCTCAAAAGATCATCGATCATTGTGGCAAAGGTCCAGGAGTCGTAGAATTCTTGGAATCAAAGTTGAACTTAGCAGTAACAGGTAAGATCAAGGGTATTCTCAGTGATGAGAATAATCCCCATTACCTGTATGATCTGTTGGGTATCCTCAAAGGTTCTTATCTGCCGCAGTTCTTCATCCAACCAGATATTGAAGAGACGATCCCAGCACGGGATGTAGTCGCATTTGGTCTTGAGATCGGTGCGATCCCTGCATATGCCTACCTTGGGGATGTGACAGAGAGTCCCACCGGTGATAAGAAGGCTGAGCATTTCGAAGATAGTTTCTTGGATGAACTGTTTGAGACTCTTGTCGCGATCGGTTATCCTGCAGTGACCTATATGCCCCCCAGAAATAGTCTGGAACAACTCAAACGAGTACAGTCACTTGCAAAGGATCATATGATGATGGAGATCAGCGGAGTCGACATCAACTCATCAAGGCAACAGTTCAACTGCAAAGAGCTTCTTATGAGTGAGTTCTCTCATCTGATCGATTCCGCCTGGGCACTGGTCGCCCATGAAAAACTCTCAACGATCGATAATAAGTATGGACTCTTTTGTGAAGACAATCCATTCGCTTCAGAGACTCTTTCTGATAGGATCGCCCGCTATGCGGCCTATGGAAAGAAGATGGACCCAAATAGACCAGAAGATATTATCAAGTTGGTAACAGGAGTAATGAGTGATGAGTAATGTTATTCCCGCATTCTTGCGAGGACTGACCTTTGATGGTCAGAAGGGATTGTTCATATCCCAAGTAGAAGAGGTCTCAGCCGATTCTATTCTTCAGCTATCATCAGATGAGCTTGAGGAGATTCGAACCTCTTTCAATGAATATGTAGAGAATACGGGAGTCTATCCTACCGCTGTGAAGTTGGTAGATGGGACTCTCTATGCTATAGGAGCCTCCTTTGATGAGGCGAAAGCTGCAAAAGGTTGCAGTGTCGATCCGATGACAGCTGGATCGACTGCACGGGGTGACGTGGTCAGAAATAAGATCGCATTGGTTACTGGTGGTGCACAGGGCTTTGGTGAAGGGATGGTAAAAGGTCTCATCGCAGAGGGAGCTTTCGTCTATATCGCCGATATGAACCTGAACGGAGCAAAAGCTCTTTCAGATGAACTCAATGCAAAGGCCGGAAAGACTGTAGCATGTCCCTTAGAGGTCAATGTCACTGATGAAGCTTCTGTAGAGGCGATGATGGAGACTTTGGCGAACATGACAGGTGGGCTTGATATCTTCATCAGTAACGCAGGAGTACTTCGAGCGGGTTCAGTCAAAGAGATGACGATAAAAGACTTTAGCTTTGTCACCTCTGTAGACTACATAGGATTCTTTATCTGTACGAAGTTCGCTGCAAGACTCCTGGAAGTCCAGCATCAGGCTGCCCCAGGTTATGTCACCGATATCATCGCGATCAGTTCAAAGTCCGGATTGGTCGGGTCGAACAAGAACGGTGCCTATGCAGGAGCCAAGTTCGGTACGATAGGTCTGACTCAGAGCTTTGCATTGGAACTGGTGACAGATGGGATCAAAGTGAATGCGATCTGTCCTGGTAATTTCCTAGATGGACCACTTTGGTCAGATCCTGATCGAGGACTCTTTGTCCAGTATTTCAACACTGGTAAAGTCCCGGGAGCAAAGAGCCTTGCAGATGTCAGGAAGTTCTATGAGGATAAGGTCCCTCTAAAGAGGGGATGTACCACAGAAGATGTCATGAGAGCTGTTTGCTACTGTGTAGAGCAGAAGTATGAGACAGGACAGGCTGTTCCCGTAACCGGTGGACAGATCATGCTGAATTAGGAGAAAAGATATGAAGACGAAAGCAGTAAGATTATATGGAAAGAACGATCTAAGATTAGAGGAGTTCGAACTACCAGAGATAAAAGATGATGAGATCCTGGCAAAAGTCGTGACAAACAGTATCTGTATGTCCAGCCATAAGGCTGCAGAACAGGGGAACACCCATAAGAGAGTCCCTGAGAATATCGCAAAAGAACCAGTGATCATCGGGCATGAATTCTGTGGAGAGATCGTTGAGGTCGGGGGTAAATGGGCAGACAAGTTCACTGCCGGAAATAAGTTCTCGATCCAACCAGCCCTCAACTACAAAGGATCTCTCGATGCTCCAGGATACTCTTACCAGTGGATCGGTGGAAACGCGACCTATGTCATCATTCCTAATGAGGTCATGGAGATGGATTGTCTTCTTCCCTATAACGGAGAGGCCTACTTCCATGGTTCTTTATCAGAACCTGTCTCCTGTATCGTAGGGACCTACCATGCGATGTATCATACTACCCCTGGCTCCTATGTCCATGAGATGGAGATAGTAGAGGGTGGTAAGATGGCTATCATCGCAGGAGTGGGCCCCATGGGTCTTGGTGCTATCGATTATGCTATACACAATGACAGAAGACCGGCTCTTCTTGTCGTAACCGATATCGATCAGGCCAGACTTGATCGAGCAGCTCTTCTTTACAGCGTTGAAGAAGCAAAACAGAATGGTGTCGAACTCGTATATCTGAACACTGGAAATGTCGATGATCCAAACAAGGCTCTTGTCGATCTTACCGGTGGTGAGGGATACAATGATGTGTTCGTCATGGCACCAGTGAGAATGTTGGTCGAACAGGCTGATGCTATCCTTACAAGAGATGGTTGTCTGAACTTCTTCGCAGGACCGAGTACCACTGAATTCTCCTCAACGATCAACTTCTATGACGTGCATTATGCTGCACACCATATCGTTGGTACTAGTGGTGGAAATACTGCAGATATGAAAGAATCATTAGATATGATGGAGAAGGGATTACTCAATCCTGCCTCAATGGTGACCCATGTGGGTGGTATCGATAGTGTCTCACAGACGATCATCGATCTCCCTCAGATCCCAGGTGGTAAGAAATTGATCTATACTCAGATCGATATGCCTCTTACTGCATTAGCTGACTTTGCAGAACTTGGTAAGGACGATGAGTTCTTCGCGACTCTTGCTAAGATCGTAGATGAACACAGCGGACTGTGGTCTTTAGAGGCTGAGCAGTACCTGCTTTCTGCAAAACTCGCATAGATCAAGAATGAGATAGGGGGGAATCATGAAGAAGTATATTGCGGTAGACCTAGGTGCCTCAAACGGACGAGTGATCGTCGGGAATCTGGAAGAGTTCGAAGTCACGAATAGATTCATCACAAGGAATGAACAGATAGATGGGCATGTCTATTGGGATATCGTGTATATCTTCTCTGAGATAAAGAAGGGGATCAAGAAAGCCTTCTCCCTCTATGGTGATGAGATAGTCTCGATCGGTATCGATACTTGGGGTGTAGATTATGGTCTGTTAGACGAGTCGGGAGCACTATTAGGACTCCCATACCACTATAGGGATAGTCGTACGGATGGTATGCCTGAAGAGGTCTTCAAGACTATCTCGAAAGAGTCTATCTATATGTCGACTGGTATCCAGTTCATGCAGCTCAATACGATCTTTCAACTTGCCGCTATGAAGAAGGAGCATCCTGCTCTACTTTCAGTGGCGAAGCATTACCTCTCCGTTCCTGATCTTCTGAACTATTGGCTTACCGGAGTGATGAAGAATGAGTTCTCTCACGCTACCACGACACAACTGTATAACCCGACGAAACGAGAATGGGCATGGGATGTCATCGATGCTCTGGGAATCGATCGAGAGATCTTCGGTGAGGTAGTCCCTAGTGGGACTGTACTGGGAGCTCTTTCTGAAGAGGTCGCAAAAGAGCTGGGGGCTCCGGCCTCAGTCAAGGTCGTCACCACAGGGTCTCATGATACAGCGGCCGCTGTGGCAGCTGTCCCGGCACTTGAAGGGGAGAACTTTCTCTATCTTTCTAGCGGTACCTGGTCTCTGCTGGGAATGGAAAGTGATGAGCCGATCATCTCAGAGAAGAGTATGGAATACAACTTTACCAATGAGGGTGCAGCGAGTGGCAAGATCCGTTTCCTGAAGAACATCATGGGCATGTGGATCCAGCAGGAATGTATCAGATGGTGGGAGAAACAGGGAGAGGAGATCTCCTTTAAGTTCCTGGACGAAGAGACGATTCGTGAGTCAGATTTTGCTGGATATATAGATCCGAATGATCAGAGATTCTTGAAACCTAATAGTGCCGATTCTCCTATGACTCAGAGGATATGTGAATATTGTGAAGAGAAGGGGATGCCGGTACCTCAGAATCATGGTCAGTATATGGCTGCGATCTATCGAGGACTTGCTAAGGTCTATGCTTTCTATATGAAACAGATCGAAGAGGTCTCAGGGACTACCTTCGATCATCTGTATATCATCGGTGGTGGGTCGAAGAACAGTATCCTCAATCAATGGACGGCTGATGAGGTGAGTGCCAAGGTCTCTGCAGGTCCAGTCGAGGCTACTGCCTTAGGTAATATTCTTGTACAGGCTCTTGCCTCTGGTGATATCGCAGATAGAGCTGAAGGGCGTGCGTTGATCAGAAAGAGCCAGGAGATAGGGGAGTATTAGGTCGAATGAGTCTTCCGGTACTCCCGGGGACTCATATGCATGACCTTCTTGAACTGTCTTGATAGATAATTGCTATCAGAGAACCCTACACGTTCAGCTATCATGGTGATCGATTGATTAGTGGTGATCAGAAGTGAACAGGCCTTCTTGACCTTTAACTGAAGTTGATACTCGACCGGAGAGCAGCCTGCAGCCTTCTTGAACGCTCTGTTCAAAGTGCTGTGTGACATATAGGTCAGTTCAATCAACTCCTCGATCCGTATGGTCCTGGTGCTGTTATTCTCAATGAAAGAGAATGCAGCAGCAAGACGGTTGATGACCTGTGAGTCAGGTAATGTGATCTGTGAATAGATCCTTGATAAAGAGACGATTATCTCAATGAAATAGGCAAGTGCTAAAGCCCTAGAACCGTACCCCTCACCACGATGGCCCAACTCTTTCTTTAGGAGTTCTACCCGTTCGGTGATCTGAGTCAATTCTTTCGAGGGGAGCCGTAGCCGACTACTGAACTCATGAGACTCCCTATACTTTGGCTCAATATTGAATATCGCATGATACCCGGGCATCTTACTCAGATCGAAGAGGGTCTGATCAAGAATCGCTCTATCAAAGATGATATTATAAAGATAGAGTTCTTCTGTCTTGCTGTACCCATGAGAATATCCCGCTTCCAATACGAACACATCACCAGGGAGTATCTGGTATTCTGCATGTTCGGTAAAATGTACCCCGCTCCCGCTCGTCACGATGACTAACTCGTAAAAATCATGAGAATGGAGAGGATAGGGCTTCTGTGGAGACCTCTCGAGGAGTTCCAAATGAAAGTCCTCATGAGAGAAGATCATATTTGAACGGAGAAGAGGTGAGTAGGGAATCTCGCTATCATTTGAACTGATCATGACAGAATTGTGCTAAAAAACGACAGGATAGTCAAGGCGTGATCATAATACTCGTGGTAATCTTATCCTACAAGAGATATACAAGGAGAAAATCATGGACAGAAAAAAAATAGAGACAGCCTATGAGATGGCTAAAGAGGCATATGCTGCCCTTGGAATAGATACAGATAAGGCGATCGAAGCACTTTCAAAGATTCCTATATCATTACATTGCTGGCAGGGAGATGATGTCGGTGGATTCGAATCACCAGATGCTGAGTTATCTGGTGGAGGGATCCAGGTCACCGGTAACTATCCTGGAAAGGCACGATCGATCGCAGAACTCAGAGCAGACCTCGAGAAGGTCTTCACTCTTATCAGCGGAATCCCTCGATTGAACCTTCATGCGAGTTATGGAGAGTTTGGTGATGAGGTCCTCGACAGAGATGGTGTGGAAGTACGTCATTTTACCGGTTGGGTAGATTGGGCAAAGGAGCAGGGAATCGGGATGGATTTCAATGCGACCTGTTTCTCTCATCCTAAAGCTGAAGATGGTTTTACCATTTCAAGTAAGGACCCTGAGATCAGAGCATTCTGGATCGAACATGTGAAACGATGTAGAGAGATCGCAGCCTATTTCGGTAAAGAGCTCGGAACTCCTTCAGTCCATAATACTTGGGTTCCAGACGGAGCTAAAGACAATACTGTAGATAAGATGGGATACAGAAGGATCCTGAAAGAGTCTCTTGATGAGATCTTCTCAGTGGAGTACCCGAAAGAGTATCTGAGAGATGCGGTTGAGACAAAGCTCTTCGGTATCGGTAGTGAATCCTTCGTCGTAGGTTCTCATGAATTCTATATGAACTATGCGAATCAGAACGATAAGATGGTCTGCCTTGACCTTGGTCACTTCCATCCGACAGAACAGATCTCAGATAAGATCTCCTCTATGATGTTATTTCATGATGAGATGTTACTTCATGTCAGTAGACCGGTACGATGGGACAGTGATCATGTCGTAATCCTCAATGATGATATCCTCTATCTGACACAGGAACTCGTACGTTGTGGAAAGCTTGAGAACATTCATATAGGTCTCGACTTCTTTGATGCCTCCATCAACCGAATCGGTGCATGGGTGACTGGTACACGAGCGACACAGAAGGGCCTTCTCATGGCACTCCTCGAACCGACAGATACATTAGTCGAGTATGAAGAGGCTGGAAACAACTATGCAAGGATGGGGCTTCTCGAACAGTTGAAATCTATGCCTTTCGGAGCAGTCTGGGATGAGGCTTGTGTTCGAGCAGAGGTTCCTGTAGAGGCTGAGATCATCGAGAACATACTCTCCTATGAGAAAGATGTTCTTTCAAAGAGGGTATGATGGAAAAATTATTAGAACAACTTATTGATACCTCAAAAGTCTATGGCAATAATTCAGATATGGTCCTAGTCGGAGGAGGTAACACCTCGGTAAAAGATGATAAGGTCATGTATGTTAAGGCTTCTGGTCATGCCCTTTCCTCTATAGATGAGAGCGGGTTCGTCAAGATGGATATGGATGCTATGCGAGGGATCTGGAATAAAGACTACTCCACAGACACCGATGAACGTGAAGAACAGGTCCTCTCTGATATGATGGAGGCACGATGTGAGGGTGAGACGGCCCGACCAAGTGTAGAAGCATTACTTCATAGCCTCTTGAAAGATACCTTTGTCATCCATATGCATCCAGCTCTCGTCAATGGTCTGACCTGTTCACAACAGGGTGAAGAGATCATGCGACAGCTCTTTGGGACAAGAGCTGTCTGGATTCCCTTGGTGAACCCAGGATACATTCTGGCAAAGACCGTAAAAGATGCGATAGCCGTACATGAAGAGGAGTTCAAGGTCTATCCGGATATGATCTTCCTACAGAACCACGGGGTGTTCGTGAGTGGTGATTCTTTGGTAAGGATCAATGCGATCTATGAGGAGATCATCGATATCTTAGAAAAGGAGCTCATACGAACTCCGGATCAGAATCTCGTTGTCATCGATACTAAGCGGTCAGAGATCATGGGAGAAGCAGTCGAGGGTAAGTGGTTTGAGGTGTATAATCGAGAACTCATCAGATTTCTGCTTGATGTGAAGAGCTTCAACCCTATTAGTTCTTCCTTTACTCCTGATCATATCGTCTATAGTGGTTTCAAACCCTTATGGATCAGTGAATCTATCTTCAGTGAAGAGGACCCTGTAGCAGACATCAAGAAGTGTATCGCTGAATTCACTAAGGAGCATGGAGCTCCTGCAAAGATCATCGTTGTACAGAATACTGGAATCTTTGCGGCGAGTGAGAATGCGAGAGACCTCTATCTTGATACGGTGAAAGTAGCCGTCTATACCGAATCTTTCGGTGGTCCCCTCTTCATGGATGATGGCCAGATCGATTTTATCCGTAACTGGGAAGTCGAGAAATATAGAGCAAAGATGAGCAATACCTAAGTAAAGATCCTCCCTCTTTTACCCCGCAGATTTGCGGGGTTTTTCTATGCTTCGGTAAGGTCCAAAGAAGATCTGAAGATCATGATCGCCTCCATCATCTTTGGGAATCCTGTTGAGGGCGCGATCATTAAGATGGTATGTTCTATCTCCTCGGGAGTGCAACCTGCCGCAAGAGCTTTTCTGATATGGGTCTTTAGAGCAAAGGGATACTCACTCACACTTGATACGGCGACTTTGATCAACCAACGGGTCTTCTCGTCTAGAGGTCCGCCCATGGTATGGATCCTCTTGCCGTATTCTTCATAGGACTCATAGATCTCTTTATGATGAGTCTTGATATAATCCAGATTCTCTTTGATCTCTTTCATACTGAACTCCTTATCTCTATTGTATGTTCAGTGGTGCGATAAGTCGATGATCTTTTCTAGCAATTATTCTCAAATTGACATAGGAATGGTATAGTTCATGTATAAGGAGCTGTTCATGAACCGATTGTTGACAATCAGTACCACCTTGGAGAGTGGAGAGGATAATCTGTTTATCTATGAGAAAGGTATAGACTCCTACCGGGCATGGGGGGCCTTCGATGTTGGCAGTAGGCCTTCTTATCATATAGTTCATCCTACTCTCCCGATACTCTATTGCGTGAATGAGAAGAATATCCCAATGCATGGGGAGAGCGGGAGTATCAAAGCCTACAGAGTAGATGTAAAAGAGCATGTTCTATATGAATTGAACGAGGTGGAATCCTTAGGTGATGATCCCTGCTTTCTTATAATCGATCCCTCTGCTGAATACCTGCTCTGTGCCAATTACAGTGGTTCAAGTATCACCATATTCAAGATAGCTGGTGATGGTTCCCTCTCAGAAGCTTTACAGAGATTTTCATGGGAGGGCCATAGTATCAATGAAGAGAGACAAGAGGCCTCACATCCTCATACGATCTGTTTCTCTCCCGATGGTAGCTATATCTATGTGCCAGATCTTGGTTGTGATACTCTCAGAGTCTTTTCCAGAGAGAAGGGAGATCTGCCATTTAAAGAAAGACCTGATCTTGATGTCAAGGTTACTCCTGGAAGTGGACCGAGAATGCTCTCCTTCATCCCGGGAACGAATCAGGTGTGGCTTATCAATGAGTTGAGCAACACTGCCTGCAGGTATACTTATATAGATGGAGTACTGACCCTCAATCTAGAGATTGATCTCTTCATTAGAGTTGATCGCACAAGAGAAGGGATTGAGAATACCTCAGCACATCTATACTGCAGTAAGGACTATACCATCTTCTCAAATCGAGGATTGAATGATCTTGTAGTATTTAGGGAAGATGGTTGTGCAGCATATTCTGGGAAGGGGAGTGCTCCAAGATTCTTCTTGGTAGATGAGAGTACTCTCCAGTTGATGGTCGCCTGGCAGGGATCAGACAGAGTAGACCTCTATACTATCTCTGAATCCGGTCAGCTCAGCTTTGAGAAAGAGTTGTTCCATCATGGGGAGCCTTCCTGTATCTCTATTGCTAATATCCAGTAGTGACACCGATTCCAGCATCGACTCGTAAATCAATACCGGTAATACAGGAGGCCTTGGGACTTGCAAGAAACAGTACCGCTTCAGCTACATCACTGCTGGGTATGAGCTTTCCTAATGGTGAAGAGGATATGAAACGCGAGACACCATCCGGCCAAGCCTCTGCGATTCCTTCTCGAAAGATGACCCCCGGAGATACTGAATTGACACGAATCCCCTTAGGTCCCAGTTCCAAGGCAGCGCCTCTGGAGAACTGTGACAGCCCTCCTTTCGAGGCGCCATAGAGTGTATGCATGACTGCTGGATTCTCAGCTTCGATCGACAGGATATTCACGATCGATCTATCCCTGCCATCGGTCTTCTGTCTTGCCATCAGAGCGGTGAGGAGCATGGGTGCATGAACATTGATCGAAGAGAAATGATCCATCATCTCTGGTGTCATATCCTCGATAGAGGAGAGTTCCTGGACCCCTGCATTATTGATGAGAACATCGATGATAGGAAGTTCGCTGAACATCTGTTCGATCGATCCTGGATCAGAAAGATCAGCAGTAAGGAGACAGAGAGGTTCTTTCGGAAGAGTACCTGCCCAGGACTTCTTTTCCTCAGTCCAGAAGCTTGAAAGAAGATAGAGATTCGCACCCTGTGAGGCGAAGGTCTCAGTCAAAGCTCTTCCTAGTAATCCGGTACTCCCGGTGATCAAGATGTTCTTCCCTAGCATGTCCATCGTATCCTCCACACCATATGATACCGTTGCTTTCTCTGATGTACAAGCGATACCTTTTCGTTCTTGAGGAAATCATGGTAGACTTGTGAGTATGCAAGAAGAAAAAAGCTGCCTAGCAGGAAGTCTCGTATTATATAAGAAGAAACCAGCGAAAGTCATTAAGATCGATACCAAGATCCACCTAGATACCAACAGTTCCAAGACGGTTCAGGTGAGGGCAAAGGATATAGTCCTATTGCACATCGGCCCCATGCAGTCCCTAGGGGTCCTCTCCTCAGAAGTAGCTCCAACAGAGGATCTTGATGAGGTATGTGAGATGCTCGAAGAGACTACGGATATCGAAGAGTTCTCAGATCTAGCCTATGGTGAATATACTCCTCTGACAGCTTGGGCTGTTTATCGTCTCCTAGAGGATGGACTCTATATCTCAGGTACTCCTTGGGATATTTCCATCGTAGATCCTGCGGTAAGAGAAACCCTCTTGAAAGAGCGTGAAGAGAAGGCCCAGCGACAAGCAGAGTGGGAAAGCTTCGTCTCACGAGTCAAAAAAGGTGCTATAATTGCGGATGATCAGGAGCGATTCTTCGATGTGGAGAATGTCGCTAATGGTAAGAGTTCCAAGAGTCGATTACTTAAAGAGTTGAAGATTACAGAAGATCCTGAGCATGCACATGCACTACTTCTGAAATTACATATCTGGGATGAGTTCAACGACCCCTACCCATCACGGATGGGATTATCCCAGGAGATCGAATATCCTGTGATCAGTACTGCTGATGAGGATGAGCGGGTCGATCTCACTCATCTAGCTGCCTATGCGATCGATGATGAGGGGTCTACTGATCCTGATGATGCGATCAGTATCGATGGCGATCGTTTGTGGGTTCATGTTGCAGATGTCTCGTCAGCGGTCGGTTCTGATAGTAGTTCAGATCTGGCAGCACGGGAGGCTGGAGCCAATCTTTATCTACCCACTGGGGTACGGACTATGCTACATGAAGATGCAGCATCTTTTTTCGGATTGGGACTGCATGAGGAATCTCCGGCATTCTCTTTCGGATTGAGTTTGGATGAAGATGGGAATATCATCGACACCGAAGTCTGCCTGTCAAAGGTGAAAGTCACAAGATTGACCTATAAAGAGGCTCAAGAACAGATCAATACCGGGGAGCTTGCTAAGATTTCTGTCCTCGTTGAGCGCTATAGAAAAAAACGAATGTCTAGCAGTGCCATAGAGTTGAATATCCCGGAGGTCAAGACACGGGTCTGTGATGGAGTGGTCTCAGTAGAACCCTTGATCGCTCATCCTTCCAGAGATCTTGTAGGAAACTCCATGATCATGGCAGGTGAGGCTGCTGCGAAGTATGCGATAGACCATGATATCCCGTTTCCCTTTACGGTCCAGATGCCCCCTGATGGTGATATCGAAGTGGCTCACAGTATCACTGATATGTTCAAGTTGAGAAGGAAGTTCAAGCCAAGTGCCCTTCGGGTATCCCCTGATGTTCACTCTGGATTGGGAGTAGCTGCCTACAGCAGGGTAACGAGCCCTCTGCGAAGGTATCTAGATCTCTTAGCACACCAGCAACTGCGTGGTTATCTGAAGAATGAGACCATCTTGAATACCGATGAGATCCTAGAGCGGGCTAGTATTGCCTTTGAACAGGCTAAACAGATGCAGAGGATCGAAAGGGCCTCCAATAAACATTGGAAACTGGTATATCTTCTTCAGCATCCAGATTGGCAAGGGGTCGGTACCGTCTATGAGATACGGAAGAAGGAGATATTCCTCTTCATTGTGGACCTCGCGATGGAGGTCACTATCCCTGTGGTGAATGGTATAGAATTAGATGATGAAATCAGACTGAGTCTTGATAGTGTGAATCTTCCCTATGGCTATGCGAGCTTCTCGGTGGTCAAGTGATCATGCATATCTCAGATGATCAGCTACATATATTGAAGGAATGGTTTGACACCTATACAGGAGATATTCTGGAAGCAGAGCAGGGGGATGAACATATTCTCCTAAAGATCGATCATACAAGACGGGTATGTGATGAGATCGAGATGATTGGCAGATCGATTTCTCTCGATCAAGATGCTATGAGATTATCTCGGGTCATCGCACTCTTTCATGACATTGGTCGATTCGATCAATTTGCTACCTACAAGACCTTCGTAGACAAAGATTCTGTGGACCATGCTCAGCATGGGGTAACGATACTCAAAGATTCTTCTCTCTTAGATACTTTCTCAGATAAGGTCAATCGTATCATCCTCACGGCGATCGAACATCATAATAAGGCTTATATACCTGACCTTCCAGAAGAGATACTACTCTATACAAAACTCATCAGGGATGCTGATAAACTCGATATCTATAAGGTTGTCACAGACTATTATCAAAGAACAGATTCTGAAGAGAATAGAGTCATCCAATTAGGACTTCCCGATACCCCAGGAATCAGTGAAGCGGTCAAGGAAGACCTTCTTGGTCACAGGATCGTACTCTCCGATCATCTTCAGAATCTCAATGATTTCAAACTGCTTCAGGCCGCTTGGATCTTTGATTGCAATTTTTCTGCGACCTACAAGACGATCAGAGAGAGAGAGTATCTTAGGATCCTACAAGACCAACTTCCTGATACTGATCAGATATCCTTGCTATTCAAAGATCTTCAAACCTTCTTGAACAGTCGGTGTTCAGTTGGATGAGCGTTCCTAAAGCATATCCCAACTGATCTCAATCACCTCGACCGGATAGGTTGTAGCGGCTGTGGTTGCAGATATGGGAGTGGTAAGCAGCGTATTCACCCCTTTCCCAGGATGTACAAGATCCCCACTGCTGATCTCACCATCCTTATCGCTATCTATGATGATACAAAGATGATACTCTCCAGGCTCAATACCCTCTATCAAATAGTTCGCTCTACCACTGCTGAAAGAGGTCGTATCACAATAGGCAGGAACGACCACCTGTTCTAGCACTACGTTCGCTTCGGTAAAAAGACCGATGAATGCGAGCGTATCATCAGCTAGGGACTTGAGTATCGTACCATGTATCGTATTACCTGGATCAGTGAAGGTGTAGGTCCCTGATTTGATTATTGAGGCCTTTTTATAGGTCGTCGTAGCAATCTTCGTATCATCGGTATCATAACAGACTGCTTTGATCGTCGTTACTGTCCCGTAGGCAATAGGTAGATTCTGACTGAATAGTTGTGTCGAGGTACTAGGATCTGCAGATGGCACTCCCCCGATCATCGTTGCCTGTGGATCCGTCCCATCTGTCGTATAGAAGATCCTTGGTGACGGACAGGATATGCTGGAAAGGGAGACATGGAGACTATCATCAAATGGCCCATCAGAAGGGTCTGGTTGTAATCTCGGTGCTGTTGAATACCTATCAAGATAGGTTACTCCTTGTACCTGTAGATCGAATCCCCAGTTTCTCATCTCGATACCGATCTCTGGGAAAATGACGAACTCATCTGTAGGATAGGAGGAGGGTCTTTCGTTCCCGTCGGCATCATTAGCTTCATCATTGACATTCGGGATGAATGTGAGAAGACGTTGTTCGAGATCATCAGGAGCCACTGTCGGTGAGGTGGTCTCGGGTCCATACCGGTCCCCATTCGAATCATTCTCACTATAGAATCTTTCCCGCAGAAAGAGGGTGATATCGACTGCGATGATGGACTCATGAAGAGCATCACTTGGCTCGATCATCAACCCACCTCCTGAAATACTCTTATTATAGAGTCCCATTCGTCCCATCATGAGTCTACTGTCACGAGGTAAATAGGCTGAACTGCCTGCCGTGGTATCCTGTTTGAAATAGCCCCGATCATTATATATATTCGTGATCACTGCTGAATCATAGCCATAGTTACCATATTCATCATGAAACTGTTCCCATGTAGCGACCTGCTCCTCTGGCAGTCGAGAGTCTTCATAGATCGGGTGTGAATAGTCTTCAGTCCCTAGTTGGTGATCTTCCTCGTAGTAGACGGCATAGGCATAGAACCCGAGATCATCAGAATCCCTTGCCTCTCCACTTATTGTGTCTTCTTGTTGTGTTCCATATGCTGTTTGGCTCCACCAACTGGCATTCCAAGTAGCATATCCCCCTAGGTTTGGATCTGGAGTCAGATCTGCTTCTCTTTGACAACTGACCCCTGTGAGAGGGAAGAAGGTGTCGGTCTCATTGACTACCCAGTACCAGCAATCAGTATCAGCACTCCAATTTGCTGCAGCTGTCGGACCTTCTCCATGCATGGGAGACTCCCAGGTCGGAGTGATGTTCCAGTCTTCTTTCAACAAGTAGGCATCAACACCAGAGTAGATCCTACTGTTATAGACGATGGTACCTTCCTCATCTTTAATATCTTCTTCGACACCTCCGATCACCCTCTTCTGATAACAGGGGGCACCGGAGAGTGGATTATTTCTACTGGTTTCAACACCATCTCCATGCTGTAGATAGACGAACTTCCAGGGTGCATCACCGTTAGCAGAGAATACAACGTCTCCACTCTCGTAAGGGGTATGGTCATTGAGGTAGAATCTCAAATATCCATAATCAGTAAAGTATATCTCTTTATAGATAATCTCAGAGGCTACTCCAGTGTACTCGACACCCTCCTTCGGCATCGTCTCGACTTCTAGAGAGAAGGTATCCTCAGAGAGATCGAAGAGGATAAGATCAGTATCTGATTCGAAAGTGTCCTCATCGAAGATCACAAAGATGTCAGCAGCCTGCTTGATTGATTCTCTTGTGATCCCTGTCTCATCATCTAAATAGACGGTAAAATACAGGTCTTGATCAGGTCCCGGATCATTCTTCCATCCCGGGAGATAGGTCGCATGGTCCCAGTATTCATCAAGATCAGGTTCAATCTCATCATTGGGATCTGCATCATAGTCATAATCCTCCCATTCCCAGCTGTTTCTATCATGATCGTCATATTGTGTACCGGCGATCCCTGGAGAGAAGTCTGTGATAGTATCAACTACGGTCTTGGGGATATAGGCAATAAAGCTATAGGCGATCTTCATCTTATCAGGCGTCCAATACCCTTGTCCGCTCTCTGTATCAGGGGTGAGACTCCTGTCTTGTAGTGTCTGTTCTCTTACTGCAAAAGACACTCCATCCTCAGGAGGGGTTGGATCTGACCAGATAAGGCTTTGAGTATCAGGAGGATCTCCACCATTGGGGTCCTCAGGTTCTTGAGGACATCCGATAAAGATCAGAGATATTACTAAAAATAGGGATACGATGAGATAGGTTGTTCTTTCTTTCACGATCATTACTCCTTCGGATTCATCTCGTAAGGAAAGAGTCTTAATCGTGGAGGTCTTCTTATCTTAGGAACTAGTATATCAAGATCATTCCTAACAGATGATTATATCATAGGGGATAAGGGGTATAAAGATTCTGAGATAGTAATAATTGACAAATGACAAAAACTATCTACTCTCTTCAACAGCTTTATAGGCTGCACGATCCTCACGATGATCAGAGGGTGTCAAGAGTCTGCTTTTTGTCAGGGATATCAGAGCAGACCCGATAGGAGCAGTGATGATGATACTCATGACAGCGATTGCCAGTATGATCATTCCCGGTGCTGTATCCATCCCTCTCGATTGCATAGCTATGAGAGGATATGATCCTATCGCTGCCTGAACAGTAGCCTTCGGAAGGTAGGAGATGGTTATGAACAGTCGCTCTTTCCTGTTGAATGAACTCTTGAAGAGGCAGATCTGGACCCCGATCGATCTTCCTATCAACCCGACCCCTATGATCGCCACTCCTCCGAGTCCTGCCTGGATTGCTGTTGGAATATCGACCTCTGATCCGATGAGGGAGAAGAGGAGGATCTGAGCGAAGACCCAGACCTTTCCCAGCTTTGAAGAGATCTCATGAGCCATGTGTTCATTCTTCTCCAGAATGAAGAAACCTATAGCCATGATGGCTAAGAGCGCTGAGAAGGGGAAGAGCATATTTATCTGATCCTGAAAGGAGAGCAATATGATCGCTATACCAATCACGATAAGGGTCCGCTTCGTTGCTCGAGGATCGAGCCGTATGAAGAGTCTATAGCAGAGATAGCCTATACCGGTACCAATGATCACTCCAGAAAGTACTGATACAGGAACCAAGATGATATTCTCGAACATATTCACCGAATCTCCTACGTAGATCCCGATGAAGGAGGTACATAGGACGATAGCGACAGCATCATCGACAGAGGCACCTGCGAGAACGAGGGTAGGAACTCCTGCATCGACTCCGAGCCCCTCTTCGATCGTCTCTATCATATGAGGGACGATGACTGCAGGGGAGACTGCTGCGAGGACACTTCCTAGCATCGCTGCCTCGAGTCGGGTGACATCAAGGAGGAGTGGACCGAATAGGGTGATGATAGCGACCTCGCAAAGGCAAGGTATGAAGGCCATGAGCAGTGCTCGAAAGCCCACTTTCTGCAGGGCTTTTCTACTGAGTTCGAAGCCTGCACGTAATAGGATGACGATCAATGCGATGAGTCTGAGGTCTGCAGAGACCAGTACTATCTCACTATTGAGAGCATCTAAAGCGAATGGGCCTAATAGTATTCCGGTAAAAAGGAGTCCGATAAGTCCGGGTAGGTGAAGCTTCTCAAAGAGCCAGCTTGCGATCAACCCTATCAGAACAAGTTCTGCGATGCCGAATGCCATGGTGAATCCTCCGTTTGCAGCTTAGATTCACTGCAGTATCAGTAGGAGTCATCAGCCGGTGTCGGCGGTTTCATAGGAGGTACTCCATCTCCTTGAGTCATGGTATCTAAATGAGAGATGACCTGTCAATACCAAGGTGTTCAATGGATTTACAAAAAGATTACATCATGTATATTTCAGAATCATATCTCTATGCTATAATAGTGCTATTGAATAGAGAGTATAGGCTGGTTTTCATGAAAAAGACGATAAGTATAGGACTGTTTCTCATTATCTCAGTGTTCGTATATGGTATTGACCAAGGGGTCATAATCAATGAGGTCGCATCAACTGGAGCCTATGAGTTCATAGAGTTGCATAATCCTGATGCTACTCCGATCGACCTCGATGAACGGTGGAGTCTCATCGACTCAAAAGAGGGTATCGCAGATGCTGATACAGCGATCCTGATACCGAAAGGGACCATCATCGAGGCTGGAGGTTATCTGGTCATTGCACCCTATAAGACACAATTGCTCTCTGATGCAGTACCTGAGGAGATTCCTGAAGATGTTCTCGCTGTTGAATCTTTCTGGCTCTCATCTCATGATGAGTTGACTCTCATGTATGAGGATACGATCCTGGAATCTATCAGCTGGGAGACGAGTGTGAACAGTATGGGGCGAGACCCGGATGATCCGGGTAATTTCATCTCTGGTGTTCTGGTACCAACCCCGGGAGAGAAGAACGAGCGCGATCCGCTTGCGTTAGGAACGACCGATATCGTGATCAATGAGGTCTGTTCAAAGGGTATCGACTTCATCGAGCTATATAATAATGGCGATACAGATTATGAATTCTCTTCAGGTGATTGGACTCTTCATGATAGCAGACGAAATGATAGCTTCGTCATCCCTGACGGGACGACGATAAAAAGTCATGGACTATTGGTGATCTATCCGGACTTGATCCGACTACCCCTATCAGCCCCACGATACTCCATTGCATCACAAGAGGGGAATCGGTTCGGTCTGAGTGAACGTGATACCATCTATCTGCGTTATAAGAATAGTATCGTTGATATGACAAGTTGGATGCTCCATGTATCGAGTAAGGGGCGCTATCCTGACGGGTCAGCAAGCTGGGATGAGGATCTACTACTCTCACCCGGTAAGACAAACAGGAACTAGCTATGAAAAAGATTAGACTTACACAACTATTGTTCATAATCACTATCGTATTACTTGCTGGCTGTGCGACGACCGGTGATGAGGCTGTATCAGGGAGTGTCCCTGTCGCTACTGATCGATTTGACGAAATCATCAGTCAGAGGTCTGCCGTATTACAGGAGATCGATTCAACTACTGTTATCATCAATGAGGTCTCTTTTTGGAATACCACAGAGTTTGAGGCTGATGATGGGAGTTTCCCCCGTTGGATAGAGTTGAAGAACAGTTCTGATGAACCTCAACAGATAGAGGGGTGGAGAGTCGTCATTCATGATGCAGATGGGACTTCCTCCCGTTTCTCTGCTTTTCCTTCACTGGAGCTTACTGCTGGTGAGATCAGGATCATTGCATTCGTTCCTGAACTCTCAAAACTTCCCGTTCGTGCTATCAGGTTCGGGGCAGAACTCCCTGATACCACTACTGCAATAGAACTCATCGATGGTGAACAGAACCGTATCGACCGGTTCGATATCACACCTGTTGCAGAGAGTGATTGGACACAACCTTCCAAGAGTGATTTCTCACAGCTTCGTGATACGATTCTTCTCCATGAGATTCGAGTCGGTTCAACTGCTACTCCAGGAATTGATAATAATGTCAGGATCGAGGCTCCTCGATTCTCTTATGAGTCAGGGTTCTTCGATGAGCTAGAGATGAGTTTTGATGTATCAACGATCCCTGAGGGGTATCAGATACGATATACTATCAATGATGGACTGACTTGGGAGGATGATGTACATCTCGGAATAAGAGATTGGGACTATCCTACTATGGTCAGCGGAGTAGCTTACAGTGAACCTGTCACATTGACCGAGACAGCAGTAGTGAAAGCACGGATGTATGCTCCTTCTGGAGCCTGCAGTGAACTAGTCACAAAGACCTATTTTATAGGAGAAGAGACTTCCCTCCCTGTCGTCTCTCTCACAGCAGACCCCGCAGATCTCTGGGATGATTATCAGGGTATCTATACAGCAGGATTGGATGCTGAGGATCCGAACTATAAGAAGAAAGCCTTTCGGATGGTAGATTTCTCCTATTTCAAAGATAATACCGTATCAGAACCTGTGATCGATGAGTCCTATATATTCAGGATCTATGGTCTCTCCTCTCGTGGATATGCTCAGAAATCAGTGGCGATCTATGCAAAAGAACCGGGAACTACAGACAGGATCCCCAATGAGTTCTTCAGTGAAGGTTCTGCTAAAGATATAGAATCATTCTATTCTATCGTCTTAAGGAACTCCGGGGGTGATAATCCTCGTTCGATGTTCCGTGATGCTCTAGCTACGGATATCACCACAGGATATGGTGTTGAGAAGCAGGATTATTCACCTACTATCGTATTCCTTAATGGACAGTATTGGGGAATCTATAACATTCGTGAGAAGATAAACGAGTATCTTATTGAAGATCAGACTGGAGCAGACCCTGATAATATAGATCTTATCGAGGGATCCTATAGAGATTCGATGGCGGTGAAAGAGGGTGACTTCATAGCGATGGATGAACTGTTCACCTTAGTGAATACAGTCGATGCAAAATATGAAAAGACCTATGCGATTTATGAGGAGATGATAGATATCGATAATTTTATCGATTATGTCATATTCCAGGTCTTCATCAATAATGGGGACTGGCCTTGGAGTAACTCAAAATATTGGAGACCTCGTACAGAAGATGGACGATGGAGATTCATTCTCTTTGATACTGATGAGAGCTTTGACACAGAGGAGTTCAATACCAAGAACTTCCCGGATGTCGGATACCCCAAAGGTCTTCCAAGCTTTGATATGCTTGCCTATGTCTATTCTGATGAGAATAGCTCACTAGTCAGTAAGACTTTACGACAATTGATGAGGAATCAGGGCTTCTATGATAAGTTCTTTGCCCGCTATGAGTATCTACTTGATACCCATCTGACCTCGAAGATGCTACAGGATAAGATTGACAACCATGTTGACCTCATAGAAGAAGAGATGGCTCGTCACTGTGACAGATGGACCTATGAAGATTTCATATTAGAGAAGTATTCTTACCGAGATCTGGAAAACTGGTACCATGAGGTACAGGTCATAAGAGACTTCTCAGATGAGAGAATAGACTATATTGAAGCTTTTCTTGTCGATTTTAAGAATAGGATACAACCTCCTAGTCTGAGTCGAATCGATAATGGTGGATTCGAAGAGGAAGATCTGTCAATGTGGAATACGGGTTGGTCTTCTGATAAGGTCTTCACAGAGGTCATTGAGATGGATGATTCTCAAGTTGGGTATTTCAAGATACTTGAGGGTGGTAAGAATCCATGGGATTCAGTAGCGTTAGCCTATGATAATATTATGATCGATGAGGGGGAGACTCTTAGGTTCTCCTTTGATATCAAAGCTGAAAGTAGATTCAAAGAGGGTGACTTCATACGAATGATCATCCTCGAGAGTGAAAGTTATGATACGATCGCTACCAAAGATTTTGTCCCCTCTACTGATTGGGAGAATGAAAGGATGACTTTTTCCTATTCAGGTCCTACCATATTCACGGGAAGACTTCAGATTCGAGTTGGTAATCTACCGACTGGTCAGGAAGTCTATATTGATAATCTAACTATTGAAGTTGCGGAGTGATAGATATGAAGAAAATGATTTTAGGTATCCTAACTACGACTATTCTATTAATGCTTCTTGGCTGTGCAACACCGGTACCACCGGTAGAGACCGTTGAATCTCCTGTCTTGGATCCCATACCAGCTAAACCTGAGTTCATCGTCATAAATGAGGTGGCCTCGGTTGGAGATTATGAGTTCATAGAACTCTTTAACCTCTCCTCCTATCCTGTGATCTTCTCAGAAGGTTGGGTCGTATCCGATAATGGAAGGGGTTATGAGGATGGAGATACTCCATTCATCATTCCTGAAGGAACGACAATAGGTGCCTATGGCTATCTCTTGATATGTCCTTTCGCAGAAAAGAATGCTAAGAGCGTCCTTAATGATAAGGACCTTCCTGCCGATGCTTTATGTGATACCTCCTTCTCTATAGGTTCAGCAGATTCTATTACTCTCTACTTTGAGAATACTATTGTTGATACCATATCCTGGGAAAGTGATGTGAACTCTTTTGGCCGAGTCTCTGATGGACTACCAGAGATGAGTACTATGCTCGTCGCTACACCGGGTAGTGCCAATATCCTAGAACCCACCACAGATGAGTTCAGTATCAGGATCAATGAAATCTGCTCTAAAGGTGAGGACTATGTTGAGATCATCAATTCTGGGGAGTTGCGATATCTCTTTGAACCGAACTCCTGGTATCTGGAAGATTCTCAAAAGAATCGTGATATCAAGATCGAGAGTGGCTTAAGACTGAAACCTGGTGAGGTCTATGTGATCTATACTGGGGATGCTGATGATCCGCTGAAGCTCGGTAGCTCAGACACTGTTATACTTCGTTACAAGGACGAGGTGGTAGATAGGTATACCTGGAGTGAACATGTACAGAGTGTAGGGAGAGACCCCGAAGACCTCGATAGCTGGGTAGCTATGGTAAAGACTCCGGGGGAGACTAATGAGCTCTCTCAATAGTTAGTTTCCCTCATAATGCTGTAGGAAGTAGGGATACTTGTTCGCATCATAGATGACATCTATCATGGCAGTATCACGCAGAAAGTTGATACTGCCTATCTTCATATCGAGAATCTCGATACCGAGTCGATCTTCTAGGTCTCTTTTCAGCTCTTCATGATTCTCTGGTTTGATCATGGCGATCTTTTCATATCTGATCGAGAAGTTCCCATGTGCTTTTCTGAACCAGAGCAATTCAAGTAATAGTACTATGATAAGGATCGTAGCATTCACCCCTAGGATGATGAAGGTGCTATACCCTACTGCTGTCAGAGAGTTGATCACAGCGAGGGTGATAGACAGAAAGAGATAGGTCATCTCTCTGATCTGAACAGGAAGGGTCCTGTATCGCAAGATCCCGAAGATCGCAAAGAGTCCTAAAGCAAGTCCGAGTTCCATATTCACACTTGATAGGAGATAACAGAGAAAGAATACTGTCATCCCAATGATGATGAAGGTGAAGACGAACTCCTTCTTCTTTGACTTAGGGTAGTAGAGGAATCCTGCGGTGATGACGAGCATCACCATGGTGATCAAAAACCTGACCATGAGATCAATAATTGCCTGAGACATACGCTAACCTCTCTATATTCATGAGTTGTGATTTGAAATTGTTATATTTAAGGGATGGGTCTAATGATGCCATTCCTAAACAATACTTACTGAATGAACCAGAATGGATCTGATTCTGTTTGAGGATCTGACTGAACCCCAGATGAGGTACAGGTCCCTGATGTTTGATCTCTGCAATGATCAATTCAGGTATCTTCAGATTCTCTTTCCCGTCATTATACTCGAGCAAGGTATCTATGGTTATTCTCTCTTCCCTGTTAGTATGAACGAGTGTGATTCGTTGGAAATCGATCCTGATAGCTAACTTGAGATCTGAGAAACTATAGGGAGTATACCTTTTGATAAGCTCGTCTATAAGCTTCAAAGCCTCTGGATCCTCTAGGACTGCTCGAATACCAGAGTAACCTGAAAAGGGTATCCTCTGCTTTATGGTCTTCCCCTTGTATTTCTCTTTTATCTCAGCGAAGATCATATTGAATTTGGTATACGCTCGAATCCTGAATTTGAACCTGTGGCTCTTCCCGTTATGATGGGAGAGGTAGAGTTCCCTGTTCGGGGTGTCATAGTACCAGGTCTCGTAGGGGAACAGACCTGTATCCTCCTCTGTGGTGAGTTGATAATCTTGCTTGCAGGCATCTAGGATCTGCGCCAATGATGTATAGGAGAAGGTATATTTTGTATCATACCTATCCATCAATTGAATAGAGCTCGTCTCTTTCATCGATATTGGTGAGAATCCTCTTAATAGTTCATTGATCATATCTTCAGTCATCACTTTTGCCATAGAACCTCTTTCATATCTATAGACTACCACAAAAAGGGTGAAATGAAAAATCTAAAAAAAGTTTATACATATAAACAAACGTCTTGACATCTGAAGATATTGGTATTAGTATCCTATTACAAAGTTAGACAAGCATAACAATTGGAGTGTAACATGCCAATGAGACAGAGAATGAATGGACAAGGACAAGGACAAGGACGCGGTCGAGGAAGAAGAGGACGTGGACGTGGTTGTGGACGAGGTCCGATGGGACATGGCTGCTGCCACGGTGATTGTCATGCATTATCCGATCTAGAAACGGGTGGACGAGCTGTTATAGATTCACTCAGATGTCAGGGTGGGTATAAGCGAAAACTCCTATCGATGGGAGTCATTCCGGGAAGAGAGGTCTTCTGTATTCGTGACAATGGATCTTCAGGACTCTGTATTCGTGTTGGGACAAGTGATTTCATCGTGAATAATGATATTGCTGAAGATATTCATATCAGGACTGATATTGTTAATGACGCAGTCTAATAAGAAAGATTGAAGAAGAGAAGGAATCATCTGCTATGAGATTAGTATTGGTAGGAAACCCGAACTGTGGGAAGACGACGATCTTCAATGCGATAACCGGGAGTAATCAGCGGGTAGGAAACTGGCCTGGAGTGACAGTAGAAAGGAAAGAGGGTGATTTTTCCTTCTCTCAGAATCAAGGGAATATCATAGACCTTCCTGGAATCTATTCTTTGAATCCGGACTCTGAGGATGAGATGGTCTCAAGGAAGTATCTGTGTAGTGATGATTATGATCTGATCATCAATGTTGTAGATGCCTCGAATCTTGAGAGGAATCTCTTTCTGACTACTCAATTAAAAGAGATGAACATCCCTGTTATAGTAATACTCAATAAAGAAGACCTTGCATTGAAGCAGGGGTTCTCAATCGATAGTGATCTATTGAGTAAGGCACTGCAAACTCCAGTTCTCTCCGTGAGTGCCGTAGACCCTGAGGATCTGAGGGAACTCCCGGATAGACTTGATGGGATGCTTAATTTAGGCAGAGCCCTTGCTCAGAAGAGCCAGATCATCTACCCAGAGTATATTGAGAGTTTCATTTCCTCCTATGATCTTCCGAAACAGGCAGAATCTCTCGAGAGCCTTCTCGGAAAGAGATCCGTCATTCTCTCTTTAATGGAGCATGACCCGATCATGACAACATTATTGACAGAGAAAGGGCTAGATCTAGAAGAGTTCAAGGCTCATATCAATAAGTTGGAAGAGAAGAGTGAAGAGGATCTCGATATCATCCTGGCAGAGAGTCGATACAAGGCGATCAATATCTGGCAGAAAGATGTTATAAAGAAGATCCATCAGAAGAGGCGATTCGATCTTGATAGGATCCTGATGCACAGGATATGGGGTGTACCCATCTTCTTCGGTGTCATGTACCTCGTGTTCTTTATCACGATGACCCTTGGCGGGGCCTTCATCGATTTCTTCGATATACTCGCAGGAGCTATATTCGTTGATGGGTTCGGAACCCTTCTGAACTTCATTGGTTCCCCTCAATGGCTTACCGCCTTCTTAGCAGGGGGACTTGGTGGTGGTATACAGACCATTGCTACCTTCATTCCGATGATCTTCTTCATGTTCCTTATGCTTGGGATCATCGAGGACTCTGGTTATATGGGGAGAGCGGCCTTTGTCATGGACAGGTTCATGCGTGTGGTTGGTCTTCCGGGTAAAGCCTTCATCCCCATGCTTGTAGGCTTTGGTTGTACGGTCCCTGCGATCATGGCGACTAGGACGCTAGAGAATAAGCGTGATAGGTTCCTTGCTATCTTCATGACTCCTTTCATGTCCTGTGGTGCACGACTTCCTGTATATGCGCTCTTTGCGGCAGCCTTCTTCGGTACCCATTCTGGTCTTGTGGTCTTTTCGATCTATATGGTTGGTATCCTCTTAGCTGTGGGCACAGGACTACTTTTGAAGAGTACTCTCTTTAAAGGTTCTTTCTCTCCGTTCATCATGGAACTTCCCAGTTATAATCGACCTCATCTCGGTAAAGTCGTCGGGTATGGATGGAATAGACTCAAGGTATTCCTCTTTCAAGCTGGAAAAGTCATCTTAGTTGTTGTTATGGTCATGACGCTTCTCAATAGTATCGGTATGGATGGATCTTTTGGGAATGAAGATTCAGAGAACTCAGTCTTATCGGCTATAGGAAAGAAGATCACACCGATCTTCACTCCTATGGGAATCAAAGAGGAGAACTGGCCTGCGACCGTAGGACTCTTCACTGGGATATTCGCTAAGGAGTCTGTTGTAGGTACGCTCAATAGCCTCTATCTTGCAAAGGAGGAGTCCATCGTAGCGGAGGACTTCAAACTTTTACCTGCTGTATGGAGTGCCTTCACTACATTGGGAGAGAATCTGGCTGGAATCTTCTCTCAGGTAACAGACCCTCTTGGGATCGGGATCATCGATAGTGATACAGAGGCAGTCGCTGAAGCTGTGGAGGCTGATAGTCTGATCTTCCAAAGATTGAGAGAGAATTTCACTCCTGTAGCTGCCTATGCCTACCTGCTGTTCATCCTGATCTATATGCCCTGTGTGGCAGCCCTTGGTGCTATCTTCAGAGAGGCTGGTACCTTCTATGGGATGCTTCAAGCGGTGTACCTTTCACTCCTTGCCTGGATAGTCTCGGTACTCTTCTATCAGATCGGTGAGGGACATTCTATTCTTTGGATATCTGTGGCAATTGGTATGGCGCTGGTAATAGTAATAAGTCTTAAATTGATGGGAAGGAGAGAGACTAAGATCCTTGCCTCCTCCTTTCTCTGATGATCATAAAATAGTATCGTTTGATCCCCTCCTGGCAGATCTGAGCCGGATCTGCCAGGTTTTCTTTAACCTGTGGAACTAACATCCCTGATATGGTAGAGTTTGAATATGAGTATGACTGTCAAAGAACTTGCAAAGAGATACCCCACTGCATCAGAATATATCTCACAGATATATCTGATCATCAGAGACTATGGAGATTGTAATAATCGAAGACTAGCACAATTCATAGGGGTCTCTCCCTCTGCTGTATCTCAGGCGGTCTCTCGTCTCAGGAAGTTGGGGCTGACCTCTCAGGATCTATATGGGATGATCACCCTCTCTGAAGAGGGAATCGTTCTTGCAGAACAGATACTCAAAAGACATTATCTCTTAGAACTTCTCATGGTAAAAGAGCTGAAGTATCCTTGGGATCTTGCAGATAAAGAGGCTGAGAGCCTGCAGGATAAGATATCTGATCAATTCCTCGAACATCTGTTTGTGATGCTTGGAAGGCCGAAGACTTGCCCTCATGGAAACCCCATCCCCGGAAGTGATACCAGCGACCATATTCTTGCTGCAAAGAAGTTCAACGAAAGCTCAGAAGGGGATGAGATCTCCATCGTAAGAATAACTGAAGAGGGGGAGCGAGAGCCTGGCCTCCTTCACTTCTGCTATGAGAATCATATGATGCCAGCTTCGATCTTTACCATAAAGACGATAACAGGGGAGAGCCTTGAAGTAGAGAATGCAACAGGTGCTATCATCACCCTGCCAAAGTCCTTTGCTGAGCATATCCGTGTATGTAGAGAATATACAACTACAAAAGTATGAAATCTCTGTAAAAACCTATAACAATCATTTCTCTCATGCTACTGTGTATATACAAGAACGGTTATATGTTACATATCTGTTACTGAGGTGTTTCTCGTTATGTAGGAATATGGAACAGTGTTATATCTAGGGAGTTTATTAATGAAGAAATTTTGGTATGTGTTGGTATTGATCCTGGGAATAGTAGTCCTGACTGGTTGTCCTTTGCTTGGTGAGGATCCTACTATTCCAACTCAAGTGACAGCTTCGCAAGGTACTAATGATGATTATGTGAGGATTACCTGGGATAGCAAGAGCTCTGAGACTTACTATGTATACCGAGGTGATGCTTCAATAGGGTTATTCTCATCCATAGCAAGCAGGGTCGCCGGCAGTAGTTATGATGATACGTCGGTTGTTAGAGGTCAGCACTATTACTACTTTGTCAAAGCAGCTGATGAATATGGGGAGTCGATAACCACTAAGAGTTCAACTGTTGAGGGGTGGTCAAAAGAACCTGATAAACTCGTTATTGATATAAAGGATTCATATTTCACGGATCTGTCTTCAACCTATGTTGATGTCTATGTGAATAACAATAAGGTAGGTACTATCACAAATACTGAACTGGGAGGTATTAATAGTTTCTCCCAGTTCGAATTCCCCTATTCAGGTGATATAGAGTCTATCAGAATCG
This sequence comes from uncultured Spirochaetia bacterium, assembly GCA_937125225.1. GTDB lineage: Bacteria > Spirochaetota > Spirochaetia > CAKZLE01 > CAKZLE01 > CAKZLE01. The sequence continues at coordinate 114,970 of CAKZLE010000027.1, forward strand.
ATCCAAACAATAAAGCTGAAACAATCTTTGATACAATCTCAGATTTTGCAAGTAATCCCCCAGCTTCTATATCCTCGATGAAGGATATCAAGAAAATAGTGCTGTACCCTGTTTATAATACTTCTTCAAATCTTTATACCGGAACAGAAGCTTATTTAGGACCCCGGAAACATAGCTTTTCCATAAGTGATGTGACTGATGCTTCTATTGAGGTGACAGCAGATGAATATGAATCTCCTGAAAATCTTAATTTCAATATTTACCTTTCAACGGATAGTGGATCAACCTTCACACAATATAACAGCAGTTCGTTAACTGGCGCTACCCTCTATGATGGCTACACCCTAACAGGGCTTAATTCCTCTACCGCTTATACGATAACTCTAGAAGCAGTCTATGATGGAATAGTGTCAGTTAGAGCTGATAATGGGGTTTTTACAACTGAAAAGGCTGACAGAATATGGACGATCATGGTATGGCTTGATGGTGATAATAACTTGAATGATGCGGCAATTGAAGACTTTCATGAGATGGAATATGGGTTATACCTAGCCCAGCAAAATGATCCTGATATCCTTGATAGATTGAGTGTTATTGTTCAGTATGATGAAAACTCTAGCTACGAGACAGTCCCTACTGACCCAGGAAGATATGACATCAAGCCTCGAAGTACGTTGGTCGGAGATACTGTAGGGCTTCCATCAGATTCTTCGTATACGAGTATTTCAGAGCCGAATATGGGAAGTGCTTCTGAACTACAATCTTTCATCGATTGGGGTAAGACAAACTATGAAGCTGATAACTATGCCTTGATTCTTTGGAATCATGGTGGTGGAGTAAGATCTTTTGAAGAAGATTCTGAACCAGTTTCAAAAGCAATATGTTGGGATGATTCAAATGGAGATGATGCACTGTATGTTGGAGAGATCAAAGACTATCTTGATTCAACCCATAGTGTAGATTTTCTTGGTATGGATGCCTGCCTGATGGGCTTTCTTGAGGTAGCCTATGAGTTCAGACCTGGTACTGATGATTTCGGTGCTCAAGCTATGTCTTTCTCTCCTGCGACCGAACAGGGAGATGGGTGGGAGTACCAATCAATATTCAGCAGAATGAGTGGTAGAGCAGGTAACGATAATCAAGGTCATCCTTATTATGCTATCGAAACCATGACCCCACAGAACTTTGCATCTATCGTAGCGCAAGAGTATGAGGATGCCTTTATCTATAATACATGGGAGACCCAGACTGCGGTGGATCTGACTAAGATTGCTACGGTCAAGACCCGGTTAGATGCTCTTGCAGCACTCATTGATGATTCTAAGAGTGATATCGAAGATATTCGTGATGGTACCGCCTTTACGGGGTCCCTTATGGCATATTTTGATACGGATGATGCTAGTCAATGGAATAGTTATGCTGGTTTTGATCTCTATTCTCTTGCTACGCGTATAAAAGCAGAGAATATTAGTGATGTTGTTAATACTGCAGCCGAATCATTGAAGACAGCTGTAGAAGACGCAATCATCTATTCATGGGGTCATCCTGGTGGTTCTGGTTCCTTTGATGGTTATGATGATTATGTTGGAGGTTTCACTTCTGGGCAGAATGGGCTTTCCATCTTTTTCCCTGCTGGAGATTATATTTATGATAGTAATAATAATAATGTAGCCGATACTAATGAAGAGATCTACTGGTATTACCAAGACTGGTATAATGGAGTATCCCATGACTCCTATCAATCCTGGTGGCAGGATGATCTGTCTCAAACAGGAACTAGGCAGTATGGAGCTCTGGATTTCTGTACGAGTGATGGTGATGGAGAGGTAGAATCTTGGTTTGAGTTACTGCAATACTGGTATAATCCCTCTAATAGTACTCCCAATATCTATAATCCCAGCCCATTGGAATAAGGAGCTTCGGTAAATGAAGAGAATATTAAGTATGAGTATCCTAATAGGATCAATAATCCTATTAAGTGTTTCCTGTACCACCCCACTTATTGCTGCTGGTCAGCAGGAGGTTCCTCCTATGTCTGATGCACCAGCATTGCGAGGTGAGGTCTTAAGAGAACCCTCAACGATGATCGAGAAGATCACCGCACAAGTTGAGATCGCCAATGATGGTGGTGCTATGCTAGTCACAGATTGGAACTCAAAGAGTAAGAAGAGTTATCAGGTCATCGGTGATATGGAACATGTACTGTTGAATTTCAGAGATGAGATCATTGATGCCGAAATCGTCTTCATTGAGAAGAGGCAGTGGAGCGGTACTGTGGTTGTTGTTAGTATCGTGATTCCTGAAGACAGGACATAGCTTAAGAACTAGTAAAAAATGGTATAAGAGATATCACAGAGGGTTCAGAAAGAACCCTCTGTGATTTATAAGACTCTAGACATAGCCCTGATCGATCATCGCATTAGCTACTCTCATGAAACCCGCAATATTAGCCCCATCTACATAGTTGCCTTTCGTGCTGTATTGTTCTGAGTTATTGAGGCACATAGTGTGGATCCTCTTCATGATATTCTGTAACTCACCATCGACTCTCTCTCTCGTCCAGACCATCCTTGAACTGTTCTGAGCCATCTCTAATCCAGAAACCGCAACTCCACCTGCATTGGTCGCTTTAGCAGGACCATAGAGGATGTTGTTATCAAGGAAGAGTTTCACTCCTTCTTCACAAGTCGGCATATTCGCTCCCTCTGCAACAACGGAGACTCCGTTCTTTATCAGATTCTGAGCGTCTTTCTCATTGATCTCATTCTGTGTAGCACAAGGGAATGCACAGTCAGCCTTGATGTCCCAAAGCGGATTACAATCTCTTGCAGCATTTACTGGAGTATAGGTCGAATGTGGGTATTCTTGTTCATACTCAGCGATTCTTCCTCTTTTCACATTCTTTAACATCATGATGAAATCGAGTTTCTTTGTATCGATTCCCTCTTCATCATAGATGAATCCTGAAGAGTCAGATACGGTAACGACTTTTGCTCCGAGTTCTATCAGTTTCTCTATCGTGAACTGTGATACATTACCGGAGCCTGATACGAGACAGGTCTTACCTTCGAATGTCTCACTCCGGGTTTCCATCATATTCTGGGTGAAATAGATCAAACCATACCCTGTTGCTTCAGGTCGGATCAGGGATCCTCCCCATTCTGGGCCCTTACCGGTAAGAATACCGGTAAACTGGTTCTTGATCCTCTTGTATTGGCCGAACATATACCCGATCTCTCTACCTCCGACTCCAATATCACCGGCAGGAACATCTGTGTTCTCTCCAATATGTCTGTAGAGTTCGGTCATGAAACTCTGACAGAATCTCATAACTTCCAGATCACTCTTTCCCTTAGGACTGAAGTCTGATCCACCCTTACCACCACCAAGACTAAGACCGGTAAGGCTATTCTTGAATACCTGTTCGAATGCTAAGAACTTCATGATACTCTGATTGACTGATGCATGAAGTCTCAGACCACCTTTGTATGGCCCTAAAGCACTGTTCATCTCTACACGGAAACCACGGTTTACCTGTAGCTCTTCATTGTCATCGACCCATGGAACCCGGAAGGATACGACTCGTTCAGGTTCGATCATACGTTCGAGTATCTTATGATACTTGATAGCTGGAAATGCATCGATTACTTTCTCTAGTGAATACAGCACCTCTTGGGCTGCCTGGTGAAATTCCCGCTCATTGGGGTCTCTCTGTTCCATCTGAGTTAAGATGGGGGTAATAATTGACATATACACTGCTCCTGTTTTTTAGAGTTCTCATAGTATATAGGGCAGTGTAAGGTCCCGTCAAATCGAATATGCTTATAACAGTATATTATATGTATAAATATTCAATAACTGGGTATAAAGTGAGTTAATTGGTAAGGTAATGCATATTTATGCTTATAATATGTAAATCACTTTCCCTTTTTCTTTTTTCTATCTAGGGCGACGAGACCAGTCCCTAATCCAGAACTGATCGAGAACATATAGATGATCGGTGTCAGTCTGAACACCCATTCGAGGAAGCCTATCATAAGAAAGGCCATTAAGCCGACTCCTAGTCCTAACATCATCAGATGGTTCAACGATTTCCAACGAAGACCGGTGAATATGATCGGGAGAATGATCCGCATTAGGAGGAAGATGAACATACCAAGCCCGATATAGCCCATCTCAGCCATGGTTAACAGATAGATATGATGTGCGACGCCTGCATGCTCCTCATATTTCATGATGACAATATGTTCCCGATACTTTTGTTCAACGGTGAGTACATGGGGATACTGATTGAGCCCAATACCGAAGGTATGGTCAGCGGCCATCATCTTTGCAGCAATATTGAACTCTTCGCGGGCCCCTTCACTCTCTTCAGGAGCGTTGAGGAATCTATCGATCACAGTATCCATGACCATAGCACCTCCGATGATCCCGGCGAAGACTATGACGAAAGTCGATAACAAGATCTTGAACTTATCAGAGGAGACCTTGTGTTTTCTGATATTGACTATGAAAACGGCAGCGACTACTGATCCTGCTGTGACAACATAACCAGTTCTCGAACCTGTAGCGAATACTGCGAATACCATTCCGAGAGCTGCAAACATCGTCAGAACATATTGAATGAATGAGAACTTCTTGTTTGCCATCCCCCATACCATCATGAGGCATACGATCATCAGAAGAAATGAGGGAATCGTGTTTGAGTGGTCGAAGTAGGCATGGATCCGATAATAACCGTCCATGTATTTCTGTTTGAGAGCAACAAAGAGAAACGTAAAACCGATGAGGATGAATCCAAGCCAAATGGCTTTCATGATCTCATCAGAACCATCTTCACTGTAGATAAGATTGATCATACACCAGTAGAGAGCTCCAGCTCGTACGAGTTGCCAGATGAAGAAATACCCATAGATAGGGTTATCACTTGTCGCAACATTGACTACAGCGGCAATGAAGAAGAATGTACAAGTCCCTACAGTCCTGGGAAACCATTTTATATCCCGAGGTTTAGAAATGATCAGGTAGAAGATTAGAGCAGCACAGATCAAGTCTGTGATCGTTATCTCGAAGCCTCTTGCCGGTCCTCTGTAACTCTCCATGGATAGGAAGTTTATACTGACCTTGGCTCCAAGCATAGTAGAGAAGATCATAATAGAGATCAGCAGATATTTTATCTTAGGCATCACAATGGATATACCGGTCATCGCCGGTACACCGATGATTGCAGCAACCCCAAATGCTAGGTACTTTAACATGCTGTATCATATCATATTGAGGTAAGAAATAACATTAGATAATTTACAATCATATCGCTTGAATATAAAATGAATCTTATGAAGCAGTATATAGTGATAGCAGGGAATATTGGGGCAGGGAAGTCTACGCTCGTCGAGCGTCTATGTGATCGTTTAGGGTGGAAGCCTTATTTCGAACCGGTATCAGAGAATCCCTATCTTGAAGATTTCTATCGAGATATGAACTCTTATGCCTTCCAGTCTCAGTTATATTTCCTTACTGACAGGCTCAGAACTCATAAGGAACTACAGGATTTCAGTGGACCGGTCGTTCAGGATCGTTCTGTCTTTGAGGATGCTGAGATCTTTGCAAGGAATCTCTATGAGCAGGGAGCCTTCAATGAGCGAGATTTTGCCACCTACATGAAAGTCTATGATCTGTTCGTCTCTTTCCTTGACCCTCCGAGTCTTGTTGTCTATTTGAAATCATCACTCGAGACACTCCGCAGTAGGATCGATCTTCGGGGACGTGACTTCGAAGCTGATATCAGTGATGAGTACTTAACGGGACTTAATAACCTCTATGATTCCTGGTTTGAAAACTATTGTCTTGGACCGGTATTAGCAATCGATACGGCCACCGTCGACATCATAAACAGACCTAGCGATCTCGATACGGTTGTGGAGATGATCAAAGAGGCTATGAAAGGTAAGCAGGAAGATCTCTTCGATGTGTTCGAAGAGCATTAAAGAGATTCAAGACTCTGTTCGTATGCCCATCTGAGCCTGTTTGGTACAGGAATAGGTCTATTCTTCTTCATGTCAAAGAAATACCCTGTCTGTTTACCGATACAATGGGTCCTCTCCTCACTAACGATCTCGAACTTGGCTACCCACTTTGCTTTACCGAGTGAGTCTATCCAGACTCTACCGATGAGTTTATCGCTTATTCTAACTGGGAACTTGTACTCGACCTCTGTCTTTGCGAGGATAGGGGAGAAATCATTGGCTATCATCTCTTCATAGGGGAAATAGGAGGCTAATGATTCTAACCTGAGATCTTCGAACCAACGTATATAGACAATATTACTAACTATACCCATGGCATCGATGTCATATGTTTTGACCTTGATAGGGTGTTCTATTAATAGGGCTCTAGTCGTACCGCTCATGAACTTCTCCGTTATTCAATATGGATTGGGTAGTTGAATACTTTATACAATCATCATTGTTTGTTATATTCAATAACATACTATAATCAAAGGTCAGAAGTGATACAATGGGAATTGAGGAAGTTAGAGAAGAGTTCTCCGATAATGGGGTGAACTTGGATATCTTAGAGTTCGATCAAAGTTCAGCGACTGTTGAACTAGCGGCATTAGCGCTGAATACAGAACCAGATAGGATAGCAAAGACCATGGCATTCAAGGTCGTTGATAAGCCTATGTTGATTGTACTCAAAGGCTCTGCTCGAGTCGATAACAGGAAATATAAGGATCGCTTCGGTGTGAAGGCTAAGATGCTCTCTGCTGAAGAGGTCTCTGAAGTCACCGGACATTTGATCGGTGGAGTATGCCCTTTTGGCCTGAAGCAGAATATCCCGATCTATCTCGATATCTCTTTACAGGAGTTCGATGAAGTCTTCCCTGCAGCAGGAAGTGCAAACTCCGCAGTCCGAGTTCCCGTTTCCGATTTTCAAGATCTAGTGAAAGGAGAGTGGATCGATGTCAGTAAATGATGGATACAATGGTATAAAGATTCAGATCAGTGAATGGGTGCACGATCATTATTGGGAAAATAATGATAATTGTGCCACGACTATGATCAGTTGTCTTGCCAAACTCTTTGGAATAGAGATACATGAACAGGTCTTTGCAGCCTCTCTTGGGATGCATGGGGCTGGTGGCTATAGAGGACAGTGTGGACTCGTTGAGGGGGGACTCCTCTTTATCGGGATATATGGAATAAAGAAGAAGATGACAAGAGAGAAGATAGTCATCATCTGCAGGAACTATGCAAAGGCTTTCGAGGCGAACTTCTCTTCAATCTCATGTTATGACTTGAGACCTGAAGGGTTCAAAGCAGATGATCCACCTCATCCCTGTGAGGGAATGACGACGGAAACTGTCTGGTTCTCCTACCAGTGGCTTTTGAATTTACTATAAAGATTGGTTCAAGGAGAATCGTAATACATGCAACAATTAGAGATCAAAGAATCGTTCAAGAAGAAGATAGTAGACGGTGGAGTCGCTATGGTAGAGAGAGGACTGACCGTCGGTACTTGGGGAAATATCAGTGTAAGAGATCCTGAGACTGGGCTCATCTATGTGAAACCCTCAGGAATGAACTATTATGATATTACTACAGACGATGTGGTCGTTTTCGATAAAGAGTTGAATATCGTCGATGGACATAGAAAACCGACAATCGAGTTTAATTTCCATATCGGAATCATGAATGCTCGACCAGAAATCAACTATGTCATACATACTCATCCAATCTATTCAGCAGTATTCGGTGTTATCGGAGAGGACCTTCCAGGTATCTGTGAAGATTTCGTACAGCTAGTTGGTGATAAGATCACGAACTGTACCTATGCACTTCCCGGTACTGAACAGCTCGCAGTGAATGTCGTAGCTGCATTAGAGGATAAACGAGCCGTGATGATCCCGAATCATGGAACGGTCTGTTGCGGTGAAGACTTTGAGACTGCTATGAAAGTCTGCTTTGTCGTAGAGAAATCTGCACAGGTCTATATCATGGCAAAGAGTATTGGTACTCCAATGCTCATCTCGACTGAAGATGTCCTCGCTATGCAGGACTTTGCAAAGAATCATTACGGTCAGGGTAAGTAAAGCACTCCAATTTGGACTGAGAAACAAAAAAGGTTCCCGATCATAGTGATCAGGAACCTTTTTAACGATTAGGGGGGCTATTTTATCTTACATAGGAACTAGCTTCGAAGAACTGTGAGTAGGTCTCGACTAAAGTGAAGTTCGACGCTGTCTCCATCTTGTCTGAATCAGTATAGACCTGTGCACCAGTGGTGATCGTCTGAGTGGGGACCATGTTCTCTCCATTGTAGTCGAAGTAGATCTCCTGTGCGATATCAAGGGCTCCTGCTGTACTT
>CAKZLE010000028.1 GCA_937125225.1 uncultured Spirochaetia bacterium
GCGAACCTAGAGCTAGTCAGACGAGGACTGGTGATCTATACCTGGGGAAACGTGAGTGCGATCGATCGAGAGAAGCAGATAGTAGTGATCAAGCCACGAGGTATAGAGTATGAGGAGTTGACCGCAGAAGATATGTCTGTGGTGGACCTTGAGGGGAATCAGGTCGAAGAGGGGTTACTCCCCTCAGTCGATCTGGACATTCACCTGGAGATCTACAAGAACTTCGAGACGGTGGGGGGAATAGCCCATACCCATTCTACATGGGCAACCGCATGGTCTCAGGCGGGGCGATCGATACCGGTAATGGGGACGACCCATGCTGACCACTTCTATGGGAGTATCCCCTGTGTGAGACACCTCACCTCAGAAGAGGTGAACGGTGACTATGAACGGAATCTCGGGAAGGTGATCTGCCAAGAGTTCGCCGGAAGAGATCCCTTGAGTATGGGAGCGGTACTGTGTCCTGGACATGGTCCGTTCACGTGGGGAGCTGATGCGGATGCGGCAGTAGAGCATAGCGTGATCTTAGAGGAGTTGGCCAAGATGTCAAAGCTCACTGAGGACATCGCCTATAGCCGGGATATCGTATTACCCCCCTATATGACCGAGAAGCATTATACGAGAAAGTATGGGCCTGATTCCTACTTCTATCAGAGTAAAGAGGACTAGGCGATGAGTATGAGAACCTCAGTGTCTCTGTCGGTGTTCGAAGCGCATAAGAGTGCTCCGGTTCTCTTCAGTGCGAATCTAGAAGAGAACATCCCCTACATCAGCTCGATCGGGTATGATGGGGTGGATCTTTTCATCCATGATCCGGCCGATGAGGCGAGTATCACGGCTGCAGGGCTCTTGAACCAGCATGACCTCGGGGTCGGGGTCGTGATGCCTGCAGCGTTAGCAGGGAGGGGACTGTACTTCGGAGATGCTGATAAGGCTATCAGAGATGAGATCGTGAAACAGATCATCCCGATCATCGAGTACACCTCAGAACTCGGAGGGATGGTCTCTCTGGGGCTTGTGAGAGGCTCTCTCATTGAGGGAGATACCCTTTCTGATTTCATGGGACGATTCTCCGATTCTATTGAGCGGATCCTGCCGAGAGCACAGGCGCTCGGGGTGGATCTGTTGATAGAGCCGATCAACCGGTATGAGATCAATACCCTCAATGAGAGTTGTGAGTCCTATGACTTCATCAAGGAGTCGGGATTACCATTGTATCTGATGCTCGACACCTTCCACATGAACATCGAAGATGTATCAGTAGAGGGGAGTCTGAGGTACTGTAGGGAACTGATCAAACATGTCCATTTTCTTGATTCGAACCGGTTAGCACCGGGAATGGGACATAGTGATATGGCAAGCTATTACGGAGTGCTGCAAGAGATAGGATACAAAGGGTATCTATGTCTTGAAGCACTATCGCGACCTGATGAACATACGTGTGCCGAGAAGGGTATCGAGTTCTTCAGGAAGATAGGTATCGTGAAATAAGGAAGAGAGATTATGAAACATATATATGTGAATCTGAAACGATTCGATGTCCCGAAAGAGCTTGGTGGAGTGAACTCCCTCGCACCGATGGGTGATTGGGCAAAGAGTATCGTCGAGGGGATTGATGAGCATCTAGAGAACTACCGGAATGATGAGATCGAGTTCTCCTTCTACCTCCCTGAAGCACATCTGCTTGGAGCCGTAGCTGCAAAGAAGGAAGATTCCCTGTTCGGGATCGGTTCTCAGGGAGTCTACCGAGGTGATACATCAGTCGGTGGGAACTTCGGCGCCTTCACGACGAACCTCACCGCGAATGCGGCAAAGAGTATGGGCTGTACTTCTACGATCATCGGACACTGTGAAGAGCGAAGAGCGTATGCAGAGGTCCTCAGTAGAGTTGGCAGCTATGATACGAACATCGTGAATGAACTGCTTAATGAGTCGGTGAAGTGTGCACAGGCTGCAGGACTGAAGGTGTTATACTGTATCGGAGAGAAGGCAGAAGAGCAGGAACAGTGGCAGGAGGTGCTCAGAGCACAACTGGAGAGTGGACTTGCTGGAGCGGACATGAGTGAGATCGTCATAGCCTATGAACCGGTATGGGCAATCGGACCGGGGAAGACGCCACCGGGGAAAGCGTACATCACGAAGATCGCTAGGTTCATCAAAGAGGTCACCGATGGGGCTGATGTGGTCTATGGTGGAGGACTCAAAGAGGATAATGCACCGATGCTCGCATCGATCGACGAGATAGATGGTGGACTGATCGCCTTGACGAAGTTCAGCGGGGACATCGGCTTCTATCCTGAGGGATACCTGAAGATCGTCGAGACATATATAGGGAGATAGGAGAGAAGGATATGAGTAAGATACATGTAGATTTTGAATATGGCCAGGGATATATGGGAGTGGATCTTCCGAGTGAGAGAACTGATGTGTTCATTCCCGGAGAGACGGTAGCAGATCCTGATCATATTCCGGCTGAACAGATAGAGGCGAAGACGAGAGAGTCGATCCTGAATCCTATCGGAATGGATCCGATCAGTAAACTCGTCACCACAGGATCGAAGGTGGTCATCGTATTCCCTGACCGAGTCAAGGGCGGGGAGCAGGAGAACGCACACCGAAAGGTATCGATACCGATCATCATCGAAGAGTGTCTGAAAGCTGGAGTCGCAAAGAAAGATATCAAGCTGATGTGTTCTAACGGACTGCATCGAAAGAATAAGAAAGAAGAGATCAAGAGTATCCTTGGAGATGCGGTCTTTGATGAGTACTGGTGGACAGGGCAGATCGTGAACCACGATAGTGAGGATTATGATAATCTCGTAGATCTCGGGTGTGATGGACAGGGGAATCCGGTGATCATGAACCGGGAAGTCTATGAGGCAGATCTTAATGTGTTCATCGGCCACTCGATGGGTAATCCCTATGGAGGCTACTCAGGGGGCTATAAACATTCAGCGACGGGGATCACGCACTGGAAGAGTATCGCATCCCACCATGTGCCTGATGTGATGCACCGAGATGACTTCACTCCGGTGAACTCGAAGAGTCTGATGAGACGAAAGTTCGATTCTATCTCGATGTATATGGAAGAGCGGACTGGAAAGAAGTTCTTCATGTGTGATGCGGTCCTCGATACGAAGGCTCGACAGATCGCCGTGTTCTCAGGGTATGCCCATGACATGCAGCCCTTGGCATGGGAAGTCGCCGATGTGCGGACGAACGTACCGTATGCGAAAGAGAAGTATGACATCATGATCTTCGGGATGCCTCAGGCCTTCCATTATGGGAATGGGATGGGGACGAATCCTATCTTCATGATGCAGGCAGCATCAGCACAGATCATCAGACATAAGAGAGTCATGAGTGATAACTGTGTGATGATCTTCTCCTCGATCTGTAATGGGTATTTCCATGAAGAGGAGTTTCCCTCCTATAAAGAGACCTATGATCTGTTTCAGAAGGACTACCATAACCAACTTCCCGACATGGCAGAGCATGGTGAGTACTTCGCGATGATGAAGAAGTATACCGATCAGTATCGGTTCAACTATGGATTCCATCCCTACCATGCCTTCTCGATGATGAGTTGTGGACACCTTGCAGAGAAACATACTGCAGCGACCTATTGTGTAGGAGCCTATGAGCCGGGATATGCGAGAGGTATGGGGATGAAGACGAGGGCTACCTTTGAAGAGGCGATAGCTGATGCGAAGAAGTATGTCGGCGATAACCCGAGGATCCTCGCTCTTCCAAGAGCTTTCAGGACCTCCTCTGTACATCTGCATATGA
>CAKZLE010000029.1 GCA_937125225.1 uncultured Spirochaetia bacterium
AGAGGTCTTGCCCAATTTCATTCTTTTCTACTTTTTTAGTTATTTCATATCACACAGATTTTATTCTAGAGCCATAATAATGGCTACTCTTCCGTCTTTTCTTTTTCTTGGAAATATTGAAAATGGTTCTCTAAAACGCAAAAAAGCTCCCCTTCACAGTCAATTGGTAACCGAATTGGTCACCGTACTGTTTTTTCTGTATTTCACAGAAAGAAAGGAAGCTTCTTAAGTCGTTTGCTGGCAAGCATTTATATATTAGGCGGTACTGGATTTGAACCAGTGACCTCTACCATGTCGAGGTAGCACTCTCCCGCTGAGTTAACCGCCCATTTGCATCGCTGCAAAAAGAAGTATACTGAAAATTCTCTGTTTGTCCATAGCTTACAACTGAATTTCATAAGTATAGTAGTGTGAGAACAGATCATTAGGAGCTCTATCTATTAGATGTGTACCATCATCAAGGAGCCTATCTGTCTCTATAGCTACGTGTATGGTCTGAGGGTCTCCTAATGCAGACTTCTTGATTGATATCTCAACATCAGAGGCCGTATAAGCCATCCGGCTGATCCCATCTCCATTCTCTGATTCAAGATTCCAGTTCCAGATACGGTAACCATCCATCAGTTGATGGGTATAAAGACTACCATTCTGTATCATATGATCAGCTCCGAATTCCCAGGGAAAGACTGGGACATACGGACCTGAATAACCGGTACTCTTATCGGTATCAGAATCTATGAGTATCGATAATTGATCAATCTTCTGTCCAAACGCAGCAGAACCTTCGATAGTGATGAGGAAGTACAGATGTTCTTGATCTTCAGTCACTCTTATCTCTGTGAGATCGATATCTTTAGGAAGTGTATCAGGATCAGCAGTCTCTCCTGGAGAATAATCTAGCGCTATTACCTGTTCCCAGTCTTCATTATTACCATCAACAAAGATCTTGTGACTAGAAGATCTCTTTCTTGGTGTTGCTGCAATCTCGACAGAATTGGTCTCAGTATTTGGGTGCTCAGCATTATCAGAGGCGCGAACCATACAATAGTAGGTGGTATCATTCTTTAATCCAGTAATAGTATATTCATAAGGATATACCCCCTCTCCCACCTTCTGAGAATAAAAACCATGAGGAGATTCTATCCCATTGGGAAAATCGACCCTTTTACCACTTCCCTTATAATAGTTCCTACCTGCAGAGGTATTATCGACACGTTCTATTCTCATCGCTGTTTCAGGGTCTACCGGGGATTCAGTACTGTAGTAGATCGTGTATGTTACCGGCCGTGATTTATCACGGGCAGTATCCCATCTAACCGTAATACTGCCATCCCCCGGTTCTGCCTCCTGAATACCGACTCTTGGGACTGGACTTGCAGGAATCGCTACCCCGGGGGAAGCAGCGGTTGAATCCCATACTGGTGCTACATCATCTGCGGCATCCATGAAGGGTGCTGCATCTAAGTTCAGAAGGGGCACCTTAGATCCTCCGATAAGAGGCTTATTATAAGCAAGCCATCCCTGCCGGGTGACCGTCTCCTGAAATCCTAATGATTTCGTTCGGGAGAGGTACTGATAGAAATCAGTACATTGGGTATCAGGAGCTAGATCTATGATATAGGGATACTTACTGGAGTCTTCAGAGAATACTACGAGGTCTACAGCCTCATCGAACTTATTCTCCTCGCCTAGCTGCTCCTTTGGGATCTCGAACTCAAAAGCGGATCGTTCACCGAAAGGGACCCCAATTGCATAGGGGATAGGACACACAGATTCCCACTCCCAGACATCATTACGTTCATCATTAGTATATCTATAGAGAACGAAATGATCCTCATCATAATCAGTGATCATATAGTCAGACCCTAAAAGACAGTTGGCAGTATTCCAATATCCTGACTCTCTGCTCTGGTCTGTATCGAGAAAGATATAGTAGTTATATAAGTCCAGATCCACTTGTCCGGCAAAATCCATACGCATATACATATTGATATTCTCAGGCTCATTAGCCATCCAGATATCTACGATATCTATTCCAGGAGTCTCACAATCCTTATCCTCATTCGGAGTATATATCCCTTTACTCCAGATCAGAGCCTCATCAAGCTTCTCTACCCCCTCTTGGACCTCCCCATTAGCGATCCAGTCTTCGAAATCCCCATCAACTGTGATCGATGCATCCCCGACATAATCGAGGACCATGACAGTGAAACCACCAGGTCTATCTGCCTCTGCATTGATCTTAGGTGCCCAGTAATTTCTGTTTCTTACCTCATCACCTGGCCAATAGAAGCCCTCAAAGAACAATAGATCAATATCATCCTCAACATCTTTTCCCCAGGTTCCTAGATAGGGCGTCCCATCTCCCTGTTTCTGATTAGGGTCAAAATAGACAAGAGTCCTATTCAATAGTATAAGCTTATCAGGATACCAGTCTCTGAACTGTTCTATCAGTTGCTGGCCACCAGAGGCTACCCATTCAAAATAGAAGGGGAACCCCCACCCTAGAGGGTTCACGACATCCATGGTATCAAGGAATACTCCATCACACTGATACAGGGAGTATAACTCATCAAGACCAACGAAACCGTCTCTCTCTTTCTCCCCATTCTTCAGCATCCTCTGGTAATCAGGGTTCCCTGGATCGGCATAACATCCCCCATACTGCCAATTCCTATCAGGCTCTCCATCCTTTTCTCGATCATCAAGATAATAGGAGGGATATCCATTATTCTGGTACACCTTCTCACCATTCTCATAGTCCCAATAGACAGGACCTCTACTATCACCGATCTCCAAGGGTTGCATATGATCATTATCGGTCCTGATATCTTCCCCGATAGAAAGATACCCGATAACAATCACATCATCCTCGGTCCCGGATATTCCATCGTGCCCTTTTCTCAGGGAGATCACCTGTTCAGGGCTGATATCATTATTGGTAAGATGCAGGAGTATGAGCCCTGAATCTTTAGCTATATCGAGATACTCCTCACTCTTTTCTATCTCATCCCAGTTACCGAAGAACCATTGATAGTTCAAGCCACTTGATATCCTATCTCTCAATCGCTTACGCTCTTCTGTGATCTCAGACATACTCTCGAACTGAGGATCGACGTCTATAGAGACCTCTTCTTCATCTGCACTAGTATTAGCCTGTTTCTCCAGTATAGGTTGTGAAGTCACAACACAACTAGCTAGTAGATAGATCACTATGGCTATATATAGTATGAAATATTTCTTGTTCATGTTCATCCTTTAATTCAATCAAAAAAAGATAGGTTATTATTCTACGCCATATTTCTGCTGTTTTATAGTATTCCAGTAATTTTATCTTCATTAAGCTACTAAAATCTTAAAGAAAACTACTATTTTACAAAGACTTAACAATTCACTATATAGTGTATAAACCCTATGATTATCAGCCATTTATCCACTATATTTAGTAATATTATCAGTATTATGCTAATTATATATATATTAACCTATTAGAAATAGAAAAATCATATTGTAATCATTACAAATTAACTTGATTTTTTTACACTGCAATAGTATTGTATAGTTAATTAATTATATAAAGTGAGGAAAGAAAACATGAAAAAAAGTTTTACAAAGAGAATCTTGGTCGTTTTGGTTATTATGGTTATGGCAAGTGGAGCCATTTTCGCAGCGGAGACTGCTACTGTTACGATAAACGGAACAGTTGGGGCAGTGATTTCTTTGGCAGTAGATAATACAACTTCAGCTCAAGCTATTGATTCAGATACAGGTTTAGCTAAAGTTTCAATTGCAACAGGTACGTATTATACCAACAATCTTGCTGGTTATACGATTACTGCAGCTTCTACAAATGCTGCATTAAAAGAAACCACTGACGCCAATTTGATTCCCTATACAGTATACTTGAATGGTAGTGCAGCTGGAGTCTTAGCTTCAACTTTATCAGGTGGAGCTTTTATTGATGTAGCTGCTCCCACAACATCTAGTGAGACATTTGATATTTCTATATCCGTAGCTGACGAAGCCGCTCTTTGGGCAGCTGGTACCTACCAGGATGTTCTGACATTTGTTATAGCAAACAAATAATCTAGACTAAGAGACAAAAAAGACCTGAGATTTTTCTTGGGTCTTTTTTTCATCTATAGTATACTAAAGCCATGAAACAAAGAATATTAATACTGATTACCATACTAGTGTGCGTTGCGACAAGCGTTTCTGCTTTCCAATTCACCCCTATCTCAAAAGACTTTGATCCAAATGGGACAGGTGCAAGACAGACCTTTCGCGTGATAAATGATACTGATAAGACCATAGGTGTTCAGATCAGTGCTTTGACTCGTGATATGGATCTATATGGAGATGAGACATTAGAAGATGCCTCAAAATATTTCTATATCTATCCTAAGCAAGTCGTCGTTAAACCGGATTCCTATCAGACAGTACGAGTCCAGTGGAAAGGGCCAGCAGCGATTGATGAGGAATTGTCATATAGAATAGAGGCAGAGCAGCTTCCTTTGAACTTCAATCAGACGACTGAGGGGGCAAACCTTAACATCCTACTAGTATATCGTGGGACTATGTATGTAGTTCCTGAAGATATCAGTTATAATTTACGTATGTTATCGATCAAGACTCATATTGAAAGTGATGGAAGTAAGTTTGTAGCTATCGAAATGCAGAATGATGGGAATACTCACCAGATCATGTATCAGCCTGAGTTCACCATCACTTCTCATTCTGGTGACATCACTACTTCTCAAGTAACACTTACACAAGATGAGCTTAAAGGTTTTGCAGGTGAGAATATCCTTGCAGGACAACGACGTATCTTCTTAGTCCCATGGCCTGCTGAATTGAAAGAAGGACAACTAAGTGCCACATATGAGATGGAGAATATCAGATAACCTGAGCCTCAAAAGGCTACTAACCATAATGGTAGTAGCCCTACTATGTATCATCCCAACCACATTATTTGCACAAGAGTTTGAGTTCACCTTCACACCAGAAGAGATCTATATCCCATTACTCATTGATGGGAGATATGTCGGTGATATCAACTCTCTACCTATGGAAGAGTTCACTACTGAAGTCTATTTACCTGAACTCGTTGATTATCTAACAGGTAGAGTATCTGAAGAACACCTCACCTACTTCCAAGAGTTCCCTAGTGAGTGGGCTTCCATCCAATCGTTAGAATCTGCTCCAATCCTTGTCTCTTTCAATATGTTCGATCTCATAATAGAAGTATTCATCCCACCAGAGAATACGCTCAGTAAAGATATTTCATTATTAGGTGCTACAGATCCATTGACCTATCCACTCATAGAACCAAGTAATTTCAGCATGTATATGAACATCTATTCCTCGGTTTCACTTCAGATGGGAACTATCAATGACCAGTTTGAAGTATCATCTCCAGTGAGTTTTACATTTGATCCTTCAATCAACCTCTTTGATTGGACTTTTGAATCACAGATGTCTGCCACCATAGACACAGATAGTACTTTCTCTTTCCGATATGGACGGGTCATTCGGGATTGGGTTCAATTCCCGCTACGACTCATGATTGGCGACCTCACCTATGATACAGCCCCAAATATGAGTTCCTCTTCCTATTTTGGAGCTCTGATCTCTCGTGAGATCTCCAACTCATATGCTCAGAAGATCTATTCAAACTATGCGCACTCTCTTCTCGTTCCAAGTGATAATATGCTCGTGAATATCTTTATGAACAACAGGCGTATCAAAGCCTTAGAACTCAATGCAGGTATGTATACGATCAATGACTTCTATTTTAATAATGGATTGAACCAAATAACCATAGAGCAAAACAAGGACGAAGAGGTCAGTATTGAAGAGTTCCTCTTTTCCTATGATAACTCTCTTACCCCTCCAGGATTGACTGAATATACTTTTGGGTTTGGTTTCAAAGATAGAGATCTTACCATCTATCCAGAGATCTTCGGTACTCAGACCTTTGGAATCAATGATCATATGAGTGGAGAGTACTTCTTTCAGGCTGGAATGAATCAACAGAATCTGGGATTATCAACGATCCTTGCAACAAATGCCGGGAATATCAAATCAAATATCGCACTTAGTAGGACTGCGGATAACCTTCTTGGTCTCTATTCATCAGTAAACTTCAGATACCTACAACCGAGCTCTGATACAAGCAGATCCTTCACCATGACTGGTAGTTATACTAGTGAACATTATACCTCCTATAGTAATAGTCTCACTGCAACAGATCAGAGTAATGGATGGAAACTATTCGCCTCCTACGGTCAGACATTCATTGATACTATCTCATTGAGTATCTCTGGTACCCTACCGTTTGATAGAGCAGGAGAACTCTCAGAACCATCTTTTTCCACAGCTCTTAGAACAAATCTCTCTAGGACTCTTGGAGTCTCAGCATCCTTTTCAGGAGCGTGGTCAGCAGATTATACATTTACTCCAGCCTTGACCATTTCTGCTAGCTTCTCACCCTCTGATAGTGACTTCTATGTTAGTGGGGATCAGAGTTTCTATACAGAGTCAAACTCCCTAGCCGTTAACTATACCCCTTCAGAATATAATGGGAATGTCTCCCTCGGTTTGAATATGTCAAATTTGACAACAGATGATATTCTACCTTCTACCATCACCATAGGGGCTGATTTCAAACATCAGACTTTCCTTCTTGATACTGATTTTCATCTTGATAGATCAGATGATGATATCGGGTATTCTATAGATCTAGGATTAGATACTGCATTCTCATATGCTGATGGTCTATTTGGGATCTCAACACCTATCAGTGACTCATTTGTATTAGTAGCCCTGAAACAACAGCTCCCTGGATTAGTATTGGGAGTCAATCCAAGTGGTGATGAGTATAAGGGAAGAACTGATGAATGGGGTGCTGCAGTTCTTAATGGTCTTTCTTCATTCACAAACCATACTATTACCATAGAACCCATAGAGATTCCTGTAGGATTCGAGATGGGCTCAGATAAATATACGTTCAAGCCAACCTACCATCAAGCAGGTACGATAAAGATCGGAGTAGAATCGAATGTCACTGTCAAGGGGAAGATGCTATTCTCTGATGGTTCACCTTTATCACTCTACTCAGGAGATGTTGTTAGAAAAGACTCATCACCAGAAGAGGGAACTGAACCTGAATTCTTCTTCACCTATACAGATGGTACATATGAATTATACGGGTTACGTAGTGGTGATTATACCCTAACGTTATACTTAGAAGATGGTATTCAGTTCAATCTGACCATCCCTGAAGGACTCACTGGCGAATTCAAGACTAAAGATGTCATAATACCAGTAGAGTATAAGGTGTTTTAGTTAAAAGAAATGATGATGAAAACTATATACGACTATCTAGGATCAAGAAGAAAACTTCTCTTTACTATTGGGATATTACTACTAATCACCCCTATGGTATTTGCTTTTGGGGTATTAGAAGAGACTCTATCTATCTCAAGTACCCCGAGCCCGATAACTGTCACCCATAATCTGGATATCACAGACCAACAGACTGAAACATTGACAGTGCAACAGTATCTCTTTAACTATGCATCATCAACAAAGACACAATCAGCCTCCTCGACATTGATCGTCTTTTCAGCAGGCAATAGTGGAGATATCTATGATAGGGAGGCAACTCATACGAATGGGACTGATACTATCCATTATAATTTCTATAATAATAGTGTCGACCATGATCTTATCACCGATTATACCAATTATAGTGGACCAACTGATGGCTTGACTCACACCTTTCCAAGCGTGAGTGTCGCAAGATTCAACAGTTACACCGCAACCAAAGACCATGATTTTATCATTGAGATTCTCGATGGCCAATACGTTCCGGCAGGTACCTATCAAGATTCTGTCGATGTATCACTCTACAAGGGAGCTAATCTTGAAGAGACTGTTACCATGCTAGTGACGATTACAGTTGAAGCAACTGTAGGTTTGAGCATTGTAGATGTCGGTGCAGCCTATAATGCGAATTCAACCGGTTATAGTATGGATTTCGGCTCCCTCACTGAGGGTGAATCACTTGAGGCCGATGCTGTGGCAAGAGCGAACACAACCTATTCCATATCAGTCTATTCCTATAATGGAAGTAAGATGAAACATGAGACTGTCGATGAATATGTCCCATATACGTTCAGTGTTGATAACACTATAGTGACAATGAGTTCAGCAATGACTCCAGTCGAAGCGGTCACTACCACCGCAACTCCATCAACCGGGACTGCCCATAGACTAAAAGTATTGATCGATTCCTATTCTTGGGTACCTGCCGGCGAGTATGAAGATAACCTAGTATTTGAGATCACGGGGAATTAGGAGAGAGACACTTATCATAGACATGAGAATAAGAAATACAGCAATCCTAACTATCCTCTTGATCATATTCAGCTGTACTTCTCTCCTAGCTGCAGTTAATGGTGTAGCGACTCTTTCAGTCGACGCTATCACTGTTCTACCCTATGATGGAGAATCTGAAGCTACCGCTCGAATCAATCTCTCAGTCATTGGTGATGCAACGAATACCACCAGACCAATAGAATTCATCTATATCCAGTTCAGTCGGGGAAGTAGCTCTACTTTCGACCCAAGAACTATGAGCCTGAATGGGGTAGCACTAAACTATAATCTGTATGACACAACCAACCCCTATGGTATTCTCATGAATAGAGCGAATGGGACATCTTGGGATAATTTTATTACTCTTGATACAAATGGACTGACCGGTTCTTTCGTCGAGAACTTTTCCTTTGATATAAAGATCCCTGCAGGCCAATCTGTATTGAATGGGACCTATACTGATTCAAAGAAGATAACGATAAAACTCTTTGGTTTCTTAGGTCCAAATGCACCTAGTCATACCCCATTTTCATTGGCGACTGCTAAAAAGGCAAAATTATTAGATTCCCAAAAGAGAACTATCAAAGCTACTGCTGCATTTGAGTTCAAGCTTTCTCTTGTTGCTAGAAATGCCGCATTTGATTTTACCAGTTCTACCTACAACCTTGATTTTGGGATACTCGACCCAAGTGAATCTTTGGAGGCCGATCTCATCATTGATTCACATGAATCATATTCTATCAATGTCACCTCTGCACAAGGAAATAAGATGAAACATACACTCGTGAATGAATATGTCGATTATTCCTTTTCCTTCGATGGCTCCCCAATCACACTAGCAGCAGGAGTATCAACCCCCTTAGTCACTAGCGCTGCAGCATCATTCACACCAGGAGATAGGTATCCCATCGATATCACTGTAGCAACGATCATTGATGAACCTGCAGGAGATTATGAAGATAACTTGACCTTCACTATCACAGCAAATTGAAATAAGAATAGTATTCCATTTTAATCATAAATAATCCTTCATTATTGCTCTGTTTTTTTCTATACTCTTATATAGGAGTAGTTCATATTTTTATAAGTTTTTCTAAAGAATGGAGATATATTGAAAAAAGGTCCAAGAAAGAACATCTTATTCTTCCTCATTTTTATTTTGTTATCTCAAGGCGTCCTCTACGCTCAATATTTTGAGACGATCGCTCAGCTCAAAGGTTTAGATCTAAAGATTGATACCTTACGATACCACCCGAACTATGATTCTTCCTTCAAAGAGGCCTTCAGGATCGAGGGAGAAGTCTCCAATACCACGATACCAGTTGATTGGGTAGTTATTGCATTTGGGACAGGCGATGCCGGTATTTTCAATCCTCGTTCAATGTATTTGAGTGGAAATAATCTTGATTATCAACTCTATGATTCCATATCATCAGGGAATATCCTATTAGACTACAACGCAGCCTCATCTTTAGATGATCTGATCGTTATCAATGTTGGCGGTAAGACAGGATATTTTAGAGAAAAGACCTCCTTTGAGATTGAGATTCCCTCAGGACAGTTTGTACCAAGTGGGCTATATAAGGATCAACCCATCGCTGTTGAACTCTGGGGTTTATTGGATCTGACCGGGACAGGACCTCAGACCACCCTGTCCATAGCGGATCTAGCAAATATGGAATTATTGGATTCTTTGAACTTCAAGATCCATACTAATGCAAGTGATGTCATCAGATCAGCTATCGTCGAGAAGAATGGAGCTTTTGATTTTAATAGCCTACCCTATAAGATAAACTTTGGTACCTTGACCTCTGGTGATATTGAAGAGGCTGATCTAGTCATTGAAGCAACTAGTTCCTATTCGGTCGATGTGGAGTCCCTACGTGGTAACCGCTTAAAGCATACAAAGGTTGCAGAATATGTGAATTATACCTTTACCTTCGATGGCTCACCTGTAACATTACCAGCAGGTGCTACTGTAAATCTAGTCACGAATGCTCCAGCCTCATTCTCTCCAGGAGATCGGTATCCTATGGAGATTCAGATCGAAGCGACAATTGGATTCGTACCTGCGGGTAGTTATAAGGATATTTTATCCTTTACTATCACAGCTAACTAGCATGCATGATTTTTTAAAAGCCTGCACAACTAAACCTAGTATTATTCTCAGAATAGTATTATCATTGTACTTATCCATAGAAGTAGTACATAAAGTCTATAACATAATCAGTCACATTTAAAAAACCCATTAAAAAAGCAGCATACAAAAAGTAAGAAAAATCACACGAAGGGGTACCAATATGAGTACTAAGATGAAAACCTCGTTAGTGATTCTTCTTTATATGGTTTTAATTATAGGGAATACTGCAGCAGCTACTTCGGGATCTATCATTCTTAGGGGCTTTGTGCCTGAGAAAGCTGATCTGATGATACTTGAGAACTATAAGGCTTCCAGCGTGAATCTTGGCAGTGAAAGCGGTTCGACCCTTGTGGGAACTATCAAAGAGAATTCAACGAAAACTACTGGTTATACAGTAGAGATATCGTCAAAGAATGCGACAATGACTTCTGAGGATACACCATATCTCATGGGAGATGATTCCAATGAGATGATCGATTACAACATTCTCTTCGGAGATGAGGTCGTTGAACTTGATCATGGTGTGGGGTACGTACAGAATCCTGCCCATACCACGGTTAGTGATATTGCAGTCGCTTATGAATCTCAAGAGATTCAAGAGATTGCACAAAAGTATTCTGATACTTTGACGTTATCAGTGATCGCGAACTGATACTTTTTCTTCTATGGATATATTTGCGGTCGCCTTTCAGGCGGCCGCTTTCTGTTTATGTTCTATTGATCTGACCAAATGGTATATGAACAGATGGGATAAATCCTGAAGAAGGTTCTAGGTGTGTAAGTTGGTCATCAAAGAAGATATGAGGTTTGAACACATCAAGGATCCTGCTTTTCTCTATTCCTCCCAAGAAGAAGGTCTCATCAGTCATGACATCCCAGGAACGCAAGGTCGTGACTACTCGTTCATTAGAGGGGGCGTTCCTTGCAGTGATGATCGCAGTCCTGATACACTGCTTGTAGTTGGGATCAGCTATCCTCTTCTCATGCTCTAATCTTTGTAACAGTGAGAGTTTTATGAAGAACTCCCGAAGAGGTCCTGGATGGTGAGGGACTAAGGCTTTTGCCGACTCAGATCTCTGGAAATCATCTAGGTTCTTATCTTTCTGGTAGATCTGTTCTGCACTATCATCTGCAATCACCCCATCAAAGTCAAAAGCAACCCGTAATTCGAAGGATTCATCATCCTCTGGGATCGTTGACTGCAGGACAGTTCCTGCAGCATGTCCAGATTCGATGGCCTGTTTGACATCCTCATTGTTCGCAGAGAGAAAGAGAGCCGTATCGAATGCATCGAGATAGATGTGGGGGGACTTCCCACCCATGAAGACACCTCGCGTTATATTCAGGTGATAATCACTGATCGTGTTGAAGACGCGTTGTCCTGTATCAGGATCATTCCTGGAGAAGAGGATGACCTCTATCGGTTCAACCTCAGGAAAAGCCTCATTCAAGGTAAGAAGCCTTTTTATGAAGGGAAATGCTACCCCTTTTGGAAGTGTCTCATGTTCATGTTCTCTTTGAAAAGCACGATATGATTGCTCCCCTCTCGTCTTGAATACTGCATCAGACTCAGAGAGATCGAATAGAGCACTTGAAGCAATCCCGATCACCAGCTTATGAGAAATATCATAGGGCATATCTACCACCGTCCATAATGTAAGATCTCTTCTAAAGGTCGTCGCTTCCTTGGTGCATCTTCAAGTTTCTGTGATCTCTCATCTAAGAGGGCTTTATCACCAGGAAGACCAAAGGCGACTAATGTGACGACAATAGAACTATCGGGAATACCAGCAACTTCTTTTACCGCCAGAGGATCGAAGCCAGCCATAGGGTGGGCATATAATCCTTCATGAACTGCCTGAAGCATCATATTCTCTACCGCAAGGCCAGTATCGAAGAGGGCATAGTCTCTTTTCTCACTCAGTTTACAATCATCCTCATAATCAGTCACTACAACAACAAGGAATGAGCTCTTAGAGGCCCATATATTCCTAGGAGCAAGCGTCTTAGTGATCTTCTGTATACGTTCATCAGTATCATAGATGATAAACCGCCAGGGCTGATTATTAAAACATGAGGGAGCAAGGTGTCCAGCCAAGAGGATTCTCTCCAGCACATCCTTCGCTACTCGTTCACCACTGAATGCTCTCTTTGCTCTTCGCTCTTCTATCTCACTCAACATCTGTTTCATATATACAACATACGAAGAGGAGGAGATACGAGTCAATGATATAATCTCTGTCATCCCATAAAAAGTTAGATACATGTAACATAAGTTACAGCCGAGGGGAAGAAACAATTACTATCTTTGTATAAAAGAATTGCTAACTACAGTATTTAGTTCATAATTAAATAACAGGGAGAAAACCTATGAGTGAGTTTTTTGGGAATGCAGATAAATCAGACCAGTTGAAGGCTATCATCCTCCAATTGCATGAGGGTAAGAGCGTATCAGATCTAAAAGCAGAATTTGCGGAGATATTAGAGGGGTTACAGGCAGATGAGATTGCGGTAATGGAACAGTCCCTGATAGATGAAGGATTCGAATCATCAAATATTCAGGAGTTGTGTGAAGTACACATAGAGGTCTTCGAAGATGAATTGAAGAAACAAAAAGAGGAACACTTCATGCCAGGCCACCCGATCTTCACCTATCGGGAAGAGAACAGAGAGCTAGAGAAGAGACTCAGACCATTTGAAGAGATGATAAAAGCCGCGAAGAAGGGATCAATTGATACCGAGGCTCTGCTAGCATCAATCGATGATATAAAAAAGATAGAGACCCATTATCAGAGAAAGGAGAATCAACTCTTCCCAAAACTCGAGTCTGTCGGCTTCAATGGACCAACCTCTGTCATGTGGGGAAAACATGATGAGATCCGTGAGGGGTTGAAAGAACTCAGAACTCTAGTCTCACAGAATGAGAGCGGGAAGAAGATCAAGAAACAGGGCTCTTCAACATTGAAGACGATGAAGAGTATGATCTTCATGGAAGAGAAGATCCTCTACCCCACATCACTGAAGAAGCTTGATCAATCAGTCTGGACTACCCTCTATGAAGAGGAGAAGGAGATAGGCTTCTCTTGGATCGATCGTGGATCACTCTGGGAACCGGCTCTATCCACCTATAGCAACCTGCAGAAAGAATCAGTCTCGACAGGTACAACAGAAGATTCAAATGCTATATCTCTCAGTGAAGGTGCACTGTTACCATCACAGATCAATCTTATGCTCAAGAACCTCCCCTTCGATCTTACCTATGTAGATGCAGACGATAAGGTTCGATACTACTCTGCTACTGATGACAGGATCTTTCCAAGAACTCCAGCGATCATTGGACGAGATGTAGAGAAATGTCATCCTCCAAAGAGTGTTCATATCGTAGAGAAGATAGTAGCATCATTTAAGAATAGAGAGAAGAAGAAGGCTATGTTCTGGCTCAACTTCGGACCAAAGAAGGTCATGATCACCTATTATGCGCTATTTGACGAACATGATGAATATGCAGGCGTGCTTGAGGTATCTCAAGATATAACCGAAATTCAACAGCTTGAAGGTGAAAGAAGACTTCTTGATTGGTAAGGGATACCGATACTCGTGAAGTAAAAGATCAGCTGATTATTCTAGTTCCCTAAGAACATACAAGAAGGGCATCGCGTTTTGCGATGCCCTCTTTTAGCTATTGACGTTTGTTTAGTTTATTAAT
>CAKZLE010000030.1 GCA_937125225.1 uncultured Spirochaetia bacterium
AAACTGTCTTGAACTGGCAACACAAATTCATCAAAGATTTTTGGAGCTACAAACATACACATCCTGGTAGAAAACCTATCTCTAGTGAGATCAAGAATCTAATCCTTGAAATGAACCAGGATAATTATCTCTGGGGATGTAAAAAGATTGCTAATGAACTTTAGAAAATCACTATTGATATCCATTATACAACGGTGAATAAGATTATCAGTACTTTTAGAAAAAAATGCCTTATTCAACCGAATGGTACCTGGAAAAAATTTCTTAACACGCATTGGGAATCGTTATATGCCATGGACTTCATGACTATTGATACCCTTCTTGGTAAACGGTTCTATCTCCTTATCATATTGAAGCTAAAATCAAGAGAAATCATCAAGTGGCGTCTTACAGAATATCCTTGCAGAGAGTTTGTGAGACAGCAAATAATTGATTTCACGTATGATAATACGGAACTAAAGAATACTCATGTATGATAATGCACAACAATTCATATCGATTGATTATGCTGATTATGGAATCACAGGAGTAAACATCTCCTTTGCCTCTCCGAATATGAACACATTTGTTGAACGATTGAATGGAACAATCAGGAGGGAAGTATTGGATCACTTCCTGTTATTCTCAGAGAAACAGGTTCAACATATCATTTCTGAGTATGTTGAATATTACCATACGCAGAGGATGCATCAAGGGATTAATATGATCCCTGATGTTGAGATTCACGAACATTCTGGAACTATAAGGAAAATGAAGATTTTATCTGGATTACACCATCACTATTTTCGATCAAGCGCGTAAAGATGAGAATAACTAACCCACGGGTCCGGTACTTCGGATTCCAAAGGATCTCGCCTTGTTCTCTTCTCGTTACCACACTCTTCATGTTATCGGGCATGATCTTCTGAGGAATTCCTCCAAGATACTGGAACCCATGGATCATCCCTATAAAGAGGTTCTCTTGCCTTGCATTAGTGAAGAACTCGATGTAGCGTTTATTACAATGAGCACAGACGAGAGCAAAGCATCCCAAGCGATAGAGCTTCCCGGTATCATCAACGGCATTGATGAATCCCCAATCCATCTGGTAACATTCCCCGGGCATCATGGAATACCGCCAGGATACCCCAGCTTCTGTAATCTGCGAAAGATATTGGCAGCATTGTGATTCCCATGCTTCATGGTATCATTGATCACAGACTCAAAAGAGGTATGAATGGTCAGTTCTTGCCGTTTCCCTTTGTTCCCATGATCTTTGATGCCAGAATCTCTGAACTTTCTCAAGGTATACCTGCTGAAACCTGTCTCTCGATGAAGAGCTGACAAATTCCAGATATCATTTCCTTGATCCTTTAACTTTTGTTGTGCTTCTGCTATGATTTCAGCGTTAGTACGTTTATGCACACTAATTCTCCTTTGTAGAAGTTGGTCTTTTTACAAGGTAGAGAATATGTGCATGAATGCACATTCACACTGTCTTATCTGGTTATTATTCTTTGTCGGTGACTGTTCAATTCCTTCCGACGATTATTGATCATTATTTCTACGACGCTAACTGCTCAAACTCTTCTGTCTCTAACACCTCGCAGGAGACACGAGGGTTTCTAGTGTGATATATACTTATTCAGTAGCGGATAACTGTTACTACTTCAATGCCAACACGGTCTTCACGATATCCTCAGGCATGAGGCTGTACCGTTTCTGCAGATAGGCAAGAGTCCCAACTTCACCGAACTCATCATCGATACCCATCCTCTTCACAAGTGTCGGATGGACCTCCGAGAGGTAGTCCGATATCGCTGATCCCAGTCCGTTGCATCGCTGTGCGTTCTCGATCGTGACGATCTTCCCGGTCTTCTTCGCATACTCTAGGACCAATGCCTCATCAAGCGGTTTCACCGTATGCATATCGATGACCGCAGCACTTATCCCCTCTGCTTCCAGGAGTTCTACTGCCTTCACCGCAGCATCGACCATCACCAGTCCGGTCGCGATCAATGTCACATCAATCCCGTCCTTGATCACGATACCTCTCCCCAGCTCGATTTTCGTATCATCTGTGTAACGGACCGTGGTGCCCTTCCTCTGCAGTCTCATGTACGTTGAGCCCTTATGGATGGCTGCCTGCTGTGAGAGTTTGTAGCAGGAAACTGAATCTGACGGTTCGAAGACTACCAGTCCCGGTACCATCTTCATCAGACCGAAGTCCTCGAACGGCATATGGGTCCCCCCATTCATCTGCGAGGTGATCCCGGGGTCGGTACCCACGAGTTTCACGTTCTGCTTCGCATAGTTCGCTGACAGGAAGAACTGGTCGAATGCCCTACGGGAAGCGAAGCAGGCGAAGGTATGGGCAACAGGGATCAGCCCTGTCGCAGACAGTCCTGCGGCGATCCCCACCATGTCAGCTTCCGAGATCCCGACGTTGAAGAAACGATCCGGGTATTTCGCCTGGAAACAACCTGAGTTCACACAGCCCGAAAGGTCAGCATCAAGCATCACTAGGTTCTTGTTCGCTGCTGCCAAGTCTGTCATGGCATCGACGAACGCATCTCTCATATGATCATATGTGTTGTATTTTTTTGCCATCTCTCTACACCTCACTCTCAAGTTTCGCGATAGCCTCTGAGGCCTGCTCTGTATTGATTCCCATACTGTGGTTGCCCTTGATTCCTTCCCCAAAGCAGTATCCCTTGCTCTTGACGGTATCAAGTACGATCATCGAGGGCTTCTTCGTCTCAGCCTGTGCTGCCTCGATCGCTGCATCGAGCGCATTGAAGTCATGTCCATCGATCTTCTGCACATGCCAGCCGAAACTTGCCCATTTCTCATCCAATGGGTCCATCCCCATGATATTGTCACAGTAGTCATCGAGCTGCTGCTTGTTATAGTCGGTGAAGGCTATGAGTTTGCCCAATTTGAACTGTGCCGCACTCATCGCCGCTTCCCAGACCTGTCCTTCCTGACTCTCCCCGTCCCCGAGGACCAGATAGGTGAACCGTTCGATCCCCTGGTATCGGTTTCCCAGGGCAATCCCGACTGCAGCGGAGGATCCCTGTCCCAAGGAACCGGTAGTGAAGTCCACTCCCGGGGTCTTGTTCATGTCACAGTGACTCGGCAGGTTGGTCCCGCCCTGGTTCAGGGTATCGAGCCACTCGAGGGGGAAGAATCCCTTGTCTGCCAGGGTCGCATAGACTGCCGGCCCGGAATGGCCTTTCGATACGACGAGCTTATCCCGGTCCACCTTCTTCGGATCGGTCGGGTCCACCTGCATCCATTTATGGTAGAGGATCGTTAACAGCTCCACGATCGACATCGCTCCCCCGATGTGCCCGGCACCCAGGTTCGCGATCGCTCCTATCGTCAGCTTC
The DNA here is from genome assembly GCA_937125225.1 of uncultured Spirochaetia bacterium. Lineage (GTDB taxonomy): Bacteria > Spirochaetota > Spirochaetia > CAKZLE01 > CAKZLE01 > CAKZLE01. The sequence continues at coordinate 3,372 of CAKZLE010000030.1, forward strand.
CTGATATCTATCGCTTTCTTCTGTAAAGCTTTCACTTCTGCTTCATTCAGCATCGTGTTTCTCTCCTTGTTCCTGTTTCTCCATAATCCACGAAGAGTACAGGCTGTTCCCCTTCGGCAGGGGAACAGCCTGTATAGGCGGTTATGGTATTATGTCAAACCTGCTGCTTTTTCCATTGCGGCAATCAGCGGCAGCTTTTTCCCTGATACATAGCGAACCATGGCTCCCCCTGCGGTACAGACATAGCTCATCTTCTTTATGTCGGTGAACCTTGAGGCAGCACTCACGCTGTCTCCCCCACCGACCACGGTGAATCCTTCTACATCGGCTATCGCCTGCCAGATCTTCTTGGTCCCGGCCTCGAACAGTTCATCCTCGAACACGCCCGCAGGCCCGTTCACGAAGACTGTCCCGGCTGTTTCGATACTCTTCCGATATTCTTCGATCGTCATGCTTCCCACATCGAGGTAGAGCAGTTCTGCAGGAAGTTCCGATACACTGATCTCTTCCCTCATCCCTTTAGCCTCATAGGCCAGGTCACACGGCATCTTGATCTTTCCGGGGAACTTCTCCAGATAGCCTTTGGCCTGTTCGATGAAAGGCATGAGCCCCTTCTTCTGCAGGAACTCATCGACCTTCGATCCCAGACTCTGTCCTGATGCCAGGAGGAAGACTTCCCCGATCACCCCGCAGGTGAGGATCTCATCGGCAGTCCCGTTGGAGAGCACCTGTTCCATCATCCCGAAGGCATCCGAGATCTTGGCCCCACCCAGTACAAAGACTGAAGGATGGGCAGGATTGCTCATCACCTGGTTCAGTGCCGAGACCTCATTGAAGAATAATGGGCCCGCAGCACTCGGCAGCACTTCCTGGAAGGCGACCATCGATGGTGCGTTCCGGTGTGCCGCCGCGAAGGCATCGTTGACATAGAGGTCGAACAATGGTGCCAATGACCGTACCAGCCAGGTATTCACCATCTCCTCCGGTTTCAGCTTCACCGCATCCTCGAAGGTCGAGATCTCCTCACAGAGGTACCGGAGATTCCCCAGCAGTACCGCCTCACCCTCATCCAGTGCCTCTACCGCACTCTGGGCTACCGGGCCGCAGACATCATCGATGTAACGGACATTCCGTCCCAGCTTCTCCGAGAATTTCTGCGCATGCTCAATCAGAGGGATCAGGTTCTGGTAATCCAGCGTATCACCCTGATGGGCGATCATCGCCAGCTTCGCTCCATGGTCGAGCAGCCATTCGATCGTGGGGATACTCTTGTCCAGCCGGTTCTCGTTCACGATCTTCTTCGTCGTCGGATCGATCGGGGAGTTGATATCTACCCGGAGAAGGACTTTCTTCCCCTCGACATCGAACTCCTGCATCGGCTTGAATCCCAATCTATTCTCTCTCATAGTCTTTTCCTATTCTCTTGTGTATGCCATTCCCAAGTATTTGTTGGTCTCAGTAGTTCCCTCATCTCGGGTCGCCTGCATGCCGCATGCTGCTCTGATCGCATCAAGGTTCTCAGGGATAACCACTGATTCCTGAGGGATGTTGATGGCGAACATCACATCCTTACCACTCTTCACGATGGACTCTTCCCATACAGCGATCTCATACATATCCCCTCGTTTGTTTCCGAGGTCTCGTGCATACTTGAACAGGGATGCATTCCCGAGGAATCCGTCAGCAAGTCTGACGACCTTGATTCTCGGGTGTGCCTCGAACATCTCAAGAAGCTCTTCTTTTGAGATATCCTCTTTCGGGGTGATCACTGAGGTGATGATATGACCGTGAGTTACCGGTGTATGGACGAGGATTCCTGTCGCATCGATATGCGGCATGATGGTCATCAGGTCTACTGCCTGGTGGTTAGGAGCCGGAGCTACCTGAAGTGCATTGGTAAGTCCTCTGTGGTAGTCACCAGGGTCTGCTACTCGCCTGATGATGGTGATCGCTACTTTCTCTACACCGACTTTTCTGTCGATACAGTCTACCGCCCGGATCAGACCGGTGGTGTTACAACTGGTAAGTTTGAGGTAATCAGCGCCGATTCCCTTCTCGTAGTTTGCATATCCGTGGAAGAAGACGTCTGCGACATCGTTTGATTCTCCACCCTGGAATACAGCCTTCACACCGTATTTCTTATAGATCTCTTTGTTCTTCGCACCGATTCCCGCACTGGTCGCATCAAACATGATGTCTACTTTCTGTACGAGTTCTTCAAGAGTACCTGCTACAGGGATGCCCTTGTCAGTGAGAAGGTTGATCTTCTCAGGAACTGCAGTATACAGATCGTACGGCATGCCGCTCTCGAAAAGAGCCATGACTGGAAGGGTCGGTGCAACGTCTGCTACTCCGACTAATTCCATATCGCCCTGTGCTGCTACTCCGTCTGCGAGTCTCTGTCCGATGACTCCGTATCCTGCTACTCCAACTTTGATCTTTCCCATAATCCTTTCCTCCAAAAGATGTGTCTTCCGACACGTTACAACATATTGATACTACCCCCTGACGGCCATGATGTCAGTCATCACCCCTCGACTCATCAGGGAAGTAAAAGCATAGCCAAAATTCCTACAATCCGGTCTTCTCAGCGATATAGCTTCTTGCCATCTTGGCATAGACGAACGGGTTAGCCACTGCAGGGTCCTGTTCTGCCTCTACGACCATCCATCCCTCATAACCATGCTCTTCAAGGATCTTGAAGATCGCGGGGAAGTCGATCATCCCATCCCCCGGTACTGTGAAGGCTCCAGCTCTTACGGCATCGAGGAAACACAGCTTCTCATTCTTGGTCTTCTGCAGCATCTCAGGCCTCACATCCTTGAGGTGCACATGCCCAACCCGATCGATGAAGAGCTTGAGGGCCTCTACCGGATCCTCATCCGAGAAGGCGAAGTGCCCTGAATCATACAGGAGCCATACCAGGCCCGGATCAGTCATATCCATCAGTCGTTTTGTCTCTTCAACCGTCTGACAGCCGGTACCCATATGGTGGTGATAACAGAGCTTGAAGCCCCGGTCCTTGGCCATCTGTCCAAGAATATTGAGTCCTGTTGCCAGCTTCTCCCATTCCTCATCGGTGAAGTACGGTTTCCCGTCAAATACCGGGGTATCCTGTAATCCCTGGACACTGTGTCCCTGCTCTGCAGGTCCGATCACCGATGCTCCCATAGCCTCGAGGTAATCGAGCTGTTTCGCAAAGTCAGCTTTCACCTCTTTGAGATCCCCGGTGGTCAGGAAACTACTGAACCACTGGTTGCAGATCTGAATCCCCCTGATGTCGAGCATCGGTTTGAGGACCGCGGGGTCGGACGGATACTTGTTTCCGACTTCTGATCCGGTGAATCCGGCAAGTGCCATCTCACTGACACACTGCTCGAAGGTATTCTCACTTCCCAGGTCGGGAAGATCATCATTAGTCCATGCGATCGGTGCGATCGCCAGTTTTACTTTTCCTTTGTCCATCTATCTGTTCCTTTTGATTCCTTAGAATTGTCGTACGTTCTTGATCTCTTCGTTAAGCGTTCTGTTCGCTTCCAGGACTGATTCCTTCTTCGATACTTCCGGAGTACCAACTCGCCACCAGCTGTTATACCCGCCGGACATCGAATCGAAATCAACCTTGATATCGATGAGTGTTGATCTCGTACTCTTCTTTGAGGCTTCCACAGCAACTTTGAGCTCTTCACTGTTGGTGACCGTCCAAGTGTCACAGCCATAACCTTCCGCGATCTTCGCATAGCTTACCGGTACTTTCGCGCCACCTTCATCAAGACGATCAGTCTCCGGATTCCTGAAGATCAGCTCACAGCCGAACTTGGGAATTCCCTGGGATCGCTGCAGGTTGTCGATACAGCCGAAGCCGTTGTTATCAAAACACATGATGTTTATCTTGATATGGTTCTGTACCGCTGTCAGAAGTTCCGAATGGAGCATCACGAACGAACCGTCACCGACCATGGTATAGACTTCCTGTTCAGGACGGGCCATCTTGACACCCAATGCAGCATTGACCTCATACCCCATACAGGAGTAGCCGTATTCCAGGTGATAGGTCTCAGCAACTTTCGGTCTCCAGACTCTCTGAAGGTCTCCAGGCAAAGAACCTGATGCTCCGACGATGATGGAATCATCAGCAAAGAGTTCTTCGTTCATCAGGCCGAGAACCCAAAGCTGCGAGTATCCCGCAGGACCCTGCTCCTCGGTATAGAGCCTGTCCACTTCCTTGTTCCAGACCGCTTTCGCATCGCTGATCTCAGTAGTATAGGATGAGGAATACCCTCTTCTCTTCAATTCCTCTCCGATCGCATCCATACCTGCTTTCGCATCACAGAGCAGTGGAAGTGCATCCATCTTGTACGCATCGAAGCTGTTCACATTGAGTGAGACCATCTTCATCTTCTCGTTCTTGAATGACCACTTACTCCCTGTGGTGAAGTCTGAGAGTCGTGTTCCCACCGATATGATCAGGTCTGCATCCTCTGCGATCATGTTGGCTGCAAGACCTCCGGTGACACCAAGGCCTCCTAGGTTCATCGGATGGTCCCAGACTACGGCACTCTTCCCTGCCTGAGTCTCACCGAACGGGATGTTGAATGTTGTTGAGAACTCAGCAAGGGTTTCCCCTGCTTCTGAGTATCTCACACCGCCACCACAGACGATCATCGGTTTCTTGCTCTCCATGATCGCATCTGCAGCCCGTGAGACAGCTGCGGGGGACAGCGTCTGTCGGTCCACATAGTGGACTCGTTTCTTGAAAAACTCTACCGGATAGTCCCAGGCTTCTGCCTGTACATCCTGGGGAAGTGCCAGACATACCGCTCCGGTATCAGTGGGGGATGTCAGGACTCTCATCGCATGCAATGCAGCGGTCATGACCTGTTCCGGCCGTTCGATCCTGTCCCAGTACCGACAGACCGGTCTGAACGCGTCATTGCTGGTGATCGAATAATCATGGAACTGCTCTACCTGCTGCAGTACCGGGTCCGGTTGCCTGCAGGCAAACACATCACCGGGAAGCAGGAGCACAGGGATTCGGTTCGTGGTAGCCAAACCTGCCGCTGTCACCATGTTCATGGCTCCAGGCCCGATCGAAGAGGTCACTGCCATGATCTTCTTCCGGTTGTTCTGCTTCGCATATCCGATAGCCGCATGCGCCATTCCCTGCTCATTACAGCCCTTATAGAATTTGAGATTATGGTCAGGCTCCTGGAGGGCTTCACCGATACCTACGACACAGCCGTGCCCGAAGATACCGAAGACACCTTCCACGAACTTTTCTTCTCTTCCATCGAAGTTGATGTACTGGTTATCCAGGAATTTGACCAGGGCCTGTCCCATGGTCAGTCTTATCGTTTCTCCCATCTATATGATCTCCTCTTTATGATTTGCTGTATGGTCGTTCCGGCCAGATCTTGACATCTTTCTCCAGTAGCCATTCATGGTCCTTCCTGAAGTATCGTGTGGTAGGCAGCCACCTGTCATCGGGAAGATGCGGTATCATCCAGATGTAATACATGGCATATCCTGCCCCGGCAACCTGTGAATGGGTCTTGTCCGGTAGGATCAGGCTCGTATCCCCGTTCTTCACGACATAGGCATCCTCATCCAGCAATGATACGCCGAAGCCCTGTTCCGGGAACAATCGGTAATGGTAGATCTCAGGCTGTGGATGGTCATGCGGCGGATAGGAAGACCATTTTCCCGGATGGTTGATGACTTCCCCGATCACCATGTTCGAATGCGGTGCGATCTCACCATCGAATACGGTACGTACCGTCCTGATCGATGTCTCTTTGAGGACTCCTGCTCCGAAGATATCTTCGGTAATATCATCCTGTGTGTAGAGTTTTGCAGGGAAGAGCGTATCATTCTCTGATCGTTCGACACAGATCTCACTCTCCTCTCGGGCAGTGATGGTCACTTTCGCATCTTTGGGCACATGCAAGGTGATAGGGTTCTCATCGAAACAGGAATATCGTTTTGCCCGGTAATTTTGGCCTTCCCAGGAAAACGTGATGTCCCCGGTTATGAGCAGGAATGCTCTTTCCAATGAGAGGGAACAGCTCCATGAATCTCCGCTGTTCAGTTTGAGGATCCCAAAATCCAGAAGCATCTCAGGATTCTTCCCATGTATCTCCGTGATGGGCGTATACCCGGGAGCAAATAGTTCATTCTGTTTTACAATCATACCTAACCTTCCTCATTGCATCTTTGAATCAGCTTAATACATCCGTCTGCCCCATCACCTCATCACCATCAGTCCGGTTCGCTTCAGGGGTAGGTTCGATTCATCGATACTTTGTCGTAACTCTTGCACTGGCTTGAAGTACTGTCGGATCTTTTAGAAACTTCGATAAATAGGTAAATGATATTAATAGGAGACAACATGATAATAGGCTAGAACAGCCTGTTAAGGTTTATCCCTATCTTCGATTACCGATCTGAAGACTTACACAAGCCCAGCACCTTCAGGTGAATCCAGCAGGACCCAGAATCATTCACATACTGAATCAATCATCCCCGCTACATGTTCGTAGAGAACGGGATCTACCTCTATATCTTTGATACTCTTCGATGTATCGCATCGACCGTCTTTCATCAAGGTCCCATAGGCATCACAGACCAGATCCACGGCCCTCTCAGGTTTCACGACCCCGGTATTGATCACCAGGTCGAAATCCTGGGTATTGGTATACGCCATATGGAAATCGGATTCGATGAATGCCTTCCTGACCTTGTCATTCTGTGCTACATGAATCTCAGCCTCTTTCTTTGACATACCGTGTTTTTCCATCTGCCGTTCTACACGCAGACAGAATGGGGCTTTCGTTCTCACATTCAGAACATCGTTATAATCCTCGAAGATACCGAAACCGCCACGACCGACGATCACGATATCATTCAGGGATCCGACGGCCTCGATCGTCTTGATGAGGAAACCGATGGTCTGGGCACGCATGGAATCGAATCGTTCCCAGAAGCTCGGGACATTTCCGTATACCTCATCGAAGTCACTGAAACCATACTCGGTCATGATCGCGGAGAGGATCTTCTTATCGACAAAACGCATACCAAGCCTCTTTGCTATCTCTCTACCGATATCTGATCCCGCAGAACCCATCTTTCGTGAAATAGTGATCACCCCCATGAGTCCCTCCTTATTTCGAAAGTGAAACTTCCGAGATCTTCACCGGCCGATGTTCAGCCAAAGACCTCCCTGCCGCAAGAGCTATCTCGACCGGCCTGATCGCATCATCGATCCCGCACTTGATCGGTTCACCCAGCTGGATGGACGCGGCGAAATCAACGATCTCCTTTGCATACGAATCTATATATCGATCAAGGAAGAAGTAGAGAGGATTCTCCGTTCCTACTCCATCCCTGGTACTGACCTCGACGAGGGACTTTGTGTCATTCTCTACCTTCGCACAGCCTTTCGCTCCGAAGACCTCGGTTCTCTGATCATAGCCGTAGACAGCCTGTCTGGAGTTATCGATGACTCCAAGAGCACCGTTCTCCAGGGTCAGCTGGACCATGGCGGTATCAACATCACCGGCCTTCCCGATCTCAGGATCGACCATACAGGATCCTGTCGCATACACTTCAGTGACTTCCATCCCGGAAAGGTACCGGATCATATCGAAGTCATGGATCATCTGGTCCAAGAAGATACCACCGGAGATCCTGATATAATCGATTGGTGGCGGAGCCGGGTCACGGGAGGTGATCTTGATGATCTGAGGCTCTCCGACTGTCCCATCTTCGACTTTTTGCCTGACTGCCATATGGTTATGGTCGAACCTTCTGTTGAACCCGATCTGGAAGAGTACCCCTGATTCCCGTACCACCTTCATGGTATGCTCGATCCTCTCGAGATCGGTATCTACAGGTTTCTCACAGAAGATATGCTTTCCGGCTTTTGCAGCTGCCGTAATCAGGTCGGCATGAGTGTTCGTAGGAGAACAAATCAGTACTGCATCAATATCCTTATGATCGATGATCGCCTTCACATCCGTGGTCGTTTCCTTGATCCCCACCGATCCCGCCCACTGTTTCAGCTCTTCATTCATGAACGGGTCTGCCAAAGCGATGATCTCCGCGGTAGGTACATAACGGGAGATACTGGTAGCATGAACCTTACCGATTCTTCCTCCACCAATGATTCCAACTCGTAGTTTCTTCATCAAACAATTCTCCTTTTCTCCAATCGTCTCTATGTGTTATCTGTGCAGGGACAAACACTTTCGCTACGGCAAATTCCCACCTGCAGCAGCGACATGCATATCCTTGACTATCACTTTCGTCCGCCTCAGGGCACTTAATTACCCCGGGACGATATTCTTCTGAAGGGATGGTTGTACTGTTGATTTATTCGGTGGCACAATCATACCTATCCTTCCTTGATACCAGAATCACTTGGCATCACCTTCAGGAGCAGTGCTTCTTAGCTCCTACAAAAGGATAGGCAAGTGAATCAGGTAGATTCTCTTACGACCAGTACCGGTTGGATACTGATTCTTTTCCGCAGGATCTCCTCCTGGTGCTTCTGTTTCTCCATCTGATGGAACAGACGGTCACAGGAGAGTACTGCCAATTCTTCTTTCGGCTGATGGATCGATGTCAGAGCAGGAGCAGAGAACTGCCCGAACTCACTGTCATCGTATCCGACTACAGCCATGTCATCAGGAACGACCAATCCATGCTCTTTGAATGCACGAATCGCTCCCAGGGCCATCAGATCATTCAGTCCGAACAACGCGCTCGTCTTCCTGATGGTATCCATATATTCAGTCACAAGCTCCTTAGATGCCTCATATTCTGAGGTGGTGAAGAACCGGGTGACTGTCCCACCGGCTTTCTGTATGGTGTCAGAGAACCCTTCATCTCGAAGCTGGAACTCCAGGTGTGGATCCTCTACTGCCAACAAGGTGAAATCACGGTGACCTTTTGCCAAAAGGTGTTCCGCTACCAGTTTCCCGCCTGCATAGTGATCGGTATAGATCACGTCCTGGTCATCGATCATGCTGCTTGGAGGGTAATGGGTACAGACGAATGGGATCTGACGACTCTTGAGGAACTCCAGCGTCTTCTTGTCCATATTCTCCATCAGCACAATCAGTCCATCGATCTTCCTTCTCGTAACCAATCTGGTTATGTTGTTCTGTCCTGAATAATGGTTCTTATGGTAGGTCACGATCATATCAACATCACGTTTCTCAAGGCTGGTACGCAGTGAGTTCATCAGCATACCGTGATAGACATTGACACTGATCTTGGTATATTGCTCCGGCAAGACGATACCTACTGTCCCGACTTCGCTGGTGATGAGTCCCCTTGCACTGGCATTGAACTCGAATCCCAGCTCATGGGCAATCTTCGTCACCTTCTGCTTGGTCTTGTCTGATACCAGAGGGCTATCGTTCAAACATCGTGATACAGTGGAAAAGCTTACTCCTGCGATCTCTGCAATATCTTTGATCGTGACCTGGTTGTGTTTCATTAGAACCTCAATAATTCACCCGTTTCAAAGGCCTCCTTACAGGTATATGCGATTTCTGAAACTCTCGTTCCATCGTATACGGTGACCTCAGGTTTTCTTTCTTCAAGGATACAGTATACAAATTCTTGCATTTCGTTTATATAGGAACTCTCGAACCTTTCAAGAAAATTCTCACTGCATTCACGTCTCACACCGTTTGTATCGAGCACTTCCACCAGATTCTTATAGGGAACCGATGCTATTCTCAGGATTCCCTTGGTACCGATGATCTCCGTCTCGACATTATATCCATGAGGGGCGGTCCTTCCTGCAAAGAGGAAGACCATCTCATCATTGTCGAACTTCATGAGACAGGAGACATTATCACCATCGTTGTACTGGGCGAATTCCTCATGGGCATAGCAGCCGCCGATCGCATAGACAGTCTTCGGCTCAGTTCCCAGGAACCATCTTGCCAAGTCTATGTCATGAACTGCCATATCCAGGAACTGTCCACCACTGTGACCGGCAAAAGCGATAGCCCCATCGATGAACTTCTCCGGGTCCTGGCTGTAGGATCGGAACATGACCGGCTTCCCGATATCACCATTGACTACTTTCTGATGAGCATACATGTAGGACTCATCGAACCGTCTCATGAAACCGAGCATGAAGACCTGATCAGGATATGCTTCCACAGCTTTCTCAGCCTGCTTACACTCATCAACTGTGGTCCCCAGCGGTTTCTCACTGAACACATGCTTCCCGCAGGAAAGCGCCTTCTCTATCTGTGCAGTATGCAGGAATGACGGGGAGACGATACAGATCGCATCCAGTTCCTCACAACCTGCCATCTCATCAAAATCGGTGAATCGATACTTCACCCCAAGCTTATCAGCAGTCTCATTGAGCTTCGCCTCATCCACATCACATAATGCGGTGAGTTCTGCATTCATCACCCGGTTAGCAATATTCTCGGCATGCTGAAGCCCCAGACGCCCCAGTCCTACGGACCCGATTCTTACCTTATCCATATGTACTAATCCTTCTTCGCATTCTTTCTCATATCGATGATTACCGCCACGACGATGATCACACCTTCGACGACCTGCTGCCAATAGGCATCCACTCCCAGGAGTGTCAGACCGTTTCGTAGTACTGCCAATACTAGGGCACCGACAAAAGCTCCCCAGATCGTTCCGATACCACCTGAGTGGGAAGTACCACCGATCGTGGTTGATGCGATAGCGGTCAGCTCATAACCGGTCGCAGCCCCCGGGTGTACTGATCCTACTCGGCCTGCGAATACCACAGCCGCAAGTCCTGCCAGTAGACCGCTGTATGCATAAATCATGATCAGGTTCCGTTTGACATTGACACCTGAGACCTCTGCCGCGTTGATATTACCACCGATCGCATAGACGTTCTTACCAAATCGTGTATTACTTAGCAAGATCGTACTGATGATGATCATCACAAAATAAATAATGACAGGTATCGGTATCACACCGAAGACCTTCCCTCCGATCGCGGTGAATGAAGGGATCAAGGTACTTACCGGTTTACCATCGGTATAAATAAGAGCCATACCTCTTGCAACAGTCATCATACCTAGGGTTGCGATAAATGCAGGGATCCTAGTCTTGGCGATTAAAAACCCACTGAGTCCTCCACACAATGCACCAACGATCAAGGCTGCCAGAATCGGCACGAGGACCGGCATGATTGGGAGGTTAGGGAAGTACTTGGAGGTAGCTTCCGCGGACTGTCCCAGAGATGAAGCGATTACCCCGGAGAAAGCCAAGACAGAACCGACAGAAAGATCGATTCCTTTTGAAATAATGACAAATGTAAGACCTAATGCCATTATCCCAAAGATTGCACTCTGGGTCAGGACATTGAAAATATTGTGACTGCTCAAGAAAGCAGGCTGGGCGATACTCAATCCAATGATCATGAGGATGAGAACAAATACAATTCCCTATTTCTGTAATATATGCTTCGCATCAAAATTCTTAACTAATGCATTCATTTTCTTCTTCTCCTATCTAGACGTCAGCTGCAACAGTGCCTGTCGCATAGCTCATCAACTCTTCCTGAGTCAGGTCTTCACTGTTATCCACTATCGCAGTCACTCGACCTTCATGCATGACCATAATCCGGTCACTCATTCCCATCACCTCAGGTAATTCCGAAGAGACCATGACGATCGATTTCCCCTCTCCAGCAAGCTGTGATATGAGTCGGTGGATCTCTGATTTGGTACCTACATCGATACCTCTCGTCGGTTCATCCAGGAACAGGATATCAGGATTCGTCATCAGCCATCTGGCAACAAGTACCTTCTGTTGGTTACCCCCACTCAGGTTCTCAACTTTCTGCATCAAGCTAGGAGTCTTCACCTGTATCTTCTTAACATATTCATTACATTCTCGAATGAGTTCCCGATTCCTGATCAGGCCTACACCGTTAAGGTATTTCGGGATGTTCGCTATAGCCATATTCAATCGGACAGAGAGCATCGGAAATATACCGGACATTCTCCGATCCTCTGTGAGGATCGCTAGGTGATTTGAGATGGCATCTTCAGGAGTCTTAATGTCGACTTCCTTCCCTTCGATCTTCACGGTCCCGCTGAGCTTCTGTTTAATTCCAAAAATCGACTCAATGACTTCCGTTCGTCCGGAGCCGACTAGACCTGCGATCCCGAGAATCTCCCCCTTCCGTACATTGAAGGAGACATCCTTGAAGAACTTCCGATGTGAGAGATTTTCCACTTCCAGCATCAGATCACCGATCGAACAGGGGGTCTTTGGAAAGAGCTCACTGACTTCCCTGCCTACCATCATCTTGATCATCTTATCTTCGGGAAGATCCTTAGTATCTTCAGCACCAATATACTCACCGTCTCGATAGACAGTGACTCTATCAGTCACCTCATAGATCTCATCCAGTTTATGGGAAATATAGATGATGCTCTTTCCCTGAGCCTTGAGCCTTCGCATGATACCGAAGAGCTGCTTGATCTCTTTCTCGGTAAGAGCTGATGTCGGCTCATCCATAATGATCAGTTTTGAATCATAGGAGATAGCTTTGGCGATCTCTATCATCTGCATCTTCGCGACCGTCAACTCGACCATATGAGTCTTCGGGTCTTCATTGATATCGATCTCTTTGAGTACTTCGATACTGTCTACATACATCTTTTGGTGGTCGATGAGCCCGAACTTGTTCCTCGGTTCCCGACCTAACCAAATATTTTCCATGATGGATCGATGAAGGATAGGACTGAGTTCCTGGTGGATCATCGAGATCCCCATCTGCAAAGCCTGTGCCGTAGTATACTGCCCCTGCTTCTTCCCATCATATATAATCGTTCCTGAGGTGGGTGGATGAATACCGGCCAGACATTTCATCAATGTTGACTTACCCGCACCGTTCTCCCCCATCAGGGCATGGATCTCTCCATGTTTCACCTTCAGGTTTACCCCTTTCAGAGCCTTAACCCCGGGGAACGTCTTCACGATATTATCCATTTCCAGAAGATATTTCTCTTCATCCATACACTACTCCATTCTCTCTTCTAAAGAATGGGGGATACTAACTATCCCCCATCTAGATTAATCGCTCATGATTACTGGAAATCAGCTAGGTTCTCAGGTGTAATTAGAACAAAAGGAACCCATGTTACTGCTTCAGGAGCCTGTCCTGTGAGTACCTTGTGGATAACTTCTGCACCACCACGACCCTGTCCTTCTGCATCCTGAAGTACGGTAGCAGTCAATGATCCGTTTCCTACGGCGCCTTTTGCGTCTGGGATCGCATCAACACCCATGACGAACACATCGGTTCTACCTGCTGCTTCCAGAGCTTTTACTGCACCAAGAGCCATCTCATCATTGTTTGCAAGGATACCGTTGAGTTTGTCTCCATAAGTGGTCAACCAATTCTCAGTCAAGGTCAGACCTTGGTCTCTCTGCCAGTTACCGGTCTCTTTTGCCAGTATCTTGATGTTGGGGTATTTATCTGTAATAATAGATTCGTTACCTTCAGTTCTCTTGATTGCACCTTCGTTATCGAGTTTACCCATAAGGATAGCTACCCCACCTTCTCCGTTCATCAGTTCACCCATGTAATTCATCTGCTGCTGTCCAGCGATGATCTCCTGTGAACCTACATAATAAACGTTCTCCGGTATGCTCTTATCAGCATACGGATTTCGGTTGATGTAACAAAGAGGGATACCTGCTTCTTTAGCTGCTCGTGTGATAGCATCCATTGCACTAGTGTCTACCGGTACGACAATCAGTGCATCAACACCCTGTGCAACAAATGTGTTGACTAGATCTTGCTGTCGGATAACATCTTCCTGTGCATCTACGAGACTGATGGTCAATCCATCCTGAGCATCCACGTATGCTTCTGCTGCTGCATTGATATAAGTCTGGAATGTATCGTTGAAGTTATTACTGACGTAACCGATCTTATAACCAGAATCTCCTGATTCCTGCTGTCCACCAGCGAAAGCGCCTGTCACAGCAATTACCATTACCAACATTACCATTACTAGTTTTCTCATCATTTTCTCCTACCTTTTTTATGAATGAATGGATATTCACAAAATAATTAATATTTAATGCAAACGTTTCCAATAAAAGTATTATAAAGTCAGTTTCAGAAATCTGTCAAGAATTATTTTACAAAATTCTCCTATCTCCTTATATAGATGTTTTTTATGAGCTTTTTATCTATAACTTTTTATCTATTTATGTTATCGGGTTATCTTTGGAAATAACAAGTAGCCTCAAATTTTAATACAAACGTTTGCATTTAATTGATAAAATATGAACTTCCCACAATTTAGTACACTCAAATAATCCTTATTTGGGCGTGGGTTATTTATTTTCATCTGGCAACAAAAACACAGCTGAAATATGGAAAATATACACGATTATTCATTCTGGATATAATACGTCATGTTCAACTTCATTCGATCTCTACTCAATTCAGTATTCAGTATCATTTTCAGGAATAGAAAGAATCTTATTTTCACCATGCTTCTTCTCAAAAAGGAAAATGAGATCTATAAGCGCCAACTCAATCTTAAGAATAAGAGATTACATTTCAGAGAGAGCGATGCATTCTCTCTTGCACTGATTAAAGCTATATCTACTAGAACAATGAATCATTTAACTGTAGTGAATCCAGAAACTGTCTTGAACTGGCAACACAAATTCATCAAAGATTTTTGGAGCTACAAACATACACATCCTGGTAGAAAACCT
>CAKZLE010000031.1 GCA_937125225.1 uncultured Spirochaetia bacterium
TGCTTCTCTCGATCGATCGCACTCACGTTTCCCCAGGTATAGATCACCAGTCCTCGTCTGACTAGCTCTAGGTTCGCATCATAGACGATCTGTTTCAGTTCCGGTAATTCCATGCTTCGCCACCTCTATAAGAATGATTTGAACGGTACGTTTGGCTCATCCAGTTCGAATGCGTCAGTGAAGCCTCGTTCAAACATGAATCTTCTCTTGTTCTTGTCGTCTGGATAGACATACCCACCACCGACTTCCCAGAGGAAGGTTGAGAACTTGTAATCAAGTCTATTCTTTCGGTATTCATATACCATCTCGACTTCTCTCGGATCTCCTAGCATATTTGACCAGATGTCATAATGGAAAGGAATGAGTACCTTTGCTTGGAGGTTCTCTGCGATTCGGCAACAGTCAACTGATGTGACCTTGTCTGAGCATCCGATGGGGTTCTCACCATAAGATACCAGTACTACGTCGATATCATGATCCTTACCATGTTTCACATAATAGTTAGACATGTGTGAATCACCACTATGGTAGAGGTTCCCACCAGGTGTCTTTATGATATAGTTGACCGCTCTCTCGTCCATATCATCTGTGAGTCTTCCTCGGATATCACCTGCTGGTGGTGCCGTGATCAGTGCGGTCCTGTCAAAGGAGTCTACAGCGACTATCTCGATATCTTTGATCTTGACCGTATCGCCAGGTCTCACAACAGTGATCCTATCCTCTGGAACACCCCATTTTCTCCAGATGTTCGCACTGAACTCTGGACCGATGAAAGGTGCATCAGTGTTCTTCACGATCGCAGCTGCCACGTAGGGATCGATATGATCTCGGTGGAAGTGTGTTGAGAGGACCGCGTCCATCTTCTTGATCGCAAACGGGTCGATGACCATTGGTGAGGATCGTGCATTCGGTTGGAATTCTCTTGATCCAACCATTCGCGCCATCTGAAAATCGATTCCCTGTCCCCATTCTGGAGGTGCTGGGAATTTTCTTGTCTGCTTTCCTGTATCGAGCCACAGGTCGATAATGATATTACAGTCTTCTGGGGTCTTCACCCAGATTCCGGTACATCCAAGCCACCACATGGCAAAAGTATCGGGTTTCACATCTTTAGCTTCAATAGCCTCATTAAGGAATGTTCCCCATTCTGGGAATACATTATTGATCCAGGTCTGTCGGTCTAGATCTTTGATATCTACATCGTTTATCATTTGAACCCTCCTAGGTTTTTTCTTTTCTAAATCTCTTGAACTTATCTCTATTCGCTCTGAAAGCACTATAGATAAGAAGTGCTACCCCAAGGTAGACGAACAGTGTCCCAATCGAGACTTGCTGCATACTCTCTATAAAACTTCCATAATAGGTGATCGATCTTCTTAGGTTATCCTCAACGATTCCACCTAGGACGAATGCCAGAATAAAGGGAGAAAGTGGATAATCGTTCTTATCGAGGATATATCCGATGACGACGAAGCCCATCAGATAGATAAGGTCGAACATATTGTTGTTCAGACTGATGACACCTGCTACACAGAACATGGTGATCAATGGGAACAGATAGTATTTTGGTACTTCTACGATCTTCGCCATATATTTGATAGTGAAGATCTGATACACGAACATGAAGATATTCGCAACGAATACTGCAAAGATGATCGATTTGAAGATCACCGGCTGGTTCATACTCAGAAGTGGTCCAGCTGAGATTCCCTGCAGTGTTAGAGCACCCATGATGATAGCAGTGACCGTATCACCGGGAACTCCAAGCGCGAGCATCGGTATCAGGGCACCACCGGTCGTAGCGTTATTAGCACTCTCACAGCAGAAGATACCTTCAGCACAACCGGTCCCGAACTTCTCAGGAGTCTTCGAAGTCTTCTTCGCCTGTGCATAGGAGATAAGGCTTGCCGCCCCTCCACCCATACCCGGAAGGATACCGATCGCTGTTCCGATCACAGATCCCCGGAACATGGTACCAAGCTGTTCTTTGATATCCTTCCATGAAGGTATATAGAAGAGTTTGTTCTTTATCTTGGCAGGTTTCACTACTACCTTCAGTTTTCCGATCGAATTGATGATCTCAGGGAATGCGAAGACACCGATGATCACTACGATCAGGTTGAACCCATTCTCTAGGCTGTAGTTGCCGAAGGTGAAGCGTGCGGCCACACCATCAATAGGGCTCATACCAACCGTCTTGAGCAGAAGTCCAATACAGACTGCGATCAACCCCTTGAGGGTCTTACCACTCATCATGACACAGACGATGATCAGTGAGAGCGCTGCAGTCCCGAAGTACTCCCAAGGACCGAACCCGATCGCGATGTTCGCAAGTACCGGTGCTAAGGCAAGAAGGACGATACAGCTGAAGATACCACCAAAGAATGATGCGAATGCACCATAGGAGAGGGCCTCAGTCCCGCGCCCCTGTTGGGCCATTGGATACCCGTCAAAGGTAGTAGCAACTGATGCTGCAGTACCCGGGATCCTCAATAATACAGCGGATACCAACCCACCGGACACACATCCCATATAAAGACCCATGATCAGGCTGATCGAGGGTAATAATTCCATATTAAAGGTGAAAGGTAATGCCAATGCGACCGCGATTGGTGCATTCAATCCAGGAATACACCCAAATACATTACCGATGGCTACACCGAGCAGAATCAATGAGAGATTCTGTAGTGTAAGAATATTAGCAAATACTTCTAGCATATTATGAGAACCTCCTCTATAGGAATCCGAGAATCCCCTGCGGTAGCAGGATACTCAAG
Source organism: uncultured Spirochaetia bacterium (assembly GCA_937125225.1). Classification (GTDB taxonomy): domain Bacteria; phylum Spirochaetota; class Spirochaetia; order CAKZLE01; family CAKZLE01; genus CAKZLE01. Next base: position 2,778 of record CAKZLE010000031.1, read on the forward strand.
ACTCTTGTGAAAAACAGATACATACCCAGGGATATAAGGACCCCAGAAGCGAATATGATACCGTTTCTCTGTAATGACATGATCGAATCCTTCTGTTTGAAATACATGAAATTCGCCATTCCGAATAGATACACACTCGTGGTAATAACAAAGCCTAATGGTTCGACGAGCAGAATATAAACTAATGTTCCCAACAGGTAGACTAACCGTGCTCCTCTGAACATCTCGAAGAATACAAAGACCTTCTCTCTCTCCTCTTTATTCCGAAGAACGATCACTGTCCTGATGATCATAAAGAACAGCAGTAAGACTATGACGATTCTAGGGAACAGGGAGGCACCACCTGATTTGTCTATGATACTCACCGGGAAGGACCCCGAAACAAAAAACATAAAGACAGCTATCACCGCGATGATAGCCATAAAAATCAACTCACCCATGGTTTCTCCTTCTGAAACTAAGAATAGGGACTGTTTACCAGTCCCTATCATCTTCAGTTCACTTCAATCTAGTTTCCAACGATTGCCTTTGCAACGTCCTGGAACTTAGCATAGGTTGTTTCCATGTTCTTGGTATATTGAGCTACAGAGTTGTGTGCAGGAGCAATTCCTAATGCATTCATCTCTTCAATACACTCTGCATCTTCAGATGCAAGCTTGATCAGATTATTGATATACTCAACGACTTCAGCTGGTGTTCCCTTAGGAGCCCAAAGACCGAATGCCTGTTTAAGATACTCATAACCTGTGAAACCAGCCTCTGTGAAAGTTGGGATCTCTTCATATCCTTTGATCTTCACATCGGTGATGATACCAAGGCATCTGAACTGTCCGCTCTCTACATACTGTTTGATCGCACCGAATCCATCAATATATCCATCAATTCTATTACTTAAGAGCTCTGGAGCTTTTGAAGCACCTGAAAGGTCTACTTTGTTGAACTCTACATCTTTCTGCATCTCAATCTCAATGGTTGCGAAAGTAGGGAGTGTTCCGGTCACAGAACCCATCTTGATAGTTCCTGGAGCTGCATCTGCTGCTGCCACGAGATCATCCATTGACATATATGAGGAATCTGCATTAACGACTACTGCGAGTGTCGAATCCAACCACTGTCCGATAGGAGCGAAATCTTCATAGGTGAATTCAGCTACACCAAGTGAATACTGCATAGGGTATCCTACTGGTTGCATGATCAACATCGATCCATCAGGATCAGCTTTCATGACCTCTCGAGCACCAGCTTTTCCACCAGCACCGACGATATTAGTAACTTTCACTTCAACGTCTGAATACTTTGTCATGTACTTAGCAAAGATCCTTGCTGGGATATCACTGTTTCCACCAGCTGAGAATGGCACTACAAAGGTAATATCCTTAGTAGGGACATATGGTCCATCTGCAACTTCCGCTGCAGGTGCAGCCTCTTCCTGATCTCCACCTGCAAATGCGAATGCAGGAATCATCATCAAAACGACTAACAACAATAAAACTTTCTTCATCTTCTCACTACCTCTCTTGTTTTTTATATCTACTTACCTTTTGTGAAGGTATACAACGCAAATGTGTCTCTCTGACGATTCGCTGAGAATGCGACACTCGCCTCACCGTCTTCGAAGACGAGCAACTGGCTTGGTCCGACATCCCCATCGATCTTGGAGACTAGATAAGCTCCATCCTTACAGGTGATCAATTCGATCAGACAATCGTCTCTTCTACTTCCTACGATGAATGAAGGTTCCCCGAGAATCTTTCCACCCCAGATAACATGCCCGAAAGCTATTGGATGGGTGAACACTTTCTTATACTCACCATCAATCATCTTGTTTATCGCAAGTTCATTACCATGGAACATCTCGATAGTCGCTATCTCATATGCACCATCACCGTCGATATCGACGATCGCCATATCACTGATCTCTCGATCAATGATCTTCTCGATGACTAGTCCATCCTCTATTCTCTGTGGAAGAGTCACTTCGAACAGACCCTCAACTCCGGAGACGAAGAATCGATCCTCTTCTCTTTGTAGACAATACCCATGATGTTTGGTTATTCCCTCATAAAAGGTCTTGATCTCCCATTCATCAGTGATGTTCTCTGGTATCTCTGCAAACACAAGAGAACCTGAAGTACTCCAATCCTGAACCTCAGTCTTGTTCTGACAGAGTTTACCACCTACGAACAGAAGGCTCCCATCAATATCGATCACATCGAAACGGTGAAGGTAGGGTACTTTACAGACCTCTGTCAGATCCCATCTCTTATTCTCTCTATCATATGTTCCGTAGACGACTACCGACTCTTTTGCATCGAATACTGGAAAGAAGTTCTGAGTAGCGAAGATCTCACCATTCCTACCAGGAATAGGGACGATACTCATCGTTCCACCGGGTTCTTCCCAGACGACCTCTTTCTCTAATGATTCATAATCATACATGTAACAGGGGCCTTGGCCTTCTGCAGCAGCGAACAGCTTTCGCTTTCCATCTATCTCACAGGTAGCGATTGCATATCCCTTCTCTATGGTTGCAAAATTCTCTCTTGTTATTCTTAGTCCAGTCTCTGACAAATCTTCACTCCGTACCAATAGGTCTATTGGTTTAATGGTTAATTGGTATTACCAATACTAAACTGAGATGGTTGATCTGTCAAGTTTTTATTAGGAGATTAGTGGTATTTCCAAGTATCTCTTTTTATTATAAGAAGGTACGAAGAAGATTCACTACTGCTGTGAGGAATATCGCAGCACCGACATATCGTTTGTATTGAGATTCTGGAATTAACCTATGGATGAAATATCCGATAAGTATAGCTCCCAAGAGAAAAGGTGCAGCGATAAGAGAGATTCTCATCCCCTCTGCAGTAAGTACTCCATTAGCAAAATAGAGAGGGACCCTGAATAGTGCGGTGATCGTCCATAAGAAACCAAGACTCGCACGGAAGCTCCTCTGGTTCCCGAGTTCTGATCCAATGATCGGGATAAAGAAGACACCCAGACTAGTAGCTCCGATCACAAAGCCTGCTACCACATAAAGAGGTTTCCTCAAACGTGCTGGGACTGTTGGATCCTTCCCACCGATAAGATTGATCCCGTAAATAAGAATGATAACCAAAATGAAGATCTTGAAAGTAGTCTCTGGGACCTGACCCATGAAGAGTGTTCCCAGTATCAGCCCGGGAATAGCAAAAAGAGATATTCTACCTATGACTCTCCAGTTCACAGACTTAAGATCGCTTAGTACGATGAAGATACTCCCTACCAATGCAAAGACAGGAAGCATACTCACAGCCTCTTTTGCCGGGATGTTCTGTGTCAATAACAGGAAGGTGATGATCGAGCCACCGAACCCGAAGATACTCTCTGCAGCATAACCAAGGGATGCACATATAATGATGAATGGGGACATATCCTCTCCATATGATATTCATAATCTCTTATGCCTAGATATGATGATAAATCAGCTCAAAGGTCAAGGGATAAGTCGTCTATGGAATATAAGATGTAAGATCAACATCAGCTACTATGGCTATGTATAAAAGAACACTGAATATCTGGGAACTAGCTAAGAATGAATCGTTCTTTCTCTTTGGTCCAAGAAGAACAGAAAAGACGGCGCTACTGTTCAATCAATTTCAAGGTCACCCCATACTAACACTGCTTTCTAGTAAGATCCCCTTTCCATTATCAGAGAACCCATCCTTACTAAGAGAGATCGTGAACAGTAGCTAAGAACAGATCCTATCATAATCATTGATGAGATACAGAAGGTTCCCGCACATTCAACAGGTAACAAAAAGCATTTGAAAGGATTACGTGCTTTAAAAGAGGAGAACCTCTTCTCCCTCTAGTATCTTTTCTCCTTCGCTCCTCTAGACCGGATCACTGAGGTTGTAATCCAATGCCTGCGTCACACGAGCTTTCTTAAGCTATTGTGGGAGAATGATCCTAGCTTTCTGATACATTCAGGAGTATGATGATAGAAAGGATCTCTCATGATAATACTGAGAAAACGTTTTTTAAGAAACACTATTCTTTCCATCCTCCTCCTCTCTTCATCAATATACCTCTATTCCTTAGACATTCAGGCCCATAGAGGAGGAAGGGATCTCCTTCCTGAGAATACGCTGAGTGCATTCAGGAATGCGGCAGCACTTGGGGTGACGACTCTTGAACTCGATACAGCCATGACAGCTGATGGGATCATCGTCATCAGTCATGATCCCTATCTTGCCAACAAGCTTGTCAGAGACAGCGATGGGAAATATGTAGGAGAGTACCCCAAGCTATTTATCAAGGATCTTTCACTAGCCGAGCTCTGGACCTACCGTGTGGGGAAGATCAAACCCTATACCTCCTATGCGAAATCACACAAGAATCAGAAGTCCGTACTCACTGAGCATATCCCGACTCTTACTGAACTCTTTGAATTGATGGATGAACTCGGCAATGATTCGATCAGGTATAATATTGAGATCAAGACCTACCCGGAGTTCCCTGAACATACTCATGATATCACCATGATCAGTGAAGCGCTGCTCCAGGTGATCGAGAACTACGGGAAAGCTGAATACTGCACGATACAGTCCTTTGATTGGAGATCCCTCACCTTTATCAAAGAGCATGCCCCCGATATCGAAATAGCATGCCTAGTTTCTGAGAATCTGAAGTTCGAAGGGACGACTTTCAATCTGAGACTTGGTAAGAGCGGACCATCTCCCTGGCTCGATGGTTATGATGCTGATGAATTCTCCACCACCGCAGATCTCGTCTCAACTTTTGGTGCTGATATCATATCGCCTTATTATAAAGATATAACAGAGGCTGATATCTCACGAGCCCATGCGTTGGGACTGAAGGTGATCCCCTGGACAGTCAATAAGACAGACTTGATGAAACAGTACATCTCTTGGGGGGTGGATGGACTCATCACCGATAGACCCGATCTCCTCCTGAAGCTGATTGATCAATAATATATATGAGAAGAACACTCATAGTCATAATGGCAGATTTGTTTTAATTTGTTGCAAACACTCACCAACATGTTGTATAATGAGTATTGCTTAACAAAGAGGCAATGCTATGATCTGTATTGGACACAGAGGGGCTGCCGGCTGGGAACCCCAGAATACCTGTCTTGCTTTTGACAAGGCCATCACTTTGGGTTGTGATTACATTGAGACCGATATACATATATGTAAATCAGGGGAGATGGTCCTATGTCATGATGCTAGGATCGATTCGACCTCTGATGGAAAGGGCTTCATCAGAGACCTGACCCTCAAAGAACTTCTCACCTTTGATTTCGGTAAGAATCAACAGATCATGACCCTTGAAGAGCTCCTTGAACAATGTAGAGGGAAGATCAATCTCAATCTTGAATTAAAGAGTACGGGATCCGGGGCTGCAGTTGCAGCAACACTCACCAGGGAGATACAATCAGGGAATTGGAATCCTTCTCAACTTCTCATAACCTCCTTCAATCACTTAGAGCTGCAGAGCTTTCATTCATTAGCTTCCTCAATACCAACTGGAGCACTCATCAAATCAGTACTCATAGGTCAAGCAGATTATATAAGGAGCTTGGGATGTGACACCCTTGTCGGTAGTCTGGAGTTCGCCTCAAAAGAGCTGGTGAGAAGCATGCATACAGCTGGTATTCAGATTCTTGTCTATACAGTTAACGATCCAAGAGATATCGATCATATGATCGAGATAGGTGTTGATGGGATCATCAGCAACTATCCCGATAGGGTTTTGAATAAGATAATATAGTTTTGAGTGATGTTCTTATGGTTTTTACGCCTTCAGGCGATAAACAAAAGGAGTGTTTTATGAAAAGATTTTTAATTGTCTTACTTGTACTCATGCTTGGTTCTTCATTCATCTTTGGAGCTGGGCAGCAGGAGGTGTCTCTTGTTGATGAGGATGCGAATGTCACTATCGACTTCTGGCATGCTATGTCGGGAACTCGTATCGAACTGATCCAGAGCATTGTTGATGACTTCATGGCACAGAATCCGAATATCACCGTCAATGTTCAATACACTGGTTCATACAATGACACCTTGAATAAGGCTGTTTCTGCTCATAAAGCTGGGAATGCACCACATGTATTCCACTCCTATGAGATAGGGACTTTAGGTATGATCAACAGTGGGATGATCTCCCCTGTAGATCAATTAGCGGATCGGTATGATATAGAGATTCCTTGGGATGACTTCTTCGTACCTGTTCAGAGTTATTACAAATACCAAGGAAGACACTATTCCATGCCTTTCAACTCTTCCACACCTTTGATCTTCTACAATAAGACTTTGTTCGAAAAAGCAGGATTGGATCCTGAGAACCCACCTAAGACCTATGAGGGAATCAGAGAAGCCGCAATTGCTTTGAAAGCCTCAGGAATAGATACCCCAGTCACCTGGAACCTTCACAGCTGGTATTTTGAGCAGATGTGCTGTCTCCAAGATGCGCCGTTCGTGAACAATGACAATGGTCGAGGTAAAGAACTTCCTACAGCAGTCCTTTTCAATGGTGCAGCAGGAAATAAGGCTCTCGATTGGTGGATCGGTATGTATGATGATGGCCTTTTCATGGATGTAGGACCTGGATGGTCAAACCACAGAGCAGCTTTCGGTGCAGGAGAGGTCGCAATGGTCATGTCTTCCTCCTCAGATGTCAATCTGCTAACAAAGTCTCTAGCTGAGAAGGGCTGGGAGATGGGAACAGGCTTCATTCCTCGACCTGAAGGTGCAACCGGTGGGGTCGCTATCGGTGGTGGATCTTTATGGATGACCAATAACCATCCAGCTGAAGAAGAACTTGCAGCTCTAAAACTTGTTGAATTCATCTCTAGTGATGAACCTCAGATGGCATGGCACAAAGGTACAGGGTACTTCCCAGTTCGAAAGACCGCTATGGATAAGTTAGAGAAAGAGGGTTGGTTCATAGAGAACCCAAATTACCTGACAGCTTTTGAGCAGCTATTGGTAAGTCCTGAGACTTTGAATACTGCAGGAAGCCTCTTAGGTGTCTTCCCCGAGACAAGAGCAATCATCCAGTCAGAGATTCAGGAATGTTATGCAGGAAAGGATGTCTCCAAAGCATTGGATGACGCGGCAGCACAGGTCAATGATCTCATCACAGAGTGGAATGAGTTGATCGACCTCTAGACATTATTAACAACACAGCCCTATACGAATTCGTATAGGGCTGTTCTATACTTGGAGAACACTATGAAACAGGCAGGTTTTTCTTCAAAATACCTACCCTATCTCTTATTGGTACCAACCTTCGCAGTACTGATCATCTTCCTATTCTACCCGGCATTCGAGACTTTCAGGCTCACCTTCTATAAGGTTCACCCCTATTCAGGAGCTGAGAAATTCGCCGGTCTCTATAATCTGAAGAAGATCTTCACGAACCCAGATTACCTGAGCAGTTTCTGGACTTCAGCGATCTTTGCTATTGCAGTCATCGGGTTCGGACTACTCACCTCTTTACTGCTTGCACTTCTGTTAAATCAGAATATAAAGGGCGCCAAGATCTATCGCTCCCTTCTTATCTGGCCCTATGCCCTCTCTCCCGCGATAGCAGGAGCTCTATTCAATTTCCTTTTTAATCCAGCTAATGGAATCATAGGTTATTTCACAGGAATCAGGACATGGATGACTAACGGGTCAACTGCCCTGTTCGTGGTCATCATCGCTGCAGTCTGGAAGAACCTCGGTTATAATATCATATTCTACCTGACTGCTCTCAGGAATATACCAAAGGATGCTCTTGAAGCTGCTGAACTTGATGGAGCAGGACCTGTACGCAGATTCTTCTCCATCACATTCGCCTTTCTCTCCCCAATGACCTTCTTCCTTCTTGTCATGAACACCACCTATGCCTACTTCAGTGCATTCGGTCTCATTGATGTCCTGACCGAAGGTGGACCAGCAGAATCTACGAATGTCTTGATCTATCAACTCTATAAGGACTTCTTCGTGAACTCTCGAATCGGATATGCAGCTGCAGAGAGTTTCATCCTATTCATGATCGTGGTATTGATCACTGTCATGCAGTTTCAGACTACTGAGAAAAAAGTCTATTACCAATAGGAGGCAAAGAGTAAATGATACGTTCAAAAAGAAAGACAACGGCAATCCATCTATTGCTGATCATCTCAGTACTCATCGTCTGCCTCCCGGTATTATTAGCTTTGGTCATCAGTTCACAGACGGAAACAGAGGTCCTAGCCTACCCTCCAAAACTGACCTTCTCTACAAACTGGGTCTCCAATTATACTACGGCCTGGCAGAGGATCAACTTAGGGAGGATGATGTTCAATTCAGCATTCATAGCGATCATGGTCACCATAGGCAAAGTCATCATGAGTCTGTTAGCAGCTTTTGCCTTCACCCATTTCGATTTCAAAGGGAAACAGATTCTATTCTTCTTAGTGATAGTGACTCTTTTACTACCGGTACCTGTACGGATCGTAGCACTCTTTGAAGTCGTCAGATCCTTTGGTTGGATCAATACCTATGCAGGACTGATCATACCCTTCTGGGCCAGTGCGACAGGGACATTCCTCTTCATCCAAAGATTCAAGACCGTTCCTTCAGAATTGATCGATGCATCCAAGATGGATGGCTGCAGACCTATGCAGTATTTCTTCAAAGTACTGCTTCCGTTGACCAAGAGTACCATAGGGGCCTTGGTTGTCATCGAGTTCATCTATATCTGGAACCAGTACCTATGGCCTCTTATGGCAACTAATACAGATAACATGAGAGTAGTCCAGATAGGGATCAAGATGCTGATGAATGCAGAATCATCAAACAATTGGGGTGTCATCATGGCTGGTGTCATCATGACAATGATCCCACCACTATTGGTATTCTTCATCCTTCAGGAAAGCTTTATGAAAGGCTTTGCACTACAGAGTGAGAAATAGGAGTCATATGATTATGAGTAGATCTCAGGCAATCGGGAGAGCCTTTGGAAAGGTGATCCTCATCGGTGATCAATTCGTCATACAAGGAGTCCCCGCAGTCCTAGCAGCACTCCCCTTCGAGACGATCTGTACTGTTACCTATGATCCGGAAGGAATACCAGGCTGGTCTATGGCAGATCACCGAGTAGAGGTTCCTGGGTATAAAGAGGCTAAGATAGCTGACCAGCAGGAGGCCATGGATACCATGACCAAAGAGATGGGATTAGCACAGTACTCCCTCTCGATAGAACTGACTGGAGACCTCCTAGCAGGAAGTGGGGTCGGAGCAAGTGCAGCGAACTGTGTCTCCTATGCGAGGGCCTGCAGTGAACTCTTCGATCTTGGGTATGATGATCCAACGGTGAACTACTTTGCCTGGCGAGGAGAGTTCGGGTATCATGGACTCCCTTCAGGACTTGATAACACCGTCTCGACCTTTGGGGGGACTATTCTCTATGAACTTCATGACCAAAAGAAGTCCTTCGCGACTTTGAATCTGAAGAGACCCATCGAAGTCGTCATGGGAAACAGTGGGATCACAGCCGATACTTCGAAACTCAAAGGGTTTCTTGAAGCACAGAGAGATCTAGACCCAAGACTATTCACCGACCGATTGGAGATGGTACGAGCTCAAGTATATGCCTTGAAAGAGGCTTTGGAATCAGATGATCTGAAAAAAGTCGGAACGATCATGAATGAGAATCATCACCTTCTCATAGAGATGGGACTCTCTCATCCGAGACTGATCGAACTATGTGATCAGGCCTGTTCCCTTGGAGCCTATGGTGCGAAGGTCACTGGAGGGGGACGTGGTGGTTATATGGTAGCATTGACACCGGGGAAGGCCCTTCAAGATAAGGTAGCCAGTGCATTCGAAGAACAGGGCATCTCAACGATCAGAGGAGTGATACGCTAAGATACCCATATAAGTGAAAGCATTCATCAGCGATTATAGGCTTCCCAGAATCTCTGACTGACAGGGGTCTGGGTATCATCCCAGAGCTCTCTTTGGTGCAATAACTCCTGTCTCAAATCATCAAGGAGCTCTTTATGATCTTCATGTTCAGCTAGATCGTTCTTCTCAAAAGGATCATCTTCAATATTGAAGAGTTGGGTATGCTTTCCGTGTTCTCCAGCATATTCGATAAGTTTATAGCCTCCCCTCTTTACTCCTCGCAGTAGCTCTGCATAGGCGAAGTAGAGCGTATCCCTTATGTCATCCTTTAGCATCTCCTCACCTGAGATCTGAGAATAGAGGCTATTCCCCTCGATCCCATCAGGTTTATCGATAGCTAATGCATCACAGATCGTTGGGAAGATATCAAGAAGGTAGCAGGGATCTGAACAAAGCTTGTTCGCTTTGATCTGTGGACCAGAGAAGATCAGAGGTACTCTCACACTGTGTTCATAGGCACTCTGCTTACCGAACAAGCCATGTTGCCCAAGAGCTAGACCGTTATCACCAGCTAAGATGATAATGGAGTTCTCATACTCCCCGATACTCTTCAGCTTTTCTATGATCCTACCAATCTGATCATCAAGATGAGTGATCATGCCATAGTACTCTGCTAGATGTGTCCTCACCTCATGCTCAGTCCTCGGATAGGGGGCAAGTACCTCGTCTCTCACATTTCTGATACCATATTCAAACAGATGCTCTTCTCTGAAATTCTCAGGCAAGCTCACCGTCTCAGGTTCATACATCTTCAGGTACTTCTCAGGCATGGTCCTCGGATCATGCGGTGCCATGAATGCTGTATAGAGGAAAAAGGGGTTATCGCCTCTCTGGCTATCAAGCCAGTTCACCGCATAGTCTGCGAAAAGATTACTTGAATGCTTTCCCGGATTAATATGATCTGAGATCATATTATTGACGACCCGTGAATGAAAGGCATCAGTTGTATAGGGTACTGAATAATCATATTCACCACTCGGATCAAAGTCACATGCAGGAATATTCCAATGATCCCACATACCACCGAAGAAGATCTCCCCGCCGGAGGTGAAACTTCTCGCATAAGCTGCAGGACTATTATGCCACTTGCCTATACCACAGGTATCATACCCTGCCTTCTGAAGAACCTCTCCCAATAGGATGTGGTCTTCGGGGATATAGGAGCCGTTGTCTGCAAGATGAAAAAGGGTCTTACCCGTATGGATCATAGCTCTAGAAGGCATACAGACAGCCCCACAGGTACCACCAGGAATATGAGCATTGGTAAAGGCTACCCCGCTCGACACTAGTAGATCCATATAAGGAGTCTTTACTTCTTTGTTCCCCAAAGCTCCAATGGTATCAAACCGCTGATCATCGGTCAGTATGAAAACGATATTAGGTTTCTTCATGATATTCTCTTTCCTGTTTATCCTATCTATTTTGCAATTTTCTGGCCTGTATGACTGAGATCACCAACGAGATCGCTGAGATCAACAGGAAGACCAGAGATATTGGCTTCTGTATGAAGATCATCAAGGATCCTCTGGAGATGATAAGAGCCTGTCTGAAACTCGTCTCTGCAAGGGGGCCGAGTACCAAAGCCAATACCATAGGTACCAATGGGAAATCAAACTTCAAGAAGAAGTAGCCCACTATCCCGAAGACCAACATAGCGAAGACATCGAACATCGAACTGTTGACGGCAAAAGCGCCAACTGCACAGAAGATCAATAGCAACGCAACGAACAGTTTCTTATTGATGTTCCTGATCTTCACGAACAGTTTGATATAGACCTTTGCCTGTAGGAACATGATGATGTTCACAAAGAACAGTCCGATGATGATCGCATAGGTCAATGGTGCATGATCACTGAAAAGTGCTGGTCCTACGGGTAATCCATGCATGATCAAAGCACCCATCATGACTGCTGTTACCACATCTCCAGGTATTCCCAAAGTCATCATTGGTATCAGGGTCGCACCAGTGATACCATTATTTCCGGCCTCAGTAGCTGCTACACCTTCTAAAGCACCATGTCCGAACTCCTCTGGATGTTTCGAAGATCTCTTTGCTTCATTATAACTCGCAAAGGAGGAGAGGATCGCACCAGTTCCTGGAACAGCCCCTATGAACGTTCCGATGAATGAAGATTTTATGATAGTCTTCATGCAATCGAGCAGCTCCCCTCGAGTTAGTTTTTCACCTTCTATAGCGTTACTGATCTCAAAGCTATCATCCTCATGGTTCTTCCATTTCTTCCAGAAGTCCTCACAGATATTCATCAACTCAGAAATCGAGAAGACTCCGACTAGGGCAGGGACCAGATTGATCCCACTCATCATGTTATAACTACCAAAAGATAATCTTGCAGTTCCCATGATAGGATCTATCCCTATCATACTGATGTAGATACCGATGAGACCCGAGACTAAACCTTTGAGTAAGTTCTTCGAACTTACCGATATGATGATACTCAATCCGAAAATGGCTAGAGCAAAGAACTCTGCAGGTCCGAACTTTACTGCGAAAGTCGCAATGATCGGCGCAACGAATAGTAGAACTACAGTACTGATCAATCCTGCGATAACAGAAGCTATCAGTGCCATGTTCAAGGCTTTGACAGCCTTACCTTTCTTTGTCAGAGGATACCCCTCTATCAGGGTAGCTGCTGCAGCTGGTGTTCCTGGAGTATTGATGAGGATCGCAGTGATGGATCCTGCATAGTTACCGGCACAGTAGGCTCCAAGAAGCAGGATCATACCTGCAAGAGGATCCATACCGAAGGTTATCGGTAACAGAAGTACAATAGCCATCAAGACAGTTAGTCCTGGAATCGAACCAAAGATCAATCCGGCGAGAACTCCAAGATTCATCATAGCGAACACTTTAAGAGAGAGGATACCTATAAAGCCACTTAGTATATTGGTTAACATCAACGCCTCCTATATGATCCCGAACAGACCGATTTTTGGTAGTGGGATATTCAAGACGACATCCATGATCAAATAGACCAAGACCACTATTGCTAACAGTATCAGATAGTTCTTATAGTTCCTCTCTTTCAAGATGAACATGATGAGCGGTAGGATGGTCAAGGATGCAATGAAATAACCTGCAAAGACCATGACTACTGCATATGCAACCATCAACAAAAAGATGGTGAATGGAAATCGGTGAAATACTACAGAGGATCTCACATGATCAGCCTCTCCCCTCTCCTTCTGATAGAACACGATTGCCTGGATCAACATGATCAAAGCCATAATGATCACCCCTCTCGATACCATGATTGGTACGGCTCTTGGGGATACACCAGCAAGCGAAGCCTCCTGTATCTGGGTGATCGCAAAGATATGCATCACGATACCTGTAAACAGAATGATCAGACTCAACATGAATTTCTCTACATAAAGCTTCATATACACTCCAAATGAATAGCGGTTGATCTATTATAATCAACCGCTATCATATTCTCATCTATTAGTTGAAGTAACTTTCGAAGAAGGCTGCTTCAGATCTTACTTTCTTCTCTAAAGAAGCTTTATCAGCACCATAGATATCGATCTTGGAATTCTTAGTGAATTCCTTGAAAGAATCTGCATTCAGAAGTTTTTCAAATCCTGCAGCGAGTGTATCGACTACATCGTCTGGAGTATCTTTTGGAGCATATAGTCCATTATATGATTCAAGTACTACATCATATCCAAGCTCTTTTGCCGTAGGAACTCCAGGAAGAAGTTCTGATCGTTTTGAGCTGAGGATACACAGTACTCTGAGGTCTTCCATACTATCAACGATCGTCGTTCTTGAGTCTGAGATATCAACATGTCCACCGAGTGCTGCAACACTTGACTCATTAGATCCTGAGAAAGGTACATGGTCTGCCTGTATTCCCATCTTGTCCATCAGCATGCCCAAAGCAGCTGCAGGTCCACTACTGGCACCAGGAGATCCATAAGTCACTGAACCCATGTTCTTAAGATCGTCTAAGCTCTCGATTCCAGAGTCTTTCCCGGTTACTACGAGAGTATGCTCCAAAGTGATTCCCAATACTGGTTTGAAGTCATCAATCGAGTAATCTACTGCGATATTCTGTGGTGTAAGGGTGAATTGTCCACCAGAAGCCCACATCACGGTATAACCATCTGCCTTAGCCATCTTTGAGGCCATCGCACTCTTTGTACCGGTTGCACCCGATTTATCGACGATCACTACAGGAACACCGAAGACATCCTCTGCTCCTTCGATCAACACTCTAGCCTGAGTATCTGAAGATCCTCCTGGAGGCCATGACATATTCATTTCGATCGCTTTTGAAGGAAATACTTTCTGTTCACTTGCACCCTGTGCAAAAACCGATCCACCAACGAGAGATAGGATCATCAGGATCACTAAACCTTTTTTCATTTTTCAAACTCCTTTGATTAAGCATACTGCTTTACATAATGATGATAGTTGTTTTATCTACTTATTTTCACAATGAAATTAAGTATACAAATAAGAACTTTCATCTGTTAATGATTTTTTAATTCTAACCTTGAATTTTTCAGCTGTCAATCAAAAATTTCAACTATTTTATCGAGTAGTCTAACACACCCTCTAACACCAGAGCGATAGAGCCTTTCACGACTGCATCATCGATGTTCTCGGATTTTAGAAGGCGAATCTCTCTAGGAACACCCCGGAGCCCATGAGCAGAGAAACTCTTACGGACTTCTGAAAAGAAAAAATCCGATTTACTGATCTTTCCACCAATGATCACAGCTTCAGGGTTTAGGATATTTGAGATATTCGCAATACTGATCCCAAGCATATCGCCCGCTTCAGATAGGATCTTTCGGGCGAACTCATCGCCGAATTTTGCTGCTTGCGCTATCATCTTTGCAGTGATCCTCTCAGGTTTGTTATCACACATAGGTAATAACAGAGACTCAGGATATCGGTCTATCTTTCGTTTGGCTGTGCGAGCTATACCTCTTCCTGAGACGAACTCAGCAAGGCAGTTCATCTTTCCACAGAAACACAATCTATCCTGATACCCTTCAGGGGGTGTGATATAGATATGCCCGAACTCTCCGGTGAACCCATCATAACCCTGGGCAACCTTACCCTCATGAAGAATACCTGCACCAATACCATAGTCGATCGAAATATAGAGGAGTTCGTTGATATCACGACCGACTCCATAGAGGTATTCTCCCAAAGTCGCCACTCTTGAAAGATAATCGAGTATGACCGGAATCCCAAACTCTTTCTCGATCGGCTTACTCACATCGATATTATGCCATTTCTGGACTGGAGAGAATTCGATGGTACCGGTACGTTTATTGACATACCCGGCTACAGCAATACCGATCCCTTTTACCATATCACGGTTCAGCGTACCCTCAGCAAGTAGATCATGAATGAGATCGATGACAAGTTTGAGATCTATCTCAAACTCTGAAGAGAGTTCATATTCGATACTCTTGGAGACCAGGTTCTCACCGTTGAGATCTGCAATGACCCCATTGATCTGGGTCAGCCCCCACTCAATGCCGATCACATAACAACTCTTAGCATTGAATTCTAAGATCACAGGAGGTCTTCCCCCACTAGAACCACCAATACCGATATTCCTGACTAATCCCTCAGCGATCAACTGATTGACGATACGGGTGACTGTTGGTGAACTGATTCCCGTCACTGAAGTGATATCGGCCCTAGAGATCTCTTTAGCATCTCTTATAGCCTTTAGAATCACACTCTTATGGGTATTTCTCACTGTCTGTAGGGTAGACTCTGATCTCTTCATAGCTCCCTATCATACATGGGGTTCGTTCTACTGTAAAGAGATGACCATTAATGTGAGCATCCCTTCGGTATCAGCAGGAACTATTCAGATCTCCCGTTTCGCTGAGTTCTCACACTGATTGGTTCTTGTCTCTCGCTTGTCATAGGTAAAGAAGTATCGTATATTACCATTTGAGTGCAATATCTTGGAGCGATCATGAAAGTCATAAGGGCCATGAAGACCTATATCACCGATATCAAGAATCTGATAGTTCATGGAGTCATTGGCATAGGAATTCTACTTGCTGCCTACTTCCTGCCGGTTTCTGCACCAATAAGGATCGGGATCCTTTTACTGGTCGTGGCAGGGAACACTCTGAGAATGAGAATTGCGAAGAGTAAGAGAGTCGATGACTCAACAGAAGGAGAGACTATATGAGCGAGACGATGTTAATGATTCTAGAGGTCTCTTTTGATATCCTCTATCTACTGATCATTTGGACTATGGTCGTGATCATGTTCAAGCGAAGACGGAACCATCCGAAACCTGAAACATCAATCTGGCTAGCAGGGTTCTTCCTTCTAGCCTTCGGTGATACCGGTCATGTCGGATTCAGAGTCGCAGCCTATGCTCTTGGTGATATCTCATCGGCTCTTACCATAGGTTCAAGTAGCATTATATTAGTTGGTATCGGTTCCCTAGCGACCGCCTATACGATCACCGTCCTCTACATGCTCCTAATGGAAGCTTGGGCTTCACGTAATGAGGTGAAGAAGGGAATGACCTACAAGGTAGTCATGCTCCTTGGAATTGCTCGTATGATCATCATGATCTTTCCCGGTAATGCCTGGAACAGCATGTACACCCCCTACACCTGGTCACTGCTGAGAAACACTCCTCTTACTATCATGGGGATCATCATCGCGGTCTCATTTCTTAGATCAGGGAAGAAACACTCGGATGTATTTCAGAAGAGACTTGCCTGGTGTATATTCGTATCATTCGGATTCTACCTACCGGTGATCCTCTTTGTCAGATTCATCCCCATGCTTGGCATGCTCATGATGCCAAAAACCGTTGCCTATCTCTTCATGGCAGGATATGCCCTCAAAGAGGTCTTTCCTAATAGTCAGAAGTCTTCGCTCTCTTAAGTCTTAATTTACCTAGCATGATGATCAATCCCAATATCTCCCATATGATCAAGGGAGCTATGAGCAGGGCCGCTATTGGCAAGAAAGTAAACGTATAAAGACAGACATAGAAAGCAGAGATAACAACAAGAATATTTCCAGCTATCCCTAATATCAATGAGGTGAATCCCAAAGTATAGAGGGGATACAACCAGATGATAATAATCAGATAGAGGATTCTATAGGTATATTGATTCCAAGTATGATCTTCTTCAAGGATCACTAGATAGAAAGCTAAGAATATCAGCAGTGTCAAAAAGACCCAGACTGGCATGATCACGCGATCTATCCAAGAAAGTCTCTTCACTACCTTGGCACCATTTATCAATTCAGTCTTCATCTACATAAGATACAGATCTTTTTGGCAGATGGCTATAACTTTCAAGTACCTCGTTAGAACAGCCTTCGATTCTTCCAAACAGGCACCTCAAGGAATCTGGACAAAGTATCTGCATCCCTGAATACGGTTCGCTGTTTCCCATGATCTACAACATTCAATCGTGTGGCATCCGCTAGAACAAGATTGATCTCATAACTGTAGTAGGGAGTACTTCTCGTATCACTTGAAGAAGAGGAGCTATCTCTCACATATTCAGAGATGATCTGGATGGCCTTGATCTCTGAGAGCCTGCAGCTATCATCTAACTGTTCGATCTGTGCCGGATCACTATTTTCTATCTTTCCTTTGTAGTAATACCCAAGTCCCTTATCGAAGACGATTGGTTTAGTAGAGTAACGATACATTACGAAGCCCACTACGAAAAAGACTATTCCTATCCCGACTCCGATCAGCGTTCCCAAGTTGAAGTTCCCACCAACTACAGCACTGATGAGCATGGACAGGGGGACGATACTACCTATAGCCATGAACACTCCGGCAAAGAGAATGTTACCCTTTGTTGGCTTGAAACCAGCTACCCCATTAGCCTCATAATATTCATGAGTCTGGAAATTCGAACCACCTCTCTTTAGAGGGAGCCATTCTATCTCTCTAGCAAGAGGATCATCATACATCTCACCATTCGACTTGATGTTCTCTTCAATAGCATCCCCGATCCCTTCGACTGTTTGTGCCAGTTTCTTTGTAAAATCTTCAAACATACCAACCCCTCAAACTTAAAATCATAATTAAAAAAGTGGTTCTCTTTCTCAGAGTTTTCACTATCTATCTAGTTGTATCATCGCATATGTTCAACAGTTATGAAAGAGAAATAATCTCCTAGATTACAACTTGCCTCAAGCAGTATCCCATAGTATTTTTACCAAGAGAGGTATCAATGGAAAAGAGTAGTTTCAACGGATTCAAAGCTGAGACACTGCAGTTCTTCAGCATGTTGGAGCATAATAACAACAAGGAATGGTTCAAGGGCAACAAGAGTTTCTATACTGAACGGGTATTGGACCCTGCAAAGAGTTTCATCATAGAGATGGGTAGTAGCCTTTCAAAGCTCTATCCTACTTTATATTGGGGGACTCAGGCTAATGGTTCGGGTTCTCTCATGAGAATATATCGGGATGTCAGATTCTCAAAAGACAAGAGACCCTTAAAGGAGAATCTTGGGATCATCTTTCCCTTGAGAGAGGGGAAGAAGGTAGAACAGCCCTGTTTCTATTTTCATATAGATACAAGTAGTAGTTTCTTCTATGGTGGACAGCATAGATTCTCCAAAGAGATCCTTGAGAGATACCGTGAAGCTGTTGCCGATGAGAAAAAGGGTAAAGAGCTTGTACTGATACTCCAACGACTCTCAGATGTAGGCTATACCCTTATGGAGGAACCTCATTACAAGCGGGTCCCTAGAGAATATGATAAAGATCATCCTCGAGAGAGGCTACTAAGACAAGTCGGTCTTGGTATAGGCTACAATCTAAAAGAGGAGGATCTTCTCGGTTCAGAGCTCATAAGTGATTGCCTGCAGTTCGCACATTTGATTCAACCTTTGATGAGCTGGTTATTGGCACTATAGAGACACAGTCCCCTAATGACGCTAATGATCAAGTAATAGATTCAGGTAAACTCGCACCTCCGAATTCACCAGTAATGAACCTACAGTCAGGTAAAATCCAATCTCTAAGCAGGTATCGTCTAGCATATATTATGATAAAACAGCGTTATAAGGTTTAATATCACATTTTACCATGCTATCATGTCTATACGTGCCATATTATCATGAGGAATAAGCAACTTACTTATACGGAGGAAATGATGAGACGTTATTTTTTGATCTCGGGATTGATCTTGAGTGTATTACTACTCACCACTGGCTGTAACCTGTTCTCTTCTCTATCTGGAGGAGATGACGGTCCGCACTATCACCACTTCTATGGGATGGTCGAAGCAAACGACACCCTCTATATATCAGCATTTGAGGCTGATAAGGTAACCACAGTAGCAATGGGAGAAGATATCAACCCTGAAGACTTCCATGCTTTCGAGTATCCTCATGGTCTCGCGTATGGTGGGGGTTCAAGTCCAGATACGAATATCTGGGTATGTGACCTCAATGACCAATCGATCAAATCCTATACGGGAGGATCTCTAGATTCCACGACCATGATCGGGACTGAACCAGTCAATATGATCTTCCTCCCAGCGCAGGACAACAGACGCAGTGCTGGACTCCCACGCAGGATCCTCGTAGCAGACAGGATGGAGAATTGTCTCCACATACTCAGTTTCAATAATGATGGGACCACACTATCCCAAAATGAGATTGCTACCAAGATCGACCTCTCTTCATATATGGAGGAATCAGCGGTAGCCTATATCGATATGTACCTAGAGGGAGACCTTGTATATATCGTTAGTAATGAGTTCTTTGGTTTCCTTACGATAGATATATATGATTCAGACCCTGTATTGACACACCATCCCTTCACAGGGACGCAAAGTATCACGGAGATAGGTACCGATATGGGTGGCATGGGAATAGCTGTTCATGATTCACTGGTATATGTGAACACAGGGGGCCGAATCATAAGATCATCACCTACCGGAACAGATGCTGAAGTCCTCTGCTCCCTATCGGATCTCTATCCAGATAATACCGGATACTATATCGATATGGTCATCAGTGACTCAGTAAGAAATGAGGGATACACACCAAGGTTTATATCCCCACCAACATATATATATGTTGCCAGTGGTCTCTTCTGGGACAGTCCTGAAGTCGCGACTCATCTTGTTAGATGTGGACTTGATGGAAGTAATCCCATGACACTCGAACTCGATAATCTATAGATCAGAATTCAGGATCACAGGTGAACATCATCCTTTCACCGGAAACCGGGTGGTTGAATGATAAGAGGGCAGCGTGTAAGAGAAGACGTTGGCCCTCCTCTTTCCTTCCGTAGAGCCTGTCTCCGACAATAGGGTGTCCAAGTCCCAGTTCATGAGCACTATGCACCCTTAACTGGTGGGTCCTCCCTGTTTCTGGGGTAAAGTGTATCCGTGTGACGAGTCTGTCTTTCTGAAGGTAATCGACCTGAACCTTCTTCCATCGAGTGATACCCATCTTTCCCTGCTGAGGATCATAGATCTGATAAGGTCTATGATCAACATCAAGCCTGAAGGGAAGTTCGATAATTCCTGAGTTCTCTTTGATCACCCCTTCTACGACTGCAATATATTCTTTATGAACCTCTTTCTTGATGAACTGAATAGAGAGGTTCCTATGTACCTCCTTAGTCAATGCATATACGATCAGACCCGAGGTATCCATATCAAGACGATGGACTGCAGGTTGTTTGATCGTATCAGGGAAGAGGTCTTTGACTCTTGCCTCTGCACAATCCTTGACAAACCGCCCAGGGACCGATAGCATCCCTGATGCTTTATTGACGACGATCAGACACTCATCACAGTAGATGATATCAAGCCCGAGCATATGTTTGAGGAGCGGTTCACACCTCTGATCACAAGGACCATAGAACTGTCTATGTTCTTTCGTCTTTGATCGATTAGTATCTCCATAGTAGAACTCAGACATGCTTATTGGTCTCAGACCATTCTTGAAAGCATGATTTAGGAGTTTCGGAGCACAGCAGTCACCGGTACCGGTAGGAGGGAGTTCATCTCCAAAGATGGAGGAAAGACAGATGTCAGA
Organism: uncultured Spirochaetia bacterium; assembly: GCA_937125225.1. Taxonomy (GTDB): domain Bacteria; phylum Spirochaetota; class Spirochaetia; order CAKZLE01; family CAKZLE01; genus CAKZLE01. The sequence goes on from CAKZLE010000031.1 coordinate 23,771, forward strand.
TCCATCAATACATCGAAAGAGATACAATTCATACAACTTTTTGAGAGACTCCCTTGAGAGGTCCCCTCTCTTCTTTTGTATTGCAGCAGCCTCTTCTTTTGAAGCAGAACCTAGTATATCTGTCAGTATATGGATCTCTTTATCAGACTGTTTCACAATGGTGTTGAATCGTGCAATATCGCAGACTGGGGGTACCCATCCATCGATGAGCCAATTCCCCTGATACTGCCCTGAGAAGGCTTTCAATACCACCTCATGTCCTTCAGGATCCTGACAGACAAGTACCCCGAACATCTGACCACCTGCAGGGATAAAGAGGGGGGCTGTAGATATACACATCTTCCCCTCATAATCGAGACAGCCATGAGTATCAAGTGAATGCATCAGCTCTCTGCTGTGATCTTGTGCTAGAGTCGTAGGTAAGGGACTATTCAAAGTGCTACATCCTAATAGAGTTTTATTGTTACCTGTTTACTAACCATATTCTATACAATCTCATTCTTTCTGGCTACAAGGATCGGACCACAGATCGCGCTTAGGCATAATAGAGGATCTTCGAATAGGAATTCACATAGATCTATCATCCCCTTCATACATTGTAGAACTTCATAGAGAATGAGTGATGAACACTGATTTATAAAAGATAAAGAGTGTAAAAAGATCTCTCTACCTCATCACTACGAATGATTACCAGAAGAGGAGTCATTCGTAGTGTACAAGTAGTTCAGAAAAGGTGATTACCTCTGATAGAATTCTCTTATATCTCTGAAGAACTCTTTTCTACTCTCCTTACGAGTGTAGAACATATGTCCTCCAATATAGTATTTTACAGTCATCTGTGCTTTTTGGGCAGTTGTGAGATTCATCAGGTGAGTGATTCGTTCTGATGAGAACCAAGGGGTCACCAGATCATAGATACCATGGGTCAGATAGACCTTCATATCTGGATTGAGACTCATACCATAACGAAGATCATCTGTAGCACCGACTTGAGAATCAAGAGCATGTTCTTTCGTATCGACTTTCCAACTCTTATTGACATCCAGACTGATAAGATCATATTCCCGATCGGTATCTAACCCTATGTTCTTTCTCAACTGAGTATTGATACCTGCAGAGAAGACTCTCTCGAGTTGATGGAGTGTCGGATCCGGCCCTTCCCAATTCTCCTTTCCAGGATAGGGATCAGTAACCGTTAGACATCCATCATAGAGGCCAAGATGAAGCCGTTCTTCTCTGAGAAGATTCTTTACGAAGTACTCAATAGTCACTCGGCCATTTTTGACCTTCATGACATCTCGAGGGATCCCAATGAAATCTGCTGCCTGATTGAGCACATTCACACGGCTCTTCTCACCATACATATCGCCTACAGCAAGTACCGGTAGTAGCTGTTTGATCGCAAACTCTGCTGCACGTGCTCGATAGGTATCAGAGGCTTCACCTTCTCTATGTTTTCTACTTTTCCCATGTTCTTTAGCGATGACTGCCATAGTCGGGAACACGTCTATCCACATGAGAACATCATAATCAGACCCATCAAGGAGAGTGAACTCCATCGCAGGTGATATGATGATAGTCCCACTCAAAGGAACGCCATAGTCCTGTTGGACTATCTTTGCTAGTTTAGCAGCCCTGAAGCCACCATAACTCTCTCCTGCTATATAGATCTTACTCTCCCAACGGTGGTTGGTACTCAGGTATCTTCTGATGAACTCTCCAAGGGATTCAAGGTCACGTTTCACCTGCCAGTATTCAGACTCTTTCTTCTTCTCAGCAGGCTTCTCTTCCTTACCCTCCACAGCTTTCTTCTTGATCATTCTACTGAAGCCAGTCCCTACAGGATCGATGAAGACCAAATCAGTGAACTGCAGCCAGGACTCAGGGTTATCAACGAGGGGATAAGGAGGAGGCCCAGGTTGTCCATTCTCCAGACTCTCGATCCTCCGTGGTCCCAATGCACCTAGATGCAGATAGACCGAAGAGGCACCAGGACCACCATTGAACACGAATGTGAGGGGACGTTGCCCTTCACTGTCTACGGAATAACTCACATAGAACATCTCAGCTGTTGGCTCTTCATCTTTTCTTAAGATGATCCAATCTGCTTTCGCGGTGTATTCGAGACGTGTACCCCCTATATTCAGGAGATCACTCTTCATGGCCGTTGAAGGCTTCACATATGCATCTATTGTTTCTTTAGTGTTTTCATTCATTCTCTCAGTATAACAAACTATTCGAAATCCTGCACAGTTTTAATCAGAGAGAGGATGTTCTCTCTTGGTGTATGTGCTTGAGCGAAGTGGCAGGAACAGGGGATATACCCTTCAGGCCCTAGCTCTTCTAGACACATCTTCGTCTCTGCTACCACCTCTTCAGAGGTTCCGAAAGGTATCGTATGCTGATTCTCAACACCACCATGAAAGATGAGTTTATCACCATATTTTTCCTTCAGTTCTTCACAATCCATCCCAGGGCAGATATGCTGAATTGGGTTCAGAACATCGACGCCAGCCTCGATAAGTCTTGGTATGATCGGCTCACAGGCACCATCTGTATGAAAGAAGACCTTTGCTCCATAGGAGTGGATCATCTCACACCAGTCCTTGATCCGGGGAAAGAGAAACTCGTCAAAAGAGGCTGGAGACATGAGCATACTGTTCTGAGATCCCATATCATCACTCAAGAAGACCATATCGATCGCTCCATCTGCAGCTTCCAAGAAACGCCTCACCATCTCACCCTGAGAGGCTCCGATATGATCAAGGGCTCTATGGAGTAATTCAGGATTCATCACCGTATCCATGAGAGCCTGCTCCAATCCACGCATCTGACAGTAGACCTCAAACAAGGATATCCAAGGCCCTAATGTCACGAACTCTTTTGAGAGTTCTTTCGCCTCAGCTGCAGCCCCCTCATAATCGAACTCATCAGGATCAGGCCAGGGATAGGCGTCTAGCTCTTCTAACGTCTCGATCTCCTTTAAAGGATTGAAGGATACCTCTCCATACTCTACACCCTCATTAGCCTCGACCTGTTCGAATTTTACACCCCAGTGGTTCACCTCTTGATGTTCGTTTGGATCCTTGAGTATCACCCCCTTATAGGCGATACCGAGCCAAACGATCTTATCGATATCGAGCTTTCGATAGATATCGAGTTCATCAGTCACTCCAAGATATTCTTTGAACTGCTCGACAAGCTCTGGAACGAGCCACATATCTACAGGGACTCTGTCAGTCTTCTCTCTATTCAATACTGCCATCACTCGTTCTCTTGCGTTCATGGTTTTATTCCTCTCTGTTTTTTCTTATGATAAAGATAACATAAGCCTTCTAATTTCATATATCTTGGTCTATATTTATATAATGAATAGCGAATCTTTACAGATACTCAAACGTCCGAATATCCCATCAAGCAGAGAACGTCTAAAGAAGACTGGAATCGCACTTGATTACTTCAAGGCATTCGAACAGGACTCTCATGACTTTCACAGCCATGAGTTCGTTGAGATACTCTTTGTTTTGAATGGTAGCTTCAGACATATCACAGCAGACAGGACCTATGATGAGTTTACCGGTGGACTTACCATCTTAAACTATAATCAATATCATTCACTCAAGACCCCTGATGGTCCTGTAGAGCTCATGAACATCTATATCGATCCTGAACGATACCCGTTTCCTGACCTACCCGAGACAATGACTCATAGACTCCAGAGGTTGATCCCCCTGCACCCGGAACTCGGGAACAGGATGAATCGTATCCATCACCTGATCGTACCTGATCCAGGAAAACTATCCCAGATCCTGAAGATGATGTTCATTGAGCAGACCTCTTATGAGATCAGTAGTGAATTTGCCCTTGAGGCTCTATTTCGCCTATTCCTCCTCGAGATCTGCCGTGCAGTCCCGGTTGAACAGGAGGAACCCTCGAAAGAGAAGAATCGCCGTATGGAACGGGTCATCGAATACCTTGAAAGAAGCTATACACAGCAGATCAGGCTCGATGAGTTATGTAGGATCTGTAATCTTAATAAAGCTAATCTCTGTAGAAGGTTCAAAGAGTACACCGGTATGAGCACTGGTGACTATCTGAGACAGCGTAGACTCGCAGCAGCTCTTCAGAGACTTCGTACTACCGATGATAAGATACTTACTGTCTGTCTTGAATCAGGTTTTCCCGATATATCACGTTTCAATCGGATATTTAAAGCCGCTTTTGGATATACTCCCTCTGAATACAGAAAGAAAAACTCCTTGATCTGATCTGATAAAAAGATCAGTTTTCAGCAAGTATGGATAACCTCAAGTTCTGTTCAACAGTCTTACACAGCTCTTCAGGTAGTTCGTAATGTTTTGCCAAATGAGAGAATCCCAAGAAAGCCTCACCTACCTGTTCAATGATCTCACGAATCTTTCTCTCTCTCAGATTACAGAAACGGCCAAATCGCAGTAGATCCTTATAGGTGAAATCATGGTTCTTTTTATTCAACCAACATTGATGATTACGAGTAAAACGTCCTTTTGGATCATAGGAATAGGTCAGGTCAAAGGCAGGAGAGAGTCTCCAAGTTCCAGATCGATCCATTAAGAACCCGGTATTCTTAGTATGATCATCCTGATTCCTTCCAATGATGTTAAAAACCGCTCTACGGAATATCTCCATCTCAGTTGCTGCCCCCAATCTCATCTTTCGAGAGATGAGGACTAACTGTTCATATGAGTTGATCCCATCTCGATCAGCATGATCAAGACCGGACCAAGAGACATAATGAAGCTTATCCAGTTTATTCTTAACGATGATACGATCAAATCTCTCAATCAGAAAGTGAGTATCCTCACCATCGAAGATCAGATCGGTATGAGGTATCTCAATACCAACCTCTCTTGCGATCTTACTGTAGATATATTCAAGGATAGGCATCCCCTTAGGATCAGAAGAATCTCTATCTCTATTAGTGACACTATCGAATTTCAAAAGCCAATAGGTATAGTCAGGCCCATGGTTCACGGTACCATCAAAGAAGTTCCCCCTCTTTGATAGAGCCACCAGTGCTTTTGACCGAGCCCCTCCTGCACTTGACCCGATTCTGATCATCGATAGTGCAGTCGCTCTATCAGAAGTTGATAATAGTTTATCATGAAGCCTCTCTTTACTCTCCTGAACCAGATTAGCGAGTTCATTAAGCTCAGTCAGATCAAATGCCGTCCTCTTCAAAGGAAGCGTTTCCCCTGGGTGATATTCCAGAGCTCCCATTCCTCGATTTGAAACATAGTTCAGTCTATCAAGAGCGGTAACCTCATTGGGTAGGATAGTGTGCTGAGACAAATAGATATCGATCAACTGGTTTCCAAAAGAGTCTGGGAGAGAGTCTGCTATGAAACCTGGTAATCCATAGAATGTGTTATAAGGTAGTTGGTTGAAGGTAAAAAGACTTGGAGGATATGCTACTTGTAGGGGAGAGACCTGAACCCCTGTCTTTAAAAAATCCGGGTCATATTCGAAAGTAGCGAAACTCCTTTGTTTTGGAGCATACCCTAAATAGCCAATGGTCGTACCCCAGAGATTTACCTTTACTACCCCTCTCATTTCTCATCTCCCCAGACGAAGCCCCTATCAACAGATCGCTTATCTCTTACCCGCTTCGCGAGTTCTGATGAGTTTCCGCCTCTCGGCCTATACTCATCGGTCTCCGGGAACATCAATTGCAGTCTATCTATTTCATCAATGGATCGAAGCAAACGTATAAAATACCTGAGACTGAAACCGGTAGCTCCTTTTTTGAAGTTATACAGGGTCTTCTGTGATATCCCAGTTGCTTCACAGATACTAGATTCCTTGATCTGATGTGATATACGAAGTCTCTCAACTCTTTGTGCAATATCTCTGATTATATCCTCATCTGACATCATATCATAATTCATAGAAACCTCTTATTGGTAATATTTTTCTTATTATACCATATAATTCTATTTATATTGTAATTTTTTACACTTTATGATATCTTTCCTCTTAAATGAATATAAAGAACCATGCCTTATGATCATAGAGACAGCCTTATTAATCCTTTTCTCTGATCTGATGAAGACTGACGATCCGATCAATAGAGCTTTTTTATCCCACCATGACTATGGTATAGTTTAGCAGGTTCAATCACAGATACTCAGGAGAGAATCAGATGAAAGTAGTTGCCTTCAACGGAAGTCCAAATAGAGAGGGAAATACCTTTTCAGCGATCAAGCTGGTTGCTGAGGTCTTAGCAGAGAACGGTATAGAGGTAGAGATCATCCATGTCGGTAACAAGACCATCAGAGGTTGTCTTGCCTGTAACAGGTGCGTAAAGAATCAGGATGAGAGATGCATCCTTGATGATGAGGTCAATGTCTGGATACAGAAGATCAAAGATGCTGATGGGGTCATCCTAGGTTCCCCTACTCACTTCTCAGCGATCGGTGGGACGATGAAATCATTTCTTGATCGTGCCTTCTACGTCGCAGGAGTCAATGGGAATCTCTTCAGACATAAAGTCGGAGCCTCAGTTGTGGCGGTAAGAAGATCAGGAGGGGTTCCAACCTTCAATCAGCTCAATAACTATCTCAACTATTGTGAGATGATCCTTCCAACTTCCAACTACTGGAACGTGATCCATGGCACACGCCCTGGAGACACGGTCAACGACCTAGAAGGGGTTCAGATCATGAGAGTACTAGGTAAAAATATGGCTATGGTCTTAGCACAGCGAGAAGCAACCAAAGAGCTCATGGAAGAGAATCCAAAGGTCAGGAAGAGACTGACAAACTTCATCCGTTAGGATCTCTGTACGGAACAAGCATCTTTCGGGCAGCATTCAATACACTCATAGCACATCAGACATTCATGGTGTATGATCTCTCTCTTGCCATCTTCAGCGGTGATGATGGCATCTGAGGGACACTCTTTCTGACAGATCCCACAGGAGATGCAACCCTCTTTATCTATATCGACGACTGTTTTCGCAGATCTAGAACTGATACTGAGTATCGTGCCAAAGGGGCAGACATGTCTATGCCAGAAGGACTCCTCAAAGAAGAGTGTCACTATCACCGAAAGGATGATCACATAGAGAAGAACATTGATCTTTATTTGGAATATTCTCATAGAGACCATAGCGATCACGAACAGTGCAAGGAATGCATATCGCACCCAAGTCTTTGAAAGAAAAGCCGGAGTCTTAAGTCGTCTGATATGAAGCTTTCGATAGATCCAGTCGATAGGTCTAAATAGGGTATTCATCGGACAGATCCATCCACAGAAGAAGCGACCGAACCGGAGGGAGATAATGACCCCTAACAAGAATACGCCTAACCACATCTGCAGTTTTTGCTGAGAGGTAAGGATTATGACGGCAAGAAGAGCAGGAATCTCTGTGATCAATCGATAATATGCATAGGTTCTCTTTTGTTTACCCATATTCTACACAGCTCCTAATTCATTTGATATTAATAATCATAGTACCCCTTTAAGGGAATTTGCTGTGATATGGATCACATATTTTCGAGTTACTTACTATTGGAGGACCTTATTGACAATCTTATCGAACCTACTATCCATACAGACACTCACATCTGTTGTGATGAACTGCCCCTCATAGAACAGCGAGAAGATTGTTGCTGGTGTGGGAGACTTCTGAGCCTGCTCCATAGTCTCTAGCTTGATGATGGTCATCTTCAGGTCTCTGTTCTTCACCGTCTCTGAGAGAGCCTGTCTCACATAATATTCAGTAAAAGGACATCTATTGGAATAGTAGACAGAGAAACCTTCTGTACTAGGAGAGTCTCCTGTTTTTGCTCTAGGATCAAACCGTGGGAGTTCATCAGAATCATTGAAACGTAATACGAGAAGAAGAAACCCTGAAGAACTCTCATCACAGACTTCAAAACCTTGTCGCAATAACCATTTACCATCACTCATGAAGTGATTCTTTTTCTTCCCCACCACCGCTACGAGTCCATTCTTTCCCTGCTCCTTTGCAGCTTCAACAACCTCTTTAAGAAGGGCCTTCCCATGTCCATTCCCCTTATACTTCCCAGAGACCCAAAAACAACCGAGAACCAGATAGTGGGGAGCAGTCACCGGCACCCAGGCCTGCTCTGCAGGACCATATTCTATAAATACTTTTGCTCTCTCATCTAGCCGTTTGAATACATAACCTTGCTCAAAGGAGTCTTTCAACCACGCTTTCTTGAGAGCATAGCCTTCAACACTCTTCTTATTGGAGAAGCCACAACAAATATGCTCATGATCGATCGTTTCCGTAGTAAGCTTGATATAGTCCATGATTCACCCTATGGATTCTAAACACATACTCTATTCTTTAGTCCTACCTGATAAATGGAGCAGTTCCATCGATCAATAGAGCCATATAACTGTAATAGAGTAGTAGTATCACTATCAGAAAGAGAAACAGGGTCTTCTTCTCCTTTGGTCTCTCCCGGTCCCATCCAGCTCCCATTCGCCAGAGTACGAGGCCATCTGAAATGGTCAAGATCATTGCTGCGTAGCCAAGATGGCCAGGATCATACAGAAGTACCGAGATCGTCCCCGCTGCCAGGATCATCAGTCCGACTGCATAGATCCTGATCTGAAGTAGTACGTTCTTATTCTGTGAATAGGTTCTCCCTAATATCATCACCATTCCTGCTATTCCAAAGATCCCGACGAAGATTCCAACGAATCTTGCAGTGAATCCTTGTGCTCTAGACAATAAGACTATTCCAAGACCGACATTGACTAACAGGAATAGGACACCTGCTGCAGTGACCAACCATGAGGTATGTCCTGTTTCATCACCTTTCTTGGATTCTACTACCTGAGACCCTTCGATACCTATCTCACCGAGTCCCATAGCGATGAGAATCAGAGATTCAACTAGAGGAAACTTATTGGTTGAGATGATGATGACGAGAAAGGCCCCGAAAAGCATCAATGGAGTGGTGATCCGCTTAGCAAGATAGAGTCTCTCACTAGGAGCAAGGAAGTAACGAATCTGGATGATCAGATTAGCTATGATCAATAGGAGCCAAAACATATGTACCATAGGTGATTATACCCCTGCAGGTTTTCAGGTGTCCATCATATATACGCACTACTAGACTATTCCATAAGGGAAATGAGTTAAAATATAAAATCTTGATTGCATGAATAATCTAGGTAACGTATCATAATCTATAAGGGGTTTATCATGAAAGAGAATACTACAAATGCTAAGATTGTTGCTACCATTGGTCCTGCCTCACGTAATTATGAGATGATCAGAGATATCATAAAGGCTGGGGCACGGGTGATTCGTCTCAATTTCAGCCATGGTGATAAGAAAGAGCACCAGCTCACAGTAGATCTGGCGAGAAGAGTCTCAGAAGAACTGGATATGCCCATTGCCATCTTTCAGGACCTTCAAGGTCCGAAGATCAGAGTCGGACAACTCGAGGTGGAAAATTTCGAAATACGCAAGGGAGAGACTCTCAAGATCTCTACGACCCCCTGCGTTGGAAACCGTGAGATGATCAGTATCGATTATCCCTATCTTCATGATGAGGTATCTCCTGGAGACAGGATCCTTATCGATGACGGATTGATCGCATTACAGGTAACAGCTGTCGAAGGAAAAACCATCTCTACTGAGGTGATCGATGGAGGAATGATCAAACCTCGAAAAGGGGTCAACCTTCCCAATATCGCTCTTGCTCACCTCTCCTCCTACACTAAGAAAGATGAGAAAGATATCTTCTTTGCTTTTGATAATAACCTCGATTTTGTTGCGCTCTCCTTTGTTAGAAGTGCTCAAGATGTCATAGCTTTGAAGAAGTTCATGTATAAGAACTTCGGTAGAGAGATCCCTATCATCTCCAAGATCGAAAAACCTGAGGCTGTCGAAGATATCGATAATATCATAGAGGAGACAAGTGTCATCATGGTCGCTCGTGGGGACCTCGGAGTCGAGACCTCCCCGGAAGAGGTCCCGGTAATACAGAAGACAATCATAAGAAAATGTAATCTTGCAGGCCTACCGGTCATCACAGCTACTCAGATGCTGGAATCGATGATCCAGAATCCAAGACCTACTAGAGCAGAGGCCGGAGATGTTGCCAATGCTATCCTTGATGGCACGAGTGCAGTGATGCTCTCTGGTGAGACTGCTGCAGGAGACTATCCACTTCAGGCAGTGGAGATCATGAAGAGGATCATCACCCATACAGAGGCAAGTCTCACTTATCATAGGCTGGTACTAGATCAAAGATTGAATCAGGAAGATATAGAGATTAATAGGAAGAAGAGTACGACAGAGGCCGTCGGTGTTGCGACACGAGAGCTTGCTATGGAGATCAAAGCAGCCTATATTGCCTGCTTCACCCACTCTGGTGGTTCTGCACGACTTATATCCAAGTTCAGACCTGGGGTACCGATCATCGCATTCAGTCCCATAAAGCAGACAGCTCAACAGCTTGCGCTCTCCTGGGGTGTCACCCCGATCATTATCCCCTCCTTGAACTCTTTGGATCAACTCCTCGAGATTGCTCCGAATTATCTTCAGACGATCGGCTATATCAAGAAAGGGGATACTATAGTCATCACTGCAGGAGTACCCGTTGGAGCCCCTGGTAGAACGAATATGATCAAGGTCGTAGAACTCTGATCAATATAAGAAGTAAACTCATAATAAGAAAACATCTACTCATGGTATCTCTGCTTCTCCTCTCACTGGTATCTCACCTCGATGCCGATCCTCTTTGGGATGAGGCAGTCTCATTCTTTTCACACTCTGATGATTGGACCCCTTTCCAAATGGAGATGGTATCAAGGCAACTAGCCCCTGATGGTAGTCTCAAAGAGCTTTGGGAGATGAAATTCATCCTGCCACCTGGTGGTGAAGAAGATGATTGGGAAATGATCGAAGCTATCAAGGATGGTCACCCCGCAACTGAGAAAGAGCTCAAGAAAAGAGATAGTGCTATGCAAAATGGCCCCCCGGGTGGATACTTCGAAGGGGTGGATACCTTAGTATTAGATCCTAACGAGGCTCAAAGGGTCCGCCCCGTTAATACCGGTAAGACGGTTCAGATCGATGGAGAGAGTTGTCTTGTTTATTCCTTCACCCATACCTATGAGAGTGGGGCAAAAACAGCCGGAGAGGTGTTCATCACTCAGGAAGGGTTTCCCCTTCAATTGAACTATTCCTTTACCAATCTCCCCTTCTATATGAAGAAGATGAGTAATAGGTTCTCATTCACCCGGAAAGAAGATACCGCTCTTGTGGAAACTATGTGGATGGAGGGTAAGGTCACTTTCATCTTCTTACATATGAACTTCCTGACCCGGATAGCCTTCAGAGACTACCAGGTAAAGTAACAACTTTATTATGGGTTCTTAATTCAGAGCTTTTTTTGCAGCATATTCAGCATGTAACAATGTAGTGTCGAATACCGGGATACTCACGTCCTCAGCTTTGATAAGGAGCGGGATCTCCGTACATCCAAGAACGACCCCTTCTGCTCCTGCAGCTGCCATCTGTTCAATGATACGTTTGAACTCATTTCGTGAAGATTCTTTGAGGATGCCATTACAGAGTTCCCCATAAATGGTGTTATGGACGATTTCCCTATCTTCATCGTTTGGGATGAGGACCTCTATCCCATGAGTGTTTTTCAGTCTCCCCTTATAGAAGTCCTGTTCCATGGTGAATCTCGTCCCAAGAAGACCTACTTTTCTCTTATTCTGTCGTTGTATCTCAAAAGCTGCAGCATCTGCAATATGGAGGAACGGAACGTTGATAGCCTCAGCTACCTCGTCTGCCATCTTATGCATCGTATTGGTACAGATGAGGATCATCTCAGCGCCTGCCTGTTCAAGGTTCTTCGCAGACTCTACCATGATAGAGGTAAGGGAGTCCCAATCGCCCTGATGCTGGAGCACTTCGATCTCTCCGAAATCAACTGAATACAGGAGTATCTTTGCTGAATGCAATCCTCCTAGTTCCTCTTTGATTCTCTCATTGAGCAATCGGTAGTATTCTACTGTCGACTCCGGGCTCATCCCACCTATCAATCCGATGCATTTCATCTTAAAGCCTCCTGACCTGTTCGTCGTAACATAATATCATAGAATCGAGTATTATGTAGCTTACAGAGCATAGCGATTAAATAGTGAGAGATCCCATTAGTGAAGGTTGTTCCCCGTTCGCAACAGGATTCACGCAATCTGCATCTATGCAGTACTATTATGAACGGAGAACTTTGGCCTTTCTAGCTTTCTAAAGAGTTTTCTGTAAGTGAAAAAGGGTAAGTCCAATCTTAGAACAAGACTAATTTACTTTTTTCTCAGCCTCGGCCTCTGACTTGATATCCTTGGCCTCTTTCATCCCCATCTCGAACTCTTTACGAGCTTTTCCGATGCTCCGTGCGAACTTAGGGAGAGCTGATGCCCCGAATAACAGGATAACTACTCCACTGATAATAATAATCTCTGGTGTACCGATCATCTTACGACTCCTTTGATACGTCTCTTCGTACCGTTTTTGATCAAATCACTCTTCATACCAGATCTCACACTGGAATCCGAGCCTTTGATCTCTATCTCTTTGGCTACTGTATCGACCTCTTTCTCAAAGTCGCTGTAGGTCCTCTTTACCGCATTGATCTGTTTCATGATCTGTCCATAGATCTGCCCGATCTTCCTGACGATAGCAGGAAGCTCTTTCGGATTGATCAGTACAAGGATCACGATCACTAATGTTATAGTCTCTGATATACCGAAATCGAACATCACTCTTCTCCAAATTTAAAGATCTTCGCCACAAGTATGGTAAGGAAGTAAAGACCGGTCATCGGTAACGCCAGGCCCACCTGTGTGACGAAATCAGGAGGGGTGATGATAGCCGCTATGAAGAAGAACAGCACGATCACATATCGTCCTGCCAACAACAGGGTCTTCCGTTTCACCGTATTGAGCATGAGCAGCATCTCGAGGACTATTGGTAGCTGAAAAACCACGAGGGCCATCAACATGAACTGCAGAATATAGAAGATATTATCTCCAAAATTCAGCAGCATCCCCGTATTCTCGGGAATGAATCCCTTACTCGTCAAAAATGTGATCGAGACGGGGATGATGCTGTAATAGCTATAGAAGAAACTTGCTACGATGAAGATGAAACTGACAACCATCGTGATGATGATTATCCTCTTCTCCTTCTTCAGGAGACCCGGGAATATGAACGCTAAAAAGTTCACCAGATGTACCGGGCTCGAGATGATGAAACCGGCTAATGCCGAGATCTTCATTCGTACAAGGAAGCCCTCTGCGAAGGTAGTCACATAGAGGATATCATCCCCTTCTGAGACCAACCCCATCAGGGGTTCAAAAAGAAAGTCTATGATGTAATCGTAGAGACTCAACGAGATAGCGAACCCTGCAATGAGCGCAATGATCGATATGACCACACAGCGCCTGAGTTCGGTCAAGTGTGCAAGTAACGGCATCACATCATGATTCTCTTTCATCTTCTCTTCCTATTGAGCAGGCCAAGCATCAAAGAGCTGCTTCTCTAGTCTCATCTGTCCATCCGTACCTTTATAGATATTGATCCATGCCTGCCAGTTCTTATAATCTACATCCGGATAGTCTAACCGATAATGACTGCATCTACTTTCAGTACGCATCAGAGAGGCTCTCAACTTCATCTCAGCACTCACGATCATATTGGCTGTCTCATGTGCGAGTCTCAGTTCATGGAGGTTCGCAGCCCTTAGCATCGGTAAGTGGTGATCACGAAGTTCTTCTATATAGGCAAGAGCCGCCTGCATCAGATTCTCCTTCTTGATATAGAGGATGAAGTTCGGGATCATGATCCCCTGTAGTGTCTGAGTCACCCACGCAGGACCATATCCAGAATCTCTATTCAAGGGAGCGAGCATCGATTCTTTTATACTGCTGATCGTGCTCGTAGATATACTCGGTTGACTTATCCCCTTCACATATTCTGCAGCTGCCTCAGATACGATAGCACCCTGGACTGCAGATCCTGCAAGAGAAGAACCGATTTGTGTATAGATTCCTCCAGCCATATAAGAACCTAGCGCATCACCGGCTGCATAGAGCCCAGGTATATTGGATTCACCCTTCTCATTGATCGGAACGAGTCCCTCTGACTTATGGATCGCCATACCGGCAGAGGCACCACCGGAGGAGGCACTTGCTGCCATACCCGGAGCACCACCCTCATCTCCACTGGGAGGTCCTCCATCTTCACCTGGAGGTGGACCACTAGGTCTCTCTCCGTCGTCCTCTCCACTAGGTGCACCACTCGGAGCACCGCTTTCTTCCATCTCTCGGTCAAACCCGTCAGGAACATAGGGTCCACCTTCAGCTGAAACAGAACCAGGGCCACTTGATACGGGATTACCCAATACATAGGCCGAATAGTTACCTTCCATACCCAGATCATGATGAACATCGATAGTGTTAGTACTCGGAGCCATATCGAACATACCATGCCAGCCGTCATAACAGGCAGCAGGATTATCCATTGAGCCTGAATGGCCATCATTCCACTCTTTTCCCGTAACCTTCGCACCGATCTCATAGGCCATGACGGTACCGTCATGGGTCAGATCACAGATGGGGAAACCATTAGGTTTGAAACCACCTGCTCCGGTACACAGGACTACTGATTTTGCCTTGAAGATGTGGATCTTCGTCTCATCGAGACTGAAGCCTGCAGCTCCGGCTATCTTGCCATTCTCCTTGATCAGGTGAGTGATCATGATCCTCTCCATTACTGGGATATTCCGTTCATCGATCGGCTTGGAGAATGCTTTATTGTAGAGAGGTGAATCAAAGAATCCCCACTCTTTCAAATCATTGACTCTTTCCAGTGAATGTTCTGCCATCTGTCTCGTATAGACTGGATTATTCGTATTGATTGCTGAAGCTGTGACAGTATCGGTAAACTCATCAAGGCTCATACTCTCTTTTGCGGCATCATAAGCAAAGATACCCTTTGCGAAAGGGGTCTGACCGGATGAACCGAGACGACCTTTCGAGACCATGAGGACCTTTGCTCCTGCATCATGTCCCTTGACTGCTGCGAAGAGTCCAGCCATTCCTCCACCGATGACGAGGATATCTGTCTCTGCTATTGAAGACGAGAAATTCTCTAGGTCGATCTCACGTTCGTTCGTGTTCCACTGAACCTTCATACCTATGGTGGTAAGTGCTGCTGCCCCTACTACACCACCGGCAAGCCCGAGGAACTGTCTTCTCGACAGCCCCCTCTTCTCTTTATCTTGTTTCTCTTTATTACTCATTGTTCCCTCCCTTCAGCTGTGGCTGAAGAAAATAGAGCCGAAGCAGGAAGAATATCCCGGTTGCTGCCATGATGATCATATAGGTAGACATGATCACATCCGTATGTCTGCCAAGATCGATCGCATGCCAGGTAGCGAGTATCACGAAGATGATCGAAAGGAGCCCGTGAGAGAGTCTCCATGCTCTGTAGGAGATCTTCATCCTCTTTCTGAGCATCGACGTGATCCCCAGGAGGACCATCAATGCCATGGCGATGAGTCCGATAATGATCCCTGAACTTTGAAAAGTCGTTATCATAGTCATGAAGGCATCGTAGGGGGTCACCCCTGCCTCGAAATATCGTGGTACTACGACGAGAAACGGATGAAGCATGAGGACAGGTATGAAAACATACCCGATAACCTTATGCTTCCCGATTACTTTTGTGAACTTGTTTCCCTTGAGGGTCACCTTGTTAATACGTGTCAGGTAGAACTGACCAAGCATCAGAAAGAAGGCGCCGATCGTGAGAAATGAGATGCCATCTTTCAAGGTCGTCCTTTCTGGAAAATCTGCAAGAAACAGATAGAGAAAAGGTATGACTAGATAGAACAATGCCCCGATCAGAAGATACGGTGTCCTTTTTTTTGTTTCCATATTCTCTACCCCCATGATATTACTACTGGAATGGACTTCTCAGGAGCGATCGTTATTGCATCGACTGGACAGTACATCCTACATAAGTGACAGATCTGGCAGTCAGCCGGATAGGCTATCACCGCCTTTCCTGTCTTCTCGTTAAGTCGTATCACGTCAGTGGGGCAGCTCTGAACACATGTCCCACAACCGATACAACCGCTTATACTATTGATTGACATAGCTTACTTCCTTACTTTATCTCTTCTAATCCATCTATCAACTGTGATAGAAGCTCAACAGGATCTAACATCTGAGGTCTTTCAGCGCTATTTCCTTCTGGTCTCTCAACACTCTTCCCTTGAGGTCTTTCTCCCTTTTCTCCTGCTGGTGGACCCTGCATCTGCATATTGAGTTCATTCTGTTCAGCTGTCAGGACCTTTGAGACCTTTGAAGCATAAGAGCTGATATCAGCGTTGAGATCTTTCTGGATCTCACTCTTCCAGTCTTCAAGGATCACGATGATCTTCTCAGCCTGTTCAGAGGTCAGAGCAACATCAGCGTCCTTATCAGGGATCATAACCAGGCTCTGAACCTTCATGAGGATCATTGCCTCTTCTGCAGGTTCAGGCAGGTTCTCTCCTGAAACCTGTTTCTCAACTTGTGGTCTTGTTGGTGGCTCTTCTTCCTGTTTTCCACCTGCAAAACATACTGCTGAAGAAAGCGCGAACATTATCATAGTCGTCAGTAGGATATATCTCTGTTTTACTCTCATTGTTATCTCCATTCATATCTGGTTTTGATTTTCTATCTGATAAATCTAGACAATAAAAAGAGTTGTTAGGTAAACTAGACGTAAAGCGGATGTAAACATATATTAACTGTTTGTTAAATATGTAAAAGATGGGTTAATGAGTTATGAATAACTGTGGAAATACATATTTCCTACATATTCTTATGGATTTTATGGCCTTTCTTAAAAACTGTCCTGCAGTAACCTGCTCAATTCCACTTCATGATTCCGTTCATATCCTGGAATATTCGGCAGACTCTTCTCCACATCCTGAAAGAGTAGGAGTTCATCAAGTTCCTGTGGAACCGAAGGTTTTGCGTACTCTTTAAAGCCATCGCAGTCGAAGGGTTCATTGTATCCTTCACTCTGATAGAAGGAGATTAGAGCATCTCTCATAGCTTTCGTATGTTTCGTATAGAAAGGATTCCCCGCCTTGTTATGGGTCTCTCCGGGATCTGTCTTCAGATCGAAGAGCCACTCTTTCCTGTCCGGTACGGAGTATATATACTTGAACTCTTTCGATACAGCCATATAGAGGGCCTTATCGAAATGGTGATATTGACCGTAAATGATTTTTCTATCAATTTCATTTTCATAGATATCTTTCAAGCTCTCTCCACAGAAGTCCTGTTCATCCGTAATTTCTGCAAACTGCAGCATCGTGGGAAGAACATCCATCAGTGATACCGGTTTTTCTGTAGAACAGCCCTTCGGTAGATCGGGATGAACCATGAGCATAGGGATTCGAGAAGCAGAATCGAGAAAGCATCGTTTCCCGACACAGTCATAATCTCCAAGCAACTCCCCATGGTCCGAGGAGAAAAGGATCAAGGTATTATCATAGAGCTTCTGTTCTTTGAGATATTCGAGGAGTCTGCCGATCTGGTAATCGATAAATGAGATTGTAGAATAGTAGGCTGCCTTCATCGTTCGAACTGCATGTTCTGATATACCCCGATCGAAATACTTGTATCGGTTCTGGAAGTCATTCCAATAGGTTGTCAGTTTCTCAGCTGTTATAGGATGTTTAGGAAGAGGCATCTCAGGCCCTCGATAGAGTTTATTCCAGGGTGTCGGAGTCTCGAATGGTGGATGAGGTTTTATGAAACTCGTCATAAGCATGAAGGGAGACTTCCTATCCCTTCTATCGAGAAAATCTATACTCTTATCAACGACCCAGGAGGAGTTATGAAGCTTTGCCGGTAGTTGTGAAGGTTGCGGGGTATAGTACATGTCACCACGAATCCCATGAGGATCATGGACATGACTATAGGAATTCTCTTCTAGATAATGTGAATAGTCATCAGGTGATCCAAGTTCCTCACTGACATCTCTTGAGTCAAAGCCCCAGAGGATCGAGTTATCCTCCCCCTCGAAGGTGAAATGCATCTTCCCCACCCCGTGAGTCTGATACCCATGATCTGAAAGAATCTCCATGAAACTTCTGTTTCCTTCGGGCATGATGTCATTATATACACAGTCGGTCTCATGAGGCATGAGTCCAGTGTGCATCGCATACCGTGCAGGGATACAGACTGGACAGGGAGAATAGGCTCTCTTAAAAGAGACTCCATTCCTTACCATTGAGTCTAGGGCTGGTGTCTTAATCACGGGATTCCCGTGAGCTGCAATCGTATCGAAACGTTGTTGATCTGTGAAGATCAATAAGATATTCTTCTGCATTGTCATGCCTCCATAGCTATCTTCATCCGTATACAGTTCTTTTCAAATCGTTTGCCGTTTGGGAGCGTTATGATGAGTTCCAACTTATCAGGATTTTTAATCGTCAAAATAGACTGTCCATTCTTTTCTCTCATATTCACATAGAGCGTACCCCCTCTAGTTACCACTGAACCTTGAATCTCCTTCACAGAAGTTCTTTGTGGTACAATAAGGATTCTGTCTGAAGTGATACTCTCAGGTCTCACACCTAGGAGTTCAGCGGTAAATTCATACAGGGGTATCGCTCCCCAGGCATGACAATCACTTCTCTGAGTCACAGGGTCCTCGTTCCAGGTCGTGAGATTCATTTCAATCATCCTCTTCCACCCTCTCCATGGATCTTCATTCTCTCCATAGATACCAGCTAAAGATAGAGACCGCATAAGAAAGAACGCCATTGAATAGGAAACTTGTGAAAGAGAATCGTCATGAATGGTCTTTCGCATCAGCTCTGCACCACCCTTTCCTGTGATGGTTCCTGATAGGATTGCCCAGATCTGGGTATGCTGACTAAAATAGTGTGATCCTGGGCCGTCACTAAAAAGATTACGCTCAGTAGACCAACAGGTGCTCCTAATAATATCAAGCAATCTCTCCGACCGCTTTTCATACTCATGTGCCGTCCCAATACGTCCTAGAACTGTGCATAACTCTGCTGCCCTCTGGAGCCCCACAGCATAGAGTAGGTTTGTCACAGTCAGTGGACCATCAGAAGCAGCAGTCGGAACACCCCGACCAGCTCTCCATTGGTCTACCCAGTCGACAAATTGCCAGTACTGGCTTGGTATATTATCCACCAGACCATCTTCATTGAGTTGTCTATCGAACCATCCAAGTACCGAATCGATCGTGGGGAGGTAACGCTTTACCAGATGCTCATCCCTGAAGTAGAGATAGTGATCAAAGACCATAAGGATCCAATAGATATTGAATCCTGGAATTATCTGAGATTCTATCGAAGGGAATCTGCTCTGAAGCAGTCCTTGAGGTATCTGAGAGCAGTGATAGTCATGGATGGCCTTACGTGCCAGACGATCATCGCCTGAGATCTGATAGGTGAAGAGCATCTGCAAATAGGTATCCATAGTATATTGGAACTGTTCATAATAGGGACAATCCTCATAGCTCTCATGCATGCATCGCCTCAGGGTCCTGAGGCTGATATCCCACATGGAATTGAGATCGTTATCTGAGGAATTGAAATCTGCTTTGACTTCCAGCGGATAGCCGGTCTCCCGATAGGAGATATTACGGAATAGGCAGGAATCATCTCCCACAGTGAGTGATACCCGTATGAACCTGAAGGTCTTGAACCAGAAAGGTTCATAGACTTCCGGATCTTCTTTGGTCCCTACTCCTGCAAGTTCATATCGTGCTGAGTCTCCATAGAGAGAACCCTCTTCTGCATCATCTCGTATGCCCTTATCACGTTCCCAGGGAACTTCGATCGGTTCATGCTCATAGCACTCTGCATAGAGGATCTCGACAATCGTCCCTTCTCCACCGGAGAATGTGAAGACCGGGAATCCAGTAGTCAATTCACCGGCATCTATCTCGATGGTCAATCGGGTCCCTGCCGGGATCAGGCAGCCGGGATCACATTCGGTATCGATTATCGCTTCTATCGAGGTTCCAGAGAGGATATCCCCTCGAGATGCCACGATCTTCTTGAAAGTCTGTTCTCTTTCATAGAGAATCGGGATCTCACGTGGATAAAGCTGCCAGGGTTCGAGGACGCCGGTCGTAGTATCAACAAGATCATAGATACAACAGGATTCCCACTGAGAATCGTCATAGCCGAGCTCTTTCCAGCCGAACGGACGACAGGTACCGTCGACCTGTTCAGTACCACCGAGGAACATGGTATTGTACTCACCAGCCTTGAAGGAGATCGATTCATCCATCCGACAGAGCCAGGACTCATCACTGATGACAGTCCCAATAAGCTCATCCTGGTCATCATAGCAGGTTGCCTCGAAGATGAGCATACCATAGGGCGAACGGAATATTGAGAGATTCTCACCACTTATCGGGTAATGGAGAACCTTAACCGCAATCTGATTGATCCCATCATTCAGGTATTCAGATATTTCAAGAGTCTCAAAGTACCAGCGGAAGTCTGATCCCTTACAGGGACCGAAGAGTACCATCTTACCATTTACGTAGAGACGGTATCTGCTGTCTGCCGATATTCTCACGACACAACGTTCGAAACCTGTTTCGAAGAGAATCTGTTTCCTGAAATATAGGATCTCTGTCTCATCCGAGAATCTCTTCTCTTGATCCCTCCAGATGAAATTCCCTTCGAAAGGACGTTCTTTAACCATCAGAACTTCAAAGCTCCTGAGGTCAGGTTCGTGATCATCTTCTTCTGTGCGATGATGAAGAATATCAGGATGGGGATGAGGGTAAGCAGCAATCCTGCAAAGAACTCATTCCAGTAGGTCACGAATTCACCTTTTGCGAAGATGATCGCAAGAGGTATAGTCCTCTTCGCTACTCCCTGTAGGATGATAAGTGGGAATAGGAGGTTATTCCAGGTATCAACGGTATTGAGCGTCACGAGGGTGACGATCGCTGGATTGAGGATCGGAATAGCAATCTTCCAGTAGACCATGAATGGACTCGCACCATCAATGATCGCAGACTCTTCGAGCTCTATCGGTACAGTCTTCATGAATTGTGAGATCAAGAAGATCCCATAGGATGCGAAAGCCCCGACGAATACCAGTACGAGTCCGAATCTGGTATTGTTTATACCCATTGAGGTCAACCAGGGTACTATAGTCGTTACGACAGACTGAGGAGGCAGGGTCATTCCGACTACGAACAGGACGAGAATGCTAGAGAAGACCCATCTATGTTGTTTTGCTCTACAGATTGCATATCCTGCCATGGTATAAGAAATGATACCTATAAGAACAGCAATAGTTGTGACAAATATACTATTGTAGGTTGCGACAACATAGTCCATTCTCTCAAAGGCCAATTTGAAGTTCTCAAGATGAATCGAAGTCGTTATTCCAAGGGGGTTACTGATCATCTCGTTCGTAGTCTTCAATGAGATGTTCACTAGATTGAATAATGGGTAGATCATGATCACAGTAAAGATGATCATAAGGATCTCTATTCCCAGGGTTTTTCTCTTTGCTGCCATCAGACTCTCTTCTCCCATTGACCGAACCCGAATACGAGCGATCTGTTAACGATAAGAATGCAGATTACCAGAAGTACTGAACCTGCAGCCGCATACCCGTTATAGCCCTGTCTCACGAGTTTGATGATGTAGGTACCAAGAGTCTCTGTTACTCCTGCGGGACCTCCATCGGTCATACCATAGATGATATCAAACACTTTCAAAGAACCCATGAACGAAGTGATCACATTAACTGAGAATGACGGTGCCATCATAGGAAGGATGATATGTGTCAGTCTCCTCCACCAACCGGCACCATCTATCATAGCAGCCTCTTTCATACTTGATGGAATAGTTGCCAGATTTGCAGTGAATAGCAGGGATGCCCGCCCTATAAAACGCCAAACATGAGCAATGATAACCGCATACATGGCAGTATTCACCTGTCCTAGCCAAGGTTGGACAAGCTGGTCCAACCCAACACTCTCCAGGAGGGTATTAAAAAAACCACCCATCGAATACATATAGGTCCAGAGATACGCTACGACTACACCAGGGATCAATGAGGGGAGAAACAGTAGTGCTGTATAAAGAGCACCGTACTTCAGCTTCTCATGTAGCAACATCGCAACAAGAAATCCGAGGATATTCTGTATCAGGATCACAAGGATCGAGAATACGAATGTATTGATCAGACTCTGGATGAACTGTGGATCTGTGATCATCATCCGGTAATTTCTCAAACCTACGAACTTGTAGTTCATATTGATCCCGTTGAAATTCGTGAAGGAATACCCGAAACTCCCGATAACCGGTAAGAGAAAGAAGATTACATAGATGACCAGAGCTGGCAACAACATGAGCAAAAAGACGTAGAAACCATCATATGTAGTCTTGATCTTGCGTTTAGGTATGGATTCTATTTCCATGGTGATTATACTCCTAATAGATACGAATCGGCTGAAAATCACTCTTCAGCCGATCATGTATTCATTGACTCTGATTACTGGTTGAGAAGTAGTTTCCGCTTGTAGTACTCTCCAAACTCAACAGCCATCTCTTGTGGAGTTGTAACCCCGATGATGAGCTTGCTCAGGTTATCTCTCCAGTCATTGAGACAGACATTCCTGAACTGAGGCCATAGGAAAACGTTCCCGTCAGCGATCGTCTGAGCGAATTCGCTTCCGATAGGATTATCTGAACTGATACCCCCCTGAAGCGTGGTATAGGTTCCCCATGAGAGTGCGAGTCTTCCGAGATTCTCTTTCTCAAAGAGGAACTCAACGAACTTGATAGCCTCTTCTTTGTGCTCTGATGCATCATTGACTCCGATGAATCGGTCAACAAGCATATGAGCCTGTGGAGGAAGTGGGGCATCCTGGATAGGGGATGCAACGAATACGAACTCAAATCCTTCTGGTGCTGCATCTGAAAGTAACTGGATATGGGATGCGATACCGTACATGAAAGCACCTTCACTATTGACGAACTGGGTGAATCCCTCATCGTTCCAGGTAATCGAAGCTGATTCTTCGGGGTTGATATATCCACGATCGATGAGCGTCTGGATCTTCTCCATCTGTGGAAGCCAGATCTCAGAGATTGATACTTCGTCATTCATGACTCGTTTCTCAAGATCACTGGTTGGAAGATTCTCTGCGAACATGTTATTCTCGAAAGAATGGTAGGCAGACCATGTCCTTGATTTATTACCCATGATCCAGGGAAGGTAGCCGTGGTTTTTTACCTTCTCAGAAGCCGCGAGGAACTCATCCCAGTTCAGGGGGATCGAATCCACTCCGCACTCTTCAAGAATCTTAGTATTAACGAACATTCCCAGACCGTTTCCTGCAGAACTCAGTGCATAGACATTCCCATCCACGGTTCCTGAATCAAGTACTGCAGGGAGCATATTTTGAGCTGCTACAGTATCATCAAGAACTGCAAGTCGACCTGCATCTGCAAAGTCCTTCAAATCTGCAGTCATGACGAAGAATGCATCGAGCTGTTGTCCAGCAACAAGACGTGTCTTATAGACATCAGTGTATCGGTCGACACCGATACCTTCTACAGCTACCGTGATACCGGGGTTCTTAGCCTCGAACTCTTCAATAAGTTCAGGTAAAGCCCCGACCTCTTTATCTAACATGTAATGAAGGAACACCAGTTCCGTCTTCTTATTCTCATCTGCTTCTGCCTGCCCTCCAGCAAACAGTGGAGTCATTGCCAACAGTACTGCCAGTACCATAACGATTACTCTTTTCATAATTTTCCTCTTTTTAATGTATTCCCGTAGGTGATTTCGAGTATAGGGGATAGAATCCCATCCGTGGGCTTATCAAAGTACTCCTGAAGAGTACTTTAGTACTCTTCAGATAAGATTCTGATGAGAACTGTACTCAGGAAAGACTTCGAGGATCGTTCGGATTGCCTGGAAACGATTATTGACCTTCATTTCACCATAGATCCTACTTATATAATTCTTAACCGTCTGTTTCCCAAGATTCATCTCTTTAGCTATCTCATCATTCGAGTATCCTTGGGATATGAGCCTGAGGATATGGATATCACGCTGACTGAGATGATCCACCCATTTAGGGCGTTTCTTCGACCTTTTTGAACCACCCCCCTTCGAAGTGATCTTGGAGATGATGAAGTTATCCTTTGAAGCATTCGTGATGGCCCTAGTGAGCTCATCCATACTCACATCTTTGAGGAGGATCCCTGATGCACCGATATTCATCGCCTTCTGTACATAATCATCGTATCCGAAGGCGGTCAACATCAGGATGATGATATCAGGGTACAGTTTGAGAATCTTCTCGGAGATAGTAAAACCATCTAGATGCTTGAGATGGATATCCATAAGAATGACCCCAGGTCTGAACTCTCCTACCATCTTCATGATTTCAGGTTCTGAGGCTGAAGTCTCATAGGCAACACGTGTGAACTCCTCGAAAACCAGAGCCCGCTTTAAGGTCTCTGCAAAAAGCTGCTGATCATCAACAATCAATACTCTATGTCTATTCATGCTTTGCCTCCTGATTCAAAGGGATCTCTACCCTTACCTGATATCCCTGCTGGTTCCTCTGGAATCGAATATATCCATCTACTTTGGCAAGTCGCTCCTCCATACTCGTCTGTCCAAGCCCTTTATGGCCGCTCTTAAGAGTCTTCATCCCATTATCCTGGATTGTCACCGTAATCAGATCCTCTGATTCCCAGAAACTTATCTGTATAGCCTTTGCCTTTCCATGCCGTAATGCATTGACCAGTGATTCCTGTATGATATAGTAGATCACTTTATCGATGAGAAGACCGTAACTGTTTCGAGCATTGGCCCAGACGATATTCACCTCGACATGAGTCGAACTGCTAAACGGACCGGCAAGATCACTGATCGAGGAGAGTCTGATAGGTTCTTCCTTGATAGATGATCGCAGGTCATAGAGAACCTTCCTGATCTCATAGAGTCCATACCGACTCTGCTCCCCAACCCACTTGAAGATCTCGCGGAGTTCATCAGGATCATCAGGAGGGTTTCGGTCATTCGCCTCCATCATCATGATGATATCGGTGAACGTCTTCCCAATGATATCATGGAGCTCACGAGTGATTCGTTTCCTCTCATCAATGCTTGAAGACTCTTCAGCATCTGCCGCATATTTAAGAAAGTGTGAGCTCTCAGCAGTAAGCTGTTCAATTGTATTCACGAGGGTTTCAAACACGTTCTGTGTCTCCAGATGTTGTGATACCCCATAACGGGCAAGATAATGGAGAACCGAGAAGGACCCATAAAAACAGATGAACATGAGGATATCAGCATACCCAAGCAGTATTCCAAAATGATGATAAGCAGGGATGATCTTCACAGTCAGATAGAGTATCCCGTATATGAGGGTGATCACCGGAGTATAGGATACTTTGAATATAGAGATCAGGCTCAGATATAATCCGGTGACGAGAAAACTGTCAATGAAAACACTATCGGGATAGGGTACGATTGTAAGGGTGATCACTACGGCTCGGAAGAGGATGATCCAGACCAGATATTTCTTTGTGGTGAACACCCTCTCAAGAAGGATGAGCAGGGTGTTGATCCCAATGAGGATCTTGAAATCAAGATCCCAATCATATTGATGAGTGAAGGTAGTGATCCTTGAATATAGAAGGGCCAAAACAATGAAACAGAAAAAGATATTGATTAGGAGTGTCGCATACTGCAATATATGATAGATCGGTTGAGAGGAGAATCTCACCCTACCATTGTCTCCATTCATCTATATATCCTCACTATTTCTCTCTTAAAGCTCTTCACCTACATTATAGCATTGTTAAAATTATAAGATCGGATCCTTCACAAAGGAATATGCAAAACCACACAGATGATGGACATAACCTGTTATTTCAAACTTTCAAAATGGGATCGCTCCTTTATCATCTACTTGATAATCCCATCTGCTCAGCAGTTCCGCTGAAGATAGGAACCCATCACCCAGTTCTCCTAATTCCTGATCCAGACGTTCATCTAGTCGTTTCAATAAAGTACTAGCTTCAGGCACGTCGATAAGATTGTTCAATTGGAAAGGATCTTCCCTGTTATCAAAGAGTAGCCAAGGACCTTTCAGTTCCCTCACATAGGTATACCTTTGGGTCCTGATCCCTCGATACTCTCGTCCTCCTCGCTCGAAACACCAGTCGGCAAATGGAGAGTAACCGGCAAGCAGGACCGCATCACGACCAATATTCTCTTCTTGCTTGATAAGACGACTATAATCGATCCCTTCCACGGTGTCAGGGACCTCTTTACCACATATCCCTAGAAGAGTCGGCATAAGGTCAGGTGAAGCAATCAAAGCATCTTCCATTCGTGGTTCTAGTCCAGGTCCTTCGATCAGAAACGGGACGAGGATCGACTCCTCATAGGGTCGTTGTTTATTGATCCAGGGAGTATCAGGATCGCATTGTGATTCTATAGAATCCCCATGATCAGAGGTGAAGATAAGATAGGTATCCTCTTTGAGATCTTCTGCCCTTAATACCTCTTCCACTCTGGCAACACAATCATCCAAGGCACTGATATGGGCATAATAGCCATGGAGCTCATCCCTGCAGTTCGTATCAAGACCTGGATCAACATTATCCCTCAGGATAAAGGATTCCTTGTCGTAGAGATCAAGATACTCTTTGGGGGCGGTATCATAGGGATTATGGGGAGTTCCTAAAGAGAGGAAGAGGATGAAGGGTCTATTAATATCCTTACGACCTCTGAGCCAATCAAGCGCATCTGCTGTTTGGGCGAAAGCATCATAGCCCTCCCATCGCCTTCTCTCATCAGAGTCATTCGCATAATAATCTGACTCCCAATAGTCATGGGTACATTCGAGTACTTTCCAATAATCGAAGCCTTGATGACGCTCTGGCGGTATGAATTGATCTCTACCATGACCGTCGAGGTGCCATTTACCAACATAGGCTGTATCATAGCCATCTCTTTTAAGCACCTGAGCAATAGAGTTCCCGTTATCAGGAAGGCAGAGATCATTCATAAAAAGCCCATGAGTCAGGGGATACTGTCCTGTCAACAGACAGGCCCGGTATGGGGTACAGATCGGGCAGACTGATATCATGTTGGTCATATTCACACTACGTTCTGCCATACCGTCAAGAAAGGGGGTCTTCACATTAGGGTCTCCGGCATAACCAGTTGCATGACCACGCATCTGGTCTGTGAGGATAAACACGATATTCGGTCTACTCATCAGGGGACCCCTTTTGGTAATATACCGGTAAACTGCTCATATGGTTCAGAAGATCCTTCGTCATTTGGTTTCTTATATCGTCAAAGTTCTCATTGGAGAAGAGATCTTTCCATTCACGGGGATCTTTACTCAGATCATAGAATTCTCCACCGATGATATCATCTGCACGATACTCAGAAATTGTTGCCTTCCGTTCGAAGAAGATAATCAGCTTATAGTCCTTGTCCCTCCACATGAAGGAGGCCTCTCCTTTTCGTTCATGTAAAGCAGAGAAGGATCCGCTTCTCTGCCATGATGTATCCAGAAGGTCTGCACCCACGTTCTTCTTGGGGACCTTGATCCCTGAGAAGGTGAGGAGAGTGGTATACATATCGGTAAGTTCGGTATTCCTCTCGTCCACAGTTCCTTTGAACTGTTCAGGGAGCGCGCTCCCTGAGAGGATCATGGGAACTCTGACACTTGATTCATAGAGACAGTACTTGTTGAATCGGTAATAACGTTCTCCGAGCATCTCACCATGGTCTGAAAGATAGACGATCAGGGAATTCTCCAAAAGACCTTTCTCTTTGAGTAGCTCCATCACCCTACCGAACATCGAATCGATCCAAGTACAGTTCGCTTTATACCGCAGAGTCATCTTCTTCCATTGATCACTGGAGGCCTCGCTCCAGAATGGGATATACATATCATTCCGATTGTTCCCTTCAGCATGAGGTGATACATCAATACCCCACGGAGGCTGTTCAGGAATCTCAATATCATCCTCATCATAGAGCTCTTCAAAGCCGGTCGGTACATTATGGCCTGCATGGGGTTTGAGATATGAGAGGTAGAGAAACAGTGGTCTCTCATCATCCCTTCTCTCAAGATAATCAAGACATTGTCTTGTCACCCATCCATCACGATGACAGATCTCATCGATCCCGCTCGTTCGTCCGAGATACCCGTTGTTGTTCTCTTCACCGGCACCATAATCAGCCGTCTCCTCACTGTAGAGTCGCTTCAGTTCAGGATCCTTATCAGCCATCATAACAGCACCGATCTCTGGACATTCCCCGATATAACGGGTCTCGAACCCCCTGGTTCCACATTCGATCTCCCAATGGGTCTTCCCGAATCCTGCAGTCTCATATCCGGCAGTACGATAGTGCTCTACGAGCGGGAGATTTGGAAGTCTGTCATCAGGGATACCCTCCTCGTTCCGCAGGACATCGATCTGATTAGGATAGAGCCCAAGCATCATCGAATTCCTGCTCGCGATACACATCGGGGCCTGACAGACCGTCTGGGAGAAGTGAACTCCTTCCTGCGATAGTCGATCAAGAGTAGGTGTTTTGGTCACCCCGTCGATGCAACTGAAGGCATCATGACGATGCTGATCGTCCATCAGGAATATGATATTGGGCTTTTCCGTATTGTTTTTCATAGGTATGTATCCTTACACTATTTAGAGAATATGATCACTGATCCAACAGCTCCTACCGTAAAGAGGGCTTCAGTCTGGGTATGCCCAATGATCCTCTGCTTAGGTAATGTGATATCACCGGTCTGTGGATCCCAAAGTTCTACCTCTTTGCATCCCCGAAGAGAGACCACACAATCATTTGAACAAGATGCTGTATTTACGATGAGATAGACATCTTTGCCGTCAATCCTCTTATGGGTATAGGTAAGCCCCTCGTTCTCTGTTCTGCTGAACTCAAGGTCTGGGATGTCGATCCCTGAAGAGATTGCCTCTGCAAATGCTGTGAGCTCTCCATCCTCGATAAAATAGGCTTTACCCATCTGCCCACCATGCTTATTTAAGAAGATCGAATCGATGATAGCCCTCACCTCTTCATCTCCATAGAACTCAGCAGCATGTCGAGGGAGCATTCTCGATGCGATGATCGTTCCTCCGCTCTCATAGAAAGACTGAAGCAGTCTGAGATTCGAGAGGGATATAGTACTCATTCCCGGTATGATAATCACTTTGAAAGTCCCAGAGAACTTTCCATTATCGAACTCAAGATGTCCATTCTCTGCACTACAGCATTCATCAAGGATCTCCGGATGGAGAAACTGAAAATCTTTTTTAAGATCGGTGAATACCATCTCTCCGATGTCCTGATAATCATCGTATTCTGTGACAGGTCCACCCTTATAGGCTTCATAACTATCGAATCGATAGGTCGATTGCAGACTATGAATCGGGTAGAGTATCCCGATATCTGCCACATGATACCCCTGTTGCATGACTGAACTGAGCCGGGCAGCCAATATGTTGAGTTCTTTCAGGCTATTCCCGAACTTGTTACTTCGATAGGAGAGTTCAGGGGGGAAGAGGATATTCTCAGGATCATCATCAAGCCACATGGCATGAGGGTTGAAATAATTCACCCCCTTCACGAACTGTTCAAGGATCTCTGAACGCATCTGATCGATTGTGAGAGTCTCTCCCATAGCTCCGAAGGTCTCACTCATCACAATGGATTTTCCCCAGTTGTAGGCACTTGAGCTGACGATCTTATAGACCTTTCTCGCCCTTCTTGGGAAGAATATCTCATCAACACCGGGCATAGCCTGGTATTTGAAGGATTTCATGAGATCCCCGGTGATTCCCACTGGATTGATGACCTCCTCTTGCTCCACATGTCCGGTAAGTCTCACATCATGGGCTTCACACCAATCATTGCATACTTTTGGGAACCCGTTCGCATAGAGGTCTGCACGAAAACCGAGTAGAGCATTCCTCGCTGCAGCCGTCTCTGCTCCTATATCATGCCACAGAGCAGGATAGAGCAACACCGGTGAGTAACCGAAATTATCTTCAAAACGTCTATTGAAACTATCTGTCCAGGCCCTACCCTTAGGTCGATAGAGACCAGGTTCATCATAGAAGACGCTGTCGATGACTTGAGGGAAGTATTCTGCGAATCTCTTATAGTATCTATCGTGAGTCAACTCAATGAACTTCCCAACCGCTTCAGGATCGAGATAATCCACAAGATCATCCCCATCGAGTAGGCAGATGAAGACCATGATCTTCCACTCCCCCTCTGGGACCTCCCATTGGAGGTATCCATCCTGGATACAGGCTGAGATATCACGTCTCTCGAGAGTCTGATTGTTCATGGCTACCACACTCATGAGCGTACCCGCAGGGGTATCATCAGCCTGATATATATTCACCGGTTGTCGGTATAAGATTGGTCCGAGAACATCGGTCTCTATCTTATCGAGACGTTTGGCACAGTGCTGGGGATAGATCTTCTGCATCTGTCCACCGACTGAACCACTGGGGAATTCCCATTCATCATAGAGACAGACTCCCATTCCGAGAGCTTTCGCCTCTTTGAGGACAACCTCATAGATATCGAAATACTCTTCACTCATGTACTCGAGAGAACATCTCCCGAACGGGATGATATGAAATCCACCATAGCCAGATTGGTCACGACTCTCTCTCATGATCGTCTTTACCAATTCCTCATCTGGGGTATCATTCCACATCCATAGAGGTCTTGGTCGTATTGATACTGGTGGGTTCTTAAAAGCATCTCTGAGTCTTGAATTCTTCATATGCATGTTTTCCTATCCTTTGACACTACCACTAGTCAGACCTTTCACAAAATATTTCTGCAAGAAGATGAATGAGAGGAAGAGCGGAATAACGACCATACAGACTGCAGCGGTCAATCTTGGCCAATCAGTACCATACTGATCCTGAAAGTTGATAAGTCCCACGGTGAGAGGAATACCTTTACTAGTCAGTAAAGTGGTGATCCTTGCCCACATCAACTCACCCCATACAAAGATGAAGTTGAATACCATGACTGTAGCCATTGCACTCTTCATGAGAGGAAGTACGATCCTCACCATGGTGGAGACCTCCCCTGAACCATCGATCCTTGCCGCTTCGATCAGTTCTGCCGGGATCGTCTCGAAGAAGTTCTTGAGGATGATGATCGATCCAGGTAGGGACCATCCAATATAACCAAGCATAGTCGCAATGAAAGGGATTCTCATGATCCCTGCCTTAGACAAGGTGATATATAACGGGATGATGATCGATTCCTTTGGGAGAATATTGATCAGAAAGAGTCCTAATATGAAATAATTACTTCCAGGTATCTTCAGTCTTGATAATGCATAGGCAGCAGAAAGAGCTAGGAACTGTATCGAAGCGAGGGTTACCACAGCGATAAAGAAACTATTAAGGAAGTATTCACCGATCTGTCCGGTAACGAATGCCTCAATATAGTTAGTGAACAACAGGTGTTCAGGAAGTGCCCAGATACTGGTATAGAACTCGTTCAGAGTCTTGAACGATGTATTTAATGCAAAGATCACCGGAAAGACGAACACACTAGCTAAAAAGATCAATACGATCCTTACCGGGATATTCCCTAGGTTGAGACTTCTCTTAGTATTCATAGGTATCACCTCTCAGTACAAATCTGGTGATTATCACAAGTGATCCCACGATAAGGGTCAAGATAACACCCATAGCGGCCGCGTAACCAAACTTATTGAAGGTGAATCCCACAGTTATCATACGTAGTGGAACGGTCGTTGAGTAGTCTCCGGGACCTCCCTTAGTCATAGATAATACGATATCATAGGTTGCAAAGGCCCAGATGAACGCTAGGGAGAGTACGAGTTTGATCTTCGCCTTCATCAGTGGCAGGATGATATACCGGATATCCTGCAGAAAGTGTGCTCCTTCGAGCTTGGAAGTTTCGAAGAAGGATTGGGGGATTCCTAGCATCGCTGTATAAAAGAGCATCATAGAGGTGCCGCTGAACTTCCATCCTGCGACTCCTGCGATACTTTTTAATACGGTATCAGTCCCTCCAAGCCAACCCCGAGTCTGTGAAGAGAGTCCAATGAAATTGAGGATATTATTGAGAAGTCCCTCCTGCTCTGCAAAGACAAAGACGAAGAGAAGACCTATAACAGTCATGGGCATCATACTCGGGCAGAAGAAGATGAATCTGAAGAAAGCACTCTCTCGTTTTCCCAGTCGGTAGATGAGAAGAGCAAGAAGCATTCCGAGAACGATACAGATTATGATGGAGATAACACCGATATAACAGGAATTCAGGATCGCTGATTTCGCTGCACGGTCGGTGAATATCTTCGCATAGTTCTTCATACCGACGAATTTGGCAGAAGAATTCACATTCCATTTATGGAATGAAAGATAGATATTCCAGAACACCGGGAAGATCGTGGTGATTGTCATGATCAGAAATGCCGGTAGAAGGAACATGAAACTCACTAAGACCAATCGTTTGGAATAGGTCTGTTTTTTTATAGGTTTCCCCATGATGATTTCCTTGTTTATCTTAAGAATAAAAAGGTAATTCTCAAGCCTCACAAAATGTTGTGAGGCTGGAATTACCTCTATTGATCAGTGATCAGGACTATTCGATCTCTAATCTCAGAGCTTCGAGGTCCTCGAGCGCCTGGTCTCCATAGAGGAGGTAGTTGGCAGGACACTGTCCGTTGATATAGTCGAAGAGTTCCGCAGAGGTGTTGATGATCTCTTTTCCAAAGACCTTGAAACTGTCCTTTCCATACATCATATAGTTAGGGTCAGTAGATACGGCTTCTTTGAAAGGTGCGATAAGACCGGCATCGACCATGAGCTGTATTGACTCTTTGCTGGTGATGTACTTAAGCATATCGACAGCGAGATCAGGTTGTTTGGTGTTTGAAGGTATGAACCATCCTGCAGCTCCACCTAGTACATAGTCCATGTTCTCGTTCATTGCAGGCCAGCTTACTACAGCTACTTCAAAAGAATCTCCGATAGCGTTGGCATCACCCTGAGCTAGAGAGTTGACAGTTGCCAGTAAGGCCGCTTTCCCCTGTACGAAGGCTGCTAGAGTCTGGTCTCTAGTCGCTACGAGAGCACTCTCACCAGGGTAGAGGTAGTTGTTGTCATAGAGACCTTTGACATTCTCGAACATCGCTTTGACTCTTGGGTCGAGAAAACTCACATCTCCTGCGATAAAGCTTCTCAGTTCATCTTCATCATCCCAGATCTGGAGCAGACCATTTCGTACTAACCAGGTACCCCATTGCATGTTCACAGAGAGAGGGAATGCATCAGTGTTTGCATCAAGCTGAGCTAAGACAGCTTCAAACTCATCCCAGGTATAGTGCTCTTTCACTTCAAGACCTGCTTCAGCAAAGATTGATTTGTTCGCTAGGAACATAGGATATACAGAGTCAGAAGGAACACCATAGATCTTATCGTTATAAGTTCCGATATCGAGAGCTCCATCGAGCCATCGGTTCTTCCATGCAGGATCTGCATCCAGATAAGGGGTAAGGTCAAGGACCATATCAGCTTCTACGAAGGTTCCGATCTGGTTTGGCCAGTAGACAGTCAAATCGATCGCTTCACCACCGGCGAAAGCAGTCTTGATGATCTGTGCTGCATCAGGACCATTGAACTGTTTTCTTGCGAAATCAACATCTGGAAATGCGGCAACTAGTCGTTCAGTCACTGGAGTCATTACCGGAATATTCACGATCTCAGTCATGATCGTCATCTCGATCTTCTCATCACTTGTATCGGTTGTTTCCTGAGCTCCCCCGGCAAAAGCCATTGTAGCAGTCACGAGGAGTGCCAGAATTACCATAAAACGTCTTTTCATATTATTCTCCTTTTTGTAAATCGTTTAATTAATTATAGCTCCGGTTTTTTTACCCCCGTAATGATTAACTATATAGGAAAACAAGACTTTTATGAGATTTTCTACAATCTTGGTAATCTTCTCTGTCTCGCCTCTGATAAATCCTTATACTGTATACCAGTAGGACTACCCATATAGAATCTATCATAATCACTATAGTTTATATGTTGCCTAAATGCTGCAAAACAGAAGTGAACATGAGGAAAGGATGCAGATATGCAATACAGACGATTGAACCATACAGACCTCTTTGTATCTCCTTTGTGTCTGGGAACCGGACAGTTCGGTTCGAATATCTCTGAGGATATCGCTAGTCAACAGTTAGATGAATTCCATGACCTCGGTGGGAATCTCATCGATACGGCCCATGTCTATGGGAACTGGGTCGAAGAACTCGAATCCCCAAGTGAGAAGATCATTGGGAGATGGATGAAACGATCTGGAAAACGGAATGAAATGATCATCACGACAAAGGGTGGACATCCAGAACTTGAGCATATGGATATCTACCGTCTGCAGGAGAAAGAGATCGTAAGAGATATCGAAGAGAGTCTCTCCTACCTGCAGACAGATCATATAGACCTGTTTCTCCTCCACCGTGATGATCGGACCATTCCGGTAGAGAGGATCATAGACTGTCTTGATACGTGTGTGGCTCAAGGTAAGATCCGATACTATGGATGTTCGAATTGGACACTACCAAGAATACGAGAGGCTTCGATCTATGCGAAGGTAAAAGGTTCAAAGGGATTCGTAGCGAATGAGTTGATGTGGAGTCTTGCAGATATCAACCATCAAGGACTCCCTGATGAAGGTTTCGTTCCCATGGATAGGGATACCTATGCATTTCACAGGAGTAAAGGTCTCAATACTATGGCCTATATGTCTCTGGCAAAGGGATTCTTCACCAGGAAGGCTGCAGGGGCTGAACTACCACCTCTCATCTCTGCTATCTATGAGAATAGGACGAACACCCTGATCTATGAGAGAGCTTGTAGGAGCATGGAAACAGAAGAGTATTCTTTCATTGACCTCTCGTTGCACTATCTCATGAGTATCAAAGATATGCCAGTGATACCTGTAGCAGGATTCAGGACTATGAATCAGTTTCGTGAGGGTATGAAAACTCTGAACATACAGATACCAGAAAATCTACTGAATGAACTAGCGGAGATCAAAGAATATGTCTATTGGGAATAAGAGACCACAGGCAAGAGGGAATAGTCAAATAAGAAGAGCATCACTGAGGATCATGCCTTTAGGGGATTCGATCACTGTAGGATATACTGACAGCTTCACATGGGAAGTACCCTTTTCCTTTGGGTATCGGGCACCTCTCTACCGATCCCTTACTGAAGCAGGATTCTCTTTTGAATTCGTAGGAGCATCAGAAGAGCCGTTTGATAACCGATTCGGTGTTCCTTCCTGTGAAGACACTAGTCCACCCGTTGTTGATTTTAGGAAGTGCGGTGCAGATCATCATCGAGGATACGGTGGATATGGAATCGATCAGATCGCTTCTAATATCAAGAGGTGGATCAAAGAGGATATTCCTGATCTCATCCTACTCATGATCGGGATCAACGGTATCTGCTCTGAGAGTCCAGCAAAGCTCAAGAGACTAGTCAATATGATCTATACGATCGATCCTAAGGTCAGCATCATCATCGCAGAGATCACCCCGCTTATCGAGTATGATGAGAATCTTTTCAGATATAACCACTATATTAGAGAAAAGCTTGTCCCTACGTATCAGGAGAGAGGTTTCACTATTCATGGTGTAGATCAATATACACAGTATCTGACTGATCCTTCAGATCCACAATCTATCAATAAAGAGTGTTTCTCCAACAAGATCAATCATCCAACGAACAGGTATTATGATATGATTGCGGAGAGATGGTTCGAAGTGATAGTGGCAATATACCCCATTCTGTGAAAGGGCACCCTTAAGTTCACCCCTTCTTGAGTTTCGTAGGCTCATACCCTGTGACCTTTTTGAAGACCTGATAGAAATAGGTATAATCACTGAATCCTACCTGGTCAGCTACCTCGTAGATATATATATTACCTTCTCTGATCAACCGTTCAGCCTCTTTAATCCGAAGTCTGTTCACATACTCCTTGAAAGAGACAGCTAGATCCTTCTTGAAGACAGAACTGAAGTAGTTAGGAGTCTTATTGATCGCAGTTGCCACATCACCTGCTGAGATATTCTCCCTATAGTGCTTGTGGATAAAATCAAGGGCCTGTATAGTCATAATACTCAATTGTGCACGCTCTTTCTCTACTTCTGCCTCTAGGACTGCTAAAAAGAGTCTCTTCGCATACTCTATGATATCTTCGAGGTAGTAGAGTTCTTTGAGAGCCTTCGTCGTCCGATTCACATCGAAGAGGCTACTCATACCCTTGCGATGCATGATCATCACTTCACAATCGATGATACTCTTTCGATAGATTGATTGATCAGTTTCATGATGGGTTACAAACCATTTTCCGAGAAGAGATAGACTTTCAAGCATCTGCTCCCTGTCATAATGAATGAATGACTCAACGATGCTATCCTGTAGAACTACCCACTCTGAGGGATGACTACCAACAGAGGACTCCAGGTCCTGTTTCATCATAAGCCCACCAGGTCCAAGATAGGAGGTATGTTGGAGCAGTCGGCAAGAGTGTTTATAAGCAACCGGGATATCCTCGATCGAAAAGAGCTTTGAGAGTCCCCCTGATATGCGGATATCTTCACTGCAAAGTCGTTCATTCAGGAGCTTGAGTCCATCTCGAACCTGTCTCTCCATTCGAGAGACTCGTGAATTCTCGACCCTTAGTATCATCACGAGTTGTTTCTCTGATTCAAGATAGAGATGAAAGCGTAACATGCTCTTGAATTCTGGAAGGATCTGATCCTCGATCTTATTAAAGTCGAGTTCCTGCGAACTATCGATCCTTATCGTAAGAAGGAGGTAGGTATGATCATCTGATCGGGTGATGAGAGTATTGAAATAGGTAAATACTTCGTTCTTCATCGGTTCAAAACCGAGAAGGACCTTTCTAAGTTGGATCTTTCTATACTGTCTCAGATGCTCTTCATGCTGTGCTGATTCAAACCGCTCCTGTTTGATGAGTTTTACCGTCTTATGCATGATACTTATCAGTTTCTTGAATTTCAACGGTTTAAGTTCATAGTCCTGAGCACCATGTTCGAGGGCCTTCTTGAGATATTCGAAATCCGAGTAGGCACTGATCATGATGACCTTCACCTGAGGGTGAGACCGTTTGACCTTCTCTAGAAACTCAAGGCCATCCATACCTGGCATACGAACATCACTCAAGATGATATCAGGAGAGAACTCCTTGAGATCCTTCAGAGCTTTGAGAGCATTCCCGTAGCTCCTGACCTCTGTAACCTCAAGGGACTCCCAATCGATTCCCTCTCGTATTCCTTCACGAATCTGTAGATCATCATCAATGATCATCAATCGCATGATTGGACTCCTTCATTCACAGGTATATGCATACACACCTGGAATCCCTTATCAAGCTCACTCGTGATCTTGATTCCAAACTCTTCTCCAAAACTCAGCTTCAGACGCTTATCGATATTTCGCAGTGCAAACGCTGAGGAGAGGACATCTCCTGAGTCCATCTTCTCCCTGACTTCATGTTCATCTGCTCCTACACCATCATCCTTGACAGTGATCAGGAGTTCTTCCCCTTGCGAGCAGATAACGATCGATATCGTACCTCCGTCAACCTTGGATTCAAGCCCATGTTGTATGGAGTTCTCTACAAGTGGTTGTATGATGAGTTTGGGGATACATTGCATTCCTAGACCCTCTTCAACGGTGATATCAAGGTTGATGCGATCCCCATGTCGGGCCTTCAACAGGAGCATATAATCAGTCACGAACTTCAACTCCTCATCGATACTCACATAGTTTCGACCTTCACTCAACACATGTCTGAAGACATCAGAGAGGGTCTCGATCTGCTCTCCTACCGTATAATCCCTATTCTTGATCGCAAGCCAATGGATAGAGTCGAGAGTATTATAGAGAAAGTGGGGATTCAACTGAGACAGTAAGGCAGTATAACGAGCCTCCTGTTCATGGATCCTACTGAGATACACCTCATCGATGGTCTGTTTCAAGGTTCCTCTCATCTCATCAAAACCTTCAGTGATAGTTCCGATCTCATCCTGGTTGTGAGATCTCTCCTGTATCGAGAAATCACCGGCTTTTACCTTATCCATATCTTCAAGGAGCTCTCCTAGAGGTCTGATGATGAAACTGTTCTGGATGATCGAGAAGACGATCCCAAAGAGAGCACTCAAAAAGATCGCAAGTCCAATAGTGAAATAGAGTGCTGACTGTCCTGTTGAGAATACTCTTGCCGGGATGATAGATACTAGGTAGGCATCAATGACTTGGCTCTTCTGGTAGAAGAAGACATCTCCATCATCACCGATAAGGACACCCCTATCGCCATCGAATGACTCTATCGTCGATTTCATCTGAGTATTGATAAGATGCTTATCATGAGAGGAAAGCACCAATCCATCTCCACGAATCAATAGATTACGGGCTTCTCTGTTCTCGTATTGGTTCAAGAGGAGTTTAGCTAAGGACTCCTCCTTGATTGAGATACCGAGGACCGTAAGGGTCTTATCCATATTCTGAACCTGGTTGATCAGGCAGAAATAGGTCAGGACCTGAGTGTTCTTATCTCTCTCGAAGAAGGCATTATCGAGGGCATAGGTCTCAGTCCAGAATCCAGAGAGCCCTGTTGCGACTGCTTTTCTAAAGTATTCAGGTTTCTCATAGAGTAGGAACTTGTCATGCTGGAAGATGATCTCCTCTTCTGTCGAGATGGTGATCGCATGAATATAACTTGCGGTCTGTGTGAGGTCTTGTATCTTCGTAGCTGCGAGGTAGAAATCCTTTGCCTCGGCAGAGCCCTTCACGATCTTCTGAATATCGTAGTTCAACTGGAAGATAGTCTTGAGATCACTGACCTGTTCATAGATCAGGTCTATATCATCGATGCTATTCTCCATCAGACTCAACTGATTATCGTAGGTGTTGAGCCTCGCCTCTTTCGAGAGATTCTGTCCGATGATCATTGCGATGATAAAGATGGGGAGGATGATACAGAGTATGATGGATAGGGCTAACTTGCCTCTAAGAGACAAGTCTCTAAATCTTCTTCTTCTCAGCAGACTCGTATACATGTTACTCCTAATAGTTCAGATAGCTTACCAATGGTATCTGCCAAATGTCCTACACCGATCGCACAATGATGAGCAGGACCGGCCTTGGACCAGGTCTCCGTGAAATCCCTAGCAGAGAGCGCAAACCGGTATCGACTATTCGTATTCCCAATCTGCAATGTAGGACCTGCGACTGATTCTCCTTCAGCTATCAACAGGGAGGTTGATCCTCCTGATCCCTGTACGACTGCAAGAAGTGTGACAGGTCCGTTCTTCACTTCCATCTGTATTGAGAGTCCTTTACCCGGTTTCCCATGATAGACCGGTAGTGGTACAAGTTTCACCGAGCCCTCAGCGATTGCCGTATGGGCTGGTCCATCATGTCCCCATAATACCACATCATCATTGAAATCCATAGCATAGAGCTCAGAGAAGGATCCACCAGCTCCTAGGGTATCAAGGATCTTCATCGCTACGGTATTCTTCACTTCGCACTCACCGGCAACAGGTATATGTTGTGAGGTCAGCAACGTATTCCCTGCGATTACCGAGGTGACAATATTCTCATAACTGTTCCCACTTGTACCTTCATAGTAATAGGCCATACCACCAAGTTGGTTCTTATCTACAAGAAGGTCGAGGGCACAAGAAGTCTTTGCTGCACGTTCGATCTCATAGAGTTCACATTCTTCGGAGATCACGAACGAACTCCCGAATTGTGCGATCTTTTTCTCTATCTGTTCATCAGTGATCGCCTCACGATATTCGTTGAGTTCGCACATCTCGAGCATCTCAAAATGGCTACCGAAGACTGTTGATAACCTAGTCACATCCGTATAGACATCAAGCATCCCACCATAATAGTGGCCGAGGATACCGATCCTACAGGTATTGAGTACACTTCGTACGGTGATAGCATCGATCCAGTTCTCAATCTGCTTCCAGGCATAATCCTCTTCTAGGTATCCCGTGACCAGGTGGTAACTGATCTCTGATTGGTTGAATACACAGGCTATCTCAGGAACTGAACAGGCCTGGCAATGTGCCAACCATTCTCCAGTCATAAGACCTCGATCCCCAAGACTGTTGAAGTTCTCATAATCGATTGCCGCGACGGGCTGAAGGTTGAGGATGATGACGGGGACCCCAACTTTCTGAACAACAGGGAGAACCGTATGGGATAGTGCATAGGTCGAGATGTAGAGAAATATAGCTTCGACATTCTGTTCTCTGAAGAACTTTCCAGCCTCTCTTGCGGCCTCAGGGGTGTCTACAAGACCTGCATCAATGACTTCAGCTCCAAGGTCAGAGACTCTCTCGCTAATATAGCCCTGATACCCGATGAGTCGTTCCTTCAGTCCTTTGAACTGATCCCAATAGGTATTGAGTCCAATCCCGAAGAGTCCGATCTTTGTCTTCTTTCCTGTCTGCTCTCTCATGTTCTTATCTCTCCTCATGATGTCCTGCTCATATGAATTCTTTCTTAACTTGCCTGTTATGATAAAAAGTATAGGATTGAATCTGTTCCTTAAGAATGCCCAAAACCTGAGAAGAGATGGACATTTATTGATGATGTGCAAACTATAAGATGCGCAAAAAGTAAATTCGGGGTA
This sequence comes from uncultured Spirochaetia bacterium, assembly GCA_937125225.1. Classification (GTDB taxonomy): domain Bacteria; phylum Spirochaetota; class Spirochaetia; order CAKZLE01; family CAKZLE01; genus CAKZLE01. Next base: position 64,658 of record CAKZLE010000031.1, read on the forward strand.
CAATCGTTCTATGCCACAAGAGAACTTCTTCGAATATCTGACCTACAGTGATGACGACCTGAAATGGCAGATCGTCTGTACAGATATCGGATCTACCGAGATCAAACCCTATGAGAGTTATCCACCTCAGAAGGAGAGGCATCCTCGTACCTTCAAGCAGGTCTCCACTGGTAGGACCCTAAAAGAGTATCAGATAATCTATATCACAAAGGGGTCGGGTACTTTCGAATCAAAAGGGAAGAGTTATCAGGTGACACCTGGAACGATCCTGTTTCTCTTCCCAGGTGTGCAACACTCGTACAGACCTGATTTCAAGGTAGGATGGAATGAGTACTGGGTAGGTTGCATCGGGAAATTCCCAGATGATCTAGTGATGAACGGAGTTATCTCTCCTGATAGACCGGTCTTTCATATAGGGCTTCATGATACGATCCTCTCCACCTATCAGGAGCTCTTCGAGCGGGTAAGACTTCAGAGACCGGGCTTTCAGCTGCGTCTCGGTGCATCTATCATGATGCTCATTGCTGATATCCTCGGCTACTCCCGTCAGAGCGTTCAGCATAATCATACTGGGAAGTTCATTGAGAAAGCGAAGTTTATCTTTGCAGAGAATCTAAGGGGAAACATCGAGATCGAAGGAATCTCAGATAAACTCGGAATCAGTGCCTCACATCTTACCAATATCTTCAAGTCCTATACCGGGATGACTCCCTATCAGTACTATCTGCATATGAAGATCAATAAGGCGAAGGAGTTACTGGAGACAGGTGAACTCTCGATCAAGGAGATCGCTTATGAGCTGTCTTTTGAGAGCCAGTACTACTTCTCCCGACTCTTCAAGAAGAAGACCGGTTATCCCCCATCACAGTGGGCGGTGTTCGATAATCAGGTGTAAAAGAATCCTATCATTTAATCTGAGAAGATTGAATTTTTTAAAGGACTATATAGTTAAAAAAATAGGACCACTTTTATAGCAGTCCTATAATTGTTTGATTTATTTAAAACAATCATTGAATAATTAGATGAGTGAGTTATTACTCATCTGCTTTCTCAACAGCCACCCATTCATTGGTATCTGCAGATTTCACAACTGCATCTGCAATTAATTCAATCTGTAATCCATCTGAGAAGTTCGGATCAGCGTTCTCACCCTTCATGATAGAACTTATGAAATCATAGATCTCAATAACTTTGGTCTCTGTATAACCTATTCCCAAACCGGGAATGGGCCATAGACCTGAACCATAAGGATGATTTGGCCCAGTATAAACTGTCCTGAATCCTCTACGATCTGCTTTATCATCCGCAAAACATACTTTTAGCTCATCTCTTCTTTCATAATTAAAGCTAATTGACCCTTTAGTTCCATGAATTTCGAAAGTGATAAAGTTGTTTCTACCCCATGCATTTCTCGTTGCCTCAATAGAGCCGAAAGCCCCATTCTCGCAATTGACCATAAAACAGCAGTAGTCATCTACATCTACTTTACCTTTGGGTGTATCTTCATTCATCCTTGAATTCCCAAGACTGTCTACAAGGGAAGTTTGTACCGGACGTTCTGGGATATATGTAGCCATCCTAGCATTCACAGAAGCAAACTCACCAACGAGGAACCTCATCATATCAACTACGTGAGTACCGATATCTCCCAAGGCACCCGTTCCACATACTTCTTTTTGAAATCTCCAGGAAAGAGGTGATGAATCATCAGCTGACCAATCCTGAAGATAAGTACTATGAAAATCAAGGATTTTACCAATAGCCCCTTCCTCTATATACTTCTTTGCAAGCTGTACAGCCGGAGTATTTCTATAGTTGAACGCAACCATGGTGATCGTCCCATTCTCATCACAAGCCTGTTTCATAGCCCTTGCCTCTTCAACAGTAAGAGATAATGGTTTCTCACATATGATATGCTTTCCAGCTTTCGCTGCTGCAATCGCTATCTCAGCATGGCTGTTGTTAGGGGTACAGATGTCGACAATATCTATTGAAGGATCATTGATGATATCATTCCAGTCTGTTGAATAGTTATCAAAAGAGAACCGATCTTTTGCATCTTTTGCGATTTCCTCATTGATGTCCACGATCGTCTTCTTATTTACTTTTGCTGGTGCAGGCCAGAAGAACATCGGCATAGCCGTAAAGGCAATTGAATGTGCCTTAGCCATGAATCCTGCGCCAACTAATCCAACTTGTAGAGTCTTCATATATACCTCTCTTTAAATGATAAATTGTTTTAAATATCTGTAACTGAGTTTGATAGAGTCTAGAATACTCTCTTTGGAATTTTCAAAAGCCCTATCCTCAACTTCAACACAAGCACTACCAGTATAACCGATATCATTGAGCGCAGAAACAAATTTCCCCCAATCAATATCTCCCAAGCCCGGTAGCTTAGGAGCCATATATTCCAGTGGATATGCTAACACACCGACTTTATCCAGACGATCTTCATAGAGTTTGATATCTTTAAAATGGACATGAAAGATCTTATCTTTAAATTCATATAACGGTTTCAGATAGTCGATCTGCTGCCAAATGAAATGAGATGGATCGTAATTGATTCCAAGTTTATCACTATCCAGTATCTCAAATATCTTATTCCAATTATCCGGTGAAGTCATAAGATTCTGTCCACCCGGCCATTGTTCCTTCCCAAAATACATGGGGCAGTTCTCTATCCCGATTTTTACCTCATATTTTTCCGCATGATCCAGAATGGGAAGCCAAACTTCTTTTACAATAGACAGATTTTCTTCAACAGAAAGATTCTGGACCCTCCCAATAAATGAGGTAACCGTATCACTTCCAAAATGATGCACATTCTCAATTAATCTCTTGATATGTTTAATGTGCATTTCTCTCTGTTTTAGATCCTCATTTAGCATATTAGGATAGTAAGCTAGTGCAGATATGTTCATATTCTTTTGAGAAGTATATGAATTAATTTCATCTATTCTTTTAGCATCCAGATTATTCACATCTATGTGAGTTACGCCTGCATATCTTCTAGAAGAATTACCTATAGGCCAGCAAGCAACCTCTAAACACTCATATCCAATATCAGAGGTAACATCAATCACTTCTGGAAAATCCGTCCCATCAAGAATTGATGTAACTAAACCAAGTTTCATTTTATCCTCCATTTGAACATTCCCACCACTTTAAAAGTTGTGGGAATACTTCAAGTGTTATTTTACTCTTCAGTGACAGTTTCCCATTGTCCAGTTTTTGCTGATTTTAGAACAGTATCGCAGACTCTCTCAATCTGATACCCTCTTTCGAAGTTAGTTGGCAATTGTTCACCACTCACAATAGCTTTTACAAAGTCAAACATCTCGATAGTCTTGAGTTCCCCATAACCAATATTCATTCCTGGAATATTCCAGGTCGCATCACCATAGAAATGTGCAGGACCGGTATAGATTGTCTTGAATCCTCTACGATCGTCTGGGTCACTAGCCCAGCAGACTTGAAGTTCATTGAGTCTTTCATAGTTAAAATAGATTGATCCTGCCGTCCCGTGAAGTTCAATAGTGATGAAGTTATTTCTTCCCCAAGCATTTCTTGTTGCTTCAATACTTCCAACAGCTCCATTTTCAAATTTAACGAGGAATAGATTCTCATCATCAACATCGACATCTTCATGTTTTGCATCTGCACCGAGTTTCACGGTTCCGAGTAGATCCACACCACCTTCTTGAACAGGTCGGTTATCAATATAGGTATTTACGGTAGAGACAACTTCCTTGATATCACCAGCAAGGTACTGTGCAATATCAATCACATGAGACCCGATATCACCGATGGTTCCGCTACCAGCAATCTCTTTCTGAAACCTCCATGATAATGGAGAATCAGGATCTGCAGACCAACTCTGTAGATAGGTACATCGTACATTCAAAATTTTTCCAAGGGAACCTTCATTGATGAACTTCTTTGCAAGAACGATAGCTGGGACATCTCGATATTGATATGCACAAAGGCTTATAATCCCTTGATCTTTTGTTTTAGCAGCCGCTTCAGCCATTCTTTTTGCATCCTCGAGGGAAGATGCGATAGGCTTCTCACAGATGACATGCTTACCAGCTTCTAATGCTGCAACAGCTATATCTGCATGCGCATTGTTAGGTGTGCAGATAGAAACTATATCAATCTCTGGATCGTTTACAATATCACGCCAGTCAGTACAACATTTCTCAAAAGAAAAGCGGATCTTTGCTTCTTCTGCAATATCTTTCTCAATATCACATATAGTTTTCATTTTTAACATCGCAGGTGCTGGCCAGAATAATTTCGGCATATTAGAAAAGCCAACACAATGTGCTTTTCCCATGAATCCAGCTCCAATTAAACCAACATTCAAATATTTCATAATTATCTCCTTTTAGTTTTTTATCTCATTTCTTGATTGAAGAACGTTACTCAATGCAACGGTTATGATAATAATGGCGCCCTTGATTATTGTTTGTTGAGCAGTCCTTAATCCTGCTAGAATTAATGCATTATTGATCATTCCTATCAGGATCGAGCCGACTAATGCCCCAACAACAGACCCGGTACCGCCACTCATCGAGGTTCCACCTAAGACGACCGCGGCAATCACACTCATCTCATCACCTGTCCCATAAGAATATCGGCCAGCTTGCAATCTACCAGAATACATAATTCCTGCGAATGCTGAGAGGGCACCAGATATTGCGAAGGCCTTGATCTTTACCTTGTTGATATCTATACCGCTATATCGTGCTGACTTCTCATTGCCACCTGTAGCAAGAACATACCGACCGAATTTTGCTTTGTTGAATGCGTAATACCCGATGATATAGAATAAAATCGTCCACAGTATCAATACGGGAATAGGACCTATCATTCCGATTCCGAATACATTATTGTAGATCTGGTTATCTATTGGAATCGCTTCGGTGTTTGTTATCCACATCGCCCCACCCCGGATGATTTGCATCATTCCTAATGTCGCGAGAAAGGCTGGTAACTTGAATTTAGTTACTAATGCACCATTAATAACACCTACGAGACATCCAAAGAGAATAGCGACTCCGATAGCTAGCAGAATACTGTTTGTAGATTGGATGATGAGTGAAACAATCATCGCGGACATTGCAGCTACGGCACCAACTGTCAGGTCAATCTGTCCTGCAGCCATAACAAATGTACCACCAACTGCCATGACAGAGATCATCGCTGTCTGTCTTAGAATATTTAGCAGGTTATTTACACCTAGAAATCCATTATTCCGTAGTGTTATAGAGAAAAGTACAAAGACTGCAACAAAGATGATGTAAACCATGTATTTTTCCCATTTAATCTGTTTCCCATTAGATTGCTTTCTGAATCGCATGTTGCAGCATCTCCTCATTGTCAATTTCTTTTCTATTATATTTTTTAGTAATCATCCCGTTATGAAGAACATAAATCTGATCACAAACCGACATGAGTTCTGATAATTCTGAACTCACAAAGATGACCCCATTCCCTTCATCAGCAAAGCTCTTCATCAATTGGATTATCTCAGTCTTTGCTCCGATATCGATCCCTGAAGTCGGTTCATCAAGCATCATGATCCTAGGGTTAGTATTCATCCACTTTGCAATGACGACTTTCTGCTGATTTCCACCTGAAAGTAGATTGATCTGTTTATCTTTATCATCTACCACGATCTTCATTTCCTTGATATTAGATTCAACAACTTTATTTGCCTTTTTTTCATCTATCAGGAACCTTTTTTTCTTATAGTTATCTATTCCAGGAAGAATGGCATTCTCTTTCACAGAGTGAATACCTACGAGCCCCTGTTCCCGTCTGTCTTCAGGAATAAGGGCTAATCCTTCTCTAACTGCATCAACAGATGAAAAAATCTCCGTCTCTTCACCAGAAATCGTGATTTTTCCACCTAATTTTTTCCTTATCCCAAATAGAGTCTCAAGAATCTCGGTCCGTCCGCTCCCCATGAGACCTGCAAAGCCAATGATCTCCCCACTCTTCAAATTAAAGCTGATATCATTAATTTTCCTATTTATTGCTAGATGGTCTACTTGCAGTAAAGTATTACTTGAATCATACTCTCGCTCTTGCCAGTTGAATCCACTGTTACTTCTACCCATGATTGCATAGATTATGTCATATAAGCTCAGTTCTTTAGCCTTCTCATGCATCACTATTTCCCCATCTCTTAGCACAGTGACTACATCGGAGATCTCAAGGATCTCATTCATCCTATGGGAAATATAGACCATGGAAATCCCATTCTTTTTAAGTTTCTTCATTACATTGAATAGATGGTTTATCTCTGATTCTGAGAGAGACGCAGTCGGTTCATCAAAGACTAATATTCTTGCCTCTTTCGATAAAGCCTTTGCAATTTCAACCATCTGGCACATTCCAACACTGAGATCACTTATCGTCTCATCTGGATTAACATCAAGGCCGAGCCTTGCTAATAATTCAATAGCTCTTTCATGCATAGCTGCCACATCACGCCTCTTCCCATGCATAATTTCCTCTCCGAGAAAAATATTCTCGGAGATAGTCATTGTAGGAACTAGGGAAAATTCCTGAAATATCATCGCGATCCCATTGTTTTTAGCATCTTGAATATTGTCAATTTTACATTCGTTTCCGTTGATATGAATACTTCCGGAATCTTTCGTATACACTCCAGTCATGATCTTCATCAATGTTGACTTCCCAGCACCGTTTCCTCCGACAAGAGCAGTGATTTCTCCTTCCTCTAATCCAAAGTCGACATTTTTAAGCACTGGTACTCCAAAGCTTTTAGAAATTCCTTTCATTTCCAATATTTCTGACATATTTCTTCCTTACTCCAGTAGTATTTCCCTAGTACCTTAATCAAATTAGTTACATCTTCTAGTTATTTTGCTGCATCCGTGAGCCATGTGGGAGGATCTGCATGGTAAACATCAGTATAAGCTTCAAGGATATTCGAAGCATCTACTCGTTTTGCAGGAACTGCAACATAAGCAGGAGCCTCTTTACCAAGTAATGCATAAGCCGCTAATGTTGCTTCTGCGACACCCTGATCATATGGTAACTGAGCACCAAGTCCTAGAACATTACCAAGAGCAATCTCTTTTGCGATATTATTTCCAAGGTCGATCGTACTCAAGAATACATCATCTCTATTTGCAGCTCGTAATGCAGAAAGTACGCCTTCACAAGGAACATCCCAGTGACAGAATATCGCATCGATATTAGGGAATCTTGTTAACATCGCATCACCGATAACATCACAAGTACCTGGATCCTGGAATCCCATCTCAGAAACGATCTTAATTTCTGGATACTTTTCACTCATGGTAGCCTTGAAAGCTTCATATCTCTGGTTGGTCACAAAGAAGTCTGCATCATAGTAGACTACTCCAACATTTCCCTTACCATCGAGTTTTTCACCAATGAGGTCTGCTGCAATAACACCATTTCCATAGTTATCAGCACTTACACAACTTACGTAGTTGATTCCAGCAGTAAAGTCATTCGGTACATTATCCATGAATACCAGTTTGATACCTGCATCAGATGCTCTCTGGAAAACATTCTTTGTAGCGGTTGGGTCTGTAGGAATACTGATAATAATATCAGGATTCTTAGCCATAATAGTTTCAATATCTGATACCTGTTTTTCAGGATTGAAGTTCGCATCTGTAACAGCTACGATCTCAATACCGAATTTTGCAAAGGTATCTGTCAACCCTTTCTGCTGTGAAGTTGACCAGTCATTCCCACTGTAATGGAACGCAATCGCTGCAGTGTAGTCCCCTGCTTTGAGTTGTTCTATTTCAGCATCGCTCAACATCAGCTCATCTGCTGATGCTGCAACCTCTCCATTAGGACCAGTTGAGAGGATGTCTCCATTTGCTGCCTTAGTTGACTGTACGGGGGTTACCGCATCGTCAGATTCCTGTGCTCCACCGGCGAAAACCGTCATAGAACAAGCCATCAGTAAACACATAATCAATGCTAGTGTCTTTTTCATCATATATCTCCTTTTTTTGATATCTTAGTAATTAAATATTTTCCTTTGCAAAATCGACTGAGATCTTACATGCTTCAACAGGGTCTCCACTATATCCATCGATTTCGATCATCCAATCGCCTTTATAACCGGCAGATTTCAGATATGTGATGATTCCCTTCAGATCAATCTTCCCAATTCCAAGAGGACAAAACTCGCCATCTTCTGACAGATCTTTCAAATGAACATAAGAAATCCTATCATGATATTCTTTAGCAAGTTCCAAAGCGTCAGAACCACCTGCAACCAGATGAGCAATATCTGGACAGAAATCAACATCTGTGAGGCTAAAGAATTTCTGAATCTGCTCAGGTGACTGTACAAGAGAACCTAGATGAGGGTGGAAGCTTGCATTCAAACCAAATTCAGCACAGATGGCTGCCGCTTTATCGACACCTTCTGCAAGCTTCTTATGATCATCTTCCTGGATTCCTGACGCTCTAAGAGATCCTCCACCAAAAACAATATATTTTGCGTTGACAGCTTTAGCGAGTCCACATACCTTTCTCACCTTTGCAAGCTCATCAGGTAATGTATCTCCATAAATGAATTGACATCCGATATAGACACTCAAGATTGATATCCCATATGTAGAACAAAGGGATACAAGATCTTCAATATTATTCTCATATCCTAGCAGATTGATCTCAAAGATCTCTATATTACTGCATCCACAATCACTGATCTTCTTTAGAGTGTCTTCCAGATCAATATCAGAATAATACCCTGATTCTTTGATGCAAGTTACTCCTGCTGCAGTTCCATATAACGGACCGAAAGCATTTGTCATATAACCTATAGCCATTGAACTCCTCCATAAATTTAAACACTGATGAAATAAATGTAGAATTGTTTTCCTACAAAACCAATTCTACCACTTTTTGAAAATTTGTCAAATAATTTTTCCTTTTTATGAAAAGTTTTCATATATAATTTATTAAATTATTGTATTATAACAATATAATAATTTTCATTATTTTCGTATATTTATGAACATAACATCTATTTGAAATTTTTCATGAAAATATTGCACTCTACTTAATTTCATGCAATAATACTTTATAAGGTAATTACATGGGAAAAAAAATAACATACACAGAAATAGCTAAAGAAACAGGAATCTCAATTTCTACCATATCTCGAGTGGTTAAAGGGAATGTACCGGTAAAAGAAGTAACACGACAGAAAGTTCTTAAGGCTTTGAATAACTATGGATATTTTATAGATCTTCAAGCGGAAAGTGAGGAATCAAATCTTATACTTGTAAGCTTGCCATCATTAAATAACCCTTTCTATAGCAAGATCATTGATGGTATCGAATCTTCTGCTTCAAGGTTTGGTATGCAGGTACTTTTACATGCAGGCTCTATCAACCAACGGACAATCAAATCCTTTCTCAATCTTATAGAATCTACCAATGCAACTGGTTTGATAACTTTGAATTATGTAGAGAAACCACTACTTAGGATGTTATCTAATACCTTACCTATGGTCCAATGCTGTGAGATGAATGCTGAAATGGATCTGCCCTTTGTTACAATCAATGATATCGCAGCCGCCAAGAAAGCAGTGAATCATTTAGCATCTAGGAATAATAAGCGTATTGCACTAATCAATGGACCTCATGAATATAAATACTCTCATGATAGATTGATTGGTTATAAAGAAGCCCTTCAGGAGAATAACCTAGAATTCGAAGAGCAATTGGTAATACAGCTTCCAGATATCAACTTTGACATGGCTCTTTCAGCTTCAATGCAATTATTGACATCTCCTACACCCCCTGATGCGTTTTTTACCGTATCAGATATCTTTGCAGCTGCTGTGATCAGGGCAGCTAGCAAATGCGACCTTAAGATTCCTGATGATATTGAAGTAATCGGGTTTGATAATATTGATATATCAATTATGAGTACCCCCTCAATCACCACGATAAACCAACCTAAATTTCAGTTAGGTCTTCAGAGTTGTGAAACACTATGTAGGATAATCACCGGTACAGCTGGGAAGATATCCCAAATTTATGTAGATACCGAACTAGTTACTAGAGAGAGTACGAGTTAGATAAAACAGGTTTTTCAAATTCTTCAATATCGTATTCTAAGTATAATAAGAGCTCAGCAACTAACCATGCCTATGTATGGAAGATAATATTTCGAGGCTCATTATTCTTATTAGAAACTCATACTACACAGAAAAAGCCTTGTTACGACTAAACTGTTGATGATGTTTTTAGATAAAAATTATAATTTAGCTTTCATCTCTTGAATTTTTTTCTGTACAGCTATCTCTGAAAGGTCTGCATCAAGTTCTACCCAGCTAATGTTGTTTTTGTGTAATGAATCAGAGGGGTGTCCCCAATTAGCAACTATCCAAGGACCGAATTTATGTATTCTCATATCTTTACTTAGTGCCTCATCTTCATACCCTTTCTCATCCATAATATAATCTTTTAAAAGATCAAAGATAGAGTTTATTCCACAACATATGATCACTTGTGGGTCGATCATCTCTAACTGTCTGATAAGAAATTTTTTATCTCTTATTGCATAGGATCTCAACTCTTTCCAGCTGATCGCTGAAGTCCCTTGTTTCTTTTTTATATTGAGATACGCAATATCTTTAACAGGTTTTTTTCTGATCATCCTTATTTCTTCTTCTGTGGGAACTGCATTATCCCATCTCATAGAAATGACATGCTGCCAAGAATTTATATTCCCCCAAAAATTAAGGGATACACCTTCAGGACCATATCCCTTTGTAGGAGCAGGTGCAATATAGGTGAAGTCATCACGGGTATCTTTTAGAAGGAATAGTACTCTTGGATTAGTCTCCCAATAACTATCGTTAAGAATTCCATCCCAAGTCATATCAGAACCGTAGCCTCTTACAGATTCCCACTCTCGAAGTAATTCTCTCATTTCTTCTTGTGTAGCCCTTTTCTTATTCATCATCTTACATCCTCCTTGCTAACTTGGTTTTCAAAACTCATGAGAAGTTCATTTCTAAACACTCATCAAAAGTATATAACCCCTTATATATTTCTTTATTTAATCATAGCATAGATAATTCTCATTTAGTAATTTATTTGTCATATGCTATTTACAACAGTATCCAGTAGACATCTATATATAAGTCCAGATGACGATTCTCTTCACTACTCACACCAAATTTTTTCTTCTACTAATTGGCAAAGATAAGAACTCTAATCACACCTTCCTAGAGCAGTTCGCATGAGGCAAACAACAGACTTGGCCGATCATACTGAGGAATGATTACATTTTAAGAATTGATAGTAACAATCATAAAGAGGATATGAAGCATAAAGGGTTGGAAAATCATAATAATGACTTACCAACCCCTAGGTTTATAGAATACCTCACACTTATTGATTCTGAATCTCGTCCACCAACCCTGAAGACCATTTTCCGGACGCTTCCAAAGCTTTTACAGCCTTGATCGCATTCATTCTTAGCACTTCTCTATCAGCAAAGGTACTATATGATGCACCATCAGCTTCCATCTGTGCAATGATCTCTTTCTCTTTTGTATTGTTCTGTTCAACAGACCATTCATTGGCATCTTTTAAAGCTGCTAATACCCCTGCTCTCTGCTCTTCACTAAGATCATTCCAAAAATCATCATTCACAAACCAGCAGTTTGCTGCATACATATCTTCAGCGTTTGTGATGATTGGAGCCGCTAGATGCCATTTGTTTGCTATTACATCAGCAACAGGACCATGTGCAGCTTCGACTAGTTTAGTCTTGAGAGCAAGGAAGATCTCATTCCATGCCACTGTGGTGGGGCTTGCACCGTAAGCTTCATAGGATTTGATGAACATCTCCAGTCCTGGTGCTCGTATCTTCAAGCCATCAAAATCAGCAGCTGTAGTCAAGGGCTTGGTTGAGAAGAACATTCTTGATCCCATTGGTACAGGTTCCAGAGCTCGTAGGCCTGCCTCTGCAGCTACAGTATCGGTAACATCAAGGAATGTAGGACTTTCAAAATATCGTTTCATATGGTCTACATCCTTGAACATGAAGCCAAAACTGATTGGCTGAAAGTCTTCATTATAAGGGACGAGCCATGCGATATCATTACCAAAGAGCTGTACACTTCCTTCAACTACCTGATCCATTATCTGACCAGCAGAACCTAAGACAGCACCTTCGACATGATTGACTGTGATATTCAATTCTGGATGACTATCGAGTACCTCTTTAAAGCGCCATCCAGCAAGATTCCTTAGAGAGCCAATGGCATCCCCTGTTGCAAGGGTGATAGTCTTTGCTTTGTTCGTCTCAACAGAGGTCTCCTCAACTCCCTGTGCAAAAATGGTCATGGAACCTGTTAGTAATACGATAAGAACCAATACTAATACTTTTTTCATAGAATCCTCCTAAAAACAATATCTATCAATTTCCGAACAGCCGTGGTAGAAACAGAGTGATTTGTGGTACTAGGGTTATCAGGAAAAGGAAAGCTAAATAGGGAAAATAGAACGGAGCTACCGCTCTGAACATCTTGGATAATGAGATCTTCGTCTGATCCATCATGACAAACAGAAGACTGCCGAATGGAGGTGTGATCGTTCCCAGAAGAAGATTCACCAACATGACAATCGCAAAATGAATAGAATCTATCCCATATGACATGGCAATAGGAAAGAGTATAGGTGCAGCAATCAACACCACAACCGTTGTTTCCATGAACATACCGGCTATGAGTAATACCATGTTGGTCAATAAAAGGAAAACCAGGGGATTCGCTGTTATACTCATCATGAATTCCTGAAGGATCGGACCAACATTGCTCACACCCATCAGCCAGGTAAAAGCCTGAGAGACCAGTAACAGCATCCCAAGAGTACCGGTTGTTATAGCAGACTCTTTAGCACAGGTAAGTAATCCTCTTAAGTCGAACTCTTTATAGATGAATCCGAGAAGTATAGCGAACAGGCAGGTAAGAGCACCAAGCTCTGTAGGGGTTGCGATCCCTGTCAACAGTCCAGTGATCAGAAAGATAGGAATCGCTAAAGCAGGTAAGGCATGAATAAGATTGATGATTCGCTGTTTAAAGGGCTGTTTCGTCTGGAGATCCACAGACAGTTTCCCAGTCTTAGCCATGAAATAGCAGGTAACCATGAGAAAGAGTCCTAAGATAAGTCCAGGAATAAAACCTGCTAGAAACAGTTTATCCAAAGCCAGATTCGCGACGACAGCAATAATGATCATCTGCCCACTAGGGGGAATAATAGGTCCTATTGTGGCACTGACAGCTGTGATAGCCGCTGAAAAAGGTAGCGGATACCCATGACGTTTCATCTCCTGCATCTCGATCTTACCAAGCCCTGCGGCATCTGCCATTGCGACACCAGACATTCCTGCAAATACGATAGAGGAGAGAATATTCACATGGGCTAAGCCCCCATGCACATGACCTACAGAAGAGTTGGCAAAATTGAATATCCTTTTGGCGATCCCTGCAGAGCCGAGAAGATTTCCGGCAAAGATGAACAAGGGAAGAGCTAAGAGCGGAAAACTGTCAAGGGAAGGCCCTAGTCTACCAGCAACCACCGTGATCGGAAAATCAGTCCCGAAGATAAGAAAGGTCACGGTTCCAATGATAAAAGAGAAGGCCACTGGTACCTCAAGGAATACTGCAATGAACACAAACAACACTAGGATTCCAAAGTTCATGATGCAATCTCCTTATTTCGCCATACCAATGGATAATCTTCAGCTACAGGCTTTCCTAATAATTCTCGTATCTGATAATAGAAATAGTAGATCTGAGTGATCATCATGATGATCGCAGAAAGAAACAGTGGGACGGAATAATAGAATCCTTTCCCGATATTGAGTGGGAGTGCAGAGGTTCGTGTCTTGTTCTGGATAGCAATCGAACTTGGCAGATTCAATAACATATAGATCAATGCCAAGAATATGAATACGGTAGCTATGAGTCTGAATCTTTGCTGCCCTTTTTCTGAAAGGAACTGAGAGAAGGTCTTGACGGTCACATGAGAACGAAGCATCAAGGCAACATTCCCGCAGAGTGCTACGATCCAAATAAACTCACCGATGGCAAATTCCTGTACCCAGATGATGGAGTTGTTGAAAACATATCTCATGACGATCTCTGAACACATGAGAATTACCATAATGAGGATGAGAGCTCCACAGGTCCATATTTCAATGTTCATGATGCCTTCCAGGGCTTTCTTCACATTCTTCATTCCTACTCCTTGGGGATGGTAATACATTCAACACCAAAAGATTGGGCGATGAATTCGATATCTTTTGCATGATGCCCGATTCCCAGAGCAAAGTGATGTGTTGGGCCTTCGGCCATCCATCTCTTCAGGAACGTCACCAGATCCGGTTGGAACAAGGCATGGGTATTCGTATTCCCTGTAGAGGGTATCCGTCCCCCGACAGAAACCCCTTCTGCGATAATGAACTTAAGTTCATTTTGTTTATTGATGGTTATTGCCAGCATGGTGATCGGACCTTCTTTAATATTAAATTCAACACCGGCCCCAGATCCAGGTTTACCATGGTATTTCTTCAAAAATCTAAGAACAGGTTTACTTTGTGCAATATTGATATGATGAGGACCATCATGTCCGACGAGAACAGTACCTTTATGAAAGTCTATCGGATGGAACTCTGCAAAGCTCCCTCCGATCTCAAGTCTATCCATTATCAACATGGCCAGACAGGTCTTAAGATCAAACTCTCCACACATGGGAAATCCTGCAGAGGTAAGAAGTGAATTCCCGACTATCAGGTTAGTCATGACCCTTCTCATCTCTGAACCGGCCTCTCCCTCGTAGTAGTAGGCAAAGCCTGTGAGATCACGTTGATCGATCAAGGTCTCAAGGGCAACAGCAACCTGTGCACTGAAGATGATATCACTGGTATTCACCTTATCTGCTAGATTATCAACACCCGGTTCAGGTGTATTGAAAAAGGAGAGAATCCGTTGTTTCATTGCTTCGGTCTTTGCCGGGTCAGTATGCTTGAAATTCTGGTATATCTCTTCTGCCTCCATAGGAAGAACATGACAACCAAAGGTTTTCGTAAGAAGAGCAGGATCTACATGCATATCATACATGGTTTCCAGAACCCTCCCGATATAGCCGATGTTCGCACATTTCAGATCATGTATAGCATGAGCTGCTCTACAATAATCATCAATCTCCTTCAATGCCACCGTATCGTTATCCTGATACCCGATAATTACATTGGGAATTGGTTTCCCCATCCGTACTGCGACACTGCAGAATTCTGGGACAGCACAAATATCATCATTACAGAGCTGAAGGAAGGTTGTCCCATTCTTGTAATCAAAGGCCTTATCCTGCTGTAGGGCTACAAGAACTATCGGTATAGAAAGCCCCTGAACAATTGGAGCAAAGGTTTCACTCGTAGCATAAGTCACCATTCTAATGAAGAGAAGATCTATATCATGTCTCTTTATCTCTTTTAATGCGTGGTAGGCTTTCTTTGAATCATCAACAAGGCCAAGATCACAGACGGTGACCCCTTTGTCTTTCAGAATATCGGCAAATATGGTCATTTTTGATTCCATGACATCAAGGAGACCATCAAACTGATCCCAATAGGTTTTATGACCGACTCCAAGTATACCAATATTAGCTGTTAGCGGTTTACGTCTAGGAACTATCATTATTTGTCTGCCTCCAATTTAAGGATATGCCCAAGAGATTCAGGCGTCAAATGGTTTTTGTTGTATTTTACTTGTATATTTATTGCTATATTTTATTTATAATTCTTTTATCTATAATTATATAATTATTTTTCTTTGTTTTTATATTTGTTTTTCCTTGTTGTAAGACAGCGTTTCTGGTGGTATAGTGGTCTCATGAAGATGAAGAATAAAAGGCAGAAAGCGATTCTAAAGGATCTGCTCTCTGCAAAGGCTAGGACCGTTAAAGAGTTGTTACAGACTCTAGATATCAGTAGAGAGACATTAAGAAAGGATCTTATGTATCTTGAAGAGGCAGGCTATCTCATCAGGTCTTTCGGATCAATACAGATCAATGAATCCTGTAGTACTGAATCCCTCATCGAGATGGGGCTTCTTCAAAAGAGCAGACGTCTTGAATTACTTGAACAGGAAATGAAGGATGGTAATGATAAGCGAGTATCATATCTGTCAAGCAAATATCATGTTACTACTGAGACAATACGATCTGATCTTAAAGAGCTTGAGAAGAATGGGGTACTCATTCTCAAGCATGGATCAGCAAAAGGGATAATCAACAGAACAAGAAATATCCAGAATAATACTCAATCACTACCTCTCCATATACAAAAACTTGGCAGACAGGCCTTTCTTCATGTATCTGCAGGAGAGACTATATTCCTTGATGGAGGGGATGTTTGTCGTTTCATTGCCATGCAGATTCCCCCTTTCACGAAGATCACCATCATCACAGACAGTCTGACCATTCTCAATATACTGACAGAAAAGAAATATGAATATCCTATTAAACTCATACAGGGGTATCTTGCATCAGATGGGGTCACTATGATCTCTGATAATCCAGAACAGTTATCTGGATTTAGTATCGATAAATCTTTTCTCTCATTTATGAGCTACTCTTCAAAAAGATTCTACCTTGAACAATCTGAGAAGTATACGACCCTCTCTGCAATAGCGAAAGCTTCCAAGAAAATATACATGATCTTAGACTCCGCAAAAATCGGAAAGAAGGGAGAGTGTGTATTTGACTATGCCTCCTTTGAAGATAAGGTCGTAGAGATCCTGATAGATGATGGGACCTCCTATGAGAAATTAAAATTAGAGTTTCCAGCTCGTTACCCCCTGGTAGTCTGCGGCATCGACTACTCAATACGAGTTGCAAAGGGAGAGAAATGGCGTATAGGACTACTGATCAGTAGAAATAGGAATCAATTCATCAAGACTGTTCATGATGGGATACTAGAGGCGGCACTAAATACCACTTCTCTCTCGGTAGAAGTAATGGAATGTGAGAATACCTATGAATCAGTCGCAGAGAACCTCGATAAGCTGATTACCGATGATATTGATATCGTGGTTGATTATAGTCTCTGTACTGAAAGTCTCTATTATGTGGGAGAGATGTGCAGTATCAAGAAGATCCCTCTGATCACGGTAGACCTCACAGCTAACAATGCGATCTTCTTCGGTGCTGACAACTTCAAAGCTGGTATGATCGCCGGTGAGAATACTTGTGACTTCGTTATGGACCAGTGGGAGGGAGTCCTTGATAATGTGATCATTATCGGGAAATACGAGAAATCCCCACCGCACAAGATAAGGATATCGGCTACTTTGGACTATTTAAAAAAGAGAGATCTGATAGAGCCGTCTCACATCTATGCAGTTGATTGGGATGAGACCCAGCAGAAGGCTCCTGACAAACTGTATACGATCCTCAGAGAGAAATATGATGAGAAGAATATCATCCTGACATTCAGCTTGAAGCATCTTCTGTCATCCTATGAGTATATCTTGAACTGGTGTAATAAAGAGAACACCGTGATCGTTGTACAGAATTATTGTCAGCAGCTAGGAGAACTCATGAAGAAACCAGATTCCATCATCCTAGGATGTGTTGATTATGACAGTCCCAATTACGGGAACCAGATTGTATCCCTGATCAAGAACATCATCATGGGTAAAGAGACAAGCAGATACCAGTATACGACCCTGTCCTGGAAAGATAAAAGCATGATACTCTCAGAACTGAAGTCCTAGCCCCCCCGCCCTCTAAGTCTCGATATCATAAACATAAGTAATATTGTTTAAGTAAAGAATGATTATTTCTTATATTCAAACTGATGATCTGACTCTTCTCTAGGAGAAAATTCCATGATAAGGTTTCGTAACTATTAAGGAAAACCATGGCTGCGATAAAATGGATCGATAAATCAATACATACCCCAGGTAGGACTGTTCTCACTGAACAGGATCTGACTATCCCTGGTCTTAAGACCTTCGGGAATCATCATGAGAAGAGGGCCTATCAGGCTCTTCCTGATCATTATCATCCAAATTGTCTGGAGATCACCTATCTTGACCGGGGGTCGGCAACTTATAATATTGAGAATCAAGTATACACTTTATATCCTGGAGACCTGTTCATCACCCAGCCAGATGCCATTCATAGCACGAATGAGATACCGCTCTCAATGAATTCGATGTACTGGTTCCAGCTCGATATCAGCGATCCAGACGGTTTTCTCTTCCTTCATAGAGATATGGGACTTAAGACCATCACACAACTGAGAAACTTCGGGAATTGTAGTCTCTCTTTGAACCAAGCCTTCTATACTCGTATATTCGGTGAGATCTTCCGCTGTTTCAATTCATCAGATAGACAACAGCAAGAGACTGGTTGCTCTATTCTTCTCTATTTTCTGAAACAACTCGTTGCCAACTCCTCTGCACATGGAGAGTCTATCAAACAGACTTCAAATATCTTGAGAGTCTTCTACTTCATCAAGAACAATATCAAAGAGGATTTTACTATGGACCAACTCGCAGAGCTCGCCCACCTCTCAACATCCAGGTTCAAACAGAAGTTCACCTTAGAGATTGGTCTCTCACCACGTACCTTCATCAATTCAGAGAAGATCACAGCTTCTACCGAATACCTCTTAGAAGGTCATAATGTGACGGAGACTGCTTCAGAGTTCAATTTCTCCTCGAGTAACTATTATTGTGAGGTGTTCAAACGATTTCAGGGAAAATCCCCTACACAGTTTCTCAAAGAGAAGAGAGATGAGAAGAAGATCAACTATATAGATGGGTTCAATCAGATGTTCTTCTGAGAAGATACCTATACGATCTCAACGACCTTTTCAGCAAGACTTTCAGCAAATCGCTGATTACTTTCCTTGTCAAAATGCATGAAATCGATTTGATTCGGTGTGACAAAGAGATTACAGTCCATGAAGGGCAATCCCAAGTCATCTGCTACGACCTTCTGAAGAGCCGGGAGTCTCTGAGATTTCTCTACACATCCGCTTCCCATCTCATCAGCGATCCATCCAGTATCATAAAGCCCGTTCTGCATGATGATAGGGGCTACGACCAAGATTCTTGGCCTATCGACCCAGACCTCATCAAGATCCATAGCTTTGACTAAAAGACGTTTCAGACCATCTGCACTGTTCTGTGCATTCACAGAGAATCGCTCCTTGCAGTCATTCGTACCAAGCATGATGATAGCCATATCGATAGGCATCTGAGACCTAAAGACCGTCACCAGTGAAGAAAGCCCATTCAAGCCTTCTAATAGAGGGTCATCGAAGACAGTCGTCCGGCCCCCTAGCCCCTCTTCAATAACGGTATAGGCATCTCCGAGAAGGTTATGCAGTTGGTTCGTCCAACGAATCTCGTCACCGAATCGCCCATCACTCTCAGCGTCATAGCACCAGGTATTAGAATCTCCAAAACAGAGAATACGTTTATTAATCATGATTGTTACTACCTTCAATTCTTATAGTGAGATGATCAACTCCGACCTGATCTGAACCAGGATCGGAGTTCATACACACAAAAGGGGGTTACCTTTTTTAGTTTCTCTTACGCTTCATATAGGTGTTGAACATGACCGCACCGAACATAAGCGAGCCATTGACCACATACTGCATGAATTCATTGACATTAAGCAGGGTCATCGAGTTGGCGATCACACCAGTGAAGAGTATCCCGATGAGGGTACCCCAGATCGTACCGATACCACCAAGCATACTGGTTCCTCCGATGACGACTGATGAGATCACTGCGACCTCCCAACCTCGTCCGAAACCAAAGGCAGCCGAACGAACCTGAGCAGAATCGATGATACCGGCAAGTACACACATGACCTGGATGGAACAGAGGACGAAGAGCCGGGTCTTCCATACACTGATACCGTTCAATCTTGCTGCTTCAGCATTACCACCGACTGCATAGATATTCCTACCTAGATCGAGCTTTCGAGATATGAAGTCATAAACGAAGAACATGACTACCAGGATGACTGCAGGAACGGGGATACCGAAGAGCTTACCAGTACCGATGAATACATACCATTTTGGGAATGCATTCACGATAGGGAATCCTTTACAGATCAAGGCAGCTAGACCATACATGATATTCAACGTTGCCAGTGATATGATGAAAGTCGGCATATTGAACTTGTCACGAGCCCAGGCATGGAAGGAGCCGAAGAAGATCCCTACTGCAAGAGCGAGCAGGATACCGATGAGAGCCCCATATTCGATTGGAATACCATATTCTGCCAGGAACTTTGAAGTCCATGCGACTACGACACCTGATAGGGCTACTTGTGAACCGATGGAGAGATCTATCTCCCCAGAGATGATCACAAGACACATACCATAGGCTATGACCCCTTTCATGGCCATATTCCTGAAGATGTTCAGCACATTGTTCTTGGTTAAGAACGCCGGAGAGATGATGCTGATACCAACGATCATGAGTAGTAACAGTATCTCGATCATATGGTCTAGTAAAAAGTTATTAGTCTTCCTCTTTGAGAAGAGTTCAAGTTTCGGCATTAGATGCTACCCCCCATGCAGATTGCATATAGATCATCAATCTGGAGATCATCAGGGTTTACTTCCCCTATGATCTTACCCAGATGCATAATAAGAATTCGATGACAGACTTCCAGAAGTTCTTCGAGTTCCGAAGAGACGAAAAGGCTTGAGACACCTTTTCTCGACTGATCCCACATGATCTGGAATATCTGACCTTTTGCATTGACATCGATACCCCGGGTGGGTTCATCATACATCATGATTGTTGGCTTGTTATTCAACCAGTTCCCGATGACGACCTTCTGCTGGTTACCACCAGAGAGGGAGCTGATCGGTGAATTGATATCAGCGATCTTGATCTGCAGATCCTCGATCTGTTTCTCGGAGATCGCCGTCATCTTCTTCTCATCGATAATATGATTCTTTGAGACCTTATCGATACAGGAATAACAGAGGTTGTTCTTTATCGAATGGATCAGGATGACTCCCTGAGATTTACGTTCCTCAGGGGTGAGTCCCAATCCCAACTCTTTCATCCGTATGGGGTTCGAGCTCTCGGTGATCACCTTATCCCCGATAGTGATCGTTCCCTCATCGAAGGGATCTGCCCCGAAGATACTTCGCAATAGCTCAGTTCTTCCTGAACCAAGCATTCCTGCGATCCCAAGGACCTCTCCTTTTCTCAACTCAAAACTGACATCTTCATATTTTCCCGATCTCGTCAGGTGTTCTACGGTCAGGACAGGTTCATCATGGACTGGGAGGTCGTCAGGTCTAACACTCGGTGTGACATCACCGAACATCATATGTATGATATTCTTATGGCTAAGATCAATCAGCTTCTCAGTCCCGATGAACTTCCCATCACGCAGGACTGTCACCGTATCAGCGATCTCCCAGAGTTCCTGTAACCTGTGTGAGATATAGATGATGATGACATCCTGTTTCTTGAGCTCTCTGATGACCTCAAATAATCGTTCGGTCTCATGTGAGGCTAAAGCTGAGGTCGGTTCATCCAACATCAGTACTTTCGGATTGAAGCTCATCGCCTTGGTGATCTCTACGACCTGGCACTGCCACATACTGAGTTTATAGACCTCTGTATGAGAATCGATATCGACTTTCATCTTCTTCAGCAGTTCATCGGCCAAACGATAGGTCTTTTCCCAATCTATTATTTTGCCCTTCTTGGGAAGTCGTCCCAAGAAAATATTCTCTGCTACTGAAAGATAGGGGATGAGGCTCAACTCCTGATAGACTGTGGAGATCCCCTTCTCTCTAGAATCACTAGGGTTACTGAAATGTAACTCTTCATCATCAAGAAAGAAATCACCTGCACTCGGGAAGGTCGCACCGGCAAAGATATTTACGAGTGTTGATTTCCCTGAACCATTCTTACCTATGAACGCATGGACTTTCCCGCTATCAAAGCTCACATTGATATCATCGAGGGCTCGACACCCAGGATAGTCCTTGACGATTCCTTCTGTTCGTAATATTGACATGTTTATTAACCTTACATCAGAGCAGGGAAATAAGAATCAACTCAGATCCCTGCTCTTTGAAATTGCTAGGAGCGAACTACATTCTTGATTTCATATCAGCGAGGAACTTCTCAAGACCAGCTTCGTCTCCACGAACTAGTGGTGTTCCTGCGATGATATTGGTCTGACCCATTCCTTCAAAATCCTCACCTTCGATATACTTGATGAGTGATTCTACACTGCTGTAACCAATATTGAACGCATCCTGTCCAGTTACTGCCTGAAGGATGTTCGAATCATCCTGAAGTAGGCTTACGATCTGTTCAGACCCATCTGTACCGAACACTACTGTGTCTTTCATTCCAGCATTCTCAACAGCCATGACTGATCCTACCGTACCACCATCGTTGGCAGCGAAGACAAAGTCGATCTCAGGATGAGCTGCAAGCATATCACCACATTTTGCGACTGCCATATCCTGTAACCATGCATCCTGGTCAGCAACTACTTCATAATTGATTCCAGCCTCTGTCAATGCATCAAAGAAACCAGTCACTCGTGCATTAGCCTGTTCGGGGAACTGTGTCTTGAACTGTATGATCCCAGCTTTCAGAGTCTTTCCAGCAAGGTCATTATCTTTGAAGTACTTTGCAGCAGCTTCACCTGTCTGATGACAGAAGGAGTAGTTATCTGCAGTATATGCAGCAGCAGCGAAGGGGAAACTGTCATAGTTGATATTACATACGACCATCTTCAATCCTGCTTCAGCAGCATCACCGAGTGTTGCTGGTGAGATATCATTACTCATAGGAGCGATCGCGATTCCTGCCACATTCTGTGCAAGATAGGTGTTCACGATATCATTCTCTTTAGACTGATCCATGGTGGTATTAGCAAGGAGAATATCATAACCATATTCTTTTGCAGCAGCCTGGTACCCTGCAGATACCGTCTTGAAGAACTGATCTTCCTGGAATACTACACCTGCGATAACTTTATTAGCTTCAGCTGAATCTTTCTGTCCCTGGGCAAAAAGCGGAGTCACGAGTAAGGCTGCCATAACAACACATACGACTAATGTTCTTGAAAACTTCTTCATCTTAAAAAACCTCCAGATTTCTTATATAGCATTTCATAGTTCATGACTATGTTAGAGACGATTATTAATCCCAAGCCTGGGTGAAAGCCTTGAGATTTTCCAGGGGAACATCACGATTGATCTCACTCTGACCGATCAATCCTCCCCCATTGACGAATAGGAGCTCTTTCATCTTCTTTCCTGCAGCAAGCACCTCTGATGCGCTCCCATTGGGCAGGATGTCTTGTCTGCTGATCTCTCCCCAGAAGGTGATCTTCCCCGCAAACTGCTGAGCGACCTTCTCTACTCCCATACACCAGAGTTGGGAGTTGATCGCATCGACTCCCATCTCGATGAAGTCGGCATAGAGATCGAATATATATCCATCACTGTGAAAGAATACTTTTTTTCCTGAGGCTTTGATCATGTCGATCAATCTCTGGTAACGTGGTCTGAAATGTTCTCTCCAGGTAACTGGTGAGATAAGGAGTGAGATCTGAGTTCCCCAGTCATCACCGAAGGTGACGGCATCTATATCCATCTCCAACCATTTGGAGAGGTATACTTCCATGAAGTCCATGACCATGTCGAACATCTTGAACATAGCTTCATCTTCAAGTGCTATATCACAATAGAGATCTTCAGTACCCCGAAGATACTGAAATCGTTCGAAAAGGCTTATCCAACCACCGATGATGAACTTTTCGGCAGTTCGCTGTTCAGCGATCTGTCTTTCCAGATTGAAACGGTTATCCTCGAATTCATCAATGAACTGTTGTATTGGAACAATATATCCTTCCAGGCTCTTATAATCAGCGAATATTGGATTCTTCACCTCTCCAATGATCCCCTCTTGTATGTTCGTCCATTCACTTCCCCAAGGGTCAGTGTATTTCCCGATCTGAAAATATTCAGGGGTATAGGCATGGTCGAAAGGTCCACACATCTGTATGATATCTGCATCAAAGGATCTTATGATCTCATCTAGTGTCTCACCATATTGAGAACGTGCAGCAGGTAGTACCCAGACATCTCTTGCAAGACGGTCAACACCTGTAAAATCTAACGTATGTAGCACTCTTTCTTTACTAGTCACTTAAAAACTCTCCATTAAGTCACACAGAATCTGTTGGATATGAAGAATCCGACCTTCAATCAGATTCTCTGTTTCTGTGTAGCCTAATCATAGGAGTTATATAAATCCTGCGCATTCAAATTCGAATCCAGTACAAAATCGAAGATTATTACCACTATTAACACAACATCACTCTGCATTAGTAGTGTTTTTGTTTAATTTTCACCTATCCCTGATACATTATCAAACTCATTCATCTCACTCCTCAGCTGAGTGAGAGGGGAAGAAGGACTCCCAGAATAGAAGACCGTATGTCACAAAGCCAATACCTCTTATCTTATCACTATCCATAGGATAATAAACGACCTTCGAGGGATATCAATAATAGTTGGTTTCGCTTAAACGTTGACAACCAAATACCAGTACCCTATCATTGATAATATAGTTATTCCCATTTTATGGAAAATATAACACCAGATGATTTTTAAGAGACTGTTTACCAATTGGTACTGTTTCAAGATCATCTAGAAGAGGATTTAACTACTAACAGGAGGGCTTCCTCTATGCATATCATGATGATTAAGAACTTAAAGAGTTTCCTTGCTTTACGTGTTTTGGTTGTAATCATTATGATTTAACAAAGCCTCATGTTATCTTTCTGAACCCTGGTGAACCTGTAGATCGTGGAAAAGGGATGTTCTGGCCGCTGACTGCAGAATTGATGGGCGTTGCTGCAAAGAACTTTGGAATCCACCTTGAAGTATTATATGCTGAGCGAGACCATTTACTCATGCTGAAACAGGCTGAGGACGTAGCAAACAGAACCAATCAGCCCGATTATGTGATAATGGTAAATGAGAAACAGACGGCCCCAAAGATGTTGAGAATGTTTGAAGACTCCCCAGCAAAGATCCTGCTGATCCACAATGATATGACGGTAGATCAGAGACAGGAGATAGGTAACGAAAGAGAACAAATAGAGAATTGGATAGGAACGGTAACAACAGACGAAGAGTGTGGCACCTATAAGATGATGGAGGCCTTGTACCAACAGATTGGTTATAGGGTGCCCCAAGTCCTTGGAATCACCGGGGAAAGAGGAACTCCGGTTTCTCTAGAACGAGCACAAGGTGTCACTGATTATATTGCGCAAAGTGGTCGTGGCAAACAACTACAACTGGTATTTAGTAATTGGGGTTCAGCTGATGCTGAAGTAAAGACTCGCGTCCTGTTAGCCCGTTACCCTCAGGCAAATATTATCTGGGCTGCAAACTACTCTATGGCTCTAGGTGCTTTGCGTGCAGTAAAAGCTTTAAAATCTCCTGTATTGGTAGGGAGCACTGCTACCGCACCCTACTCTGCTTCGGTTCTGACTGACGAAGGTCTATCGATCAGTCTGGGTAGCCATTTTTTCATTGGTGCTTGGGCTATGGTCCTACTGAATGACTACCATAATGGTCTGGACTTCGCAGAGAATGGTGGGGTCAGGCAAAAGCTAGATTATCTATACGTCATCAATTCAGAGAATGCTCCTCGTTACTACCAAGCAGTCTATGAACAGGCTCACCTTCTCGACTTTAGTATCTTTTCTAAGACCTCCCAAACATCTTCGACTGGTTATGAGTTCTCACTAGAACCATTAATGGGCAATAGATAGGATGCCATCCCAAGAGTCATTGACCAAGAATGGGCTTAGTTTACATACTAAGCTCTTTCTCACCATTGCGATATTCATCACTCTGATAGTATTACTTGTTTCATTCATTGTTCTCGAACATGAACGAGATACTCGTTTCATGGAATTAGAAGAGCGTGCAGATCGTATGATCAATCTGGTTAGCGAATCGGTAGCATACTCGATTTGGAACGTTGACATCATAGGCCTCAACGAACAACTAGAGTGGCTCGCTTCAGATCCTGAAATTGCCCAATTCACGATTACAGCTATTGGATATGGTAAGGTCTTTGAGATAACAACACCATTAGAGCTACCTGTAGACCCAATAATACGTTTCCGAGATATCAACTTTACCGATAATGAGACCGGTTCGCAAAAGATCGGAGAAGTCCGTATCGTTCTAACACGTTCATTAGTTGAAAAGGATATCATCAAAGCACGAAAGTTCATCTCGATCTTCGTGATTGTGTTCCTGTTAATTTTGTATTCCATAACCTTTCTATTCCTCAGACATATGGTTAGTGGACCTGTAAATCGTCTTCAAGTGATGGTCGATAAGATTGCTTTTGGGGAGTTACAGATTCGTTGCCCTATCGAATCAAGTGATGAACTAGGAAGACTAGCTATACGTTTCAACACCATGGCCGACCGACTTGAAGAATCCACCTTGGATCTACATGATAAAGAAAACCGTTTACAATTTGTCCTTGAAGGAAGCCAATTAGGCTATTGGGACTGGGATATCCCCTCCGGAGTAGTAATCAGGGATGCTCGATGGGCGAATATGCTGGGATACACGTTAGAAGAGTTAAATCTAACGGTAGATGATTGGTCAGATCTCCTTCATCCAGATGATAAAGAGATGGCATGGAAATCAATCAATGACCATTTAGAAGGTCGTACTAAGGCACATGATATCGAATACCGGATGAAAACGAAGGATGGAAAGTTCAGATGGATTTTGGATCAGGCAAAGTTAGTAAGTTGGGATGAGCATGGCAGACCCTTAAGGATGTGTGGTACACAAAAAGATATCACTGAACGTAAGTTAGCTGAAAAAGAACGAGAAAAACTACAAAACCGGCTGATCCAAAGCCAGAAAATGGAATCAGTAGGTCAACTAGCGGGTGGCGTTGCCCATGATTTTAACAATATGCTCAGTGTCATACTGGGCTATACAGAACTCGCAATTGATCAAACGGATCAAACAGCACCCCTTTATCAGAACCTCCAGGAAATCTATAATGCCGGCAAACGATCAGCAGATATTACAAGGCAACTATTAGCATTTGCTCGCAAACAGACCGTTGTTCCCAAGATTCTTGATTTGAATACTAGTGTAGAAGGTATGCTCAAGATGTTGGAGAGACTCATCGGTGAAGATATATCACTTGTCTGGATACCAAAGTCAGAACGCAACCTTATAAAGATCGATCCATCACAACTTGATCAACTACTTGTTAATTTTTGTGTCAATGCTCGAGACGCAATTTCAGGAGGGGGAAAGATCATCATCGAAACTGGTAATGTGGCATTCGGGGAAAAATATTGTCATGAGCATCCAGAATTCTTACAAGGTGATTATGTATATCTTACAGTAAGTGATGACGGTTCCGGAATGGATGAAGAAGTTCTGCAGAAGATCTTTGAACCGTTTTTTACCACCAAGGAACTCGGCCGGGGAACGGGACTGGGGATGGCAACAGTATATGGTATTATCAAACAGAATGATGGATTTATTAACGTTTATAGTGAATTAGGATTGGGGACATCTTTCAATGTCTATTTTCCTATTCAACTGAATGATTCTGATTATACCGAACAGAAAAAGATCCTGGAAACCAATACGTGTGGAACCGAGACCATTTTGATAGTTGAAGATGATATCATGGTCTTAAAATTGGCCAAGGTAATGCTCGAGAGATTGGGATACCACGTATTGATAGCCAATACCCCCACTGAAGCACTAGAACTAGTTGAAACTAATTCGACCAATATTCATTTGACCTTAACTGATGTTGTCATGAGTGAAATGACTGGCCGTGAACTTGCCAACAGGATAGAAACCCTATGTCCTGAAAGCAAGATACTCTTCATGTCCGGTTACACTGCTGATGTTATAGCACATCGGGGTTTACTGGATGATAGTGTCTGTTTTATACATAAACCTTTAACGATAAAAGAGCTCTCTATCAAAGTTCGTGAAGCCTTGGAACAGTCTTGATTTCCTGAAAGATAATCATACTATTTGAAGACGTTACTACCGTGAGAATATTGATAAGTGTGAATGTGAATGATGCCCAGAATTTGGGCTCTGTATGCATTTCCATATAGTTCTGAAGACCTGCGAATTGAAAGCCCTCGAGATTTTATGAAGTCACAAAGTTCGATCCAAGAACGACTGATGAAATCAGAGGGACTACCATCAATAGTACCTTAATAAGAATCGAGGGACTTACGAAACTAAAGATACTATTTTCATTCATATGTTATACCTTTACTGTTTACGATGAAAGAGTGTTTAAAATTCATACAGTATAAGAATCCAAATAAATCCAATATTATCCTATACATCAGAAGCTTTTCGTATATGATTATGGATATGAAGAAGTTCAGTCCATACACTGGGAATCTGCATGAGATATCTCCTTTAGCTCAGGCAGTTCTTAAGATCTTGAAATTCATAGCAATCTCATTATTAGCAGGGACTTTTATTATTCAATTGTTCATTGGGAACCTTACTCTTAGCCAACATCCAGCATACCCAGAGATAGTCGAAGGTGTTCTCGATCTTCGAGAATGGGATTTTGATGAGTTTGGTACGGTCCCTCTTATTGGTGATTGGGAATTCTACTGGAAGCAGTTACTCGATCCACAAGAATCCCCTGGCAGGCATGGCACCTTCATAGATGTTCCTGGAACATGGAAAGGGAACGTGATTGGACAAGAAACTCTTCCAGGTATTGGGTATGCGACCTATCGAATGAGAATCTTACTTGATCCTGATAATCTAGCGGACTTCTCACTTCGAATCAAAACCGTCAGTACGGCCCTAGAACTATACGTAGATGAACAACTAATCAGTTCCATCGGGGTGCCTTCCCATGATGAAGATACAACAGTTGCAGCATTTAGACCTTCAGTTGTCTCAATTCCTTCAGGAAGCAAGACGAATTCGATCAGTATTCAGGCAAATATTGCGAACTTCAACTATCGTGATGGAGGGATGTGGAGAAGCCTTGAATTCGGTAAGAGTGCCCATATTCAGCACGATAAGTGGAAGGCTGACTTCCGTTCTATCATGTTATTCTCAAGTCTGATGATGATGGCTATCTATCATACGGCCCTCTATCTGATGAGAAAAAAAGATCTCTATTTCCTTGATCTTGCACTCTTCTCTTTAGCAATAGCCATCAGAGCGCTTCTACCTACCGAGTATACAATACTACAGATATTTCCACAGATCCCCTTCAATATCATTATAAAGATGGAATACCTATCTATCATCTTTGCTATGCTCTTTGTTCCACTACTATTTCGTTCGATCTTTCCTGAAGAATTTAATAAGAAAGTCCTATCCATAATTATCATCGCTTCCTCATTTTTCGTAGCACTAGTGTTAATGACACCTCCACAGATCTTCACTCATATCATCCATGTATTCTACGGATATTCATTCCTGGTGATGTTCTATCTCCTGTTTGTTGATATCAAGGCTCTTAAAGAGAACCGCCAAGGTTCTTTGATCACTCTGATAGGGGCCCTGGCAATGGTCATAACGGCTGCAAGTGATAACCTCCTTGCAAATCTCATCATCACAAAGGGCCCCTTCATAGAATTCGGTATGGTCATCTTCATCTTCTTCCAAGCTCTAGCACTCTCACTCCGTCTAACGAGTACGTTTACCGAGGTAGAGAACCTCTCTGACTCTCTATCGGCTATGAACGAGGGGTTAGAGAACGAGGTAGAAAAAAGAAGGGTCGAGTTACATTCTGCTTATGAGACGATGAGTTCTCTTGAGCAGATCCGTTCTGCTGAGATCGAAAGAAAACGGTTAGGAAGAAATCTTCATGATGGTTTAGGCCAATCGATCCATGCCCTGGATCTGATTAGCACGAGTCTAGTGAAGAAAGATAGGAACAATGATCCTATGATCAAGAATGTACAGAAGCTATCTCATACGATTCAAGAAGAGGTCTATAGTATTATCGAGCAGCTCTATCCTGTATTGAATGGTGGTATTGGTTTTGTCTCAGCGATACAATCTCTGATAGAGAGGACCGAGGAACTCTTCGGGATTCCTATCACCTATTCCTGTCCGGATACCGATCTATCAATCGATGAGGGGACAGCCAACGAACTCTATTATATGATCAGTGAGGCTTTACATAACATATTCAGACACGCTGCCCCAAAGAAGATTGGTCTATCGATCTTAGAGCAAGATCATGTTCTTAAGATCATGATTGATAATGATGGGGTTAATGAGATACCTTTAGATCAATCTCCTGACACGATCACCCATGGAAGAGGACAGCAGATCATGAAATATCGTGCTAAACTCATCGAAGGAGTTTGTGAGGCTGGACTTCAAGGACAAGGGAACTACCGGGTGATAATCACATTACCAATCAAAAGAAGTGAGGAGAAGATATATGATTAGGATCATGCTGTTAGATGATCATCAACTCGTACGAGAAGGAACAAAAGCCCTCCTTGAACTTGAGGATGATATCGAAGTGGTGGGAGAGTCCGGTGAGGCTGAAGCCTTTCTCTCCTCGGTTGGGATCCATAAACCCGACATCGCTATTGTCGACCTGTTGATTGATGACCATATGGATGGCTATCCTTTGATTGAACACCTCAATGCGAAATATCCTGAGGTCTCTATTCTTGTAGTCTCCATGTTTACTGACAAAGAGTATGTCAAACGTGCCTTCTCTGCCGGAGCCTTAGGCTATGTGCCAAAGAAAGAGGCTGCAAATAGCCTTATCAAGGGGGTGAGGAGTATCTATGCTGGAGAGCATTTCATCTCACCTGTGATCACACGTTCTCTTTTTGAGACTATAAATACTTCAGACCAACGACCTCCTAAGAGTCACTATGCTCTAACTCGTAGAGAACAGGAGATCTTCTCCTTACTTGGCTTAGGAAAGACACGCAAAGAGATCTCATTACTGTTGAAAATCAAAGAGAGTACAGTAGGAACTCATTTTGAGAATATGAAGGATCGTTTGAATCTGAAGAACATCTCAGAACTAGTTCATATGGCAATCGCTCAAGAGATTGGATCAAACCATTTGAAATAGCGCTATCTAGGCTTCATTGGCCTTTGCGACTAGACCATTCTTCACACCCCAGATGATGATATCCACAAGAGATCTGGCATTCAATTTTTCCATCAGCCTTCCCTTGTAGGTGCTGATTGTCTTCATGGAGCAATCCATCTCGAATGCTATCTCTTTTAAGGTCAGACCTTCACAGATATAATGAAAGACTTGTCTCTCTTTATGAGACAAGCTCTCTAGAGCTGGATTTAAAGCGATGATATTTGCAGGTTTTGTAGGACCACCGAACCTAAGAAGCTCAGTTGCATGAGGTGATAGGAATAACCCACCACTAAGAACTGAGACTATAGCTTTTTTCACATGGAGTATATCGAAGGTCTTAGAAAGAAAACCCCTAGCTCCATGCTTTATCGCCTGTATTGCGAAGTCCTCTTCTGTGTGAGAAGTCAGGATGATGATCTTGGGTTTGTCAGTATGTTCTACAAGGTAATCAAGAAGTTCGAATTCGGAGCAATCAGGAAGTTCAAGATCAAGTAGAATTATATCAACCGTATCAGTTATCTCATCAATATGAGATCTAACATCCTCGGCCATCTCGAATTCGTGGGTAATAGTATAATCCTTCTCTTGATCAAGGATCGTTCGTAGTCCTATGCGTACAATTTCGTGATCATCAACAATCGCTATAGTAGGCATAACCCCTCCTAGATACTTTCATTTAGTGTATTCCAACTATCTAAATAGTTGGCTGTATCTATATGCTCAAAGCAATAACTATCGTGTATAAGTATAATTCCCTTATGGACCCTTAACAATCAACGTAATAGCTAGAAAACCTAGCTATTTTAGCTATGTTTCACTATAATACCTCTTGATTTTGGCTTTTTGAGCATTAAGAATGATTATGCACACCCTCTTTCCTAGTCTTTACAGGTAGAAGAGTGTATGAGAAATCAGTGAAGAGTTTGCTAGTCATCATCAAGGATTACTTTGAAGAAATTTCTGTCAAAGTATGCGATGAAGAAACACCACACAGTACAGGCAAATCAACCTTATTAGTGGGATAAATTAATTCCAATTCAATATTATACAGTTTTATTGAGTATTTTTATGGGTACAATTTACAATTTTTAACATATGCCATATACTACTAGACGAGTAATGAGTAAATAAAAAAATAATAGGAGTTGTGTAAAACATGACAAAAAAACTCTTCTTTCTTACTATATTTCTTATTCTAATTGTCATTCCTGTATTTGCTGATGATAACACTAATAATCAAAACGTAACGGTTAACATCAACATGACAGACCTTAAAGCTGAATTAGGACTGAATACTGGAATTACAGATATGAGAAATCAACCATCATTTGGTTTAGGAATTTCTACTCCTCTAATCGGAACAAATCACGATATCTATCGTGGAAATGAAAAGTTTACAACAAAAACAACTGGGTTCAATATTTGTTTAGGTTATACCTGGAGAACCTATATGGGGGATGGACTCCCAACTAATGGTGGAGCTTTATATTATGAGTTCTTCACTATGGCTTTAATAGTTCCAATGGTAGGTGTTGGATACGATTATAGAATTGGTGATAATTTTATGATTGGAGTTGGATTCCCGGATATGATTCATGGAAGCATTTCTTTATAAAATCTTCTAGAAGCTATACATTGAGTCGTTACATTAACAGTGTAACGGCCCTCTTATCTTTCAAACAGGTTTTATTGAGTTTCTCTTAGTAATATATTAAAAATTCATATGAGGTAAATATGAAAAAAATAAAATTCACATGTGTTTTACTTCTGATATTTCTCTTGGTATCAGGTTGTGCCCTCTTAACAGTAGGAGAGGATGGTGATACCTACCTAGCATTTTCTTGGGGAACTAAACCATTACGATTATATGATGAAAACCCATCTATACCTGATACAATATATAATAATCAATATTATGAAACGAATGAGGGAAGTTTCTATATGGAATACACCGCTTGGGATGGCTCTGCCTGGTGGATGAGATATAGTATAACTGCAAATTCTGGAACTATAACAGGTGATGGTGGTCCAGCTTATTTTGATATCAGTTTATACTATTTTGGCCCAACTATATATAAATGGAGTTATCCAAGACAAATTTCTCCTAATTCACAACAATTACCAGAAACTCAATATGAACAGAATACAATAAACGGTACTACAATTTTATTAGAGTACGGACTATTAAATGAATAATAGTCTTATTAAGAATGCGCACATACAGAATATGATTCATACTTAGGAGTAACAGATGAAAAAATCACTTTGCCTTATTCTCATTTTATGCTTTTTCCTGCCAATCAGTCTTTTTGCAGAAAGCATTGAGCAACAATTAACTTCCGAACAATTAAGAGAGTTTAACTATTCAAAACTTTCTTTTGATACTCAATCTGGGTCCTTTGGTTCATTATCACAATATGGGTCTTTTTCTACATCAAATTATAAATACTGGATTCCATTTGAAGGTACTGAAAAGATTTCAGAACCATTATTTTTTGAGATTGCAGGTTATGAGAAAGAAGCTTTAGCTGCACAGAAATATGAGAAGACCAGAGATGCTCTATTTTGGTCAGGGCTTATAACTTCTGCAGCAGGGTTTTTAATTTCTATTTCAGCCGATTATTATGATGATGCAAGGTATACAACAGGGATGGTTATTGCTTGTATAGGTGCTGGAGCTACTGCAGGGGGTTTCGGAATGATGATATCTAATAAGTATCCTTCGAATATTGCTGAGATGGCAGCCTCAGATTACAATACAAGATTAGCGAACGATTTACTCGGTAAATAATCAATTGTGAATCTGACGGTCCAACCCAACCAACTGACCGGAGTAAACCCGGCCAGTTGACGGTATAAACCCTACCATAAGATATGAGAAGATTTCTTATGGTTTATCACTATACCGTTTTCTCATATCATCTCCACCTAGGAGAAAAGTATAAGAAGATGCAGTGATTCGACCTCTAATAGATTCTCCCAATGAATGATTTTCAATCAACTTCGACCAATTTTCTGTATCGAGTTGAGAACAAAGAATCATTGAAGTGTTCAATATCTGAATTGGTTATCACAAAAAACTGTATTGGTCACGGATTCTGCTTGGAAAAAGGTAATTTCTTTATCTTTAGTTTATTTGAGACATAGAGATACTGAACCTCTGGAACAGTGAAGACTATTTGCGATAGCTCGTTGACTGAAATCTCCATAATGTAAACGAAGGATTTCTTTGTAATTAGTCATATGACCTCCTAAATAAGATATTGCTCATCTGCTTGAGCACTTATTCTAAGATGTCATAGTGAGTGGCCTTTGTGTATTAGTATGGTAGGTTTTACGCCGTTTGTTGGCTGGGTTTTCTCCGGTCGAGTGGCAGGGTTACCCCGTTAGACTCACTTTATGCTTTCCCTAGCTCTTGCAATTTTTCGAGCTCAACGACACAATACAGTAACATTTATTGTTATTGAGGAGCACACTACTTTTGCGGGTGAGGTGCTCCTCTTCCTTTTTCTAGAGGTTCTAGTCAGTATAATCTGTATTTGTAATTTGTCTAATCAAACGTGAGAATTCGATACACTTCTATTCAAGATAATCTGGGACTCTACAGAAGTCAGTAGTATCTTGTATGGCGAGAGAAAAGGGAATAGAAATGCAGACTATCTGTATCCAAACTTCGAGCAGCTTAGTGAAGAACTCAAGAAACCGCATGTCACCAGAGGGTTGCTCTGGAGAGAGTACCTCATCGGGTGTCAGCAGAGGCTATACTTTGGTGATATCTCCATTACCTTGTGCATATGATCTTTATCAAATCCAATCATCTTTAATTCTACCCCTGGCAGTACTTGCAGCATCGGTAATATCTGAAATCGATTCTATGGAGGATACATCATAATTAGTATAAAAGTTCAGCTTAATGTTGTGTGTATAAACAGATGATAACTGAGGTTTATAGTAGATTTATGGTAGAATTTTGGTAGCAATACCAACTAATAAAGAGGTTGAAAATCTCTTAGCAATTATACCATCAATATGCAGTTGAATACCACCTATCCTTTTAAGCGATTCTAGGACCGGTGCTGAATGTTTTTAAAAAACGCTAATATTATATATTACACTCACTATCAATAACTTATTTTTAAAGTTTTACAACATATCACTCTATTTTGGCTTATAATAACACTTGTATATATAATCATCAGAATAAGATGATAGGTCAAGGAGAAATAGAATTAATGCAAGAAGACATTACATATTGGGCCTTTAAGCATAAACCAGGAACTGATGGTTCATTTGAGTCAATACTTTATGTTGAGAAAGCTTTAAAATTAAAATCTGCAATAATGCAATATGAATATGGGTACCAGGATCAAAAAAAGGTTACTCAAAATTGGAAACGTTTATTAGATATTAAAATAGGAGATATTATTTTTTTAAGGGGTGACACCAATATACATGCATATGGTGTAGTTATAAAGCCAAGAAAAGAACCTGATGAAATAATATCAATAGATAAAATATTAAACAATCCAAAATCAAATCAATATAGATCTGACAAATATTCAGGATGTATTTCTTTTGAAGAAAGCGATGTGTTTTATGAAGATTTGGCAGAAGGAGAGCAAGAGTGGGGGCAACGAATTGATGTAGATAATTGGCATTTCTTTCATAAAAAAGGAATTTATGCACAAAGCAAAGAATATTATTTAGAAGGTGAAAGTGACTACGGTGTTTTAAAACAAATGAAAAATATAAGGGCTAAAGAAATTATGTCAGAATTAGAAAATGCAAAACTTGGTAAAATTGGTAAAAAGGCAAAAGATTTGCTTTATATAAATAAGAACTTAATTCTTACAGGAGCTCCAGGGACTGGTAAGACTTATTTAGCAAGAGAAATTGCAAAGACAATGAATGCAGAAATAGAATTTGTACAATTTCATCCTTCATATGACTATACAGATTTTGTAGAAGGTTTACGCCCGATTAAAAAGGGTGGTTCAGAGCTAAGTTTTGACTTGAAAGATGGTATATTTAAGCGTTTCTGTAAATTAGCCCTTAAAAATCTATTAGACAGTAAGAAAACAACGAATAATTCTACTAAAAAGAATTTTGTACTCATTATTGATGAAATTAATAGAGCGGAGATTTCTAAAGTATTTGGAGAATTATTTTTTTCAATTGACCCAGGTTACAGAGGAGAGAAAGGTAGGGTTAAAACTCAATACTCGAACCTTCTAGATGTTGGAGATGTATTTTATGATGGTTTTTTTATTCCAGAGAATGTCTACATTATTGGAACTATGAATGATATTGATAGGAGCGTTGAATCTTTTGATTTCGCTATGCGTAGACGTTTTGCATGGCAAGAAATAAAAGCAAAAGATAGAATAATAATGTGGAATGGTGTAATAGATAAATGGAAAAAGGAGGCTTTTAAAAGAATGGATTCTTTAAATTCTAAAATCGAATCGATCCAAGGTTTAGGAACAGTATTTCATATTGCCCCAGCTTATTTTCTAAACCTGGAAAAATATTCTGGAGATTTTGATCGCCTATGGGAAAATCATCTAAAAGGCGTCTTATTTGAATATCTTCGTGGATTACCAAATAATGAAGATTCATTAAAGGACCTAAAAAGTGCTTATGATACTCCAATAGAAGCAGAATAGATGGTGAGAACAACTGATAACAATAAAGGGATTAAAATTAGTAATGAAATTGTTTCAGATTTTAGAGGTATTTCAAATAAAAAAATCAATAGTTTAATCTCAGAGAACAATTCAAACTTACTTATTTTTCCTGATGATCTTAATCAAACTGAAGATAAAATAGGTAATGAAATCATTTTCTCTATACAGAACAATATCCTAACGACAGGGAATATTATGGGATTCATTGGATGTAACGGAAGTGAAATAACAATCCAATCTCGTTTTGATAAATGTGATAAAAATTATTTCTTACATTACATGCTTCAGAAAGTATTTTCTATAAACATGTTTAATCTAAAACATGGGATAAATAATGAGGCAATTTTTGATTTTTTGATTTATCTCTTCCCCTACTATTTGAAAAAAGCATTAAGGCAAGGTTTATATAAAGAATACCACAAACAAGAATACAATGATTCAAATGTCAAAGGTAGTATAGACTTCAATAAACACATTCGAAGTAATTTACCTTTTGTTGGCAATATCGCGTATCGCGTAAGAGAACACAGTTATGAGAATAAAATATCTCATCTAATCAGGCATACTATAGAATATATTAAAAAGCATAAATTCGCTCAGGGTATATTAAAACTTGATTTAGAAACACAAAATTGTATAAATGAAATTATTCAAGTTACACCAAGATATGATTATAGAGACCGTTTATCAATAATTAATAAAAATCTCAAACCATTTTCACATCCATTTTTTTTTGAATATAAGGAACTTAAGAAAATTTGTATGCAAATATTGAGATATGAAGGTTTAAAGTATGGCAATGAAAAAGACAAAATATATGGTTTATTATTTGATGGGGCATGGCTTTGGGAAGAGTATTTAAATACAATCTTAAAACATCAGGCATTTAAACATCCACAGAATAAGTGTAACGCAGATCCAATATATCTATTTAAAGATTCAGGTTATAAGCAATATCCAGATTTCTGGAAGGAGAATATAGTATTAGATGCAAAATATAAAAACCTATCAAAAAAAATTGAAAGAGATGATATGCATCAGATTATTACTTATATGCATGTAAAGGTAGCAAGTTATGGCGCCTTTTTATTTCCTTCAGAAAAAACAGTTGATAAACATATTGGAAGACTTAATGGTTTTGGAGGAGATCTATACACATTATCTATTGGGATTCCACGAAACTCATCAAATTTCTATGAGTTTACTTCCATAATGGCACTGAATGAAAATAAATTTAAAGAAATAGTAAATAGAATTAGTAATACAGGATGCTCTACATAAACGCATGAACTAGATTCCCCTATGACAACCAGTATGCTTTGACTCCTGCATTCCCGAAACTCCTAACGAGGAAACCATAAATATCGCGATTTAAAGACCTAGAAGCGTAGAGTTGCCTTGAACCGAAACTCGTTATGTGTTACTATACACGTAACGAGGTATGGAAGAAATGGCTATAGTCTATCAGAAGGATAAACGCTCCGGAATCACCTACGCATATGAATCGAAATCCTATTGGGACAAGGAAAAGAAACAATCTCGGTCAAAGAGAACTCTGATTGGCAGAGTGGATGTAGAAACCGGAGATATCGTGCCGACTGATGGTCGGGTACGGAAGAAACGCGAGAAAGCTTGTGCAACTGAAGTTCTACCACTTCCTGAACGGTACTTCTTTGGTGCGACCTACCTGCTTGACCAGATCGGGAAGAATCTTGGACTCATTGATGATCTGAAGACCTGTTTCCCTCGGCAGTATACCCAGATTCTCTCCATTGCTTATTTTATGATTCTTGAAGACCATAGCCCACTGTCACGATTCGGGAAATGGGCAGGGTTACATCATCATCCCTATGGAGATGACATCCTCTCACAGCGGAGCAGTGAACTATTCGCATCGATCACTGAAGCCCAGAAACAGCAATTCTTCCGACTGCAGGGTGACAGGAAAGTAGAAAAAGAGTACTGGGCCTATGATACGACTTCAATCTCAAGTTATTCCGGACAACTGCGACAAGCACAGTTCGGGAAGAATAAAGAACATGATCGGTTACCGCAGATCAATCTGGCCATGGTATTCGGTCAGGATTCAGGATTACCCTTCTATTACCGGAAGTTAGCGGGTAATACTCCGGACTCGAAGACCATGGGTGCCTTGATCGCAGATCTGTACCAGATAGGTTACAAGAAAGTGAAACTGGTGATGGATCGGGGATTCTATAGTGCATCAAACATCAATGCACTCTATAAGCATCACATCAAGTTCCTCCTAGGAGTCTCGATGTCATTAAAATACATCCGAGCAGAACTTGATGAGATCTATGATGGATTCAGATCTTTTGAATCCTATAACCGGACCTATGAGCTATATATGAATACGATAGCTACTATCTGGAAGTATGAGCAGCATCGTCCCTATAAGGGTGATACGATCACGGAAGA
This sequence comes from uncultured Spirochaetia bacterium, assembly GCA_937125225.1. Classification (GTDB taxonomy): domain Bacteria; phylum Spirochaetota; class Spirochaetia; order CAKZLE01; family CAKZLE01; genus CAKZLE01. The sequence goes on from CAKZLE010000031.1 coordinate 104,057, forward strand.
TAGACGAATCTCCATTCACTATTACTTCAATAGCGATAAAGCTGCAGAGGATGAAAAAGCATTCGATCGCCGCTTACAGGAGTTCTATGATGAACTGGCTTCAGGAAAGCAGGTTCCCAGTCATACGAAGCAGTATGAGAAGTATTTTACGGTTAAGAAGACCCCAAAACGAGGGATTCAGATTACCGTAAACCAGGATGCAGTAACTGATGCCAAACGATACTATGGATTCTTTGCACTCATCAGTAATCAACGCATGGATGCGATCACAGCTCTTGAAGTATACCGAACCAAAGATGTGGTTGAGAAGGCCTTCGGTAATGTGAAAGATAGACTGAACATGCGAAGGACGCTGACCTCTTCAGAGAGAAGTTTGGAGGGGAAACTATTCGTCTCATTTATAGGCTTGATCCTTCTCTCCTACTTAAAGAAACAGATGCAGGATACCAGGTTATTTGAGAAGTATACGATGAACCAAGTGTTCGATAAACTCGATGTGATAGAGTGCTATTCCTATCCAGGAAAACAGCTGAAGTCAAGAGACCTGCTCGATAAACAACGAGATCTTTACCAAACCCTTGGAATCAAGCCTCCATCCTCGTTATGAGTCTCGGGAATACAGGTTGACTCTAACAGTGTAAGCAATCCTCTCTTCTGCATATCATAGCAATATGCCTTTGCAGCAGTCTTTGTTATTTGTCCTGTGCTTCTAGGACTCAGACGGTTTCCGTCCTCATCATAGATGCGATAATAATGGCTCAAGAAGTTTTTCTGTGTAATTCAAAGGATCTCTCCTTTGGATTACGCCTGGTAGCCTCCCAAATCTTCAAAA
>CAKZLE010000032.1 GCA_937125225.1 uncultured Spirochaetia bacterium
GGATCAAAGTCAATGCGATGGCACCAGGTCCTATAGAGACCGACCTGATGAGGCGAGTAGGATCAGACAAGCAATTGTTCGATACTATCCTGTCTCGAACACCCCTAGGAAGAATCGGATCCACAAAAGAGTGTGGTCGACTCGCAGTATTCCTAGCATGTGAAGATTCTGATTTCATCATGGGACAGTCCATCTATAACGATGGAGGAAGAAGCTTTCAGGCCTTCCCTGTTCCAGGATACAAGACCATCACTGATGAAGACTATGATTTTCTTCAGCAGAAGCGGGAGGATCAGTAATGAGTTATCCAAAAGTAGGATTTATCACCTTCGGTGATCATAGACCAGACATGTGGGAAAAGGTATTTTCTCATAAAACGATCCCGTTACATGCCAAGGCTATTGAGACATTGAAAGAGTTACCCATAGATCTTGTCGTATCTTCAGATATCGCAAGAACACGTGAACAGATCAATATCGCAGTGGATGAACTGAAAGCTGCAGGTGTTGAACTATTGATCGCCCATATCCCCTGCTGGACATCACCAAACCTAGTCGTCCACGGTGTCCAGCGGATGGGATTATATACTATTCTTGTAGGAAACACAGACCCTGGTACGCATGGTTGTGTTGGTCTTCTCGGTGCTTCTGGAGCCCTTGCACAGATCGATTATCCTCATAAGAATATCAGAGACAAATACTCAGTTGCCTCCTACGAGAAGAAACTTCTTCCTCTCATCAGAGCAGCTGCCGTAAAAGAGAAACTCAAAGGTTCTGTCTTTGGCCTCTTTGGTGGACGTTCCATTGGAATCGACACCGGTCTCTTTGATCCTATGCAGTGGAGAAGTCAGTTCGGGATTGATACAGAGCATCTTGCTCAGATAGAGATCGTTCGATTAGCCGAGATGATGCCACAGGAACGAATCGATAAGACACGAGAGTGGATGGAAGAGAATGCTCTTGCTATCGATTATAATGATGATAAGTTCACTAAAGAGAAGTTTGATTTCCAATTAGCCTGTTATCTAGCTACCAAGGATCTTGTTAAAGATTATGGGATGGATTTCATTGCTATCAAATGTATGCATGAGCTCTCGAACTCCTATATCCCTCAATGTATGACACAGGCTCTTCTTGCAAACCATGAAGATGCAGAGGGGGCAAAGGAGACTACTCCTATTGCCTGTGAAGCTGATGCAGATGGTGCTTTGACTCAGCAGATCCTGAAGATCCTTTCAGGAGGACTTCCTACCTTCTTTGCCGATGTGTCACACATCGATGAGGAGAGGGAGATGGTCTATTGTGTGAACTGTGGAGCGATCTGTGTCTATTATGCTGGTCGGAATCAGGATACCAAAGAGAATCTCAAACAGATCCGGTTCAAACAGTCAGTTCGACCTGCAGGTGGTGGAATAACCTATTTCAACGCCTCTGAAGGTCCTATGCAGTTAGCTCGTCTCTATAGAAAGGCTGGTAAGTATAAGATGGCTATCATCCCTTGTAATGCGGAGAATCCAACGCAAGAGATGGTCGATGAGTTCGTAGAAGCACGAGGTCCTCATCAGTTACCAACCCTCTTTGCAAAGGTGAATTTTGATCTTGAACGATTCATCAATGAGTATGGGTCTAACCATATCTCAGGTGTGGCTGGTAATTATCTTACAGAGTTATTGGAAGTATGCGATCTTCTAGGAATAGAAGCCGAAGTATTTGGTTAAGCAGATACAAAAGGAAGGAATAAAGATGTTAGAAAAGAATAAGAACTGGGTAAGACATGCCCTTAAAGATGGAAAGAAGATCGGTGGAGCTTGGTTACAAGCTGGTAGCCCAATAACTGCAGAGGTCATGGCTGAAGCAGGTTATGATGCATTGATGATCGACCTCGAGCATGGACCAGGGGATATCATGTCAACGATCCTCCAGATTCACTCTATGAAGGGTGAAGTAGCAGTACCTTTCTCAAGAGCTCCTTGGAATGATTTCGTTCAGATCAAGAGAATTCTCGATGCAGGAGTATATGGTCTGTTAGTTCCCTATGTGAACACCAAAGCGGAGGCTCTAGATGCCGTATCAGCAGTATCTTACCCATTAGAGGGGATACGTGGTGTTGCCGGCTCTCCAAGAGCTGCTCACTATGGGAACAAGTCCATGGAGTATCTCGCTAGTGCCAATGAAGAGGTCTACCTGATGACAGCTGTAGAGACTCCAGTCGCTGTTGCAAACCTGGACGAGATACTCACCGTAGAAAGACTTGATGGTATCTTCATTGGACCGATGGACCTTGCTACGAACATGGGCCATTTTGGTAATCCAAAACATCCAGAGGTACAGGCTGCCATCAAAGAGGTAGAAGAGAAGGTCTTCGCCGCTGGTAAAGTCCTCTCGACAGTTGCTGGAACCTGGGAAGATGCAAAAGCGAAATATGATAAGGGATACCAACTAGTATTCTTCTTCTCTGATACTACTGCATTAGGTGCAGCAGCTAGAGCAAGACTTGCTGAGTTCAGAGAATATACTAAATAGATATTAGCCTTCATTGATTCACGGACTGGTAACCTATCATTCTTATGGTAATACCGGTCCGTTTGTATTTTTAGACATTATGAGATTGGCTCACTATAAAAATAGAAAAAGATAGAATACGTATTCTATCTTTTTCTGAGATCTGTGCTATAATGCATACAAGTTGAGAATACGTATTCTCACTTTATATGTTTAAGATGATAAGATACAAGGAGGAGTTGATGGATATAAAGCAAATGCTCGAAGAGCGAAAGCGATTCAATGATTACATTGATAATTGTAAGTTCGAAACCCCTGAGGAAGTCGCAAGATTGTTCAAGGAATACACGAACTTGATCTGGGATAAAAAACTGGTAGGGTTGTGTTATGATTTCTATACCGATGATATTGTGATACACCGAGAGGGTGGAGTGACCGCTATAGGCTATGAGGGGGTCATCGCTGCAACTTTGAGTTTTATGGCTTCATTCCCGAACCTTAAGTTTCAGTTTCTTGATATCTTCGCTGAAGGGAATCCTGAGGATGGATACCGATTTGGTCAGTCTCTCTACTATGTTGGTGAGAATAACGGATACAGCTCCTATGGTGAACCCACCGGGAAGACTATGTCTCCCGATGATAACCTCTGTCTTGGACTCTGTGAATGTCTGGTCAAGAAGGTTGAGGGAAGATGGAAGATCGTGGAGGAGTGGCTCGTTCGAAGTGGTGATGCACTTGAAGAGATCATGACCAAAGATAAGACTGAAGAAGAATCTGTAGCAATCAGTGCAGAACTTGAAGTGGAGGCATAAGGTTATGATGATATGTAATAAATACTCAGATGAGATCAAGGTACTCCGAAGGAGTATCGAAGCCAATACTTTCTCTGATATCGAAGCGGTCAGATCATTTATTCGGGACTATACCAAATTAGTCTATGACTTCAAGATGATCGGACTGATCTATGACTACTATGATAAGAATATCATCTATAGAAAAGAGAACAGATTGACGATCACAGGGGTCGAGAATCTAGTCTTTGATATCCTAGAACTTCTTGCAACCTTCCCTGATATGACTGTAGATCTAGAGAGCATCATCGTCTCTGGTGATGTCGATAGTGGATACAAGGTCTGGAGACGGATGAGATACCATGGTACGAACACTAATCATACGAAGTTTGGTGCACCTACAAACAAGGAACTCGGTGACGGGTGTCTAGGACTCAGCATGATGTTCCTTAACAAGGTGGATGGCAGCTGGAAGGTAACCGAAGAACACAATCCAATCAGCTATTCCTACATCAGGGATGTCTGTACCGCTGAATAATCAATAGTACTGCGAGAGAATCATCTCTCGCAGGATATTCTTCTACGTAATATGGAATAGATAGTATGAGCAGTGAAGAGGACCAGAGACCACTAAAACGAATCACCTCAATCGATGTAGCCAAGCGGGCAGGCGTCTCCCAGTCCACGGTATCCCGTGCACTGAACCCTAATAGTAAGCTCTCTCCTGCTCTGAGGGAGAAGGTTCTGTCCTCCGCGAAGGAACTCAACTACCGTCCCAATGCTATAGCGAGGGGGATGTCTTCTCGTAATACGCATATCATCGGGCTTACCATTAGTGATACGGTCAGTTCTTACTACTACAAACTCCTGAAACTCTTTACGAAGAAGATGCATGAAGCTGGATTACAGTTGATGCTTTTCAACACTTCTGAACATGCAGATATGGACAGAGTGCTCGACCGACTCATTGAGTACCGGGTGGATTCTCTCATTGTCGAGGGGGTCGCGGTCTCGAAGGATTTCATAGGCAAGTGCGCAGAACAGGAGATTCCGGTCATCCTCTTCGGGAGGAATATTCCTGATGTCAAAGCCCATACGATCTGCCTTGATGATGTTGCCTGTGGACGAAAGGTCGCACGTCTTCTACATCAGACGTATGCAGAGAGTTATGCTTTTATTACTGCTAAAGAGGACAAAGACTCTAGTCGTAATAGGATGACTGGGTTCTCAGATTACCTGAGTGAACAGGGAATTCCCTCTCCTCAGGTGGAAGGAGCCGGCTTCTCCTATGAAGAAGGATATGCTGCTGCGATCAGGCTGCTGACCGGAGAGAATCCTCCTGATGCTATCTGTTGTGTGACTGATATCATCGCATTAGGAGTCATGGATGCTGCACGTCATAAGCTAGGCCTGAAAATCCCGGAAGATCTTTCTGTTATAGGATTCGATAATATAGACGAAGGGAAGATGGATGCTTTTTCCCTTACAACTGTCAGTCAACCAATAGAGGCCATGGTCGATGCTTCGATCGAACTGCTAAAAGCATGGCAGAGAAATACTCCTACAGAATATGATCTGCAACTCTTCGAAGGGGGACTTGTCCTGAGGGACTCCGTGAGAACCCTGAAAAACTAAATGCTCGCATTCCTTTTATTAAAGGATACAGGAGTCACCTTTCACTTATGATGAAAGATACGTTATGATCTCCTCTACTGATGGAGGACATCCCTTGATATGTTTTCTACAGTTGAACGTACAATTACCGATACCGATTCTATCCTCTATATCTTTACAGAGAGCCTTGTCTCTGAAGGCCCTGCCGATAACGAACTGTTCTTTACACTGAGTCTGTCTCAAGGCCTCTATGAGATTGGCAAAGCATGAGGAACAGGCATCTCTCTGATCGATCTGAGAAGCGACTTCTTTGAGTATTGGGTCCTGTACAAAACTCTTCCCTGGAGTCTCTTCCTTATTGATCTCTCTCAGTCCATCAGCCGGATCATAGAGTTTCCCGACTCCCAATTCAGCAGATCTCGTGATATAGGGGACCTCTTCAGGTTTTACTCCAAGGAGTGAGACTGCATAACTGTCGATGAGGACAGGATCACTGCAGAACAGGATTCTATTCATATCAGAAGGGGACCCTCCCTCTTCGAAAGTGGGGTCTCCACAGATCCCGTCCATGATGATGAAATCCTGCCTGAGGACTGTGTTCAACCTTGCGATCGGTTCATGAAGACCTTCTGAATGGAACCGTCTCTTCTCACAGTCAGGGATACACCCCTTCAGGTTCTTCAATGCACCTGTATACCGAGTCTGACAATGCCCTTTGAGTACAGGCATATTGATCAGTACATCGAAGTCTTTCATACAGTCACAGACATCTAGAGAGAAATCCTCAGAATAGATCGAATCATAACCGATCTTCTGTGTATCGATGAGTGGAACATGATACCTATCTGATAAAGCGGTATAACCACACCTCTTGAAGGCTCGCTCTGTCGAATCTCCCACCCAGGATCCTTCGGCTATCGTGATCGAGTTGAAACCATGAGTTTGCAGGTATTTGATAGTTCCCTCGACGATCTCAGGATGGGTGGTCGCCCCCTCCTCAGCAGGTTGGGCCACTACCAGATTCGGTTTAAGACAGATCCAGGAATTCTTCCTGATCCTCTTAGCGAGTTCTACCGCCTCTAATAGTTCTATAGTCATTCTCTGTAGTTCTTGTGAACCGTGAATCACGGTGATTCCCTGCTGAATATGATCCATGTTGGGCTCCTTCAAACGTGCGTAACAAGTATAGCATACCTTTTTCTATTGAAGGAATCAGGGATATGAGTTTTAAAACTTGACTAGAAAAATAAGCTAATATATACTGATTTAATGCACAGTCAACCTGTGTGAAAGGAGTCTCCATGAAAAGAAATATCATAATAATCGCTGTAATACTTATCTTGTCGATAGCGACTACGAGTTGTTGGCTCCTTCCTGATACTACCTTCACAATCACCTTTGATGAGAATAGTGGATATGGGACGATGGAAGATCAGACTTTTCAGGGAGATGGTAGCGTGACTCTCGAAATGAATACCTTTAGTCATCAGGTAAATACATTCGTCAGCTGGAATACTATGGCGAATGGGACAGGAATCTCATATACAGATGGGCAGACGATCACTCCTGGACCTGTAGATCTGACCCTCTATGCGATTTGGTCAGAGAATCTCACCAATAATGGCCACTTGATCTATCATAGTTTCACTACCGATAATGTGATCGATCTTAGAGATGGCGAAATAGCTTTTGGCCATTTTATCACGATAGATTTTGTGAACGGTGCTATCCTGTTCGATCAGAGTGCTGATGAGACTCTTGTTCAATTCTATCAAGAGGATAATCATGTTGAGGTATTCGGTTATTTACGACTGTATCTTTCAGATAATGTGAAGTCCATAGAAGCTGCGAGTGGAGAGTTGCAGCATATCGCAGGTAATACCATGATCGATGCAACTACCTCCTGGGTTGGAAATAATGGTATTGGTGATATCAGTGGATTCAATAACTGGGGTGATGAGAGCAATGTCTTTATCCCAATAAAAATGAAGATCAACTCTTCAGCGATCTACTACTATGGTTATATTGAGGTCTCTTTTGTTGATGATCCGGGTCTTCTCACGATTCATTCGATCGCCTATCGAGATGATGGTTCATCCCTGGTTGCAGGAGAGCAACCTGAATAATAAGGGGTCCAAGGCTTGGGGTATCTATTACTTGATATAACCTAACCAATGACTCTGATAATCGAGCATGACATCTACTAGTTCAGGTATCTTCGCTATTGAATCGATCACAGGATTGACTAGAAGTGCCTGAATGACCAGATCTCTGCTTCCCTCTAAAACTGCATCAGCTAGAAGATCATAGGTTCCTGTATAGTTACGAAGCAGAGCCCCGAATCCTTTTGGATAATCGGGGAAGGCTACACCTTTGATCCCTGACTTTGATACGATCCCGGGGACCTCGACTGCGACTCTTGCAGGAAGGTCCGGGATCAGTCCATCATTCATGATATTCACTGCAGCCTCTTCCATATGAGAATCCTCAAGCATAGCTTCGATGATGGGAACACTCCTCTCATGAGCACCACTTGTCTTCAACTTCAGGTCGGGATAATCCATGGACAATGAGTACCTATAGAAGGTATAGAAGTCTAGAATCCCTTGATGATCTGCTACTTCATAAGCCCATTGGAGATACTCTCCGATATGACTGTCCGAGGTGATCGGTAATAGGTGAAATCGCTCAAAGATTTGTTTGAAGAGGGTCCTGTCACTCCAGGGACGTGAACTCTTTGTCACTTCACTCATGAATCGTTCGGTCGCTCCTTCGGTCTGTATCGTCAAACCGGTCCTCTTCGCAAAGGCAAGAATATCACTGTAACCGGGTTCAGTCGAAAAAAGGGCAGGGGTTCTCTCCATGACCAATTGGTAGGCATCTTCTCCTGAATCTTTATAGGAGGCATTGAGCATGACACTGAAGTGGTTTAATCCTGCAGCCCTGAATGCAATATTATCTAGGGATGTATCCATGATTGCCGGAAGATATCGTTTCAACGATGCGATCTCATGACACATACCGATGAATCTTATCTCAGGGTATTTTCTCTTCACAGTAGTTACGATAGCTGTCATAGGGTTGGAGTAGTTGAACACATAGGCCTCAGGACAGATCTTCATGATATCATCACAGATCTCCAAGATCGGGGGAATGATTCGTAATGCATGGAATATTCCTCCGGCACCACCGTTCTCACCATAGACCTGTCTGATCCCATACTGTTGTGGAACTTTCCAATCCTGATCCCAAAGTTCGAAACGATCTCCGACCTCTATGGAGATGATCACATGATCAGCATCTTTGAGAGCTTCTGCTCGATCATTTCCTGCTGAGATAGTGAAAGGAAGTCCATGAGACTCTATGAACTCTTTAGAACGGGAGTAGACCTTCGTTACCATCTCTTCGTTGATATCGAGGAGAGCTATATGAGTTCCCTTGAGTCTCTCACTCTGAAAGATATCCTCGAGCATCCCATAACCGAACTGTGCACTACCTGCGCCAATGAGTACGATCTTCATCTTACCTATCCTTATACTTTAGTGATATGAAACTGTATGAGAATTATAGATCTGTTGGGTGGTGAAGTCCATGAAAAAAAGGCTACGAAATATTTGGGGTTGTATAGTAAAAGACAGATCCCCGATGTCTATCGGGGATCTGTTACCTAGATTTGTTCTCTACATCAATTCGATTGAGTTCTTCAAACATTTCTCTCGGAGCTCTAATGGCCAAAGACTCGCCTGCACCTCTCCGATATGAGCCTTGCGAAGGAGGAACATACATAGACGGGACTGTCCGATACCACCTCCGATAGATTCAGGGAAGTCTCCATTGAGGAGCCTCTTATGGAACATCAGTTCTGCCCTCTCTTCACATCCTCGAATGTTCAGCTGTCTTTTCAATACATCGACACTGACTCGTATGCCCATGGAGGAGAGTTCGAAGGTTCTCTCAAGAACAGGATTCCATAGGAGGATATCCCCATTGAGTCCATGAAAGCCTCCTTCAGTCTCTGTACTCCAGTCATCGTAGTCTGGAGCTCTTCCATCATGAGGTTTACCATCGGACAGATCGTGACCGATCCCGATGACGAAAACCGCTCCATATTGCTTAGCAACTAGAGACTCTCTTTCTGTTGGATCGAGGTCTGGGTACATCTTACAGAGCTCCTCCGTCTGAATGAAGGTGATATTCTCCGGTAGGATAGGGGTAATCGTAGGATAGTTCTCATATACCGTGAACTCAGTAGCGACTAATGTTGCATAGATCTTTCGAACGGCATCTTTCAAGAATTCAAGATTACGTTGCTCAACTGAGATAGATCTCTCCCAGTCCCATTGGTCTACATAGTAGGAGTGGAGATTATCTGGTTCTTCATCAGGTCTGATCGCATTCATGTCTGTGTAGAGTCCATAACCTGTTGGGATCTTATAATCACCGAGCATCATACGTTTCCATTTTGCTAGAGACTGTGGGATCTCTGCAGTGGTCCCTTCCATTCCCTTTGGAGTGAAGGATACCGGTTTCTCGATTCCATTGAGGTCATCGTTGACCCCGGTTCCAGCTTCTAGGAAGAGAGGAGCCGTCACTCTTCTGAGCTTCAGCTGAGCAGATAGATAGGTTTGGAAGAACTGTTTGATCGTAGCGATCGCAAGTTCAGTCTCCTTCAGATTCAAGATCGATCTATATCCTTCGGGGTAGTAATATTGTGCACTCATATTCATTTCTCCTTATTTGAAGCTATATTCTAACTGATAAGAAAGATAAAGTGTAGAGTCAAATATTTCTTGATCAGGTGCTAGAGGTCAATATGAGGATACAAAACTTCTCTAATATATAGGTAGTATAGAAGTATTTGTTAACGCTCTTTTGTGAGGTACTGTTGATTCTTACTCTTTGGAACCTCTGGCATGGTAAGGGCTAGAAGACCAGATCGTACGAGTGGGTTGATGTATTCAGCTATGATATAGGCTTGTGTATACCCGAATTCCCTTGCGATCGCTGCCCTACCTCTTGGCTTGTGACAGTACCTGAGAATATCGATCTCAGTATTGGACATGGTATGGCCACTCTCCCCGACCTTAGAACAGAAGAGGGTCACCTTGAATGTCTCTCGATCCTCCTGAAAGAGGGGTCTAGGTAAGCCCTGTTCATTGCAGGAATAGGTGGTGATAGGGATACCGGAGAATCTACTATCCGAGTTCATGAGGATCTCTACAGCACTTGCTAGATGGGGGTTTCTGATATCTACAGCACCGGATCCGAGCTCCTCTATAGATATGCCACCGTAGAGAGTCCCTGGAGACTCTATGACGAGATGGTCCTGATAGATATGGATATCGATCGGTTTGTTCCTAGTGAATTTGCTGTAATCACGATGGATGAGGGCATTGAGTACGATCTCACGAACAGCGATAGATGGATATTGTGGGGTATGGGATCCGGAGTTCTGAGATTTTATCTCTGCATTCCGTTTCATAACCTGTTTGATGAAGCTCAAGGTGTCAGAAAGAATCTGAGGGATTGTCCCCTCGATCTTCTTATACTCTATGAGTTGATTCTCTATCGATTCATTGGATTCTCGGTAAACACTTACTGCGATACAGAGGTTGGGGAAATAAGCCTGAGGGTAAATGCCGAACATCATGAGACCACAGATAGTGGGTTTTCCCTCTTGAGTGACTCCTTGAAGATCAAGCGTATGCTGATCATCGAGCTGAAGGACATGGGGTTTCATTGCTCTGAGTCTGTCAAGATACTGAGAGAGAAGACTCTTATTGAAAGATTCGATTCCGGCTCTTTGGATTATTGAGAGATCATCAACGATAGATTCTCTGAAAGCATCATAGGTGTAGATCTCGAAGGCAGACATGATGGTATCTTCTCCATCCACTCTCAAATATGAACCTCGGTACTTCCCAGCGCCTTTATAGAAACAGGGTTTTTCATAGGTGCTACATTCCTGAATCTCTGCACTGACGACCTGTTTAGATTCAATACTGGCAATAGAATAGTGTGGAGAGACTACAGGACTCATTTGTGCACACTGTTCAGTGATCTTCTCACAAAGAGTCTCTACATCTGTGATTCCTTCGATCCTTTTCGATATAACATCAATACCGAAGATGATGATTCCCCCATCTCTTTGATTGGCAAAAGCAGAGAGGGTAGGATAGATAGTATATGGAGTGTAGTCTTCAAAATCAGAGATCGATATTCTGTTCTCGTCAAAAGCGTTCTGTTGAATCGTTTCGATTATGAGGGATAATTCTTCTGCTAACATTCGATCTCTCCCGAAAAAATAGCCATCTATGATCGATCTTACCTGGGATCGAACTGAAAAACGTCTATTAATCCTGCCGTTCTTCAGGAAATCAGGTAAAACTAAAAGAAATTAGAAGGATTACGACTGGTTTATACGCTTTTTTACGAAAATAGAGCGGACTTACCATGAATTTATTTAAATCACAACTAATTTAAAATTATCTTGACAGATATATAATAGCACACATAAAATATGTGTAAAGATAATTTATACAAGAATAATACGTATGCTAAATATTAGTATCGAAAGGGGATTCAATTGTTGACTATCGATAAGGTGACCAAAGAGTTTGGAGGCCTGAAAGCTGTTAATGATGTAAGCTGTACCGTGAAAGAGGGGTCGATCGTTGGATTGATCGGTCCCAATGGTTCTGGTAAGACTACCTTATTCAATGTGATTTCAGGGGTATACAAACCAACCGCTGGTACCATCATGCTAGATGGGAAAGATATCAGTTATCTCAGTGCTCACAAAAAGACCATGATGGGGATGGCTAGGACATTCCAGGTGGTAAAACCGTTCAATAACATCAGTGTGTTAGAGAATGTGATGGTAGGTTCCTATCTTCATAATCATTCTCATCATAGATCAGAGGAATTCGCTAAGGGGATCCTTGAAAGACTCGAGATTGATCAGTTCGCTGATGAATATCCGAAGAATCTTCCTCTAGCTATCAAGAAGAAGGTCGAGATAGCTCGTGCTCTAGCAACCTCACCAAAGATCCTCTTACTCGATGAGGTCATGGGTGGCTTGAATCCTCAGGAGACGGATCAGGTCCTACAGACTATCGTGAAACTCAATGAAGAGGGAATGACGATCGTTGTCATCGAACACAAGATGCGTTGTATCATGGCGATCGCCGAAAAGGTCATTGTCCTAGATAGTGGGAAGATGATCGCGATGGATGTCCCTGAGGTGGTTGCCAAGAATCCAGAAGTCATCAAAGCGTATTTAGGAGATGAGTATCATGCTGAAGATAAATAATATCGCTTCTGGATATGGAGAGAGTCAGGTCCTATTTGATGTCTCTCTTTCGATCCCAGAGGGTCAAATCGTATCCCTTGTAGGTTCTAATGCTGCCGGTAAGACTACCCTGATCAATACGATCAGTGGCCTCAACCGAGTCTGGTCAGGATCTATAGAGTTCTTAGGTGAGGATATCACAAAGACTTCTCCTGCAGACCGAGTCGAGCTCGGATTGGTACAGACTCCAGAGGGTAGAAGACTCTTTCCAGATCTTTCGGTCAAAGATAATCTCCTTATGGGTTCATACCTCAAGAGTGTTCGAGGAAAACGTGAGAAGAATCTAAAGAATGCCTATGACCTGTTCCCAAGGCTCTATGAGAGAAGAGATCAGATGGCAGGTTCTCTTTCAGGTGGAGAGCAGCAGATGTGTGCGATCGCAAGATCACTGATGACTTGTCCAAAATTGCTGATTCTCGATGAACCTTCATTAGGACTTGCACCGATATTGATCATGCAAGTCTTTGAGATCATCAAAGATATCCAGAAGGAGAACGTTACCATCCTTCTTGTTGAGCAGAATGTACAGCAGGCACTGAAGCTTGCCGATAAAGGATATGTCCTTGAGAGCGGTAAGGTCACCATGGAAGGTACAGGAGAATTCCTCCTTCACGATGACGGTTTGAGGAAAGCATATCTCGGTATGTAATCAGGAGGAACGATGTTACTACAATTAATCATATCAGGGATTCTACTTGGTGGTGTATATGCACTGACGAGTATGGGCCTATCCCTTGTTTTCGGTGTTTCTAAAATAGTCAATTTTGCCCATGGTGACTTTGTCGTTATTGGTATGTATTCAGCATTATCAATCTTCTATGTCACAGGATTAGTTCCCTATATCTCATGGATAATCGTCATTCCGATCTCATTTGGAGTGGGGTATCTCGCATACCAACTCATGAAAAGAACGATCGGTGAGGATGTGAACCAGATATTCATCACTATCGGACTTTCCATGATCATTCAGAATCTGATCCTGATGCTCTACAAATCAGATTACAGAGCTATGAAATCATTGTTTGACAGCTCGATAAAACTAGGGAATGTATATATTTCCTATGAGAGTCTATTAGCCTTTGGGATCGCTGTGCTCGTGACGATCGGCTTCCTTTGGTTCCTCAATAAGACTGATACAGGAAGAGCCATGAGAGCTGTCTCACAAGACAAGAGTGCAGCAAGTCTCATGGGTGTCAAAGTCGAAAAGATCAGTGTACTAGCCTTCGGGCTCGGTATCTCGATGGCCGGTCTTGCAGGTTGTCTACTCTTGACTATGTATGCTGCATACCCGACAGCAGGTGGTGTTTATAACCTCCTTGCTTGGGTCATCGTAGTATTAGGTGGTCTAGGTCAAGTTGGAGGAGCTTTAGCTGCTGCATTCATCATTGGTATCTGTGAGACACTCACAGGATTCTATATCGGTCCTGACTTCAGACAGGTGGTCTATTACCTGTTCTTTATCGCGATCCTGATTATTAAACCACAGGGATTGTTCTCCGGTATCAAATTGCATAAGAAGGTGAAAGATGAAGTTACTGAATAATAAAATCATAAGATGGGCAGCTTTTTTCCTTGTGCTCATAATCGCAGGACTTGTAGTAGATAACAATTATTATCTCGATATCCTGATCACCGTAGTCTTCTATGCTTGCATGGCATCAGCTTGGAATATCGTCGGAGGCTATGCAGGTCAGGTATCCGTAGGTCACGTAGCATTTCTTGGACTCGGGGCCTATACTTCAACGATCCTTTTCCTCAAATTGAATATTACCCCATTGATCGGGATATTCGCAGGAGGGATCATGGCTATGGTCCTCGCCCTATTGATCGGGTTCCTCACGATAAGACTGAGAGGTCCGTTCTTTACTCTTTCGACTATCGCTATCGCTGAGATCCTGTTGGTCTTAGCCGTCAGATTCCATGGACTGACAGGTGGTTCCGAGGGGTTGAACATCCCCTATAGACCCTCTGTCTATAACTTCGTATTCAAGAGCTACTTCACCTACTATATGATGTTCATTCTATTGATGATCGCTATAGTCGCCGTGATCAGCTATATAAACAAATCTCGAACAGGATTCTACCTGAGAGCTGTCCGTGAAGATGAGACAGCTGCCTCTTCTCTTGGTGTTGATGTCCTAAGATCAAAATTGACTGCATTGCTCGTTAGTGCCTTCTTTACCGGAGTCGGTGGTGCATTGTATGCCCAATATCTGCTGTTCATCGACCCCCATACCGTGTTCACTGTATCCTTCTCAACGAAGGTGGCAGCGTTATCGATCGTCGGTGGGATCGGGACGGTCATCGGACCGATCGTTGGTTCGTTCATTCTCACCCCATTAGAGATCTTCCTGAGATCGCAGCTTGGTGGAACCTATCAGGGGTTATATCTCCTGATCTATGGGGTCATCATGGTATCAGTCATCCTCATCATCCCAAAAGGGATCTATGGGGCTCTCAGTGATGCGATAAAAAGAAGAAGGAAGCAAGTGAAGAATGAGTTATCTGCTTAACGGTAGGGAACAGCGCATCTTAGAGGATGCTATTGCATATGGTAAGAGACACTTCGAACCATATGCTGCTCAATGGGAGTCAGAAGGACGATTCCCTTCAGAGACCTATACAAGATTAGGGGCTGACGGGTATCTGGGAATGTACATCGATAAGACCCTTGGAGGACAGTCGATGAGTTTCCTGGAGTCGGCATTGATCTATGAGGGCTTGTCTAGATCGAGTTTTTCCATGACCTTAGCCATCGAATGTCATAATAACATGTCATATGAGATGTCGATATTCGATACCTCTGATGAGGTCAAAGGTCTCCTACCCGGGATGGTAGGAGGAGATGAGCTGCTCGCCTTTGGTCTTACTGAACCTCAGGCAGGTTCAGACCCGAACTCAATGAGTTCGTATGCGACTCCCGTTGAAGGAGGCTATCTGCTTAATGGCCTCAAGACCTGGGTAACCAACGGCTGTGAAGCGACCCAATTCGATGTGACGGTAAAACTTGGTGGAGCTGACGAACGTCAGATGGTCACGTTCCTCATCGATATGTTCACAGAAGGATTGGAGATTGTCAGTGATACGAAGACTATGGGTGGAAACCTGTTGTCCAAGGCTGTGATCAGGATGACCGACTGTTTTGTTCCTGCTTCTAGACTGGTGTCGCGCAATGGATACAAAGATGCGATCTTTTCCGTATTGATCGCGAGGATATTCACCCCAGCGATGGCTATAGGCTTATGTGAAGAGGCTATAGAGAGTACCGCTGAGTATCTAGGAGAGCGTATCCAGTTCGGTAGACCTCTTCTGAGTAATCAGACAATACAGTGGGAACTTGGAGAATTACAGGCAAAGGTTGAGGCTGGGAGACAGCTTGTCTACCATACTGCTGCAATGATGGATACAGGTGTCATGCCAAAGCGTGAGGCAGCTATGTCCAAGCTCTTCTGCGGTGATCTTGCAATGGAAGTGACGACAGCCTGTTGCCAGTTGATGGGTGCAGAGGGTTATAGGACTGGAAGCAAGATCGAAAGACTCTTTCGAGAGGCGAAGATGGCATCGATAATCGATGGGACATCAGAGATTCAGAAGTTATTACTTGGTGCGGATCTAGTGAAACGCTATGTCGGCCGAGAATACTAAATAAATGGAGGAATCTAATGAAAAAAGGATTGTTAACGGTATTATTGATCTTATTGGTACCATTCTGCCTGATGGCAAATGGTGCGCAGGAAGCTGAAGTCGTAGAGGATGCTCCTATCAAGATAGGAATGATGTTCGCTCGAAGTGGTGCCTTAGGACTCATGGGGGAAGAATCTCTCCAGGCAGGACTGATCGCTATCGAACAGATCAATGCTCGTGGTGGTATCAATGGAAGGATGCTAGAACCTGTTATCGCAGATGTTCCTGACACGACAGCGGCACAATCAGAAGCAAACAGACTCTGTCAGAAAGAGGGTGTGAAGATCTTCTTGGGTACTTATGGTTCATCATTGTCTTCAGTAATGACCGGTGTCATCAATAGGAATGGTGGTTACTACATGGAAGTCATCTCTGTAGCTGATGGTATCACTGACCGAGATATGGATGGTATCTACCGACTCCACTTCAAGGGATCTGAGATGGGAAAATCAGCGATCGATTTCCTTGCAGAACTTTGTGATAAAGAAGATATCGCATATAGTGATGTGAATCTTTCTCTGTTCTATGAGAACTCGGACTTTGGTATGTCAACTGGTATCGGATACAACATCGGTGCTGAGAAATACGGTATGAACGTAGTCGTTGATGAAAGCTATTCAAAAGATACTCCTGACACATCCCCACTCGTATTGAAAGCGAAAGATGCCGGAGCTAACTTCGTAGTCATGACCCCTTATATCAATGATGCAATCAACTTTGTCAATAACTCAAAGAACCTTAACTTCGCACCTCTAGGATTCCTCGGACTCGGAACTGGTTTCAGTCTCCCTGTATTCTGGGAAACATTGGGAGAAGATGCTCAAGGTATGTTCGACTGTGACCCTCTACAGACTCCATCACTGGAAACCATGCTTCCCTCAATGGTCGAACCCTACAACGAATTCGCAGGAATCGTACAAGAGAGACTTGACCATGACCCTATCGTAGTCAACATGTTGACCTGGCAGGCAATGTGGTTACTTGCTAACCATGTCATGATGGTTGCAGAAGACCCAGAAGATATCGATGAACTCATCGCTATCACAGATAAGCTTGACTTCCCTGCAGGTTCTCTCCCAACAGGTCACGGAGTAAGCTTTGATTCAACAGGTCAGAACTCACGATGTCAGATTGGTGGAATGCAGTGGCAGGATGGAAAACTGGTGAATGTATATCCAGAAGCTATGGCAACGAATGAGGTTGTAGATTTCCCCTTCGCAGGATGGGAATAGGATCTGACCCTTTATGATGAACGCCCTCTATCTGTTCTATAGATCAGTGTAGAGGGCGTTTTTTATCATAGAATCAGAAATTGCCAGTGAGAGTATATAGCCCATAGGGAGTAAGGATTCTGTGATAACCCAACAGGGCCCGTAACTCCTGTGATCTATAGGTTGCGAGGCTGTTTAAAAGATAATCCGGTAGATTCCCAACCTATTATTCGATCCTTAAAAGTTTGACAGTATAGAACCGTAAAACCTATAATGGGAAGTATGATACAAGACACTGAAGTTAGGGGAAATCGATATCTTTGGAGTATCTGTCTCATCTCTTCTATGGGAGGGCTCCTATTCGGCTATGATGCTGTAGTGATGTCAGGTACTATTCCCAAGGTTATCGAGCAATTCAATTTCAACTCTTTTCAATTAGGTTTTCTAGTCAGTTGTGTGCTCTGGGGTTGTGCAGTTGGCTCAGTGCTAGGTGGTCTATTATTGGATCGGGTTGGTAGGAAACGTATGATGATCTTATCTGCCTTGATCATTTTTGGCTCAGCTTTTTGGAGCGGTCTGGCGAGTAGCCCCAATCAGTTGAATATGGCTAGGCTCCTCGGTGGGGTTGGTGCTGGATTGGCAATCACTACTTGTCCTCTCTATGTCTCAGAGGTAGCCCCTGAGAACTCTCGCGGTCGATTGGTGAGTCTTTACCATTTTTCCGTCTGCCTTGGCATAGTTCTGTGTGTCTTTGTGAACTGGGGGATCTTTTCGCATGCAGATGCCTATAGTAGCACCGCTACCATTCCAACATTCTGGAAATGGCTTACTATCGATCAATATTGGAGGGCGATGTTCTTTTCAGAATCTCTTCCTGGAATCATCTTCCTCTTAGGGGTCTTCATGATTCCTGAAAGCCCACGTTGGCTAGTTCAGGAGGGGGAGCTGCAGAGAGCCGATCTCATCTTGAAGAGAATAAATGGTGAGGCTAGAGGGGCTATGATCGGGAAAGATATCCTAAAATCTTTACAGAATCAAAAGCAGAGTCATTTCTCCGACCTATTCTCTCATCAATTAAGACGACCACTCACTTTGGCTATATTCGTGTGTATCCTATCTGAAGCCTGCGGTATCACTGCGATTCTCTACTATGGACCACAACTTCTGGAACACAGTGGTATATCATTAGGTCACTCTCTAGGCGGATTTGCCATCATTGCTATAGTGAATCTTATCTTCAATCTTATTGCGATACTATTCATGGATAGGGCTGGACGTAAGAAGCTCTTGGGAATTGGGGCAACAGGTTGCATGCTCTCTCTAATAGCTATTGGAACGCTCTTTTTAATAGGGGACTCCGGACTGATCATAGTGGTACCATTCATTACCTTCATGGCGTTCTTCGGATTCTCAGTAGGACCAGTCAAGTTCATCATCATATCTGAGATCTTTCCGAATCAGATTCGAGGGAAAGCTGTCTCAACTGCTACCATATTCATCTGGCTGACAAGTGCTGTGGTAACACAGCTGTTTCCCATTATGAGAGATTTCATTGATACTGGCTATATTTTCTATTTCTTTGCATTCGATCTATTGGTCTTATTGCTTTTAGATATTCTCTTTATTCATGAGACAAAAGGTAAGTCTCTTGACGAAATCAATATATAGTATAATCTTATGAGTAATCCATGTTGGATGGAAAGAGAGCTTGTATGAAAAATGATGATGAGATTAATGAATATGAACAGAGAATCAAGGTACTGGAAGAGCAGGTCCTTCAATTAATACAGGAAAATGAACGACTCGAACAGAGTGAGCAGATGTTTCAGGCCTTGTTCGACCAAGCCGGTGGCTATTCATTGATTCTTGATCCTAATACTCCTGATGGTATTCCCCTTATTCTAGATGCCAATAAAGCAGCCTGTGAACACCATGGGTATCTAAGGGCAGACTTTATTGGGAAACCTGTAGATCTGATTGATGATGAGGCAGGAAAGCAAAGAGTCATTGAGAATACCAAGAAGATCATGTCAGGAAACCCCTTCCATACAGAGAATAGGCATATGAGAAAGGATGGTACCTATTTCTTTGTATCAGTGAATGCTCAACGTATCGTCTTCAAGAATAGATCCCCGCTAATACTGTCTACTGAATATGATATAACTGAACGGATAGAGATGCAGAATGCCCTACAGGAAAGTGAAAGACGCTTCCGCATGGCAATCCTTAATCTTCCTTTTCCCGCGATGATACATGCAGAAGATGGGGAGATTCTCCTGATCAATAATGTGTGGCTGAAATTATCTGGGTATGATTACGAAGAGATCGATTCTCTTGAGAAATGGACTAACAGAGCCTATGGCTTTGATCATGAAGCATACCTAGACTTCTTGAATCGGGTATATGCAAAGGAACAAAGAATCCTAGATGAGGAATTCACTATTACCAAGAAAGATGGGAATAAGCTCTTTTGGGTATTCTCAACAGCTCTTGCAGGAGATCTTCCTGATGGTAGGCGGTTCATCATCAGTACAGCAATCGATATCACAGAACAGAAGAAGGCCGATCAGGAGATCGCAGAGTTATCACGATTTCCCTCTGAGAACCCGAACCCTGTCTTACGGTTTGATGAAAATGGAGAAATCATATATACCAATTCTTCGGGGGAAGTGCTTTTAGAGAATCTCTTAGAGACTGACAAGCAGGTATGTGCTCAAGAGTTCTATCAAAAGATATCAGAGGTCATTGAGACTCAACAGATGCAGATCTGTGAGATCACAGTGGGTGATACCTGGTATCTCCTGAACTTCGCTCCAGTCCCAGGTGAACTGTATATGAATATTTATGGGACTGATATATCAGATACTAAAAAACTCCAAAAAGAGTTCATTCATTCAGAGAAGATGAATGCTATCGGTCAACTAGCCGGTGGGATCGCCCATGATTTTAATAATATGCTTGGTGTGATCATAGGGTATAATGAGATGACCATGCTCAAGACTGATAAAGATCATATCACCTATCCCTATCTTATAGAGATCATGAAGGCAGCAGATCACTCTTCAGCTTTGACCAAACAGCTTCTTGCATTTGCTAGAAAACAACCTATAGCTCCGAGTAACTTGGATTTGAATCTAATAGTACAGAAATTCTACAAGATGTTCGAACGTCTCATTGGGGAGCAGATCTCACTCGAGATAGATCCTACTGATGAGTATCTTCAGGTGTTTATTGATGAGGCACAGTTCATACAGATCCTCACGAACCTCTGTGTGAATGCAAGAGATGCGATCGGTAAGGATCTGTCGGGTCTCGTGATCATCAAGACCCAGAAGGTCTCCATAAATGAAGAATATGGATCAAGATTTCCTGAGGGATCAGCTGGGGAGTATGCACTCCTTTCGGTCAGTGATACCGGTTGTGGTATGGATGAGACAACGAAAAAACGCATGTTCGAACCATTCTTTACCACAAAGGATACCCATAAAGGTACAGGGATGGGCTTCTCTACGGTATACGGCATCGTTAAGCAGAATAAGGGGTATATCTATGTGTATAGTGAGATTGGGGTAGGGACGACAATCAATATCTATCTACCGATCTCTGAGATCGGTCACCCGGAGAAGAACAGAAAGAAGAGACGAATACCTAAGAAGAAACAATTCAAGACCATCATGATCGTCGAGGATGAACCGGCATTGCTCCTATTGAACAAGACGATCCTTGAAGATCTTGGTTATACAGTCATCGAATCAATAGCTCCATCTGAAGCTTTGACTCTTGCTGCAGATTTTACAGGAGAGATCGATCTCCTGTTGACCGATGTGATCATGCCCGGTATGAATGGAAAAGAGCTGAAGCATAAGATTCTGGATATATACCCTCATATTACCTATATATATATGTCGGGTTATACTGCAGACATTATTGAGAATCAAGGAATCCTAGAGGATAAGATCCATTTTATCCAAAAACCCTTCTCTCGGTTTGATCTAGCAGCAAAGATCTTCGAGGTGCTCGGAAAGGGATGACCTGAAATGAGCTCTGGTTCAAGGGTTGAGGTTCCCATATGCCCTTTTCAGGTCTTTCAAGAGCAATCAATATACAGCTCTATCTTTTATCTACTTATCTATTCTCTTCTTTTCTGCCATAATATCTCTTATGGCAGAAGATAAGAAGATAATATATTCAATGGTTGGTGTCTCCAAAAGATACCAGAACAAGATCATCCTCAAAGAGATCTACCTGAGCTACTTCTATGGAGCTAAGATAGGGGTGTTAGGCCTCAATGGATCGGGAAAGAGTACCCTTCTGAAGATCCTTGCAGGTGTCGATGAGGAGTATGATGGAGAGACTGTGATTTCTGATGGGTTCACCATCGGTTATCTTGAGCAGGAACCTCTATCTGATGAGAAGAGAACGGTACGTGAAGTTGTCGAAGAGGGGGCTTCAGAGGTTCTCGGACTCTTGAAAGAGTTCGAAGAGATCAATGAGAAGTTTGCCGAAGAGATGACTGCTGATGAGATGGACCGGCTCCTTGATAGACAGGGAAAGGTTCAGGATCGTATAGAACAGCTCGATGGTTGGGATGTAGAATCCCGTCTTGATATGGCGATGGATGCTTTACGTTGTCCCCCTGCGGAGACGACTCTCGATACAGTATCTGGAGGAGAGCGTAGACGGGTGGCTCTATGTCGGCTACTCCTACAAAAACCTGATATCCTTCTTCTTGATGAGCCGACAAACCACCTTGATGCAGAATCTGTGGCATGGTTGGAACATCATCTGCAACAGTATGCAGGGACTGTCATAGCAGTGACTCACGATAGATATTTTCTCGATAATGTGGCGGGTTGGATTCTGGAACTCGATAGAGGAGAGGGGATTCCCTGGAAGGGAAACTACTCATCCTGGCTCGAGCAGAAACAGGAACGACTGAGGGTGGAACAGAAACAGGAAAGTAGGAAACAACAGACCTTGCAGAGAGAGCTTGAATGGATCAAGATGTCTCCTAGAGCGAAACATGATAAGTCGAAGGCGCGGATCGGTGCCTATCAGGCGATGGTTAGTGAAGATAGGAAGGATCAGGATCAAGAGCTTCAGATCAGAATACCCAAAGGGCCAAGATTGGGAAATCTGGTATTTGAAGGAGAGCATGTCTGTGCCGGTTATGGTGATCGGGTACTTATCGATGACTTGGATTTCTCTCTTCCTGCTGGAGGAATCGTGGGAATCATTGGTCCTAATGGTGCCGGTAAGACTACCTTCTTGAGACTTCTCACTGAAGAGATCGAACCAACCTCTGGAACGGTCAGAAGAGGCGAGACCGTTTCCTTAGGCTATGCTTCACAGATGCGAGAGGCCTTGGACCCCAATCAGAGTATCTGGCAATGTCTTTCAGGTGGACAGGAGCAGATGAGCATAGGAGGACGGTTGATCAACTCGAGAGCCTATTGTGCGCAGTTCAACTTTACCGGAGGGGATCAGCAGAAACTTCTCGGGGTACTCTCTGGTGGAGAGAGGAATAGAGTGAATCTAGCCCTTACCCTCAAAGAAGAGTCCAATGTACTCCTACTTGATGAACCTACTAATGATCTAGATGTGAATACCATCAGAGCATTAGAAGATGCGATATTCTCATTTGCCGGTTGTGTCGTGGTGATCAGCCATGATAGATGGTTCCTAGATAGGATATGTACCCATATCCTAGCCTTTGAAGATGATGGATCACTTCATTGGTTCGAAGGTAACTTCTCTGAGTATGAAGAGGACAAGAGAAGAAGACTAGGAGTTGATTCTATCATACCAAGACGATTGAAGTATCGAGCCCTTACAAGAGATTGATACCGGTAGGAAGGCCACTGACCTCTCGAAGGCTATCAGAGGTTTTTCTAGCGAAATAGTGTATATAGGGTATAATAGAGTTACGACTTATTCATCATAAGAATGATCAGATAGGTGGAACCGTACAATACGTACGGTTTTATCTGCCTATATATGAATACGTAGTCAGTATGTAAGAAAAGGAGCCAATATATGAACTATGAATCAAACAAACATCTTGTTAGATTTGCGGATCTTGAATATGCACGTGCAGCCTTCATCGATGCACGAATCCCAGGTAGCCACCTCAAAGAGAACTATTGCATCGTCGGGGCCGGTGTTTCTCAAGATAGTAGACAACCGGTCCACATCAGGGAGACCGATGGATTTCATCTTGGTGCAGCGGGACAACCACCTGGGATCCTGAACTCTCTTCATAGCCATCGCACTGCTGAGATCTTCATGGTCTATAAGGGTACTTTCAGGATCTATTGGGGACCAGAAGGAGAGCATGAAGCTCTTCTTGGACCTGGTGATATGATCACTGTTCCTATTCATTGCTTCAGAGGCTTTGAGGTGGTCGGGATCGAGAGTGGGTTCATGTTCGTCGTCTTAGGGGGTGATGATTGCGGTGGGGGAGTCATATTCCATCCGACTATCCTCTCCGAGGGGCAAAAGTATGGACTTTACCTCAAGAAGGACAAGACCCTTGCCGATACGGTGATCGGAGACCCTGTGCCTGAAGCATCGGAACTTTTTCCTCCACTCACCGCTGAGGAGGTCGCTGAGTTCGACAACTATTCAGTCGAGGAGATGATGAAGTATGTGTCGCTTAAGGCTGACAGGACACCACGAGAGAGTGCCTTCACCGCCTCTGGAACCTTTGACTGTTATCACGTTTCAGGTCACCCGGACCACGATGATGACTTTGAAGTGAAGAGTAACGATGGAGTGAGTATCTACAGCTATGAGATCCCTGAAGGTGGCTACGTCCCGATGCATCGAAGATCAGAGAATCAGGTACTGGTGAACCTATCAGGAGATGTAAGGCTGACCTTCAGTGATCCAGAACTGATGCCGATACTATTAGGACCTGGGGATACCTATGATCTTCCCAAAGCATTGGGAGTCGAGCTCGAGGGGGTCAGAGAGACTGGATATGTCTATTGTATCGTACATGGTGATGATGTGAGTGCACCTGTGGTATTATAGATTATGATGAAGATACTATTCCTACCGGGGCTCCTATGTACCTCTGAGATTTTCTCTTACCAGATGGCTCGTCTTCCCCAAGGGTTTGAAGCTTTACCGGTAACATTGGCGAATCGGAAAAGTATATCTGCTATCGCTGAAGAGATTCTAGCGGATCTGAGAGAACCGGTGATCCTTTGTGGGCTCTCGATGGGTGGGATAGTTGCGATGGAGATAGTAGCACAAAGGGCTGATCTCGTTGCGGGGATGATACTTCTCGATACCAATGCTCTAGACGAGGGCCCTGTTGTCTCACAGAACAGGAACAGACTCGTGGCTATCTCAGAGTCTGAAGGTCCTGGCCTCATGTCACTCAAACACTTGATGAGAGTTCTCGTCCATCAAACTCGTGAACAGGATAAAAGCTATATTGACAGAGTCTATGATATGGCAGAGGAGGTCGGTCATGAGTGTTTCATCTCTCATGCTGAGGCCCTTGCATCGAGAAGAGATTATTCCTCGGTACTGCAACGCTTCGGCAGACCAGTCAAGATCATCTATGGGGACAGTGACATGCTCACCCCAGAGCCGAGACAGAGACATCTCGTTTCTCTTTTAGCTATGAATTCGGTCACTGTGATTCCAGAGTGTGGGCACTTGAGTTCCTTAGAGTCGCCTGTAGAAGTATCAGAAGTTGTGAATTTGTGGTTGACTAGCCATTTCAAGGAGTATTTAGATGTTGAAGAAGAGTAGGGTCAAACAGTTGTTGAAAGAGGGAAAGGTCGTATACGGGACATTCGTGAAGTCGACTGATCCTGCGATCATCGAGATACTTGGGCATATCGGGTTTGATTTCATCATCATCGATAATGAACATATCGGTATGAGCAAACAGACGCTTACCCAACTCATCAGGGCGGCACAACTCGTGGGGATCGAACCGATCGTACGGGTAAGAAGTAAGGATACTCAAGAGATCTTACAGACTCTCGATGCCGGTGCACAGGGGGTTCAAGTACCCAATGTTGATACGAAAGATGATATGAGACAAGTATCAGATGCTGTCTACTTCGCACCAAAGGGATCTAGAGGTTTCGCAACGACTTCTCGTGCTGCACAGTATGGGATCTCAAATATCGATGACTATGTAAAAGAGGTCACCGATCAGCTCATGATCATCACTCATTGTGAGACCGTGGAGAGTGTCCGGACCTTAGAGGAGCAGATATCTTTGAAGGCTCATGATGCCTTCTTCATCGGGCCGATGGATATGTCACAGTCTGCCGGAGTCATCGGCCACCCCGAAGATCCCAGAGTTGCGAAGGTGATCACTGAAGCTATCGAGACCTGTAAAAGACATGGGATACCATTTGGGACAGTCGTAGGCTCTAAAGAGGCTCTAGATACATATATTGGGCTTGGGATGCAGTACGCGGTACTGAAATCAGATTTTGGTTTCCTTATCGATGGAGCAAAGAGGATGTTGAAAGATATTAAGGGATGACAGGCTCTGCGCATGAATCCTTGGGGTACTGCAAGGTCACAGTACCCCAATAAACTCTCTCTTTTAGTAGTTCTCTCCAGCTGCCTTCACGTTTCCTGCTGCTGAAGCGTGACATGGAGTCACCCCATATACCATACCACAATGACAGGCTGCCTCATGAGTCCTCATGATGAATGATTTTCCGCATCCATCACATGCGATGACAAATGGTGCAGGAAGAGGGTGACCGGAGAATCCCATCATCCTCAGTTTGTTTACGATCTCTTTTCCATTGGCAAATTCTGCTGAACATCCTTCGTGCATTATAGTATCTCCCTATCTATTCTCATGTAATCTCTCTCCGTTTCTTAAGAGGTTCCGCAAGTGATTGGTCCTTGCATCTAATACTTCCAACTCTACGAGGATCGAACGCTCCTCTTCGGTTGTCTCTATCACCTTTGCTATCCCACCATTCTGGATGACAAGACGTTTGTCCCCAAGAAGGGCTAATACTGGATCATGTGTTGCCATCAGGACGATCTTATCTTCTGAGAGTAGCAGATCGAGTGCTCTCTTACGATCGATCCCGGCATTCTCGATCTCATCGATGAGAATGACTGGGGATCTGCTGAGAACTGCTGTGTCTGCGATCATGAGGGCTCTGCTCTGCCCTCCACTCAAACTGGTTATCGGTGTATCGGGTTGAAACTTCTCACCGGCAAGATCATTACCTTTCTCTATGATATGGGTCACGACTGTATCGATATCCTCTAACATCCTACTCTCGGCATGTAGCCGTACGAACTCCTCAACACTCAAGTCCATGACGAAGTTCATATTCTGTGAGAGTTGTGCTACAAGCTTGTCAGAGATGGAGAATCTCCACTTGGATTCAGGGATGTCATCATTGACGAAGATCGTCCTGTTCGTTGGAGTATCTTTCTGTGCTACCCATTCAATATCGGCAAGAAGTCGGCTTTTTCCAGATCCAGTCGGTCCTACGATCGAGATGATCTGACCAGTCTTGAGCTCGAGTCTATCGAACCCCTCAGGGGCACCACTCTTATCAGTCCCTGGGTAGATGGTGATCGAAGAGACCTCATCTGCACCCTCATTGAGGAACTCCTTCATCTGGGTTATGAAGAGGTTGAGGTTCTGCTCAAGTGATTCTATTTCAAAGGCGAACTCCTCTGCAGTCTCTGCAGACATTCCCCCGATGATATCGTTGATACTCCTCTCTTGATTTCCCTCTACTGGGATATTGTTCTCTTTGAGGAAGGTATCCACATAGGGATGTTCTTCAAGAAGTAGTCCCAATGGTCTATGTATCATTGCTCACACTCTCCTTCAGATCTATCTTTCTTACATTACCCATCTGATAACTCTCACCGATCCTCTTCTCTCCAAGACAATAAGAGCACAATGCTGATGGCATACTGAATCGTAGCTCCATCCCTTTGAGTGAGGTGATATGGTTCCCCTCGTCATAGAGGAGGGTACTCAGTTCATAACAACCCTGACCAGTAAGGCCATTCACGTTAAGAATGACAGCTCTGGGATTCACCGCCTGGACTCGGGATGCGAAGACCTCTCGCTCTGCCTGAGAGACGATATCTCCCTTGGTGATCACGATGATATCTGCAGTCTTGAGCATAGGTCCGATCTTCTTAGGGGTATTGATACCACTGAGGTTATCGATTACGCAGACGGCTTTGATTCCCTTGATATAGGGGGAACACCTATTACAGAGACCAGCTGACTCACTGATGAGTAGATCATATTCAGAATCCAGTCCCCAATCGACGACTGCTTCGATATTCGAAACGAAATAGTGGTCGGGGCAGAGTGAACCTGAGAGGCCCTTCTTCACAGGGATCCCTGCCTTCTCATAGAGTAGGTCATCATCAGTATACAGGCAATCGAACTTCACGACAGCTGGCTTGACTGATCTCTTATCAAGTGCTGCTAGAGTCTTGAGGATCACTGAGGTCTTACCTGAGGAGGGAGGACCCGATACGGTTACTAGATTCATTTTACGGCTCCTTGGGAGGCATTGAAGGTCTCCGTGCATTCTTTGATCAATCCTGCGATATCATGGGAGTAGATAAAATCCCATCCTAACCATTGGAATGGCTGTTCTGATGATATCCCATTATCCACTGCAGGATTGACGCTGGGGAAGAATCCTTTGTCTCTCATGACGACACCCACCTCCTCAGACTCGAAGAACTCGACGATTGGAGCTAACTCCTCCCGTTTCTCTTGTTTTGATGCGAGGAAGATAGGACTCAGGATAGAGCCGTCTTTGGGCCATACTACCTGCAGACTCGTTCCTGGGAATACCATACGTGTGAAGAACCAGGGAAGGACCGTCACTGCTGGTTTGATCTCATCCTTTTTGTTCTTCACCATCTGTGCTGGATGCATAGACCCGAGCATGTTCCTTCCCAAGGCCTTGATCGCCTCGATACCTCGATTCTTATAGAGGGTGAGGCAGACCGCATTGAACAGATCAAAATCTTCTACAGGAAGGCTGATAGATCCGGTGAATTCCTCAGAGAGCAGATCATCCCAGGTCTCAGGAGCCTTACGCCCGTGTAGTTCTAGGGTATCGACAAGGAATATTGCAGGGACACCCCCAACTATCGAATAGTTGTTCTGGGTGTCTTTCAGATCAAGACCGTCGAAGCAACTGTTGAACTGTGGTAGTGCTGAGAGATCTTCAAAGGCATTCTGGTCTCTATGCTTTCCATAGAGAGTTGGGTCGAAGAATAGTTCGAAACCTGCAGAGATGATGAGATCGGGAAGATCTTTTAGTTCTTCTACCTCTCGAATCTCATCCTCGAGCCAACCAAGACCACCCGAAGCGGATTGGAGTCGATAGTTGATCGATTTTCCCATAGTTCTCCCATATTCCTTCTCGAATCTGGTGAACTGGTCTATGAGAGGTATCTTTATCGGACAAGGAAGTATCCCAGCGACAGTACAGCTTCCTTCTGTCTCATAGGTACTGATACCCTCTTCAGCCATAATATGTTTCTGCTCTATGATCTCCTCTAAGAGGGTCATGAAGATCTCGGGATTCTTCTTCTTGGCCTGCATGGCTGCCTTGAAGGTGAGCATCTTCCCGATTCTTGCAAGTTGTGCATCATCAGTCAGTTGAGGGAACCCATTGGCGATGAATATCTCCCTAGTCTCCGGGTATGCTTCGATGATGTTATAAATGGTATCTGTTGATTGTATAGTTCTTCTTTCCATAAGGTGAATATACTAAAAAACAGGTAATCCGACAGTAACTTATGTTACGATTATAGCATTAATTATATGCAGGGCTCTCAGTTGTGATATACTATATGCATGTCACATACTAAAAGGATTGAATCTGTTATTGAGAAAGATACGAGTAACTCTATAGATGATCTAAATGATCTTTTGAATAATTTTCCTACTCCATTCTTTGAAGAGGACTTTACTGAAGCCCAACATAAGATCGACTCTCTACGAGAGTCTGGTATTGATGATATAACTGCCTATCTAAAGAAATACCCCGAGACAGTACGAAGTATTGCCCAGTCAATCAAGATATCTCGTGTGAATTATGCAATGTTAGCTTTGTATGGCCTTGAATCCTTAGATCAATTTTACAAGACTGTCGATGAGATAGTTCCAGAATCCTCTTATGATGACTTCATTCTTCAGCTCATGACCATCATCGATGGCGCTGACTACTTTGAACAGGAGTTCTGTGATGAGAGTGGTATGGGGAAACAGGTTTTCACCATTTTGACAGTCTCAGTGATCGATCGGGAGAAGTATGGATTATCTAAGGTCATGATAAATGTGACTGATATCTCAGAAAGAAGAAGAGTCCAAGAGCAAAAGAGAGAACTTGAGGAGAGGCTCAAACAGGCTGAGAAGTTCGAAGCGATAGGGCTCATAGCAGGAAGTGTCGCTCATGACCTGAATAATGTCCTTATTGGTGTAGTGAGTTTCTCTGACATGTTGTTATATGGGATGGATGACAATGATTCTTTGAATGACTCATTGAGCTTCATCAGAGATGCAGGACTCGATGCAGCAGATATCGTACAGGATCTCCTGAGCCTCTCAAAGCGGGGAACCTCTGATAAAGAACCGGTCAATCTCAATACCATAATAACAGAGGTATTAGACTCTTCGGCCTATAGAGATGCCCGGACTAGACAACTCGAGGTGGAGGTCCGATTAGATCTTTCAGAAGACTTGAAGGCAGTTAATGGATCCCCTCCCGACCTTCGAAAGATGCTCCTCAATCTCCTGTTGAATATTCAGGATAAAGACGGACAAGAGGTTCTTGTAGAGATCAAGTCTGAGAATTGTGATAACAATGAGATCAAACTGGAAATACCTGATAAAAGTGCAGAAGAGTATATCAAGATCACCGTGACTGAGCATGGAACTGAGTTATCCGAGGTTGATATCACCAAGATATTCGATCCGTTCTATTCAAAGAAGAAGCTAGGGTATAGTGGGTCAGGCTTAGGGATGACTATCGTACAAGGTGTCGTGTTGGATTCAAAAGGATTTATCAGAGTATCTAGTACACCCGGATTCTCAACAGAATACAAGATCTTTCTCCCTGTGATCAATGAGACAGTCGTAGCTATTCAGGCTAAAGAGGTCTCTGATTCAATTAAAGGTAAAGGGGAACTTATCCTTGTCATCGATGATATGGATATTCAAAGGACCATTGGTACAGATGTTCTCAAGACCTTAGAATATGAGGTCGTTGGTGCTGAAAGTGGTAAGAAAGCGTTAGAACTCATAGAGAGGGGAATAACACCGGATCTCATACTCCTTGATATGATCATGCCGGATATGGACGGTCTTGAGACCTACCTGGCAATCAAGGAACTCCTCCCAGATATAAAGGTCGTGATCGTCAGTGGCTATGCTGAGTCGTATCGTGTCAGGACGGCACTGCAAGAGGGTGTGAATGATTACGTGAGTAAACCCTATACCTTAAAACATCTTGGGCAAGTGGTCCGAGATGTACTTGATCAGAAGACTGATTAGATATTCCCACCAGATTATTTTTTTGATACTCTCTGAATTAGAATCATGATATAATTTTTAATATTGTGGGGTTCAAATATGAATGATTTTATTGATCTACGAAAGAAACTATCTATATTATGGGATACCCATAGTCTGAAGGATAGTCTTCTTGTAGATATATATCAGCTCCTTGATAAGATCGAGACGAAGAACAGTGAGAAAGATCTACATATACATCGGTTAAAAAGCACCCTCAATAACTTTCCGAACCCCATCTTCGAAGAGGACTTCACTGGTGCACGGATCATTGTTGAATCTCTTCGAGCCGATGGGGTCACAGACGTTGAGCGATATTTACGAGAACATCCTGAAATCGTCGAAGAGATCGCTCAGTCTGTGAGCATCACTGAAGTCAATTATGCTGCTCTTGAACTCTATGGATTTGAGTCATTCGAAGAGTTCTATAGAGATCTATCTTTTCTTATCGGTAGGGAATCATACGGGGATTTCATCAAACAGTTCCTCGCAATAATCGATGGTGCAGATCATTTCGAGCAGGAGATGCAGAATACGAACGAGCTTGAAGAGTTAGAGCATCTGATCATTACCTTATCAGTCATTGAAAGGGACCAATATGGGATATCACGGGTATTATCAACCGTACAAGATATCTCAGAATTGAAACGAGTTCAGAAGCAACAGGTGGTACTTGAGGACAGATTGGCACAGGCAAAACAGTTCGAGGTTCTCGGAAAGCTTGCTGGAGGGGTAGCCCATGACCTGAATAATGTCTTGGTGGGGCTGGTGAGTTATCCTGATATGCTCATGTTCGGAATGAGTGATAATGACCCCATGAAAGAGCCATTGAAGACCATAAAAGAGGCCGGAGATGATGCAACAGGTATCGTACAGGATCTTTTGACTATGTCTCGGCGAAGTGCGAATGTCTATGAACCTGTAGATATGAATCATCTTATCGATACCGTATGTTCCTCTGATGTGATAGGAAACCATTTGGATGAGAAGCCTCAAGTAACTTTAGAGTTAGACCTAGAGGAGGAGCTTCCGTTGATCTCTGGCTCTTTGTCACATCTGAGGAAGATGCTCTCGAATCTGGTCATCAATGCGATAGAGGCTCAAGTGAGCAAGGGGACTGTGACCATTTCGACTACGCGGAAGCTTGTAGATGCCTCTTCACAACAGCAACTAGATATCCTCTCAGGCCCCTACATTCTCATCAGTGTGACTGATCATGGAAAAGGTATGCGAGAGGATGAGATCGCTCAGATCTTTGAGCCCTTCTATTCCAAGAAGAGCTTAGGCTATAAGGTCTCAGGAATCGGGATGACGGTGGTAAAAGGGGTCGTAGAGGAACATCAGGGAAGTATCTCTGTTGAATCCCGATTGGATGAAGGAAGTTCCTTCCGTATCTATCTGCCAGCTCCACTAGATATATCGATGAAAGAGATCAGTGATGAGAAGCTGAATGAAGAGATCATGGGACATGGTGAGTCTATCCTAGTCGTTGATGATATGGATCTTCAACGTTCGATCACCATGAAGACACTAGAGCGTCTTGGGTATGAGGTGAAAGGTTCTACGAGTGGTGAAGAGGCGATGCAGCTCTTTTCAGAAGGAATAGCGCCTGATCTGGTGATCCTTGATATGATCATGCCTGGAATGGATGGTCTGGAGACTTGTATCAATCTGTTGAAACTCAACCCAAGACAGAGAATCGTCATGTTAAGTGGATTTGCTGAATCTGTACGAGTCAATGAAGCATTGGAGAAGGGAGCCT
This sequence comes from uncultured Spirochaetia bacterium, assembly GCA_937125225.1. GTDB lineage: Bacteria > Spirochaetota > Spirochaetia > CAKZLE01 > CAKZLE01 > CAKZLE01. The sequence continues at coordinate 32,485 of CAKZLE010000032.1, forward strand.
TGGGATTCATACACAAACCCTATACTGTTAAGAAGATCGGATATGAGATAGCAGATTTCTTGAAGAGGGATACCGGTGCGAAATAAGAGGCGATTCCTCATAATCATCCTGTTGATACTCCTCTCTTATCAGAGTATCTTCTCTGACCCTCTCATGATCCAAGCAGGTGCTGAATATGGATATCCCCCCTATTGTATCATTGATGGAAAAGGTGAAGCGGACGGATTCTCAGTAGAGCTTTTGACTGCCGCCCTAGAGGTCATGGGCTATGATGTGGAGTTCTCTATTGATACCTGGCAAAACATAGTGACAGCTCTTTCTCAAGGTGATATCCAAGTCCTTCCGTTGATGAGTCGGAATCCAGATCGAGAGGAAACGTTTGATTTCACATTCCCCTATATAACGATGAACGGGACTTATGTGGTACATGAAGAGGGCAAGATGCCTGCTGATGTCGAAGACCTCGTAGGTCTACGAGTCGGCGTCATGGAGGGTGATAGTGCGGCCTCTTATATTGAAAGCCTAGATATCGAGATGACCATTTTAACAGCGCCAACCTCGGAAGAGGTGCTCAGGATGCTTGATGCTCAGGAGATCGATGTTTGTATCATGCAAAGATATAGTGCTTTTGAACTCATAGAGGAACTTGGGTTAGAGAATCTTATAGTCAGTAATACCATAATCGGTGACCTTGCTATGCATTTTTGCTTTGCTGTCAAGGAGGGGGATTCAAAACTCCTATCTATCTTGAACGAGGGTCTCGCTACGATCATCTCTAATGGGACCTTCGTAACATTACAAGCTGAATGGTTCTCACATACTAATACTTCAAGAAGACGATACAATAGGATTGTGGTTGGTGGTGATGATAATTACCCTCCTTTTGAATTTATCGATAATGATGGAGAGCCATCAGGGTTCAATGTGGATCTTACTAAAGCGATCGCTGAGGAGATGGGTTTAGATATTGAAATACGATTAGGACCATGGAATGAGATCTATGGGGAACTTCTAGATGAAGAGATCGATATTCTTCAAGGAGTCTTGTACTCTCCTGATAGAGAGAAAGAACTATCCTTCTCTCAAGCCCACACTGCGATTGAATATGTTGCGGTGAATAGGGAAGGTGGAAAGGAGATTCGATCTCTAGAGGATCTCTCTGATCAGATGATCATCGTTCAGGAACAGGATATCATGCATGAGATACTCATAGATGCTGGATTTGAGCATCAGCTCATTCTTGTTCCCTCTCAGACAGAGGCTATGATCCAGTTACAGCATGGAAACGGTGATTGTGCAGTGATTTCCAGACTGTCAGCCTATTATACTATCGAACATCTTGGACTTGAAGGTCTCAGTATTGGTAAGAAGACCTTGGCGAACCCTCAGTATAACTATGGTTCACTAGACTCTTTTGAGAATAGACTCTATCCCTTCTCAGAAGGGCTGGCTGTATTAAAGGCCTCTGGTGAATATCGTGATATCTATACTAAATGGTTTGGAGCCTATACCAGTGAGAAAGGCTTGAGTCAGGATCAGATAATAAGGATCCTGATATTCATAGCGATACCACTCCTGTTGATCATATGTTTGGTCTACCTGTGGATACGTATGTTAAAGAGACAAGTTCGTCTTAGAACCAATGCGCTGGCTGTAACTACTACTGAACTTGAGAGTCATGTCCAGGAGTTGACGAAGATTCGTAGAAGATTGAGTGAAAGAGAACAACGGTTCTCCTATGCTGTCGAAGGTACGAGAGATGGCCTCTGGGACCATGATCTTATAACAGATTATTGTTATCATTCTGACCAGTATGCGAGGATGTTAGGGTATGATCCCCAAGATCTCAACCGAACAACACATACCTGGTTGGGATTGTTACACCCCAATGACAAAGAACGTGCGGTAAGCACCCTAGAACGTTACATCAAAGATCACGTGCAGATATATGAGACCTCCTATAGATTACGAAATCGAGAGGGCTCCTATAGGTGGATCTCGACACGAGGGCGTATCATCTATGATGAGAAGGGAAAAGCTCTCAGGATCGTCGGTTTCAACACAGATATCACCGATAAGGTAAGAGCAGAGACTGAAAAAGAGGCTCAAGAGATCAAATTCCATAAACTATTCAACACACTAGCTGATCCCATCTGTATCCTATCTCCTAGCGGTACTATTCTAGAGATGAACTATGCAGTCGAATCAGTCTTTGGATATGCTGAGGATGAGCTTCTGAACAAACCTATTGAATCAGTCTTCCCTGATATCAGAGAATTGGATATCAAAAAGATCCTTCATATCCTCATCTCAGATAATTCTTATCTTCTTACTCATGAAGTCGCACGAAAAGAGGGGGAGAAGTTCTTGTGTGAGATCAATATGAGTCTTTCCTCTTTTAAGGGAAAGAAGGCGATCCTTGCGATCATCAGAGATGTTCATGAACGCAATAGACTCGAGGAACTCCAGCAGAGGAATGATAAGCTCAACTCCTTGGGAATCCTTGCAGGAGGGATCGCACATGACTTCAATAACCTCCTCAGTAGCCTGTTCGGGTATCTAGAACTTGCTCAAATGGCAAGTAGTCCACAAGATGGGATTCATGAGTACTTAGATAAAGCCATACAATCGTTCGAGAGGACGAAGAACCTTACCATGCAGCTCCTGACCTTCTCAAAAGGTGGGACTCCGAAGTTGAAGTCAGATACTGTATATGCTACAATTCAAGAGAGTGCAGAATTTGCTCTATCGGGTTCGAAGATCGGTATTGATTTTATATTTCCCATGGAACATTGGCTCGTCGACTTTGACCGAAATCAGATATCTCAAGTGATAGATAATCTTGTTATCAATGGAAAGCAGGCCATGCCTGATGGTGGCAAGCTGTCGATTGAAGTAGAGAATATGATGGTAGAGAAGATCTCTTCAATCGATCTCCCTCGAGGTGATTATGTCTCGATCAAGGTCACTGATACGGGAATAGGAATATCTTCTAGGATAGTCGATAAGATATTCGATCCCTATTTTTCTACGAAGAAAGCAGGGTCAGGGTTAGGTCTTGCTACCTGTTATTCCATCATACAGAAGCATAATGGGATGATCACCGTAGAGTCTCATATAGACGAAGGTACTACATTTTCTATTTTTCTACCACGATCCAATAAAGTATTGGATTCTGATATACCAAGCAAGGGGGAAGTTATGGAACAGTTTGAAGGGGTGATCCTAGTAATGGATGATGAGAAGGCGATATTGGATATCACCTCAAAGATGCTAGAGATGATGGGTTTTTCTGTGTTGACGGCTTCTCATGGTGAAGAGGCTTTAACGGTATTGGCCGATCATCCTGAGATCTCTCTTGGATTATTCGATCTTACTATTCCTGGAGGTCTTGGTGCTCGAGATATCATTGAACAGGTCCTCGAGATACATCCTGAACTTCCTGTCATAGCGACTAGTGGGTATTCGGATGATCAGATCATGTCAAACCCAGCTCAATTCGGATTTGCCGCTAGTCAGGCAAAGCCCTATAAGATGGCCGAACTGATGAATGCGATAAAATCAGTACTATAAAGAAGTATACATGACAAAAGATGAGTTAGAAGAATTACAGAATAAACGTCGGTTTGATTTCTTTCAAAGGACCTTGCGAACAATGGTTGTCCTTTGTCTCTCATTTATGATCTATAATATGTTTCACGATATCATAATTGGATTCTCTCTTTTAGGTTTTAGTATCTTATTGGGAAGTCTTCTTTGGGTTTGTAGGTACTTCTCTTATGTGAGGTGTTTTAGAGCTTTAGCTGTCCTTCTACTTATAGGGACTTCGCTTTTGCTATACATACAGCCTGATATTCCTTTTTATTATCTTTATAGTATGACGTTACCTTTATGTTTCATTATCCTTCTCGGGAAATTCGAGGGTGGAGTATTCTCAACTATACTTCTAGTAAGTGTGAGTATGATCTATTGGTTCTCTATTGGTAGAGATGAAGGTGGTAGGGTGGGTATAACTAATCTTCTCATTCTTTCATCTGCTATTACTACCATTGGTTATATATCTATCAGAAATGAGTTAATGTTCGAAGAGATCTATAAAGGGTATGAACATAAGAACAGTCTGTTGAAAGATGAGCATCAAAGATATCTGACTGCTCAGCAAGAGGTGAGAACCTTGACAGGGACTCTTCCCGTTTGTAGCTCCTGTGGCCAGGTTCGTGATGAAGATGGTAACTATACATCTCTTGAGACCTATATACGAAAACATACTGATACAGCGATCAGTCACGGATTATGCCCGGATTGTCTCCAAAAGCTATATCCTGATATCTCCTATGAGATCTTACAAAAACATGATACATGAGTCTTAACGGTAGTGTAGAGATTGGCCTTGAGGCAACCTCCAACGATTTTCCTTCCTAGGCCGTGAAAATCACCAAGAGAGGTGCCGAGAATAACAGAGCTCCCGTTGAGAATAGCGGAAGAAGTCTATCAGTGACCTCTGAAGCTACCTTTGAACAGATATAGTGTTGTGAGAGGGTGATATTACCATGAACGGTAAAGTCTGTATTCATCTGCTCGATCGTTGGGATCACGATCGAGAAAAGGATCTTTTCAGGTTCTATTCCTGAGGCAAGAGCTTCATCGATCACCTTATATGCCAACACTCGATTTGTAGCAAGTAGTGCCGTGTAGTGACTTCCAGAGAATGTTTTTATATGGTCCATGGTCCCCTCTGTATCGATTATACCATACTATTTAGGTGAGATATTCAAATATTCATCCATTGGCAGACCTCATCTTCCTAGAATCTGTTTTACCTTCTTGGTGAACGAATTGATCGTGAACGGTTTCTGGAGAAATGCTGTACCATCTATGAGGATTCCCTGGTTGATGATCACATCAGAGGTATAACCTGAGAGATAGAGGACTTTTATCTGGGGAAGGACCCCTTTGATCTTCAACGAGAGGTCTTTACCGTTCATCTCTGGCATGATCACATCGGTGATAAGAAGATTGAATGAGTTCTCTTCAATTGCTTTTAGAGCTTGTGTTGGGGAGTCTACTGCCATAACTTGGAGACCCATCTCTTTTAGGATATGGTATTCGAGTTTTAAGATTGTCTGCTCATCCTCAACGAGAAGAATCGAGATCTCCGATTCTATTCTAGTACTAGGTATTATCTCTTTGACAGGTTCTGGGATCGATTGTTTCGTTGCCGGGAGGTAGATCTTAAAAGTCGTTCCTCTATCGATCTCACTATATACATGGATGAAACCGTTATTCTGCTTCACTATCCCATAGACCGTCGACAGGCCGAGTCCTGAGCCCTCTCCTCGTGGTTTAGAGGTATAAAATGGTTCGAAGATATGCGCTTGCTCCTCTGTGCTCATTCCTTTCCCAGAGTCTGAAATCGTCAGGACCACAAAGTCTCCGGTATCTATTCCCCCTGCTTGAAGACCCAGTATTGAATCGACGGCGATCGTCTCGGTCGTGATGGTGATTGTCCCTGTCTCTTTGATGGCATGGCTCGCATTCACTACGAGATTGGTAAGGATCTGATCTACCTGAGAGGAGTCGATATAGATGGATTGTGGTGCTTTACTAGGCAGCCAGGAGATCTCGATCTGTTCACCTACGAGTCTTCGTAACATTGAAAGGAGATTCTCTATAGTGACATTAAGATCGAGGACCTCTTTAGTCGTCATCCCCTTACGTGCAAAGGTCAAAAGCTGTTTTGTAAGGGTCGCAGACCGCTCTGCTGCAGATTGTATCTCCTTTAGATTCTGGTAGAAGGGAGATGAACTCTCAGCAAGTTGCAAAGAGAGTTCCGTGTTGCCGATGATCACACTGAGCATATTGTTGAAATCATGTGCGACACCACCTGCAAGGCGACCGATAGAGTCAAGTTTCTGCATCTGAATCAATTGGTCCTGTAATACCTGATGCTTTCTCTCTGATTCCTTTCTCGCTGAGATATCACGTGCGATCCCATAATAGAAGGTCTCATTCTTTATCAAGAAACGCTTGCCACTGACCTCTACTGGTAAAAGATCCCCATCTTTCTTCTTATGTCCTGTCTCAAATGTTCTCACCTCATTCTCCGGTACATCAGCCCAGAACTCTCTGAAACTCTCAATGGAATAGTTGGGGTCGATCTCTTTGATAGACATCCCTATGAATTCTTCAAAAGCATATCCCAATCTTGTATATGCAGAACTATTAGCTTCGATAAATATTCCTTTATGATCTAAAAGGAAGATAGCATCTGTTGCGGTCTCAACTAGGGAACGATATCGCTGCTCACTGAGTAACAGTTCTTTCTCGGTCTTCACTTGTTGTGAGATATCCATATGAGTACCTATGAGACGAATAGCCTTGCCTGTACCATCGAATATCGCTTTTGCTCTCGAAAGGATATCGACCCAATGTCCGTCTTTATGCTTCATTCTTAGATTTATCTTGAATCTGTCAAGTTCTCCTGAGATGACTTTCTTTTGCATCTCCCAAGCTCTAACAGCATCTTGTGGGTCAGTGAGTTCTTCCCATACTGATAAGTGTTGCCGCAATTCATCCATCTCATACCCTAGCATAGCTTTCCACTCAGGTGAGAAGTAGACCTCATCGGTCAATAGATCCCAATCCCAAAGACCATCATGGGTTGCGTTCATAGCCTCTTCGAACTGATTCTTCGTATGTTCGAGTACTCTCTGAGTTTTCCGTAACTCGGTGATATCGTCCCCAGAGCAGAGAAGTCCCGTGATACTCCCGCTTGAATCTTTGATCGCTGAATTATTCCAGGCGATGAGTTTTAATTCACCGGAGTTAGTGACTACCTCATTCTCAAAATACTGGTATTTCTCAGGATCCTCGAGGATGTCATGAAATACCTCATTGACCTTGGTCCTATCCCCTTCAGGAATACAAGTATCAAACCAGGATCTTCCCTGTAGATCCTCTTTCTTATAGCCAAGAAGCTGGGCCCCCTTAGTGTTAATAAGTGAGATCTTACCTTCTCGATCAATCGCAATGATGATGGACTTCGTGATATCAAGGTAGTTCTCAGTCCGCTCCTTTTCACGACGGAGTCTCTGTTCGAACTGTTTCCTTCTCGTAATATCGATGATAAATGCGCAATACGCCTCGACTTCACCATCTGCCCCGATCTTCGGATGGACAGACATGTGAACAGGGATGATCTTTCCCTCTTTTGAGATATATTCCTTCTCATACTCGATGGGTTCTTTAGTCTCATGGAGTCTTTTGAGGTTCTCTGCCTCTACCGATTCCCACTTCAAAGGTGTCAGGACCTGGTTCCAATCTAATCGTTGAAGTTCCTCCCCAGTATAGCCGAGCATCTGTTGGTAGGCAGGATTACTGAGGCCCATAGAACCATCAGGATATCCGATGGCTACTGAGATGTTGGCCTTATTGATGATATCACTTAAGAATGCCGCCTCTTCCTTGCTTGCCTCTAATGATGCTTGAAGTTCCTCCTGTTCGGTGACATTAGTACTACAAATAAGAAAGAGCTCTCTACTACCTTGATTCTTCAATAAAGATACTCTATTGAACCAAATGGTCTGACTTCCATTGAATAGACTCTCATTGAGCTGATAAAAGCTCGTTTGACCCGTTGCTTTGGCATGTTGTATTGCCCTCTTGATAGTCTCTATCCTGCTTGGATCGAGCCTTTCGAAAAGTGTGGTTCCGATGATCTTCTCACGAGAGATATCAAAAGCAGATTTGTTTATATCATGGATCACCGTATCCTCATCGATGACGGTGAGAAGGTCGGGGGAGTTCTCATAGATCCCGGAGAGTAGTGATAAGTTTCTTTTACTCTCTTCAAGAAGTCTGAGCTGTTCATCTTGATGCCTCATAACCGTGAGTGCATGGTTGATCATATGTGCTATGATCTTGGATTGTTCATGAACTACAGGGGTGAATGCTATCGTCTCGATAGATAGCATCAGTATCCCAAAGGTCTCACCTCTGAAGACTAGGGGATTGATGAGTGTCGTGAGCTCTTTACTCTTTCTTGCTATGGGGCAGCTAGGACAATCAGCATATCTTCCAACGGATACTTGCGTCTCGTTGACGGTGATACTCCTGATAAGGCAACATCTTTCCTCCTTTTTCTTGATCAATGAATCAAGGACTTCCAATTCATCTAGTGAGAGATCTCCATAGCTTTCGTGTATATGATTGTGATCGTCAAGGAGGAATATGGCCGAGTTCTTGAACTGCTTTTCTAATACAGCCACAACATGAGAGAGCAGTCCTTCCTTATTATGGTATTCCTCTATACAAGCATTCAGCTCTGAGAATAAAGACAACATCTGAGATAAAGCCAAGTCTTGGCTCATAGGTGGTGTACTAGGTGACTCCAATTCACAACTCCTAATATATCCTATTCTTGGGGATCAACTAAGAATCAGATCCTTCAAGATCGAGACGATCTGTTTATCGATCTTTCCCCTCTGTGCATCATCATCAAGGATCATAAATGCTTTATCTATTGAGAATCCTAATCGATAGGGTCGATCAGTGGTAAGGGCATCATAGATATCTGCAACGGCTAGGATCCTTGAACCTAACAGGATCTCATCTCCTTTGAGTCCATCAGGATAACCCGAACCATCGAGCTTCTCATGATGGTGACGGATCGCATCAAGAGAGATCCCAAGATTGTCTTTGAGGGGTACACAGATCTGATAACCAAGAAGTGGGTGTTTCTGGATCTCAAGGAATTCCTCATCAGTAAGAGCTCCCGGTTTGTTCAAGATCGATTTATGGATACCGATCTTACCGATATCATGTAACTGACCTGCCGTGACTAGTTTATCGAGCATATCATTATCAAGCCCTAGAGCGAATCCTATCTGGCGAGAGAGTTGAGAGACTCTGATGGAATGACCTTGAGTATAGGAATCCTTGACCTCTACGATATTAGTAAGAGAGAAGAGGACATTCTCAAAGTCTGTGAGTTTTTTATTCAACTCATGCATATGCAGAAGTGATTTGGTACGGGCAAGTAACTCTGCCTGTTGAAAGGGTTTTGTGACGAACCCATCTGCACCAGCATCGATTCCGGTGAGTTTCACCTCAGGTGCCTCTAACGTAGTCATGAGGACCACTGGGATCAATCGAGTAGCAGAGAACTTCTTGATTCTCCTGCATAGTTGGAACCCATTCATCTTTGGCATCATGATATCTGAGATGATCAGATCGATTGGATGGCTCTTTACGAACTCGATAGCCTCTTCACCATTACTGGCAAAATAGATGTGATATCCATAATTCCTGAGCTGGAATTCTATGATCTTTCCATTGAGTTTATCATCATCGACCACAAGGACCGAATACTGAGAAGGGTCCTTAGGAGCTTCAGGAGAATCCAATGAGATGATCCTAGATCTCCCGTCTTGTTTAGCAAGGTCTAGGGATTCTTTGGCACTGTCATATAGATCTTTGAAAGTCGTACCCTTTGTTGGGAATGAGGCTAGGCCAATAGAGATAGTTATCTCATTCTCGAGTGACTCTTCGATATGTGATTTTATCCGTTCAGCAACGAGAATCGCATCATCACCAATGCTACCATCAAGTTGGATCGCGAACTGGTCTCTCCAGAGCCTAGCTGCGATATCACTTTTTCTTATACTCTCAATAATATGATCACCGGTCTTCTTGAGCAGGTGATCCCCCTGCAAAGTCCCATATTTACTGTTATAATGAGAGAAGTTAGTGATATCGATAAGTGCTAATGTGAAACGTTTAGAACTTCGTAAGGACTGTGTACAGATGATATCGATCAGGTGCCTGAAAGAGCCATAATTATGTAGACCTGTCAAATCATCGAGGAAAGATTTCTCTACAACCTGTTCATATTCTGTGAGTATCTTATCAATCATGTCAATTCCTTCAGTAAGATATCTAGCCTAAAGTATATCATGATTCTCTTCGACAAAGAACAAAGATTGAAAAGATAAGGTATATACTGTCCCTTTTTGGCTCCTCCAAGGGGTATCACCCCTCCAGATGGCCCTCGATCGTATGAAGTTACAACTCATTTTTCTGAGCTTCAGGTATTTCTTGATGGCAATATGGCATCAAGGATGGTAGAATCTCTAGAAGGGTTTTGAAAAATTCTCTTCAAAAGTCAAATTGATCATTTTTGATGAAGGATATGAGATGGGAGAAAAAACAGACCTGCGAATTCGAATTCGGAAGGTCATAGTCATCACCGTGGTAGCAGTATGCTTTAGTTTAGGGCTGCTCACTGCATTCATCTATCAGGGGAGTTCTCTTGAGGGATCAGCAGCAAACCATGCTATTCGAACAAAGACTCTTGCCCCAGAGACGATATCTATCGGTGTTCTGGCAAAGCAGGGTGTTGAAAAATGTTTAGCCCAGTGGGGACCTACAGCAGATTATCTTGATGGGGTGGTTCCTGATCACACTTTTAAGATTGTTCCTTTGAGTTTTGAAGAGGTCTATGGGGCGGTAGAGAAGGAAGAGGTTGATTTCATCCTCGTGAACTCTTCTATGTATGTCGAGTTAGAGATTCTCTATGGAGCGACTCGAATAGCCACTTTGAAGAACATGAGATTAGGGGCTGACTATATCAGATTCGGTGGAGTCCTCTTTACCCATAGGGACCGTGATGATATACATGGTTTGCAGGATCTTAAGGATATGACATTCGGTGCAGTAGCACCGAACTCCTTTGGGGGTTGGCAGATGGCCTGGAAGGAGCTGTTGATAAACGGGATCGATCCCTATAAAGACATTTCATCCCTCGAATTCCTTGGAACTCATGACGCGGTAGTCTATGGGGTCCTAGAAGGTCAGATCGATGCGGGAACTGTTCGTTCGGATACGCTAGAGAGGATGGCTCAGGGGGGAGAGATCGATCTGAATGATTTCAAGATCCTACAACCGTGTGATGGGACCTGTGGCTTCCCCTTCATCCATTCAACGGAACTCTATCCTGAATGGCCTATGGCAAAGACTGATCATATCTCAAATGATCTCGCCGATAAGGTCACTGTTGCACTCATGCAGATGACAGCAGAAGATACTGCAGCGCTATCAGGTAAAGTCGCAGGCTGGACGGTCCCTCAGAATTATCAGACCGTTCATGATACCCTGAGATTCTTGCAGCTATCTCCCTATGAAGATTATGGGAAGATAACTCTACAGGAACTGGTGATCCAATATAGATACTTCATCATCATATTCTTTCTGTTATTACTGGCTATCACTATCCTTTCGAATAGAGGATTCAATCTGAGAGATAAAGTCACCATAGCTCTAGAGTACTCCAAGGAGATGGAGAAGAAAGCTGATCAGGCGAATGAGGCCAAGAGCCAGTTCCTAGCCAATATGAGTCATGAGATAAGAACTCCCATGAATGCGGTCATAGGGTTATCTGAATTGATGAAGAAGACCGATATGAGTGATAAACAACAAGATTATACAGATAAGATCCATCTGTCTGCCAAGAACTTATTGGGTATCATCAACTCTATCCTAGATTATTCGAAGATCGAAGCTGGGGGGATGACTATCGAGGAATCTCCCTTCGATCTTGATATGGTCTTAACGAGTATTTCGAATCTTTTGACGATAAAGGCTGAAGAGAAGGGGCTAGAGCTCCTATTTGATATTGCTCCAGATATTCCATACCATCTGATCGGAGATTCCCTCAGATTCTCTCAGATATTGATCAACCTGACGAACAATGCCCTGAAGTTTACCCCTAGTGGTCATATAATCATCCGTATGTCGCTCAATAACGAGTTGTTAGCTAAACGGGAAACACTTCCTGTCTGGGAAAATCCTGTTATGATCGATATCAAAGTCATAGATACTGGGATAGGTATGACAGAAGAGCAGATAGAGAATCTGTTCAAACCGTTCAGCCAGGCTGATTCTTCAGTGAGTCGTCAATATGGGGGGACAGGACTTGGACTTACGATCGCAAAGCAACTGACCGAACTCATGCATGGAAGTATGCAATTAGAGAGTGAACCAGGGGTTGGTACTACGTTCTCTTTCAGTGTCATGTTCAAAGAACAACAATCGGTGGCAAAGCAGTTCATCAGTCCTAAAGAACTCAATGGCCTAGAGATCCTCGTCGTAGATGATAATGCTATCGCTCGTGATATCATCCTAGATATCATCACCTCTTTCGGCTTCTCGGTGACTGCTGCTAATTCAGGGAGAGAGGCGATCGAACTGATCGCGCAGAAACGTTGCCATCCGGCCTTGATCATCATGGACTATCAGATGCCTGGAATGACAGGTCTCGAGGCTGTGAGAATACTTCGGGATACCCAATCTCAGACTATCCCTCCATCTATTCTCATGCTATCTGCCTACGGGAAGGATGAGGTGAAACGAGATGCAAAAGATCTTGGAATCTCAAGGTTCCTTGATAAACCGGTGAATCCCTCCTACCTGTTCGATGCTATCATGCAGATCTTCGGTGTTGAGGGGCAGACCACACTACTAGAGGAGGGTTCTCAAGAGGGACTCTCACATGATCTCGATGCGATCCGTGGGGCAAGGATCCTATTAGCTGAAGATAATGATATTAACCAGCAGGTTGCCGTAGAACTTCTTGAGAGTGAGAGCTTCTCGGTCACGGTTGCTGGAAACGGGGCTGAAGCAGTAGAGCTCCTACAGAAGAGCCGGCTTTCTCCTTTTGATGCAGTACTCATGGATATTCAGATGCCAATCATGGATGGAAGGACTGCTACCAAGATCATCAGAGAATCTTCTGAGTTCTTCTCGGATATTCCGATCATCGCTATGACAGCACATGCACTGAGTGAAGAGCGTGAGAAGAATATCTCATTTGGGATGAACGATCATGTCACTAAACCTATTGATACGAAGTTATTGTTTTCAGCACTCACAAAATGGATAGCTCCCAAAGAGACACCCCTAGTCCATTCACCGACTAAAAGAGAGCCTCAAGAGATCGAGCTCCCTGAATCCTTCGAGGGGTTCTCCATAGAGGAGGGGCTTACACGAGTGGCAGGGAATAGGGTCCTTCTCAGTGATCTTATAAACTCATTCTGTACTAAATATCAGCAATCGGGTATTGAGATCAAGGACGATATCGAAAAGGGAGATCTTCAAGAGGCCTTGCGCTCTGTACATACTTTGAAGAGCGTCAGTGGGAATATTGGTATGAGAGAGATATCTGAGATCTCTGCACAGATCGAAATGGGGTTGAAACAAGGTGAATCAGTCTCATTACTCGTAGATACGTTGATACAGGAGGTAGCTCTTGTCATCCATACTCTTGAGGGGTATAGGAATAGAATAGAAGCGCAGGATAAGAAGAGAATAAGAGAGGTTGATAAGGTCAGATTCCTGGAGCTATCCGAAGGTTTTCGAGAGTTACTCATCGAGAATGATACTTCGGCTTTAGACCTTCTTGAACCCATGAAAGATTGTATACCAAAGATTTATGATACTATGCTTGAGGAGATCGAATACCTAGTGAAGGACTTCTCGTTTGAAGAGGCACAACAACATATCGAATCACTACTGACTTTGATCAAAGGAGACAAATAGCATGAATGAGAAAAAAGAGATACTTATTATTGATGATACAGCCGAGGTCATCAGATCCTTGATATCCCTATTAGGAGAGTATCGGACATTCTTTGCAAAGTCTGGTGAACGTGGGATCGAGATGGCTATCGAGAAACAGCCTGATCTGATCCTTCTAGATATCATGATGGGTGGTATTGATGGTTATGAGGCTTGTAGACGTCTACAGATGAATAGCAAGACTAAAGATATCCCTATCATCTTCATCACCGCAGTCTCTGAGGCTATGGATGAGGCGAAAGGCTTCGAAGTGGGAGGGGTCGACTATATCACTAAACCGTTCGTTCCTCTAGTCGTACAGGCTCGTATCAGAAATCAATTGAGATTGTCAGAGTCTCTCCGCGAGTTAAGAAGACTCTATAAACTAGCTCTTGATGCTAATCCTATTACCGGGCTACCGGGAAATAACAGCATCAAGAAATTCATCGAGTCTTCCTTAGTCGAGAAGATCCCCTATATGATCATCTATGGTGATCTTGATAATTTCAAAGCCTTCAATGATGTCTATGGCTTTGCCCATGGGGATGAGGTGATTCTCTATACTGCTCAATTGTTAGAGAAGGTAGCTCGATCCTATTGTGATACCTGCTCTTTTGTCGGCCACATCGGTGGAGATGACTTTGTGATCGCGATCCCCTCTGAATTCGGTAAAGCTTTCCTAGAAGATTTCATCACTCAATTCGATGAGGGGATTGAGGCTTTCTACTCTCGAGAGGATCTGAAAAGAGGGACTATCAAGACTGAAGACAGGAAAGGGGTCACACAGGAGTATCCGGTGATCTCTATCAGCCTATCGGGAGTCGACCTGACCATTCGGACTTTTTCGAGTTATCTAGCGATCATTGATGTATGTGCTGACCTGAAACACCAAGTCAAGAGTATGCCAGGCAGTGCGTATCTCATAGATCGTAGGCGTGATGAACAAGAAGAGTAAGGGTGGTGAAAAATCAAAGAGTTGACTTGTAGTGATTACAGATATATATTTAATCCAATATGTTTTTACGAATAGAGAGTCTTAATATCCTGAAGATGGACAAACGTTATATAGGCCGCCTGTTTCTATTAGTATGCTTGATACTTCCCCTAGCTATGGCCGATACGATAATCACGACTCATTACATCTCGATCATAGCTATCACTGCGCTTCTTAGCCTCCTTTTTGCAGTACATCTTTTCTATGTCTCTGTAAGAGCTGAATATAGCCAATATGTATCCTTCAGACCTACGAAAGCTGAATATGTCTCTTTAGTTCATGACATCCTCTATCATGACGAGTTCATGAGATTACAGGAGTACTTTCACCATTCAGGGCATATCTACGACCATGTCAAGCGAGTCTCATATATCGCCTACAGTATCACGAAGATCTTGAGTCTCGATTATCTCGCAGCTGCTCGTGGGGGATTACTCCATGACTTCTTTCTGTACGACTGGAGGGAGAAGAAGAGATCTGACGAATCAAGATCATCACACGGGAGGGAACATCCTCATATTGCACTTGAGAATGCAGAAAGATACTTCTCAGTCTCTAATCGAGAGGCAGATATCATCGTAAATCATATGTTCCCCAAGACTATTCGCCCTCCCAAGTATATCGAGGGTGTCGTTGTCTCTTTGAGCGACAAGATAGCTGCAGTATTCGAATACTGTAGAAGACCTTTCATCACTGCTAGCACCTAATCGTCTATAGCATCAAGAACTGCCTGTTCATGTGGAAGGATCATCTTCTGTGGTCGGAAGTAGAATCTAGGTGAATACTCATAGAGATCGGAGACCTTGGTCATATAGACACAGGCATATCTTTCAACCTGTTCAGCATAACGACTCTCCTCAGAACCGGCTCTTAGGATCTCTCCCCAGTAGGGATTGAAGAAACTCGAGTAGAAGTTTATGAGTCCTGAGATCTCACTGTTGATTTCGTCAATCTGCTTGAATTGTGAATCAAGAGAAACATAGGGATGTCCAGGTGTCTCATACCGCCGTCTATCTGCATTATTGATTTCCTGTTCGAGGAGCCCCTTCTTCTGCATCAGTTCATCGATCTTCTTCTGCGTCTCATAGGCATCTCGGACACCTCTCATCTCACGGTCAAGGTCTCCGAGGACAAGGGCCGTTCTCCAGTTGCAGGTCTTCTTGATCGATACGACATCCCCATAGATATGGTCTCCAAGATAGAGGATCTCATTTCCCTGTAGCCCTAGGCCCTCTTGAAGTTTACTCGAACAACCTCCCTGGTAGATCCCGGGAGTAACCGGCCCCTCCTGGTTCTCCATGAGACCTGTATCAGGGTCGATCTTGAGGAACCTGTTCGAACGTTCGAAGAATCTCGGTTTGTCGGCATAGGTGATGACAATCTCGAATATCTCCTGCCAACTCTCATGATCTTTCAGAAATGGATTGACGGCATAGTCGAGAAGAGCCTTCGTATAGGAGAAGTCTGAGTTCGTGATGATCATCAGACGTTTATGATACCGTTTATAACGTTCTAGGAGCCTTGCCACATAGGGGTCCTTGATAACATAGGTCGAAAAATCTCTTTTAATGATATCTTTCAAGGTGCCATCCTGGTGGATACTGTCCATCGTCTTACTGATCGTTGAGAGAATCTGTGAAAAATCGGGAAGGGCCTCTCCCTGTCTTTTCAACGAGACGAGTTGAGAGAAGATGACTCCGGTAGAGATGGCGAAAGCGGTATCAAGACTAACGAAGTTAGAGTCTCTGATATCGATAGCCATATTCTGATAGATCTCATTCTGTCTTCTGAAGGGCACCTCCTCAAGCCCAAAGTAGGATCGCTTCACCTTGTTATATCTACTGAGTTGGAGCATATGGCCATTTCTCAGATCGATGACCAGTCCGACGATCGCTCTGTCGAATTCGAAGACCAGTGAATTCAGGGCCTTTGGATATCCCTGCTCTTCGATGAGACGTCTCATGACGAGGTCATATACGAGCCCTTCAAAACGTTCGGTATGATAGCCTACAAGGGTATAGTCCATATCGAAACCGATCATTCTTATCTTCTTCATATTCAATGTTCTATTCACAAATACCGGCATAGAGTCTCCTTCTCAGTTCTTATTATAGTGTACGGAAACCCTCAGCATGATACCAGTCTTTTATAGGGAATTAACTGATTATTAATGACTGACAATTTCGATTAAGAAATCTTAATTTGTCTTTGATCTTCACAGCTGTTATAATCAGCATAGTTCAATGATCCATGAGGGGGATAATCCATGGCAATACAGAAATCTCATTTGAGGAAGATCATCCAGTTGTTCTTCTTCGCTTTGATCGCACTTATTGTGATCTCACACACACTTGAAGAGTCCGGAGTCACGATTCCTCTTCTCAGTGGGGCCTCTCTTCATGCGGTATGCCCGTTTGGTGGGGTCGTTACCATCTATAATCTGATCGTCGCAGGGTCTTTCATCCCTAAGATCCACGGGGCCTCATTTGTCCTCATGATAATCGTCTTCGCAACAGCTATTCTCTTTGGACCGGTATTCTGTGGATGGATCTGTCCTTTTGGGACTTTTCAGGAATGGATAGCCTCTTTAGGTAAACGATTATTCAAGAATCAATATGGAAAGATCATACCCAAAAGAGTCGATGGTATGCTACGTTATCTGAGATATGTAGTTCTCCTTTGGGTCATCATCATGACAGCAACCTCTGCTACGTTGGTCTTCTCTGCATATGATCCCTATTATGCCCTGTTCAATTTCTGGACCGGAGAGGTGTCAATCACAGGGTTCATCACTCTTGGTATCGTGCTATTACTATCTCTTGTCGTCAATCGACCCTTTTGTAAGTATGCCTGTCCCTACGGAGCTCTTTTGGGGATGACGAACTGGTTCAGGGTCTTTCCTGTCAGACGAAAGGCTGCGACCTGTATCAACTGTTCCAAGTGTGACAAGGCCTGTCCAATGGATATTGAAGTCTCAAAAGGAGAGCGGGTCAATGATCATCAGTGTATCGCCTGTATGGAATGTACCTCAGAGGCGGCCTGTCCAATTGAGAATACTGTTGAAGTCACCGGGCCCAAATCCACTAGTAAACTATCTATAAGAGTCTCTCTGATCGCAGTCATGGTATTAGTCACTATGTTTGGAGGTATCGCTTTGAGTTCCGCATTCGGTTGGTGGTCTACTGAGAGCAGTAAAGTCCCCCGTCTGATCAAAGAGGGGGTTGCCGCCGGAGAGTATGATCCAACCGATATTAGGGGCTCCTACAGCTTCGGTGATATAGAAGAGGCCTTTGGTGTCCCTGCAGAGTTACTTGCTGAGGCTTATGGCTTTGATATCGCTCTAGCAGAGACAATCAAAGCAAAAGATATCGAGAACCTCTATCTTGAGGTAGGTACTGATAGTGTACGGTATCTGACTGCCCTGTATTCAGGACTTCCCTTTACCGTGACTGATGAGTCGATCCTAACCGATAGAGCCTTAGAGTTACTTAGAGATGCGGGCAAGTTGACAGAGGAGCAGTTTGCTGAGTTGAACTCGAAACCTCTCTTCGCACTACCGAATACGAAGATCTCTGAGATCCCGGTTGAGGATCATGTAGAGGAGGTTATTATAGCAGGGGTCCTAGATATAAAGGGTAAGCATACTATCGCTGATGTTATTGAGATGGGGGTATCTCAAGAGTTGATAGAACAGGCCCTAGGCCAGGGTGTCAAGCAGAGCGATAACCTGAGAGATCTCTGTGTTGAGTTAGGAGTCGAGTTCTCTGATGTGAAGGCTGAGATACAACGATTGGTTGATACTCTTTGACTTAGATGGTAGAGTCCTTATGTGATACACAAGGAGTGCATATGAGTATGATACATAAGGACTGTTCCACCATAGATATCAAGGCGATCGCCTTTGACTTCGATGGGACGTTATTGAATCCGAATAAGGAGTTGACCCCAAAGACCCTAGAGGCTGTCGAACTTCTCAAAGAGCGAGGGATCTCCATCATTCTCGCTACCGGCAGGTCCTATCGGGCGATGCTCCCATTGCAACAACAGCTCAAGACCCATACTCCCTCTATCAATTATAATGGTGCTGCAGTGTATGATGTGACTACCGGAGTCGCTATCCATGAGGTCCTCCTCGAAGAGGAGATCGCCAGGAAGATCATAGCCTATGGAAGAGAGTATGGACTCCATACCCATGGCTTCCGTCATGAGAGATTACTCTTTGAGGTTGAGACACCAGAGATCACAAACTATCAGAATCACGTGAAGTTCTCTGGGACGAAGGTAGATTTTGACTCCTATGATTCACTTGAGATGACAAAGATGATGTATATCTCGGATGATAAGAAGACCATCGCTCATATCGCGTCTCTTCTCGAAGCAGAGTTCGGGCAACGTATCCAGCATTGCTATTCTTTGTCTACCTACTATGAGATGACAGATGGGAGTGTAAACAAGGGAAGAGCCCTTTCGATGGTCCTTGAGGAAATCAAGGTTGATCAAGCTCAATCTATGTCGTTTGGAGATGGGCATAACGATCTCCCGATGCTCCTCTTCTCTGAGATCGGGGTCGTCATGGCAAATGCAAGTGAAGAGGTCCGGAAACAGACGGCCTATACCGCCTTGTCAAATACCGAGGATGGTGTTGCTCACTTTCTTGATGATTTCTTTAAACTGCAACTTTTTGAAACAAAATTGTAGAATAACCAAATAAATTATAAATATTTGTTGCAATCACTCATAAATCGTGTTTTTATATATCTTTCATAAGATAAAAAACTGGAGGAAACACTATGAGTGAGTATACCTATGATGTTCTCATCATCGGAGCAGGACCCGGAGGATATGTCGGGGCTATCAGGGCCGCACAGCTTGGATTATCGGTGTGTCTTGTCGAAAAGCATAAAGTCGGTGGGGTATGTCTTAATATCGGATGTATTCCTTCAAAGAGCCTGATCCATCAGGCAGAGACCTTCTCACATATCTCAGATCTTGAACGGATGGGGGTGACCATCGATCCCTCTTCTTTCTCATATAAGAAGGTCTTTGAGAAATCTCGTGTGGTAGCAGACAATCTTTCAAAGGGGGTCTCCTTTCTATTGAAGAAGAATGGCGTGGTCCTTCTTGAGGGTACTGCAGTAATTACGGGTGATCATGAGGTGAGCGTCGATGGTGAGCCACCGGTCACCGCTGGGTCGATCATCATTGCGACAGGGTCTCTTCCTAGAGAGATACCCGGTTTTGAATTCGATGAACAACAGATCATCTCCTCCACAGGTGCCCTTATGAGCAGTGAACTGCCCAAGAGTATCTGTATTCTTGGTGGTGGTGCTATCGGGTGCGAGTTCGCCCATATCCTGAATGCGTTCGGAGTAGAGGTCACCATCATTGAGATGTTAGACCATATCCTCCCTCTAGAGATGGAAGAGACGGCAAAACTCCTGACTCGAGCTTTCAAAAAGCGAAAGATCAAAGTCCTCACGAATACAAAAGCTCTTAGCCAGAGCTATGCAGATGGACTCTGTTCGATAACGGTTATGGATGCAAAAGGTAGGGAGAAGGTGATCGAAGCCGAAAGACTGATGGTTGTGGTTGGACGAGTCCCTAACACTTCAGGTCTAGGCCTAGAGGCTGTCGGGGTAACCCTTGAACGCGGGTTCGTCAAGACGAGCGCCTGGTATGAGAGTGATGTCCCTTCCATCTATGCGATTGGAGATGTGATCCCATCACCTCTTCTTGCTCATGTTGCCTCAAAAGAGGCTGAGATCGCAGTAGAACATATAGCAGGTCTCTCCTCTGCTGAAGGTGTCGATCCACTCTTGATCCCTAAATGTGTCTATACAGAACCTCAGGTAGCAAGTTTCGGCCATACCTCAGCAAGCTGTGAAGCAGCTGGAATCAATGTGAAGATAGCCTCTTTCCCCTATAGAGCGTCAGGAAAGGCTCAGGCAGTTGATGCTGTAGATGGTGAAGTGAGGATCTTAGCAGGCGAAGATGATCAGATACTCGGTGCTGCGATCATAGGAGCAGATGCTACTGAGATGATACATGAGCTTTTAGTCGCAAAAGAACATGGACTGACGGTGAGGCAGGTAGCCTCTACTATCCATGCTCATCCGACTCTTTCAGAATCGATCGCAGAGAGTCTTAAAGCTATTCATGATGAGGCGATCCATATGTGAGGGTCAGCCGAAGAGCTGTAAGATCGAGAAGGTCATGATAATGCTTGAAAGGATGGGTAGGATCATACCTCCTCGAAACCAAGCTATGAGCCCCGCGAGGACTATACCTCCGATTCCGGCTATGGCTATCGGTTGAAAATCGAGAAGGACCCCTGGGAAGATAAGGGCTCCTAACGCTGCGATTGGCATGAGTCTTAGGAACTTACCCACCTTCTTTGGGAGTCTATCAAGACCTTTCAGTAAAAAGGGGATGAGTCGCGGAAGGAAGGTGACCACCGCTGAGAGTAGGATATAGGGGAGCATGGCTCTTGTCATAGAGTTGCTCCCGTGGGTTCCTCATCGTTCAATGTGAAAGTTCCGATCAGTGCAGAGGCTCCCATCGATATGGCAAAGGCCCATCCAGTAGAAATGGAGAAACGAATGATCAAGATAGAGTTGATTACCGCGGCTATCATTGCAATCACCAGGAAGGAATGGCGCTTCTTTACCTCAGAGGCTAGTAGAGCCGTGAACATCGCATAGAGTGTGATCCCAACACTATGTTGGATCCCTGCAGGTAGGATAGAGCCGACAAGGAACCCGGTAAGGGTCCCAGATACCCAGCCGAACCAAGAGGTGATCTCGATCCCCACCATGAATGGTGTTGATATGATCCCCACCTGTGCGGAGGCTACAGTGAAGACCTCATCGGTATTCCCAAAGGCTATCATAGCCCTTATGATCGGATTGCGCTCTTTGATCCTTGGAGCTAAAGATGCACTCATGAGCAGGTATCGTAGATTCACTAACAGCACCCCTATGACCACTTCAGATAGAAGCGCTCCGGTCGCAATGAGATTGACTGCAAAGAATTGGCTAGCACCTGCAAAGTTGGTTATCGAGAAGAGGGCTGTCTCTAGGAAGAGGAGACCTGCATCTTTAGCGATGAGGCCGAAAGCTATCGCTGCAGGGAAATACCCTATACTGATAGGGATCCCTGCATACACTCCTGCGATCAGATCTTTTTTAGTCTGTTTTGGTCTCATGATAAAGCTTAAACCCTCTATAAATGAATTTAATCTATTTTATTCATCCCGAATATGTGTTGCATCATACTAATTGATATGCCAAGAAGTTGCAATTGATTGCTCAGGATGGTGGAGTGTGGTATAGTTTTCTTAATGACACTAAATTAAGAGGATGTACGAGAATCAATGGCAGAGAAGTCTTTTTCCCGTGATGAGATACAATCTCTCTACTTCAAATACACCAAACATCCCTGGATCTATCCGTTCATTGCCGGATTGATCTGCATCCTAGACGTCGTCCTTATCGTCCTGTACTATTATAATACCTATGTACTTGATAGGCAGAATCTGATCTTACTACTGCTACTTGCACATGTGGGACTTACCGTTGGTTTGTATTTCAATAGAAGAAGATCCTCTCCCCAAACGAAGAATATTTCACCGGTTCTCTTTCTAGTCATTCCCGGAGTGGGGGGGCTTATCTATGGAGTCCCCTATATGGTCCTCTATGGTTTGGGTTCGAAGAATGCACAGATAGAATACAAACATGCCTATACTGAGGAAGAGGAGATCAAATACGAGACGAAGGTCAGTGTGGATTTCTCTCAGATATCAAAGCTCATGGATATGTCTGGGGTGTTCAGTTATTCAAATGCTTTGAACAAGAAAGAGGTTATCGTCGATCTCCTCTCATCTGAGATCATACAGAACTGTAAGACTCTCAAACGAGGTCTAGATGATGAGGACCCAGAAGTCGTCCACTATACAGCGACTACTTTGAACTACCTTGAGAACAAGTTCGAACAGTCGATTCGTGAGGCAAGAGATGCGGCAGCAGAGGATCTGACTAAAAAGAACTTGGAAGCTCTCGTGACGCTCTATGAGAATTACATCTTCTCTGGGCTTCTCGATGATGATATCGTCCCGATCTATATGAAGAAGATCATTGAGATCCTTGAACTGCACGTTGATACCTTCGGTACTGATCTTGATGTAGTGAAGCATCTTGCACGTTGTTATATGAAACAGGGAAAAGGGAAAGAGACCCTAGATCTCCTACAGGAGGTAGCTCGAGAGAATCCGGATGATGTTGAGATCCAGTTCACGCTCATGAACTACTTCTATGAAGAGGGAGATCTTGTCCAGGTGAAGAATCTAGCTATGATCATCGATTCGATCGGAGATAATATTTCAGAAGAACAGAGAAAACGAATACAATTTTGGATACAGGATGAAACTGAGGAAACCGAAGAAAAAACAGATTAAGCTCTTTAGGGGCGAACTCGATAATAGAAAGCCACGTGATTGGGGCCGAAAAGGTGTGTCCTTGGAGCCTGACGGGAAGACTATCTGTCTCATCTTGGAGGGGGCCTATCCCTATATTGCAGGAGGTGTCTCTTCTTGGGTACAGCAACTTCTGACTGTCATGAAGGATTATCGATTCAAGATCCTGACGATCATGGCCAGTGAAGATCAGGTAAAGGATATCAAGTATACCTTTCCTGAGAATGTCATCGAATTCAGAACGATATATCTCTATGACTTTATGAATTTAGATGAGACGAGGAAACATCATATCAGGTTATCGGCTGAAGAGAAGGAGGAGTTGAGAAAGTTCACCTTCTTCGATGCTACGATCAATTGGGAGGTGATGACTCATCTCGTCTGTGACCCGACACGTATTGGGAACACGATCGATTTTCTCATGAGTAGTAACTTCTTTGATAACCTCACGGCTCTCTATCTTGAACGCTACGAGGAGGAGGGGTTCACCCTCTTCTTCTGGACTTTCAGGTCTATGTTAGCGACCCTGATCTCTGTCATGCAGCAACCTCTTCCAGATGCTGATGTCTATCATGCGATATCAACAGGCTATGCAGGTCTGATCGGTCTGATCGGAAAATTCACCTTCGGAAAACCGTTCATCCTCACAGAACATGGTATATATGCTCGTGAGCGGGAGGAGGAGATCCTGAAGGTGGATTGGGTCAAAGGTCCCTATAAGAAGCTATGGATCGACTATTTCTATTTCCTTTCACGGGGAGCCTACCAGACCTGTGATCTTTCCATAGCACTTTATGAACATAACAGTCTGATACAGAGAGGTCTCGGTGTTGACCCGGAACGAGCCTATGTCATCCCTAATGGGGTTGATTATGAGGGGTTTCCCAGACATAAGGATCCACATGAGACTTTCAATATAGGGGCTATTCTCCGAGTCGTCCCGATCAAGGATGTGAAGACTTTGATAAAAGCCTTCAGTTATGTATATGATACCTATAAAGATACATTACTCTATATCATCGGACCTGATGAGGAGGAGGAGGACTATGCGAGAGAATGCAGAGACCTCGTCTCCGAACTGGGTTTGAAAGAGCAGATCATCTTCACCGGACAAGTCAATATCAAAGAGTATATGCCCATATTGGATGTCATCGTCCTGACTTCGATATCAGAGGCCCAGCCCCTAGTCATCTTGGAGGCATATGCCTGTGCGACAGCTGTGGTCTCTTCTGATGTTGGATCCTGTCGTGACCTCGTTGAGGGGGTTGGGGATGGCTTCGGTAATGGTGGGATCATCACTAAACCGGTATCACCTAGAGAGACAGCTGATGCGATCATCTACTTCTATGAGAACCCAGATGTGTTGAAACAGTATGGGCTAAATGGGCTCGAGCGTACCAAGGTCATATATAGCAGAAAAGCTGTATTTGAGGCATATGATGAGATCTATCAGATCTCTCTGCAGAGTGCTCGTGGAGAGGATGTGCAGATCGGATTACATATTGGAGATATGAAATAATATGGCTGGAATTGGGTTTTCCCTAAGGAAAATGATCAAAGATGATAGTTCCTATTCTACTCGTGTACATGCCTGGTTTCATACAGCCATCGTCTCTGCTGGCCCTTGGATCATCAGTATCATCACGATCAATCTGATCCTGGCCTTCTCGAAACGATGGAACCTCGCCTTCGTAGAGCGTGAACTGCTTATTTCCGCTATCATCTATAGTACTCTGTTCTCTCAGATCCTCACGGCTCCATTTCAGATGGTCGTCACACGATATATAGCAGACAGGATCTATAAAGAGGAATATGAGTATATAAAACCCTCCTTCTGGGGCGTTGCTGCACTTATCTCGATCTTGAGCATCGCACTTGGTATCTGGTTCTATAGAGATTCCGAATTACCCATCGAATTTCTCTATCTCTGCGTTGCCCTTACCGTTGTGCTGTCCTGTCTTTGGATCCTTATCGTATATCAATCAACGTTGAAGAATTTCAAGTTAGTCACGATGTCGAATATTCTTGGGACCTTCGTTACCTTTGCCCTTATCCTCTTTCTGGCAAACAACCCCTTGAGTTTCAATGAGTTCAGTGGAGCTACGAACCTCCTCCTTGCCTACCTTGGTGGTATCGTCTTTTTCACGCTGTTCCTCTTGATCGCCTTTCTATCAGAGATGAAGGAGGATAATGGTAAGATCTTTCACTTCATCAGGTACTTTCACAGTGAACCGAGTCTATGGCCGATCGGACTGCTCTATTCTGTCGCTATCTGGATCGATAATATTCTCATGTGGTTCTCTCCGATCAGCGTTCAGCTGTTTGGGTTATATCGTTATGCACCCTATTATGATGTAGCTACGTTCTACTCATATCTGACTATATTACCCTCTACCATGCTCTTCATGGTTTTGATCGAGACTGATTTCTATGTGAAGTGTAGAGAGTTCTTTCTTGCAGTTCTCAGGAATGGCCCCTATTCTGAACTCAAGACATTTGGAGATAGGATGTGGCAATCACTCCAGAGGAATATATTGCAGACTTTCGAGATTCAGTTATTCATCACGATCATCATCATCATTCTCTCTAAATCACTCTTTCCCCTATTAAATGTCCCTGAGGGATCAAGACAGATCTTTGTCATCTATGCATTAGGAGCTTTCTGTAACTCCTTCATCCTGATCTTCATGCAGGTACTATTGTATATCGGGGAGAGAAACAGGACTTTGTTCCTTATGGTGATCTTCTTAGTGACGAATGTGGTCTTCACGCTTCTCACCTTAGCTCTTGGTGAGAGCTATTATGGCTTTGGGTTCTTCCTTTCCGCATTTGTAACGATGCTTGTAGGACTCTATATGACCTATATGGGATATAAGAGGGTCATTCAGCATACCTATATGACACAGCCTGTGTATACCAAGGTGAAGAATCGTCCTTTTGAACGATTAGAGGAATGGATAGATAAGAGACTCACAGATCAAGATGCGCTTGATAAACTCGTTCTAGAGAAGCGAAGAAAGAAGGCCATAGCAGCTGGCATTGAACTAGATGAACTAGATAAGGACTTTCTTGAGAAGACCGAGGAGACCAAAGAACCTGAAGATACTGCTAATAAGATATTGCTATCAGATCTGTTCGCAGCAGGTGAGTATGTTGTCCCCGAAGCAGAGGAAAAGGATTTCCCAGAGGATATCACCAAGCTCGAGACAGCTTATTCACAGAGCATGTCTTTATCTCAAGAAGAACCCCTCAGAAAGGATGCTGCTCCAATAGCGACTGAGGGCAAAGAGGATCTCTCTCCTGACAAGAAGGTCTCAAAAACAAGAACGGTACATGTGAGCGTGAATAAGAGGGTAATCAATCCTGAAGAGGTTATCGAGGATCTTCTCGCATCAGAGAAAGTACCACCTCTTGGAGATATCTTAGCATCTGAGGAGAAGACATCAGATAAAGCGATAGAAGAACTTCTTTCCTCAGAACCTGAACTCATAGAGCAAAAGAGTCTCTCTCATGAAGATGAGAGTCCTGAGTCTATTATTGGTGAACTACTCTTATCTAAGGACGACACATCTGAGAACGTAGTCTTAGAGACTAATACATCGCTTGAGGAATTAATAGCAGCAGAAGAGGGAAGAACAGAGAAGGGCTTCCTGAAAGACGTCTCTAAAGTGAGCGAAATGACTCTTGAAGAGCTCATTGCAGCAGAGGCTGAGACCCATATGGATGAACTTGGCGGTACTGAGGTATTTATTCAGGAACCCGAATTAACCCTTGAAGAATTCATAGTAGATGAGAACGTGAAAATTATCAAAGAGTCTTCTCCTATCGAAGAAGAGACTGAGATCAAGACCTATACCGGAATCATTCTTGAAGAGGAAGAAGAACAGCCTGTCGATGATGATCCTCTAAAGAGTCTGATCTCATCCTATCTGAAGAAAGAAGAGGTCTACTGGGATAAGAAGGTAAAAGATATGAGTAGCTCTACTCAGAGGAAGAAGAGACCTTCAGGAAGAGTAGATGAGAGCCCTGAGAAGTGATGATCACTTCTTGACTTCTAGGAGTTCTATCGTAGCAACCGGTTTAGTGATCGTCACGAAATAGAGCCCATCCCTATCAAGAGAGTGCAATGTGATACCATCGGTATCTATGATAGGATAATCGACTCTAAGATAGGCATTCGTTGGTCTAGGGGCATCTTTTAGCCAGATGGTGATGATTGAATCATCTTTCCTTGTATACATCTCAAGGTCCTCATAATCCGCATAGTCCAAAGAAGCGACATAAGGTGTCACCGGTTCTAGATAGGGGAACCTTTCAAAAGTCTCATCGAGGATCTGTGTGAAATCCTCAAGCAGGTCGCTCCAAGGCATCCCATCAGATCTTATAGGATCAAGGACATCATCAGGGTGTATGAAATGGTGAAAGACTCCGATCTCAGCTATTGCATTATAGATATACCACATCATCTTCTTCTCATAGAGATAGCCTGAACTGAAGCGAGGTAGGTCATAGACCCCTGGGAAATAGGGGTTCTCACCAAACTCCTGAATAAGAGTCTCTTTCTCACCCTTTGACCCGGTATAGAGGCCTGCAAAAACTTTGAGATCAGGAAAAGCAGCTAAGATAGCCTCTTCGGAGAGTCTGTTAGCCATATTCGAAGGTGGGACATAAGTCCGGTAGGTAACCTTACCCACAATCTCATCCATCTCTGATTCCAGATAGTCTAGGGCCTCAGTCATAGCTTCTGCGGATGGCCAAGGATTATAGTTATAGTAATCAAAATCAATAAGACCCTCTGTGATCAGGGAGTTGTGATTATAGCCATGGATACCGAGTTCACCACCTACCTCGTCAAGTTTACGTGCGAAATAGCTGATGTTCTCCAGATCCTTCTCAGCGAGCTTCTCAAAGGGTGGGGTGGTATCCTTATTGTAACTACCTATGATCAGACCGGCATAGATAAGATCATATTTGGCACCGAGGTCTCGTATATCAGACCACCAGATATCTTTGAAGAACTTATTGATGTCTCTATGGTATTCGGTGAAGATCTTTGCATCAGTTCCTAATGGAATAGGTGCGGGAAAGTCATCGATATTAAAGATCTTCTTGTTGAATACCGTAGATACTCCATAGGAGCTATGATCGAGAAGGTATTGAAGGAAGATCCCTCGATTCGATTTGTCCTGAAAGATGGTCGTGTTCGCATAGAGAACTGAACCCTTTCCATACTGATGTGACCATAAAAGGGGTAACCTCTCATCTGATTCAAGGAGTACCACACAATCTTCATCAACATTGAGTTTAAGTGAAGAAGAAGGAAAGGCCTTTGGATTCACCCTAATCTCATCGATCCCAGGGAAAAGAGGCTTCATCAAATTTACTCCCAAGGTCTCAGTGAATTCCTTGAGGTCTGAGAACCCGGCCAATTCAGCCAATCTTGCATCAAATGTCCTTAACATGATACTGAGATAGGTCCCTGTCTCAACTAGTCGCTCGATAGTTTTGATCTGCTCATCACTGAACATATTCGAGATCTCATTGGTGAAGACGATATGATCATGGCTATCGATAGATGCTAGGACGGCAGAAGTATCAGCACTATTGATATCATGGGCTTCATACTTGATATGAGCATTCCTAAAGATCTGAGTCAGGTGATAATAGGTATTTGAGTTATGATGGGCATCACCATCATAGAAGACTACATAGGTGTCATAAATCTCAGGGAACTCTTCAGCAGAAATCATCTGTGACTGACGTTCCTGCATGTCAGATCTTTGTGAGGAACTGACCCAAAAAGCCTCTGGGACAAAGTTAAACACCTTCAAGAATTGAAGAGTTATCCCAGTGAGTATAACGATTATTATTACAAGAAGATAACGGACTGCATTCTTTCTCATACTGCTCGTTCCAGTCTGAAACCTAAGGAGTCGAATATACGCTTCTCTACGATGATGTAGTTCTCCTCATCGGTCGCAGGTAATAGTACTCTTGCCATATTATGCAACTGATCATAGCAAAGATAGTCTACATTTCTTAGGGTTCTCTGCAGCTTTGGTATGACCTCATCAGAATCGAGAAAACCCAGATCATAAGATGCCTGGCAGTAGGGAAGACCGTATTTCTCTTTTCGGACCTTCTCCTCTTCTAACTGTCGTTCATACTGTGGTAGCTGTAACATGTTTGGATGGTCGATTCCCATAAGATGGAACTGTTTGTCGATCTCAAGTGCCTGTGAAAGGGCTTTTGCTATCCATTCACTGATGACCTGGAAGATACTGAAGCTATATTCTGTAACATATTCGAATTCAATATCTTCGATATCGATGATACCTATGACCTCACCTTCAGATATGATAGGAGCACTGAAGATCGGAGCATTCTCTCCTGCTTCAATAGCCCATCTCACAGCTTTCTGTTTTGCTATGAGTTTATTATACATCGGTGAATCGGTATATTTCCTGGAACTGACTTTCTGACCCTTATTCCCGAATCTGATCTTCAAACGCATGAAATCCCCATTCTCGATCGTATAGATCGATAGGGCTCTTGCTTTGATGAACTTATAGAGTAGACCTATTGCCTCGGTATATACCTTCTCTGGGTTGGTAGTCTGTAGTGATGATGCGATATCATAGAGTGAGAAGATGCTGTACTCTGATCCTACAATCTGTTCCTTGAGTTCATTATACATCTGAATCGTCTTCTTATAGGTCTTCTCAAGGTCATCATATTCTCTCAGGACTTCGACATTGGCATCCCTCATCTCTTGGATCTTTCTTGAATTCGAATCATAGATCCTTCCTGTAAGATAACCACCAAGGGTGAATATCAAAGGGAACTTGTAATATTCATAACTCTGAAAGAAGAGGATAGGGTCTAGATCAAGGAATGAATAGGAGAAGAAATAGATCAGGGAAGATAGCAACGCAGATAGAAGACCTGCAAGGAACCCATGTCTCACCCCGATAAAACAGGAGACGAACATAAGAGGGTGGATGTTCATTGTGAGAAACGAATACTGGATCTCTGGTACCATCAGAAAGACTGCTACAGTCAGACCATAGAGGATCGCAAACTCTGCGACCATTCCCCAGAAGGAACGAAACAGGGTATTCAGACGTGAGAGACTAAGCGCTTTGTCTATAGTACTTTGATTCAATCCAGAATACTTCTTTTTCATCCTTGACCTCTAAATACGATTATACTGGAAAAAAAGAGATTTTGCCAACAATTATAGATTGTCGGTAAATAAAGTATACCTGAGGGTTACCTCAGGTATACTACTGGTCATTCGACTGCTTCTCCACGCTTCACACCAGACATGATAAAGAATGCGATGAGCATACAGACTGCTGCGAATAGGAAGATAGCTCTGAAGCCGAAGATATCTATGAACCCTCCTGTGATAGGAGGCGCGATGATCGAAGCGAGCTGTGAGAAGAAATAGTAGAGACCTGTATAGATACCCATATCTGAGTAGGTCGCCATCTGCCATAACATGGGAAATGAGTTCGTGATGATCGAGACCCAGAACATACCGAAGAAGAACATCAGTATCCAGAAGGTTATCTGTTTTGCCATGACACTCAGACCGAGAGATGTCGTGATAGGGTCATGAAAGAATACTGCAAGGAGGATCCCGCTGAGAAGGAGGAGGGCTGTTCTGATCGTTCGTTTACGACCATGTCTATGGGCGATGATACCAGAGGGAATCGCAAAGATCGCGTATGCGATACCGACCATCCCTGCTGCTAGTGCCGCAGTACCTGATGTGGTCTGCAGGATGTCTGTGGAATAGAGGCCGATGAAGGGAAGGACTCCCTGATAACCGATGAACCAGAAGCAGAGGGAGATGAGTATGAGGACGGCACTCCTGTCATCTGCTTTGAAGATGATCTTCAAGGATTCTCTGATCGTAGGGCCTTTTTCCTTGGTATCACTCTCGTAGTTCTCTCGTTTCTCTTTGACGAAGAAGAACAGTAGAATCGTTGAGATAAGTACAAGGATACTTGCTACTGGGAAGGCTAGGATCTCTTTGGTGGCACCCCTTCCTGGTAGGTTGATAGATACATTCATCAACTGAGCGAGTCCGATAGTACCGACGATCGAGGCTATACCTCCCATGGTATTTATGACTCCATTCGCCTCTGATCGTAATTCTCCAGGGATGATATCTGGCATCAGCGCAACAACAGGTCCACGGGCTGATTGTTTGAATACGTTCAGCAGGAAGATCGATATGATCAGAGCCCATAAAGAGGAGAGTACGGAGAAGGGGATGATCCCGAATGCTATTGCGGTCATGGGTAACATCGATACAATATAGGGCATCCTTCTTCCAATACGAGTCCGAGTCCTATCTGAAAGTGCCGAGACAATAGGGATAAGGCATATGGCGAAGACATTGTCGAGGGTCATGATGATGCCGATCCAACCCTTTGAATCAATATATCTATTGAGGAATATAGGGATGTAGGTGTCATACAATGGGTCCATAAGCCCCATCGTGAAGAATCCAAGACCTATGAGAAAGGTGATACCATAATACCCCTTCATCGTAACTTTACTCTTTTCTTTAGCCATTTCTTGCTCCTCTGTGATTGCCTAGTACTTTCACCATACGACTTTGGAACCTCTGTGTCAATTTAAACGTTTTTTTAGTGGTCCTGATTTGAGGGAGGAGGGTTCATAGACATCACTGCGCCATGTATGGTATGCATATTATATGAAAAATGGTGTATGGCAGAAGTCCCTCAAAGATTCAATCATCAATGCAGAAGAGTTGTCTCAGTATCTCGACCTCACGGTTGAAGAAATAGGTTGGTTCGCATCACAGAATGATGAAGAATATCTAAGATTTCAGATTCCGAAAGAGTATCTCTCTCTTATTGATCCTAAAGCATCAAGAGAGGATCCCATCAGAGTACAGGCTATCCCTATTGCTGATGAGTTCACCTCACTTGGTTGTGAGACTTCAGATCCCCTTGCAGAATTACAGTATCAACTCACTCCTCGACTTGTCAGAAGATATAAGAGCAGAGCGGTATTCTTAGCGACAGATAGATGTGCTATGTATTGCAGACACTGTTTCAGACGAAGGTTCACTGGCAAGATGAACGGTGCAGCAACAAAAGCTGAGATCGAAGAGGCTGCAACACGAATAGCGATGATCCCTGAGATCAAAGAACTTCTCATTAGTGGTGGGGACCCTCTTCTCATGACAGACCACCAGCTGCAGCAGATGATCTCGATCTTTCAAGATACCTCTCCAGAACTCGTGATCAGGATCGGAACACGGATCCCTGTGGTCCTGCCTTCTCGGGTCACTGATGAGTTATTAGAAATCCTCTATCAGGCGAACAGAAGAGCCCCCATCTATATCATGGTACAGTTCAATCATCCAAGAGAGCTTGATATGGCAAGTAGAGCTGCTCTTTTGGAGCTCTCCGATAGGGGAATCCCCCTGTTCAATCAGGCGGTACTCCTGAGAGGTGTGAATGACTGTGTTGAGGTGCTCGAGGAGTTGATGAATTCTCTTGTGCGTAATAGGGTCAAACCCTATTATCTATTCCAAGGGGACCTTGCTAGTGGAACCTCTCATTTGAGAGTTCCTCTCAAGAGAGGTTTTCAGATCGAGCAGGAGCTAAGAAGACGTCTATCCGGATTGGCGATGCCTGTATATGCTGTCGATCTTCCCCACGGTGGAGGAAAGATACCTCTAGTCGGGAACTCACTGATAAAGGTCGAAGAGGATCATTATCTTTTCAAGAATATGGATGGTGATGAGCTATGGTATGTTGATGTCGAAGATTACTAGTGATATCTAGGTAAGACCCGGGAACTTCTTATCCATGACATCCTGCAGAGTCACTTTAGAGAAATACTCCACGAAGATCTGATTGGTATATTGCCAGAAATCACAGGCAACACAATTGTCTGAATAGGCACAATCCGCTCTGTGGGGATCCTCCTCAGTACAGGGGGCCACATGATACCCTTCATCGACTGCTAAGAAGATATCATTCACTGAGATATCCTCAGCTGACTTGATGAATCTGAACCCACCACCAGGACCTCGAGTCGAGGTTATGATATCTGCCTTTCTCAGTCGGAAGAAGATCTGTTCTAGAAACTCTGGAGACAGTTGAGTATGTTCCGAAAGGATCTTGATAGAGATAGGTT
The DNA here is from genome assembly GCA_937125225.1 of uncultured Spirochaetia bacterium. GTDB lineage: Bacteria > Spirochaetota > Spirochaetia > CAKZLE01 > CAKZLE01 > CAKZLE01. The sequence goes on from CAKZLE010000032.1 coordinate 65,748, forward strand.
TATCTTCACTACAGTTAATCAGATATAGGATAGCTCGAAGGGCATAACGTCCTTTAGTGGTAATTCTCATTAATTTACTCCGTCATTCGTAACATACATTAGAATTATAATAATACAATGTGAAGTATTAGTAAAGATTCTTGAAGAGTATTGCCCTAAACCCATGTTTCTTTTTTGAATCTCGAAGGGTGAAGCCGGTAAGACCCTTACTGAAAGAGGCCATGGCAGAGCTCTTGGAAGCTATGATAATATCTGATCTAATCTCTTTTTCTATAACGATTTGAGAAGATCCTACAAGTGCAACGAAAGAGACTAGAGGGATGGGGTCAGGAGTGATGAGCAATAGGTTGCTCTTTTTCTTTAATGGCATATGCCTGTTTGATAAACACTCACTAATACTGTGTAAAAAGTGAATGGTTACTGAAACATGAGGGAAACTTTTCTTGATAGAATGCTCTGATATCTTCAATGCTAGCAGGTCTCTTCCCATGAGCTGAATATGCTTTATCCTCTTTTTTCGATCCTGAAGGAGAATACCCATGGCATAATGTCCCTGTCCTGGATTCCAGAGCGTAAGAGATTCTGGAGATTGAGTACAGGCCATCTTCACACCTAGAGCTGCATCATAGGGGATCGTATCAAAGCCTGGGATATTGTAGACCGTATCAATGGAATAGGAGAGCTTCTTCAGAGAGAATCTCTCATGGGCTCTGACATAGACTCCAGGAAATACAGAATCGATGGTATAGGAACGTGTTGCCTCTTTCTTGATGATGAACACTGAATGTCTCTTCCCATCCTGTCTAGTGATGATCTCTTGAGTGAGTTCCTCACACATCTCCTGGGCATGATCTGCTAGGGTATCAACGATAACGAAGGCAAAAACCCCTGTCTCTGTAAGCTGTGAGAGACCATTCTGAAGAAATCTGTAGAGTACTGGCTCTCCTGCTTTTGCAGGGATGTTGGTCATGATCAGATCGAAATAGTGCTCTTTTCCGGTAAAACGACCCTCTTCCTGATCATAGATCAGGGTGTCGAGTCCTGGTACGGTCTTGATACTCAGACCATTGATCTGTGCATTATGATCAGTGACCGCAAGAGCTAGGGCATCTCTGTCAGAGGCGATCATATCAAGGTCGGGGTATAACGCTTTTAATGTGACAGCGAGAGTCCCGACCCCGCAGCCTGCATCGAGAGCCGTTTGCATCTTAGAGAGATCAACGGAATCGATGAGTGTATCGATGAGCAGTCTTGAACCTGCATCTATGGCATTGCTACTGAATAATCCCATTGATAGGGAAAAAGAGAGGTCCCTACCATGAGAACGGTAATGGACCTCTTTGTTGAACAGATGATCTAACATGTATTAATTATTTACCCTTTCAAGATACTCTTTAGTCTCTGTGTTGACGAGGATCTTCTCACCTTGTTTGATGAATATCGGTACTTTTACCTTCAATCCTGTCTCAGTGGTCACGATCTTTGATGCACCTTGAACGGTATCGCCTTTCACAGCTTCCTGAGCCTCTGCTACTATATAGATGACTTTGTAGGGAATCACGATATTCAGTGGTTTATCTCCCCACATCGAGATCCTGTAGGAATCTCCATCCTTCATGAGTACCTTATAGTCTGGGAATGTTGCCATAGGGATCTCGAACTGTTCGAATGTATCATTCTCCATGAAATAGTACATCTCTCCATCATTATAGAGATACTGGCAATCTTTATCATCGACACTGATATCTTCAACAGAGTCCTGAGTCTTAATAGTCTCTCTAAGGACCTGTCCAGTCGTTGGGCTCTTCATCTTTATTCGGGCAAAAGCTGAACCCTTTCCAGGATTGACGAACTCCCGCTCTACTACGATAAACGGCTGTCCCTTCATAAGAAGAGCCATTCCTTTTTCAACTTGACCTGCTTTAATCATTGGTTACCTCTTGATACCTAATTTATTCACGAATTATTTCCCTATTTGAGAATCGTATACATACATCTGAATGATGATTCGCTAGAACGACTAGCGTTTGCCGATTGTATCAGAGAATGGAAATAAAATCACCCCCTGAATAGTCTTAATAGAATGTATTGCCATCAACAGCCGATCAAGACCGATAGCGACCCCTGAGCAGGCCGGGTAATCGTCAGTGAACATCTCATGATAGGTCTCATCGATATCTGGGATAGTCTCTCCTGACACAGCCCTTATACTGCATAACTGGGCAAATTCCTCTTCGAAGTAGCTTTTAACGGTAGATCGTTCAGTCATCTCTGTATAACAGTTAGCCACCTCTATTCCCCCGATATAGAGCTCCCAGCGTTCTCTATAAGGAGTTCCCTTGATAGGTCTTGCCAAACACTGCAGTGCCCTAGGGTAGTCGATCAGCAACACAGGATGTTCTGATGAGATCTCAGGTTCTACGAAGGTGAGGAAGAGCCTGTTGAACATCTCCTCCCATGAGGCTTGTGTATCGCCCTCACTGAGTCCTTTAGCTCGTATAGCCTCTCGCATCAGTGAAGGTCTCATCAAGGAATCAAGGTCTAGCTCTGCATATGCTTTAAAAGCTTCTGCTACTGAGAGGATCTCAAAGGGTGCTCGTACATGATCAGGAGTATCTTCAGTGCATACGGCTTTGATAAGTCTCTCTGTCATAAGGATGGAGTCCCGGTAGTTTGCATCCATGGTATACCATTCAAGCATGGAGAACTCCGGATTGTGATGGGAGCCGATCTGTTCAGAATTACGGAAGCATCTTGCGATCTGATAGATATTCCCATATCCCTGTCCAATGAGTCTCTTCATATGGACCTCTGGAGAGGGGATAAGGTAATAGTCTCGAGAAGAGTGGAACTCACTCCTGAAAAAGGTTGAAAAACAGGAGATCGTCGATTCCGGTATGAGTGTCTCCGAAAGTATAGGGGTCTCCACTTCAAGGTAGTCTTTCGAGTTGAAGAAGTCTCTGATCCTCTGATAGAGTTCACTGCGTTTTCTCACAAATTCTATATCCATGAAAATCATAGTACCAGATGCCATTCCGGTTAAGCAAGGTCTCATTTTCCTGTATTGCTTTCTTCGGACTATACAAGTCACCTGCTCTTCCTTATAATGTTGTGATTAGTGAAGGACAAAATCTAACATGGATTTTGTCCTTTCCTGTTGATTGAAGGAGCTTGTATGGCTGAACTTGAGATTGGTGACGGTATCCATGGATTCACATTAGTAGCAAAGAGAGATCTTCCTGAACAACATGGAGTAGGACTGCTGTTCAAGCATTCCGCGACAGGTTTTGAGATCTATAAGATTGCTAATGATGACCCTGAGAATGTGTTCGGTTTCATTTTCAAGACACCCCCTAAGAATAGTTGTGGTACACCGCATATCATAGAGCATTCAGTTCTTGCAGGTTCACGATCCTATCCTACGAAGGACCCCTTCCTCGAACTGATGAAAGGTAGTGCGAATACCTTTCTTAACGCTATGACCTATCCAGACAAGACTGTCTATCCTGCAGCTTCTCCGCTGAAGAAAGACTTCTATAATCTCTTTTCCGTCTATGCTGATGCAGTGTTCTTTCCGTTATTACGGAAGGAGACTTTCAAGCAAGAGGGGATCAGAGTGACCATGGACCCTAAAGGAGAACTCTCCTATGACGGGATCGTCTTCAATGAGATGAAGGGTGCCTATTCAGATCATGACTCGATCGTTGCAGAGCACTCGATCAGATCCTTGTTCCCTGATACACCCTATGGATTCGATTCAGGAGGAGACCCTGCAGAGATCATCAATCTGACTTATGAACAGTTCACCGGTTTTCATGCTGAGTTCTATCATCCTTCGAATGGTAGGCTCTATCTCTATGGAGATATTCCCATAGAGGAGCTGTTACAGTTTCTCGAAGACGGGTATCTCAAGGAGTTCACGGGAATAAAACTCAATCATGCAGTTGTTGATCCCAAGACATGGACTGCCCCGGTGATCAATGAATATACGAGTCCTCTTCTCGAGGGTGAGAGTCCACAGGGTAAATCGACTATCACGATCAACTCTGTAGTATGCTCGATCCATGATCCCCTTGATGTCATGACGTTGGAACTGTTAGTAGAGATCCTCCTAGGTAATCCTGGTGCACCTCTCTATAAGGCTATCATCGAATCAGGACTTGGAAGCGATATTGCGTCTGTGAGTGGGATGGATTCAGATTTCAAGAATGTGGTCTATACGGTAGGGATCAGAGGTACTGACCCTCAGAAACGTGAGATGTTCGTAGATCTGATCAAAGGTGAGTATGAAAGACTCTTGAAGAATGGTATTCCCTCTGAACTGATCGAACAGGCTATCCATCGAATCGAGTTTCAGCATCGAGAGATTCGTGGTGGTATCCCAACCGGTCTCAGAGTGATGACCCGTGTAGTTAGGGGCTGGCTCCATGGATTGGCTCCTGAGGACACGCTTCTCTTCGAGCCGGTGATGGGGCGTCTTAAAGAGCTGATAACCAACTGTTGTGAGACGGGTGGGTATCTTGAGAATTGGATAGAGGAACATCTTCTCGATAACCCACATACTTCGATCGTCACTGTGACTCCTGATAAAGACCATAATAGACGCTTCGATGAAGAGTTCAAAAAACGACTTGATCTACTCCAGAATAAGATGAACAAGAAGGATCAGAGACTCCGTGCTGAGAGTCAGAAACAGTTCCTTGCTTTTCAGACTGATGAGGAGAGCTCCGAAGATCTCGCAAAGATCCCTCGACTCTCTCGTGAGGACCTACCCCTACAGATCAGCAGACTCTCCGTCAATGAGGATTCCATCGATGGGATCCCCTGTTATACTCAGAGTCTATTCACCAATGGCATCTCCTATCTGGATCTTGTCTTCAATGTAGCAGAACTTCCGGAGGAACTCGAGCAGCTTCTTCCTCTCTTCAGTAGACTGATCTATATGACAGGAATCCCCGGTCACTCCTATGATGAGGTCTCTAGGATGCTTGCCGGTATCACAGGAGGTTTCTCCTGTAGATTAGAGGCCGCGACCGATGAACCGAAGAAACTCTTGATCTTCAGGATGAAGATGCTCTCAGAGGAGAATGAACAGGCTCTTGAACTTATCAGGAAGATCCTGCTCACCTCGGAACTGTGGAACGTGAAGAGAATCAGAGATGTGATCTTAGAACAACGGTCTGACTTTGCTCAGAGTATCATCCCTTCTGGATCCCAGTATGCAGCTTTACGTGCTGGTGCCAAGATCAGTAGTGCTACAGCACTTGAAGATTCCTGGAAAGGCCTTGGCCAATGGTTCTTCAATAACGAGATCGATGTCGATGATGAGCAGTCTATCCTTGCGATCGCTAGTAGTATGGGAGAGATTCGAGAAAGGGTGATCGTCAAGAACCGACTGAACATCAACATGACAGGTGAAGAGGGAGTTCTTAGTATCTTCAAACAGCAGGTACACCATCTGATCCATGACTTTCCTACCGGTTCTCCTTTATCAGGTAAGAGGTCATCTAGTTTGACTGAGACCTTAGAGAATGAAGAATCGAGATTGACAGGAGAGACTTTCATCATCCCTGCTCATGTGGCATATACGGCACAGGCCTTTCAAGCATCATCGTTTGGGGAACCTAAACAGATACATGAATCGATCTTGACCCATATTCTCAGGACAAACCATTTCTGGGAATCCATTCGTGTAGTGGGAGGTGCCTATGGTGCTTCTGCTAGTATCGATGTCATCGAACATATAGGGACCTTCTCGTCCTACCGGGACCCACGAGTTTCCCTGACCTTCGCTGATTATAAGAAAGGCCTAGAATCAATTGCCGCAGGCGAGATAGATGCTGATAAATTAGAACTCTCTGTGATCGCTATCGTTGGGAAAGACGTACGGAACATGTCTCCCTCAGAGAAGAGTTTCATCGGTTTCAGGCGTCTGCTCTATGGGATCACCGACTCGATGAGAGAGGAAAGACGGGAATTGATGCTCAGCGCTAATACGAAGGATATAATCCTAGCTGCGAAACGTTTGTTGAAATCCTTGGAGAAGGAACAATCTCTTGTGGTCTTATGTAGTCAGGATATGTATGACAAGGAGAGATCTCAGTTACCTGATGGAATGAAGGAAGCTGTGAAGCTCCCTCTTTGATCTATGGTTGGTGGGGTTCTAGGGAGTTTCCCCATACCTTCTTGATGGCAAGGTTATCATCGGTTCTTCGTAACTTGAGGACTGCGCATTGAGTGATATCTGCTATACCCTTTGAGATATCCTCAGCTAATGCAGAGCAGGTCGGGGCACCACAGAGACCGCAATCGATCCCAGGTAGTGCGTTAACCACTTTCTGATAGTTCTCCAATTTCTCCAAAGCTTTTGATATATCCTCATCGAGTTGGAATACGGCTTTTGCCTCAATCCTGTCGCGTTTGATATAATGCTGAAGATAGGAGGCCTGCATGCAGATCATAGCCTCCTGCTCAAGGGTGATCTCCTTCATACTCTGTGAGCGATGAAAGAGTCTCTCTTTTGCAAGAAATCGGTTTCCTGGGTTCAGGACTCCTCCTGCACACCCACCAGCACAGGCTCTCAGTTCTAGGAAGTCAAGATTCTTCACCTCATCATTCTCTAGCTTCTCCAAGAAATCGATGACATTATGAATCTCATCTATAGCGAGTGTCCTTCCTGATACGGTACTGCTCTCTCCTGTGGTAAGGCTCCAGAGTCCTGCATCAGGAGTAAGTGGTGGAATAGGAAGGTCCGAACTAATCTCTTCAAGGATCTTCTTGTTCTTTGAGATGTTGCTCTGAACTAGATTATAAATGTAGTCAAGATTGATGACACCTGTGAAGATATCCTCTGGTTTCTGTTGTTCAGGAGATTTGATCTGTGCGATCTTTGCTGCACAGGGGGTGACATAGAAGATTCCTATATCCTTAGGGTCGATTCCTCTATCAAGGAGTTTCTTCCTGATATACATAGCAGTGATCTCCACTGGAGGTCTCAACAGGTTGATATGTTTCACTAACGTGGGATACTTGATCTGAATGAGTCTGACAATGGCTGGACAATATGAGGAGATCACCGGTTTGTCATCAGCATAGGTGCTGAACCGGTTTCCGATAGTCTGTAGGATATCAACACCGAACTCGGCCTCATAGACCTCATTGAAACCGATATCGAGCAGTGATTTGTAGATGTAACGCTCAGGGATATCATCAGCGAACTGACCGATGAACACAGAGGGCAATATGGCAACACGATAGTTGTAGCTGAAGATCTTCTCGAAGTCATCCTGTTCGATGACGATCGCATCAAAGGGACAGGCGTCCATACACTGACCACAGTCGATACATTTATCAGGATGAACATGTGCTTTCCCATGGAATAGACGAATCGCCTCAGTAGGACAATTCCTCATACAACGGGTACATCCTTGACAGAGTTCCTCGCGTACCGTCAGTGCATGGTGAAAGCTAACACCTTTCATACTAGTTTTCCTTGAACGATATGTTCATGAAGATAGATGTTCCCTCTGGTGAGGTCTTTATATCCATCTCATCTGAGTTGTTTCTCATATTAGGCAGACCCATACCTGCACCAAAACCCATTTCTCTTACCTCTTGAGAGGCTGTAGAATATCCCTCTGACATAGCCAATCCTACATCCGGGATTCCAGGACCTCTATCTGAGACCGTGATCTTGATATGTTCTGAGTCGATAGAGCAGAGGACCTCTCCGCCCAAAGAATGGGCTACCACATTCACCTCTGCCTCGTATAGGGATACAACCACCCGTTTGATGATCTTTGGGGGAATGTTCAATTGTTTCAGAAGTCTTTTGATCTCACTTGAAGCTTGCCCTGCATGAGTGAAATCACCTGACGGTATTGCGTATCTCTTATCCATAATGATACTCAGCCCTAGTATATAGGACTTAATCCCTTATCATAAAGCAGGTAACTTGTCTTAAACATAGAGAACTGAGTAGTCATCAAAACGATATTGTTCTCTTTGGCAAGCTCTATCATATTTGGGGTAGGCATCTTTCCTCTAACGAAGAGTATCTGTGTGATATCAGACATCTCTGCAGTCCTGATAGACTGTATATTCGATAATCCGGTGATCAACAGGATATCATCATCGAGTATGGTCAGAACCTCACTCATGAGATCTGTAGCGAACCCTAATTCTACTGAATGATCAAGCTGATCTTCTCCGCAGATCACTTCACCCTTCACATTATCTAATACTTCCCGTAAGGTCATAGGGGCTCTCCTCTTTGAATGGATTATTCGTAAGTCCTATTATCATAATTATAATCCAATTCTTCAACCCATATCTTTTGTATTGGACTGAAAATCGTTATAGTGAATCCATGGATATGTTAGAACTTGAAAAGAACTTGGAAGAGACTGTATACAGACGGATGCTCACAGCTGGTGTGGAACTGTCTGATGATGTGCACGATGCACTGAAAATGGCATTTGAACGAGAAGAATCTGCTAACAGCGGATCTATAGTTCTCGAGAATATACTCAAGAACCTTGCTATAGCAAAAGAGAAAAGGCTTCCTATGTGTCAGGATACTGGTATGGTACTGGGCTTCGTTGATATTGGAGAAGAACTCACTGTCTCTTTAGGAGTCATAAAAGGTGCAATTGAGAGAGGTATCGAGCGAGCTTATGAAGATGGCTCCTTCAGAAAATCAGTTGTTGCTGAACCGGTCTTCGACCGGGATAATACCAAGACGAACCTTCCTGCGGTCATCTACTTCGAATCGGTACCCGGTGATACGATCTCCGTTCACCTCCTCATGAAAGGATTCGGTAGTGAGAACTGTAGTGGTCTTGAGATGCTCAATCCTACCAAGGGACCTTCAGGGGTCGAAGATGCTGTCGTCTCGATCATGGGGAAGGCCGGAGGGAAACCCTGTCCTCCAGTCGTTGTCGGGGTAGGGATCGGAGGAACCTCTGATCGAGCTGCGATACTCTCAAAACGGGCCCTTACCAGGAAGGTAGGGACGTACCATCAGGACCCTAGATATGCAGGACTCGAGAGATCGATCTTCGATCGGATCCAGGGCTTGGGGGTCGGGGCTGGTGGACTAGGTGGGATCATTACAACCTTAGGTGTCATGATCGAGTCTGAGGCTACCCATATTGCCGGTATGCCTGTGGCAGTGAGTATCAACTGCTGGGCAGATCGAAAGGCTGAGATGGTCTTCGATAAAAAGGGAGCCCTTCAATGAGATATGATCTGAACCTCCCCTTGAATAGGGATATGATAAAGGATCTTGTTGTCGGTGATGAGGTCTATCTGAACGGAAAACTCCTTGTCGGCCGAGATCAGGTTCACCTGAGATTGACAACAGAACTAGAGAGAGATGGAAAGATGCCTGTATCCCTCATTGGAGAGACTATCTTCTATATGGGACCTGCCCCGGCACCTCAAGGCTTTGTCATTGGCTCCTGTGGTCCGACGACCTCTGCACGGATGGACCCTTTTGCACCAACCCTCATGAGAGAGGGGTTGATCGCAATGATCGGAAAAGGTCCAAGGAGTGAATCTGTCAGAAACTCGTTGATTGATCATGGATGTGTCTATTTTACTGCTTTTGGTGGCTGTGGCGCTCTGTATGCTCAATGTGTGAGGTCGGTCAGGGTCATAGCCTATGAGGATCTTGGACCTGAGGCCCTCTATGAGATGGTGGTCGAAGACTTTCCTGTTATTGTCGCTATGGATGCTTTCGGAGCCTCGATCTACGACAGATGATCTTCATTTACGACAAACCTGTTCTTACCAGAGGTCTTTGCCGATAGAAGAGCTTCATCAGCATGTCTGATGAGATTATCAATATCGATCTGATGCTTATAATGGGTAGCAATACCGATTGAACAGGTAATATGGTGGCTCTTCGGGATATCTATCAAAGTGGAAGAGTTTAGCTGTAGAACCTCTTGTATCTTCTTATTCATCTCCGGAAGTCTCTCAAGGATGTGGCCTGCACGTACGGTAGCACATTCTTTATCACAGGCGGGAAGGAACATGACGAACTCGTCACCTCCGAGTCTGAATGCTGAGGTCCTGTTATAACAGAACGACTGTAGCACTTGAGCGAACTCCTTCAAGACCAAATCACCGATCTCATGTGAGTAGGTATCGTTGTAGTACTTGAAATTATCAAGATCCATATAGAGAACGGAGAAGGCACTCGAGGAATCAGAGTTGAATGAATTAGCCTCTGCCTCAGCCTTTCTCTGAAGTTCGTTCCTATTCCAAAGCCCTGTCAATTCATCAGTCGTTGCCATCAACAAGAGTCTCTCATTAGCCTCATTGAGCTCATTGGTTCGAAGATAGACCTTTCGCTCTAGCTCTTCGGTCAGGTCCTTCGAGATCCGAAGTGCCTCTAGATAGCGGTGAGAGAACTCGAAAGAGTGTGTGATAACAAAGAAGAATAGACCAAAAGGTATCAGGTTATAGGTAAAGAACGATGAGAATGAGGGATCAGTATAAAAGAGGATCTCATTCAAGACAGATATAGCCAGAATGAAACCACCGAGAGCTATCGTACTCGTACTCTGGTGATCTTTAAGCCAGGCTTTTATCATCAGGAACATCCAATAGATTGCATAGATCGCAATCAACCCGTTAAAAGCATTCAAGAATATATTATAGACTAGAGTGTTCGTAGTAAGAATCAGGATTATATATACTGCACTGATACTGACGACAATAGTCGTCACCGTCTTGTGCATGATCTTTGAGAAGCTTGCCTGACTGTAGACCGCAAAGGTAAGGAATCCCATGGGGATCGTCAGATATTCTATCTTCATCTCCAGCCAGAAAGGGAAGTGTGGGAATAGTTGAAGTATCGGGATCGTATTGTTGAATATGGTCCTTACGGATATGATCAGGCAGAAGAATCCAAAATAGAGAATCCCTGCATCTCTGTTTGATTTACCGAAGAATGTGAGTAAGAAGATACCCATCATAAAGAGGATCCCTGCTAGATATACATTGAAAGTATTCTCAACTAGGAAAAGATGACGGATCTCATCAGGAGTACCGAACATGATATCCTGTACGAGACCACCTTTCCTGTGGTCAAAATTACCTACATGAAAGACGATATCGATTGCTGTCGAATCGGTATAGAATGTGGTGGTTCCTGGTCTGAACTGAGAGGTATTCGTAGACTCTCCGGTTCCGACGGTACCGACCTCATAGATGGACTCTCCATTGACGAAGATCTCGAATGAGGTATAGATCGATTTCAACCCAAGAGCATAATAGCCGGGAGTAGGGAGATCGATCTTTATACGATAGGTTCCCATTCCTCTTCTCGACATCGATTCATAGTCTGTCCATTGAGAGGGTACCTGAATATAGCCTCCACCACAACCTTCCGGTTCTGATACTTCGCAGAGTTCCTCAGGGGTGATTAATACCTGTGGGTAGAACTCCCATGACCCTTGAAGGAGGACGGTCTCGATCTCTTCATAACTCTTCTCAGAAAGGTCTAGATAGCCATCTTCGATCGGAGTGAAATTATGTATTGATGCGGTTTGACTGATTAATGTGGTGAATGTCATTAGGATGAATATGATCCCTAAGATGAAAATAGGCTTTCTCATATATAGTATTATAGGAATGGAACTCACATATTACAACCATAAATAGACATAAACATTGAGTATTAACAATTTAAAGGGACTATCATTTTGCTTAGTACTTTGCTATAGTTGTTAATCAGACATTTTACTGCGTATTAAGGAAGGACTTACATGAAAAGAACAATCAAAATACTTTCAGCGATCGTGATGGTAGCTGTATTAGGATTCACCTCTTGTGCAAAAGAATCGAGTGTATTAGAAGAGGCTGCTGCTGTAGAGACGACTCAAGAGACTGTTGAATGGGGTGGGGCTCTTCCTCAACCAGAGACACTTCTTGAAAGATTCAGTTATGCATTCGGTTATCTGTTCACACAGAGTTATGTACAGGACGGATTAGAGTTCGATGTCGACTATTTCTCCATGGCTATGAACCAAGCTCTTCAGGGTGAAGAGGGTTTCTATTCTCAGGATCAGATAAATGAGATCCTTATGGAATACCAAACACAGATCATGGAAGCCGAAGCTGCGGCACAGACTGAGATCGCTGCTGCTAATCTTGAAGAGGCCGAGACCTTCCTTGAGGTAAACAAGGACCGGGAAGGAGTCATCACTACCGAGAGTGGTCTGCAATATGAAGTACTCGTAGAGGGTGATGGAGCTAAACCTACTGCTTCAGATGTCGTTACCGTACATTATGAGGGATCTTTAGTGAATGGACTGGTCTTTGAAAGCTCCTATGAGAGTGGTAATCCAGCAACGTTCGCTCTAGGTGGAGTCATCTCAGGTTGGGTCGAAGGATTGCAGTTGATGAGTGTCGGTTCTAAATACCGATTATATCTGCATCCAGATCTCGCATATGGAGAGGCTGGTTCTCCACCAGTGATCGAGCCAAGTAAACTTCTTATCTTCGAAGTCGAGTTACTCAGCATCGGTGAATAAGATTAACTCATAGTCTTTGATCTTATAAAAAAGGGACAGTTACAGGAGTCAGTTCAGCTTGACTTTTGCAGAAGTCCCTTTTTTCATTTCTAGGTATGATACTAGGGTTCTATTCATCGCTTGATCATTGATGAGAGATGGTGATAGAGAGCCGATTCTATTGGTAAAGTCTTGGGAGTATGACATGAAGCGATTAGGAAAGTCTTACCTATGTCTCTGTATGTTCTTAGTATGTAGTGGGCTCCTGTGGAGTGAGGATCTCCAGAAGACCGAATCCTCACCTGTTGACGAAAGCCTCATTCTCAAGGTGCGAGCCTTACCGGAACCCGAGACACTGCTCGATAGGTTCAGTTATGCGATAGGGTATCTTATTAGTCAGAATTATGCAGAGGGGGTAGAGTTCAGTATTCCCTACTTTGCCAAGGCAATGGATGAGGTCTTCATGGAAGAGGAGAGTTGTTTCGATCAACAACAACTCAATGAGATCATTATGGAGTATCAGACACACCTACAGAATGCTGAAGTCATTGCCAATCGAAAAGAGGCCGAGGCTTTCCTGAATGCTAACAGGATCAGAGATGGTATCATCACGACGACGAGTGGCTTGCAGTATGAGGTACTCCGAAAGGGATATGGGGTGAAACCTAGTGCCTCAGATTCAGTGACTGTTCATTATAGGGGATCCCTGTTAGATGGTGAGGTCTTTGATAGCTCCTATGAGGGTGACCCTTTGACTTTTGCTTTGACGAAAGTGATATCGGGTTGGACAGAGGGTTTGCAACTGATGAACGTCGGATCAAGATATCGGTTGTATCTGCATCCTGATCTTGCGTATGGAGATACCGGTTCCCCTCCAGTGATCGAACCTGGTGCCCTTCTCATCTTTGAAGTAGAACTATTGAAAGTCGAAGAATAGGGACGTCTTCTTGGGACTTGTATCTGTTTATATCATAAATAAATAAGCTGATAACTTGAATAATCTTATCAGGATTAAGGTTGAATCAACTGTTATGAAACGGTATGATATTAGTTGAAATGAGTTCTGTAGTCTTGGTTGGAGAGCAATATAATGCGAAAAAGTGTGTTTGGAATGGTCTTGGTGATCATTCTGTTATGTGGTGGGATGGTATGGAGTGAGAACCTTCAAAGCATCATCCCCTTGAATTCCGGGGTATATGAAGATATGGATTCACTCTTCATTCTCAGCGGGAGGGCGCTGCCCTCTACCTCTAGACCCTGGTCCTATGGAGAGGCACAGAATCTCTTCGAACAATTGTCTAAGAATAGTTTCTCGGGATCTGCAAAGACCTTATATGAGTCTGTCAGTGAGACCGTCTATGACACCGATCTAAGATTCCCTGTAGAGGAGGGGTACCAGTTAGGACTGGGAGCCATCCTTTATGGAGAGGGATATTATCATAGCAACAGTACCGATTTCGATCTGGAAGAGGATTGGATCTTCGGTTATGAGGATAGAGCCCCCATTATGAAGTTGTATATCGATATCGGGATGCATGACTGGTTATATACCTATTGTGAACTTGAATATCATAAAGCTCTCTTTGCTGAAGAGGATACCGATATCGGAGGGGCTGATACGCTACAGACGATCATTGCCTCCTATCTCTATAAGGATACTTTCAGTACGAACTTCTTCGATATGCAGTATGTTGATTTCGAGACTCCCTACCGAGCTTTCATCTCGGGAGGAAATGATGGTATGAACCTGCAGTTCGGACGGGATATGTTCTCTTGGGGACCGGGGCAGACCGGTAATTTCGTCATCAGTGATAATCTTGATTATTATGATGCACTGAGAATGGTCTCCTATCATGATCACTTCAAATATGAGCTCCTGTATGCATTCTTCGATGATCCTGATGAGGCTCTAGATAGTAGTGAAGATGAATTCTTGAAGATGAATACCTTCCTAGCCCATAGATTGGAGTTCACTCCTCTCGATTGGTTGAGTTTCGCGATCTCAGAGAATGTCATGTATGAACAGGGCTTCTTCGATCTCAAATATCTGAACCCTGCATATATCTTTCACAATCTCAACAATCGAAGCATGTTCAATGCGATCGCCTATGCTGAGATCAATGCTGCGGTGACTCCTGGACTCAATGTCTATGTACAGGCAGCACTCGATCAGGCTCGAGCTCCCCTGGAGGATAACTCACAGCCCGGCGCCTATGCCTATATGCTCGGAGCTACTCATGTCGATGGAGTGGGCGAGGGAGTTCTTACGACGAACCTAGAGTTTGCCTATACTGACCCATACCTCTATCAGAGGGACCTTGTCGAGTTCAAGGTGTATCAAAGGCACTTCACCATCAATGGATCTGATTATCTCTCACCCCATATCGATTTCCTCGGTTACCCCTATGGTGGTGATTCGATCGTAGGCCAACTATCTACCTCCTACAGGCTCCCAGAGGTAGGGACCTTCTCTGCAAGTATCTTCGGGATGCTTCATGGTGAGATAGATATCAACACCAGTGTTGAGGATGAAGGATTTCTCGATGTCGGCTTCGCTCCCAGTGGTGATACGATAGCACAGACTCTTGTGATATCGACTGATGGGGAACTAGAGATTCCCCAGGTCGAGATGCTCGAGCTCTGGTACCAGATCGATTGGATCCATAGACGAGACTATACGAAGAGCAGTGAGCTCTTCAGTAATCAGGAACAGGATCTCCAATGCAGCATTGGGGCCTCTATCTCCCTATAGAAACAATAAAGGATTGTCGTATATGAGAATATGACAATCCTTATTTTTTTATTTGATGATATAACAGATCTGAGTCTGAAGCTCCTGTGGAGCTACCTCCATAGGAGAGTTCAGATAGTACTCATACATCCATTGTTCATGGACCGCTAATCCCTTCTCCTTCACAAATCCCATAAGCTCTATATAACTCTTCTCCAATGTATCGTAAGGGCCTGTATGTATGGTAGTGGCGATCTTTCCTCCTGGGATCTTTCCTGCGGTGATACGACCGCTACCCATCAGAACTTCTGTAACAGGGAATCCCATCTCCAGGTCAAGGGCTTCCATGTCCATGTTGTAGTACATGGCATAGGGTGCTCCTGCTAAAGCAATACCCTTCTGTGCTACATAGGTACCAATCTCTCCATATACCTCTCCCATGATATCTGAGATCTTCGCCACTGGAGTGACAAGTCTGACCATGAGGGTCGGTTGTTCTGTGACTTCTCTGATTTCCATTCAAAACTCCTTGTTCTCTTGATAAGTCGATTATATAAGGAGATATATGACATCTGTATGTCATAGTAGGGAAAAAGACCTAAGAATATCTTTTGGCGATCGAGGATGCGATACGTTGGATCTCTCTTTGAACATATTGAGGCTCCAATACGGTGACAAGATCTCCATAGGAGAGGATGAAGCCATACATCCAGCCATCGGGAGGCATCTCTGTCTCAATGATCAAAGATCCTTCTGGCCCCTCTATACACTGATCTGGGGTATAGTAGTCCTCAACAAGAGCTCTAATCTCAGAATGGAACTGCAGTACGAGTCGGGTCAGCTTAATCTTCTGATCTCTTGATTCGTACTCCTCGAAGGTTAACTCCTTCCTTTTGAATCGCTTAGGAAGAATCTCTGGGTCATGGATCTTCGATATTCTGAATAACCGATAGTCCTCTCTTAGCGTACACCATCCAAAGAGGTACCAGGCTCTCCATCTGAAGGCGATAGTCATCGGTTCGATGGTACGGGTAGAGTGTTCAAGATGATTGTTGGTATAGCTGAAGGAGAGGAGTCGCTCCGAGTCAACAGCACGCTTCACTATCTTGAAGGCATCCTTCTGTCTGGGATCTCCTCCGAGCATGGAGAAATCGATAGAGAGTTTTCTGCTCTTCTCTGATAGGATATCTGAATCCCTCGCAGGGATCAGCCCCTGCATCTTCTCAATGGTATCATCAAGATGCTCATCTATCAGGGTATCAGAGATACTCTTGAGTGAGGTGATGATGTAGTAGAGATCCTCGACTGAGACAAGACGGTTATCCATCTTATAGGTATCCATGATCCCATAACCACCCTGTGGCCCCTGAATACTCATGATTGGGACTCCAGAAGAGTCTATCGTCTCCATATCACGTTGTATCGTACGCACACTCACTCCAAAACGTCTTGCAAGGACACTTGCACTGACAAGTTCGTGATTCATAAGGTAGATGATGATGGAGAGGAGTCTGTCTATCTTCATGGTGCTTCTGATTATAGCATATAGCCCGAGTCATTATCAGATTATTGACTATGTGAGAAGGATAGATCTCCGCAGAGAATGAACAGCCCTCGATAGGATGTTACCATATCGAGGGCTGATTGGGAATTCCAGGTTCTCCTCAAAGGTTTGAGGAGCCTGATGATAAGTCTTAGCTTAGAAGCTTAAAGAGGTACCGATCGATACTTGAGTATCGGCCTGTGTGCCGTTTGCCGCTACATTATTGAAGTTGGTCTTATTCACAAAATCAACCTGTCCATACACTTCTAAGTTAGGAAGGATATGATAACCACCCTTGACTTCGAGAAGGAGTGTAGTCTCAATAGAATCTTTGGCCTCTCCTGATGTGAGGATATTACCTGTAGAGTTGGTATTCGGGGTTATATACTGCGATGGGTCATCTGCCCCATCTGCTCCCTCATCCCAGAGGGTGTGAAGATCGTTGATTCCATGAAGCATGTAGAAGAGCGTTCCCTCGACATAGAACTTATTGAACACCTTATATCCACCGGTCAGATTCAAGACGATCGCATCACAACCATATTCATAACCGATGAAGTCTTCTGCGATTGAAATATTACCACTCGGTGTGAAACTTCGTAGACCCACGACATAGTTGATACCGATATCTCCATAATCCTGATCATCGACAGATAGTCCGTCTCCTCGTAGATAGAGGTAGGGATCAGTATGAGCTCCCTCTAGCATCCCATAGAGGACACCGGCGCCGACAGGATAGGCAGTCTTTATACCGGCCAAGTATCCTAGAGCGGTAGGATTCGTTCCGCTTCCTGATGAAGGTTCACCCGGGAGTGGGAACTCATCGAGTACCAGTTGACCATAGGCACTCCAGTTGTTGATCGGAGTAGTCTCTATCTCAAGTGAAAGCAGAGAGTTCGAGTTCGCTCGGATATAGTTGTCATGATAGATCATGAAGGGGTTGAGAAGGCCAAGGTTCCAGGTATTCTCCTCTGACATATACATCATCGACTCTGATAGAGTGAAGTTCAACAGGTCTTCGAACATCCTGAACTCGAGTCTGTGAGCGATGAACATCCTGATACCATCCATGACATCTCCCTGCCCGCTGGGGGAGAGAGCATCGACAGCTGCACCTCCAGCCTCTACAGTATTTGGTAGGTAGTTCATCGGGTGAGTGAAGAACGAGTAGACCTGTGTGAACTTGTAGTTGTCGTGGAAGGTGGTGAACTTGACCATATCCTGGTAGTCAAGGTGACCACCTAACATGAGGTTACCAGTGACTCCCGATCCCCATTGTAGGTTGTCTCTACCTGCCTGCAGATTCCAGTGTTCACCACCGATAGACCCATAGGCCTGATAAGGGATGTTCATGTTCAGATCGTTCAAGGTTGATGGTGGTACCATCAACAGGTTGGTAGTGATCGCTGAATCTCCGAAGAGAGCACTGGAATCATTGGTATCACCGAACTGGTTGAGTTTCAGATCGATATCGAAATCTCCATAGAACATGTCTCCAGCCCAGGTCTCGAAATCTCCATTATACATACTTCTACGCTCTTCAAAGTCATATCTCCAGAGCTCCTCACTGTTATAGTTGTCCGTATTCGTATGGAAGTAGCCTTCTAATGATACCGTGTTGTCATAGGACATCGCTAATGTATCTGATACTCTATGATTCTCCACATCTTCGATAGACTCATCTACGAAGTCATATACTGATCTCATCGCATCAGAAAGATCAGATCTTCTGATCTTTGAGAGCATCATGGAGAGCTCTGCAGCACTCCATGGTCCGGAACTGGAGGGGTAACTGAGCCCCTGATCGATATAAAGATAACAGAGAGCTTCATACTCTTCTGCATCGATAGAAAATACTTTTTGATAGTTCTGTGCTGCTAATGGTGCCAAAGCCAAGACCAGTAGCAACATCATTGCGATAGCTCGCAATCCGATTCGTTTATTCATGAAAATTACTCCTAAATGTTCAAGTAGAGTTATTGTAACACTTCTAGTCAGTATGAACAAATGGTTTTAGGAAATCCATGAGGTTAAACGATGAGAAATTCATCCTATTAGAGAGTGATACATAGTGTAACAACTATCGGAAAGTCTATCTGAAGAGGAGTTCTTCCAACTCTGAGAAAGACGTCACCCGATAGGTCGGGGGACTCAGTCCTTCGGGTATCATCTCATACCTGTTATCGAGGTCGAACAGGCAGGTATCTATCCCATAGGCTACCCCTCCAGCGATATCGGAGGTGAGGCTGTCCCCGATGATGATCACCTCCTCTTTTGCATGACCTGGAGTCTTTTTCATGAGAATCTCGAAGATCTTTGGGTCTGGCTTCTGTGCCCCGACCTCCTCTGAGATGATGATCGGATCGAAGAAGTGTCCAATATTCGAGGCTTTGAGCCTTCCATGTTGGGTTGCTGCTATCCCATTGGTCAAAAGCGCTAGGGGAAAGGATGAAAAGACCTGTTCGAGGTGACTATAAGCTCCCTCGAGGAGAAAGCCGGTCTCTCCCAATCTGCTCAGATAGGTCATGGCTGCTTTTGTTGCATCTCCGTTGATTCTCTGCTTGTCGAATAATCTCTGATATCGCTCGACTTTAAGAGCTTTGCCAGTGATGGCCCCCTGTTCGAACTCCTTCCAGATCTCATGGTTGATCACCCGGTAATCGTCATGGAGTAGGGTGGTATATTCGATCCCAAGATCGTCACACATCTTCTCGAAGGCCCATCTCTCTGCTCTGTCAAAATCGAACAGGGTGCCATCAGCATCATAGATAATCAGGGAATAGGACATAATTGACTCCTTATCCGACTATTATACAGATATTTCGACTTTTTATGAAACTTTATTGGTATATCTTTGTTTGACTTATTGTATGGGTGCGATATCAGGTCAATAAAGACAATGGGAGCTTCATTAATGTTTACAGACAAAGCTTGGATGCAACGATTAGCTATAGGGATCGGTACTATGGTCATCGGAGCATTTATCTTCTTCCAAACAAAAGATTTCACGATGTTTCTAGCAGTCGCCATCGGCATCTATGCAATAGTAAATGGAATCATCGTCCTTGTGACATCGATCAAGACGAACCTTTCAGATAAGATCAAGAAAGGTATGGTCATCCGGGGTACCGTCTCTCTTGGGATCGGTGCAATAGCGTTGCTCATGCCGATCGCCTTCGCTAAGATCACCTGGACCTTCACTATCTATATACTCGCTGTTCAGCTTCTTACGGCTGCAGGAATGCAGATATATCTTACGATCCAGATGAAGAAGGTGGACTATCCCGTTCTCGGTTATATCATAGAGATTGCTATCTCTATCATGTTGGCTTTCCTCATCTTTACGATGCCTCAGGAGATCGGGATGACTATCATACGGGTAGTGGGTTTTCTCATCTTCGCTTATGGACTCATTCTTGTGATCAAAGCGATCCAGACACATCTCGGGAGTGATGAAACCATATAATCCCCTGCCTGTTCCACTTTTATCTCTTGACATGAAATGTACTATTTAGTTATGGTATATGTAATGAATATTTATACAGAAAAAAGAATACATCATCATCATTTACTCTTCTCGTGAACACCGAAGTGCGAATGATATTGGATTATACCGTAAGGGTCTCCGCATTTCATGTGGAGATTTTTTTTTGGATTTTTTTAGATAATGAATTTGGAGGATACTATGTTTACCAGTAATACCGTATTGAGAGTAGCAGTTCAGAAGAGTGGGAGATTGAGCGAGAAATCACTTGATATCATCAGCAAATGTGGAATAGATTTCAACAAGGGTTCACGAGTCCTGAAAGCAAAGGCAGATAACTTCCCCATCGAATTCCTCTACCTCAGAGATGATGATATTCCTGGATATGTATATGATGGTATCGCAGATATCGGGATCGTAGGGAAGAATGAGATGGATGAGAAGGCCTATCCAGTTGAGATCGTACGAGATCTTGGATTCTCTAGGTGTCGACTCTCTATCGCAGTGCCAAACAGTTTTGACTATAAGAGCCTTGCAGACCTTGAAGGAAAGCAGATCGCGACCTCCTATCCGACGATCCTCAAGAGTTGTCTCAAGGAGCAGGGGGTGAGTGCAGGTGTCCACGAGATAAGTGGTTCTGTGGAGATCGCCCCCTCGCTTGGTCTGACTGATGCGATCTGTGACCTTGTAAGTACCGGCTCTACCCTTATTAGTAATGGACTGAAAGAGGTAGATGTACTGTATAGATCCTCGGCGGTGATGATCACAAGAAAGGATCTCGGAGAGACGAGTCCTGAGAAACAACAGATACTTGATAGACTCCTCATGAGAGTCGATGCGGTGATGAGAGCTCGTCACTATAAATATATTATGTTCAATCTCCCTTCAGCTAAGGTCTCAGAGGTTGGCAACATCATCCCCGGAACAAAGAGTCCTACTGTGACCCCTCTGTTAGAAGCGGGTTGGAGTTCTATTCAGACTGTCGTACAGGAGGATGACTTCTGGGATGTGTTCGAAGCACTCAAAGGTATTGGAGCGCAGGGTATCCTTGTGACCGGTATCGAGCAGATGACGTTATAATCGTTAAAGGAGACCTCTCTTGAACACTGCGATCACTATCTATGAACAACCGAATGAGAAGCTTCTCGAAACTCTATTAGAACGTCCGAGCAAAGAGCGGGCAGAACTTGAGAAGATCGTATCTGAGATCATCGAAACCGTGAAGAGGGATGGAGATGACGCACTTCGCATCTATGCGAAGAGGTTTGACTCCGCTGATCTTGATTCAGTGAAGATACCTGAGGATATGGTCGAAGCGGCAACGGACGCTCTCCCGGTAGAGCTCAAGAAGGCCATCGATAGAGCCTATCGGAATATCCATGCATTCCATACTGCCCAGAGGCCCATCTCAGAAAGGGTTGAGACAGAACCGGGTGTTCTCTGTTGGAGAGCGATCCGAGCGATAGAGAAGGTCGGTATCTATATTCCCGGGGGAACTGCTCCTCTGTTCTCTACCGTACTGATGCTAGCGATCCCTGCAAAGATCGCAGGTTGTAAAGAGGTCGTCCTCTCGACTCCTGCCGATTCGAAGGGGCAGATCAATCCCGCGATTCTCTATGCAGCGAAGATCAGTGGAGTGACCACCTGTATCGCCTCAGGCGGTGCACAGGCGATAGCCGCTATGGCCTATGGGACAGAAAGTGTCCCGAAGGTAGACAAGATATTCGGACCGGGGAACCAGTTCGTCACAAAGGCTAAACAGATCGTATCAGTCGATCAGGTTGCGATCGATATGCCTGCAGGTCCATCAGAGGTACTCGTCATCGCAGATGAGAGTGCCGACCCCGCAATCGTCGCATCAGACCTCTTGAGTCAGGCAGAACATGGTGCTGACTCACAGGTGATCCTGCTTACCGATAGCAAGAGTGTCGCGGCAGCGGTGATCCTTCAGATAGATGAACAACTCAAACGACTCGAGCGAATTGAATTCGCCGTCTCCTCGCTTGCACATAGTTCTATCATCATAGTCTCTGATATCAAGGCGGCCTTTGACATCTCTAATCGCTATGCTCCTGAGCATCTGATCATAAATATCGCAGATGCCGATCAATGGCTTGATACTATAGAACATGCAGGATCAGTGTTCATCGGCGCATGGACCCCTGAATCTGCAGGCGATTATGCATCTGGTACGAACCACACCCTGCCGACTTCCGGTTGGTCTCGTTCCTTCTCTGGTGTGAGCCTTGATAGTTATATCAAGAAGATCACCTTTCAGAAGATCACGAGAGAGGGTTTACAGTCAATCGGTCCGGTTATCGAGACTATGGCAGCGGCTGAAGGTCTCGGAGCTCATAAAGAGGCCGTGACGATACGATTGAAAGCAATAGCTGAGGGAGAGGACAATGAGTAGAGAAGATGTAGATATCAACGCCCTGTTGCGTGAGAACATAAAGAGTATGAAGCCCTATTCCTCTGCGAGAAGTGAGTTCTCAGGGAATGCAGAGGTCTTTCTCGATGCCAATGAGAACTATCAGGATTTTCTCGGGGGAGAGGGAAGGAATCGCTATCCAGATCCCTTGCAGAGAACCGTGAAGAGTGAGATCTCTGAGGTGTTCGGGATCGAGACGAAGAATATCTTTCTAGGAAATGGAAGTGATGAGGCGATCGACCTTCTCTATAGAGCATTCACTGAACCCAAGAATGATAAGGTCGTGGTCATGCCTCCGACTTATGGCGTCTATTCGGTATTCGCAAATCTGAATGCAGTCCCCATGATTTGTGTTGATCTCGATTCAGAATTCCAGATGAACCTTCAAGGTATCTCTGATTCGATAGAGGAGTACGGTGAGAATCTCAAACTCATATTCATCTGCTCTCCGAACAACCCGACTGCCAATGATATAGATCTCTCAGCTATCATCACGATCTTGGAGAGTTTTCCTGGGATCGTCGTCGTCGATGAGGCCTATCAAGATTTCAGCAACAGGGAGAGTACTTTGAACCTCCTGGCAGATTATAAGAATCTAGTCGTACTCAGGACCCTCTCAAAGGCCTGGGGATTGGCTAATGCAAGACTTGGGATGGCCTTCGCACATGAAGAGATCATTTCGGTATTCACCAATATAAAGTATCCCTATAACATCAGTGGCCCTGCTCAGGAGACTGCCTTGAAGGCCCTAGCAAAACGAGAAGAGGTTCGCTCTGGTATCGATACGATCATTGAATCTCGGATCCAGATGGTCGATGAACTCTCAAAGCTCTCATTCGTTGATAGAGTTTACCCTTCAGCTGCTAATTTTCTCTTAGTGAGAGTGATAGATGCCAATAAACTCTATACGAGTTTGAAGGAGATGGGTATTATCATACGAAACAGGACGAATGAGCCTGGTTGTGAGAACTGTGTGAGGATCACGATCGGATCGGGAAATGAGAACCGTGAACTACTGAAAGCTCTGAGAGCTTTGGAGGGGAAGATATGAGAAGTATACTCTTCATCGATAGAGATGGAGTAATCTTAGAGGAGCCACCGGTCGATTACCAGGTGGACTCATTTGAGAAATATGCATTGGTACCGGGTGTGATCGGAGCTCTGTCGAAATTGAGAAAGACTACCGATGTGATGTTCGTCATGGTCACGAATCAGGATGGTCTCGGTACAGACTCCTTTCCTGAAGATACCTTCTGGCCGGTTCACAATCATATGCTTGAGACCTTAAAGGGGGAGGGGATCGTATTCGATGCGATCCATATAGATCCTACCCTTCCTGAAGAGAATGCCTGGACGAGAAAACCCGGGACGGGGATGCTCGAGGAATATATCAAGGGGAATGGGTCTGAGTTTGACTTGAGTTCCTCCTATGTGATAGGTGATAGAGCCTCAGATCTGCAACTTGCGAAGAATCTCGGTTGTGATGCCATCTGGTTCAGTGAAGAGTCGGGAGCTGAAGAGCCCTGTTGTCTGATCTCCAAAGACTGGGATGAGGTTGGTTCTTTTCTTCAATCAAGATTGTTGAGGCGAACAGCTGCCTGTAGTAGAGAGACTAAGGAGACTAAGATCTCCATCAGACTCGATCTAGACGGCACCGGTGAGTCGGCTATATCGACGGGATTACACTTCTTCGATCATATGCTCGATCAGGTCGCAAGACATTCAGGCTGTGACCTGAGTATCGAGGTTGAGGGAGATCTTGAGGTTGATGAACATCATACGATCGAAGATACAGCCCTGACGCTTGGGAAGGTCTTTCTTGAGGCTCTAGGAGACAAGAAGGGGATATCACGGTACGGGTTCCTCCTTCCTATGGATGATTCTCTCGCTCAGGTGGCGATCGATTTTTCCGGAAGACCCTGGCTTGTCTGGGATGTCGAGTTCACTCGGGACATGATCGGAGATGTACCTTCTGAGATGTTCTACCACTTCTTCAAGTCTTTCAGTGATGAGGCTAGGTGTAATCTGAATATCTCGGCTCATGGGCAGAATTCTCACCATATCATCGAGGCAGTCTTCAAAGGGTTTGCCCGAGCGATAAAAGGCGCAGTGACCCGTGATCTTGAGAATATGAGACTCCCTTCGACAAAAGGTGCCTTGTAGTATGAGGAGAAAGAAGCAATGAGTGACCGAATAGCGATAGTCAAGTATAATGCTGGGAATATCCAGTCTATGACCTGTGCGTTACGGAGATTCGGGATCGAACCCCTAGTCACCGATGACCCGGTAGAGCTTAGAGCTGCAGATAAGGTGATCTTCCCTGGTGTAGGAGAGGCAAGTACTGCCATGAACTACTTGAGAAGTAGAGGGCTTGATGAGCTTTTGTGTTCATTGACCCAGCCGTTTCTCGGAGTCTGTCTTGGTTTGCAGTTGATGTGTTCTGCGAGTGAAGAGAACAATACCGAATGTCTTGGGATCTTTGAAGAACAGGTAAAGCTGTTCCCTCCTGATCTCAAGGTTCCCCATATGGGATGGAATACCTTGAGTTCGCTCAAGACTCCCTTGTTCGATGGGATCTCAGCTGATGAGTATGTCTATTTCGTGCATAGCTACTATGCAGCAGCAGGAGACCATACCATCGCAGTCTGTGATTATAGTCTACCCTTCAGCGCAGCACTGCATAAGGATAACTATTATGGGGTACAGTTTCACCCCGAGAAGAGCGGCACTGTCGGGGCACGGATCCTGAAGAACTTTCTGAGTTCGTGTTAATGGAGAGTGATATATGAGTTTTACGATAATTCCAGCGATCGATCTGATCGATGGTGCCTGTGTCAGATTGACTAAAGGTGATTATGATCAGAAGAAGGTCTATGGAGCAGATCCATTGGAGATCGCCAAACAATATGAGGATATCGGGCTACAGAGATTACATCTTGTTGATCTCGATGGAGCGAGATCTGGTGGGATCGTCAATCAGAAGGTCCTTGAGACTATTACCTCAAAGACCTCTTTGGTCGTAGATTTCGGTGGTGGGATCAAGAGGGACGAAGATATACATATCGCTTTCGAGAGTGGTGCTGCTATGGTCACCGGCGGTTCTATCGCAGTGAAGGACCGTGAGACCTTCTTGCGGTGGCTGCAAAAGTATGGTCCTGAGAGACTCATTCTCGGAGCTGATGTCAATAATGGACTTGTAGCTGTATCAGGTTGGCAGGAGTCCTCTGATGTGAGAGGTGAGGAGTTGATCCTCTCCTACATGAAAGAGGGTATCACTAAGGTCATCAGTACAGAGATCTCTTGTGACGGGATGCTAACAGGTCCCTCCTATGAACTCTATGAGAAGATCTCCTCGAGCGTGTTCAGTGCAGGCTTCGAAGAGTTGGAGCTTATTGCAAGCGGTGGAGTCTCGGTCCTTGATGATATCATCCGACTCTTTGGTCAGGGACTCTCAGGTGTGATCGTCGGTAAAGCGATATATGAGGGGAGAATCTCGCTCATGGAGCTTGCGGAATTCCAGGCTAGCTGCCTGTAGGAGATATAGATGTTAGCAAAACGAATCATACCCTGTCTCGATATTAAAGATGGCAGAACTGTTAAAGGAATCAATTTCATCGACCTGCGGGATGCCGGTGACCCGGTAGAACTTGGAGCCCTCTATGCAGAGAAGGGTGCTGATGAACTGACCTTTCTCGATATCACGGCTACTGTCGAGAAACGAAAGACCCTCTCTGAATTAGTGAAGAGGATCTCTGCCCATATCAATATTCCCTTCACGGTAGGTGGAGGTATTAGAAATGTGGATGACGTGAGAGTCATGCTCGAATCTGGAGCAGATAAGATCTCGATAAACAGCGAGGCAGTGAAGCATCCCGGTGTGATCGATGAGATGGCACTCGAATTCGGGTCTCAATGTGTAGTATGTGCCGTTGATACCAAATTCAATGGAGAGTTCTGGGAGGTCTATGTCCATGGAGGCAGGACCCCGACCGGGATCAAGACCATGGAATGGGTAAAAGAGGTCGAATCTAGAGGATCTGGAGAGATTCTCCTGACATCGATGGACCATGATGGAACAAAAGATGGATTTGCCGTAGAATTGACAAAAGAGGTGAGTAGAGCCTTATCGATACCGGTGATCGCCTCAGGTGGCGCAGGTGCGATGGAACATTTTGTCGATATCTTCAAAGAGGGTGAAGCAGATGCGGCGTTAGCTGCTAGTATCTTCCACTTTCATGAGATAGATATCGAAGAGTTGAAAGAGTATATACGATCGAATGGTGTGACTGTTCGTTAACCAATAGAAGGAGAGAAAGATGAAGATTGGAAATAGAGAGGTAGACTTCTCAAAGGGACTTGTCCCTGCTGTCGTACAGGATGCAGTGACTCATAAGGTGTTGATGCTTGCCTATATGAACGAGGAGTCTCTTCAGAAGACTTTGGATACAAAACTCGTGACATTCTACTCAAGAAGCAGAGAGAAGCTGTGGACGAAGGGAGAGACCTCTGGTAACGTTCTCAATCTCAGAGATATCAAGGTCGATTGTGACGGAGATACGCTTCTCGTCTCAGTAGTCCCTGCAGGACCGGTCTGCCACTTAGGTGATGATACCTGTTTTGAAGAGACCAATGATCCTCAAGAGCATGAGGGACTCGATTTCTTCGCATATCTTGAAGGGGTGATCCAGGACAGGAAGACCTATCCGATCGAGGGGTCCTATACCAACCATCTGTTTGATAAGGGTGTGAACAAGATCGCCCAGAAGGTGGGGGAAGAGGCTGTGGAGTTGGTCATCGAGGCAAAAGATGATAACAAGGAGCTATTTCTCGGTGAAGCTGCAGATCTTATGTATCACCTACTTGTCCTACTCGCACATAAGGAGTATACGACTGAAGAGGTCCTTGCGGTCCTCAAGGCAAGACACTCCCGTTAATGAGAGAATTGTAGAGTATCCTGAGAGTTTTGCTCTTTTCAATATGTAGGATTCTTGATAGGGTACTAGCGTTGTATTATTCCTTTGAGTCAAAAAAGATGTCAGTGCTCATAAAAGAGGGTATGATGCGTAAATATAGGAGAGAATATGAATATTATTGAGAACAGTGTAGTAGAGATGCACTATACCCTTACTGATGATCAGGCGATCACGATCGATACATCAGAAGGAAAAGACCCATTATCTTTCATCTATGGATCAGGGATGATCATTCCTGGCCTAGAGAAGGAACTCAAAGACAAGACTGACGGAGACAAACTCTCAGTCGTTGTTCAACCCGAAGAGGGCTATGGTGTCTATAACGATCAACTTATCGGTGAAGTTGCTAAGAACCTGTTTCAGGATGATCTTGAGCTTCAGGTAGGTATGCCTGTTCAAGCTCAGAATCAAGATGGATCAGTACAGGTACTGACCGTTGCCGAAGTCAAAGAGGAGACTGTCGTTCTTGATGGGAACCATCCACTTGCTGGAAAGGTCCTCAACTTCGAGATCGAGATCGTTTCAGTTCGAGAAGCTTCAGCTGAAGAACTCGAACATGGACATGTTCATTAGAAACTGAAATAGGCAAGACATGGTACTTAGGTACTGAAAAGGCGAATGGATCATGTGATCTCATTCGCCTTTACTGTTTTTAGCCCATATGACAGGAACTTTACTTTCTCCTGCAGTTTGATTATCTTCTTCTCATATAACTACTACAAAAAAACAATTAATACCATGGAGGTATAGTGGTGAGAAGAAATATGATCTTAGCGAGCTTCTTGTTTGTCCTATTTGGACTGACCGGTATATATGCAGGAGATGATGATTCTCTGATAAATAGAGAAGATTCACCGATACAGTTCTTTGGGGAATATGAGACGGGATTCTTTGGAGTTACCGGCCATACCCTACAGATCGGGGATTCAGGTACGAACTTCAACTATGTGACACAAGGTGGTCAGGATATACTTCTACCCTTTGAACGATTCACTGTTGGTGCGACCCTGTATGATAGACACAGGATATCTTTACTGTATCAACCTCTAGAGGTGAATACTCAAGTGAATTTCCGAGATCCGGTCACTATTGATGATGTGACGTTCGCTAGTGGTACTGCCATGAATCTGAAATATGGTTTCCCCTTCTATCGAGTTTCCTACTCCTATGATGTGATCGATGATCCTGATCTTGTATTAGGGGTAGGCGCTGCTCTTCAGATAAGAGATGCCTCCATAGTCTTCAGTTCTGTCGATGGTGAGGATCTCACAGTCTCCCAGAATGTCGGTCCTGTACCTGCTCTACATATCTATTCCAGATGGGAGCTCCCCTCTGGAATAAATCTTAGTGCAGACATCACCGGTCTGTATGCCTCCTCAGCGATCATCAACGGTGCAAGTTTCGAGTTCGAAGGCTCGATCCTCGACGCATCCCTACGAATGGGGTATAGATTGAAACATGATATGGAGCTCTTCGGTAACCTGAGGTTTCTCGGTGGGACTGCTACAGGGACAAGCGAATACGACAACTCTTCCTGGTCTGAATCTATTGAACAGTATACATCCAATAATCTTGGAACGGTATCTGCGACCGTTGGCCTTACGATTCGTTAAGCTTATGAGTCATTGATACAGACTAGACGTGAAAAAGGCGAATGGATCATGTGATCTCATTCGCCTTTTACTTTTTTAGTTATGTATAAGACTCCCCCGTATTCTGGGAAGAATCTAAGTTCTATTGGATCATCCGACTATTTCTTGACAGATAATGAGTGAGTGATCCTGTCGATGATGATCGCTAGGAATACGATAGAGATACCGGCTTCGAACCCTCTTCCTACCTCGATCCTATTGATCGCTAAGAGGACTTCCATTCCGAGTCCCTTGGCTCCGATCATTGATCCAATCACAACCATCGCTAATGCCATCATCGTAGTCTGGTTTATTCCGACCATGATAGATGGTTTGGCTAGAGGTAGTTGAACATCCTTGAGGATCTGGTTCGGGGTAGCTCCAAAGGCTTTTGCCGCCTCGACAGCCTCTTTATCGACAGTCCTGATACCAACATTCGTCAAACGAATGACTGGAGGGGCTGCATAGATGATCGTAGCGAACATAGCAGGGACCTTTCCCATACCGAAGAACATCAACGCTGGTATCAGATATACGAAACTCGGCATGGTCTGCATAGCATCGAGTAACGGCTGCAGTATTCGTTGAGCTCTATCACTTCTTGCCATATGGATCCCCGTGGGGAGACCAACAAGAAGGGAGAAGAATACCGATGCGATAACAAGACTCAAGGTCCTCATCGCTAGCTCCCAATACCCGAAGGTCCCAATGATGAACATGAGGATCATGAACAGGATACCTGTTCTCATCTTTCCGATGAGTTTCCATCCTGCAAGGCCGACAAGTAGTATGATCACGAACCAAGGTACATATAGGAAGATCTTCTCGAAGAAGAGTACTACCTGAAGGATAAGGAATCCAACAGCATCAAAGAAGCCTGCTAGATTGCTCAGGAGCCAATCCATGATGGTGTCTACGAGTTTGGCTAGTGGTATATCAATGACTTCTGGGAAATCAATCATGAGTCTCTCCTTCAGCAGGTGCTATCGATTCGAATATGTGGTCGGTGGTCACCTTACCTTTGAACCGGCCGTTCTCATCGACGACGGGGATAGGATAGGGGTTCTCCGATACGATAGAGAATAGATCCTCTAAGATCGTATCTTCGGTCACGGACGTGATCTGCTTTATTGATGACATAGGGATCACCTTTGGTTTTTCTGGACTTGCAAGAAGCCGTTCAAGCTCCTTGTCCTTTATGACACCAAGGAACTTATGTCTCTTGTCGACAACAAACGACGCCTTTCGCTTATTCGAACGCATAAGGGTTAGAGCCGTCTTTGGCCCCTCCCATGCATAGACGAGTGTAGATGGCGCATCCATGATACTACCGGCTGTGATGACCTTTGCTGGAGATGCGTCCTGAACGAACTCCTGTACATAATCATCTGCAGGATCTGTTACGATCTCCTCAGGGGTTCCCACCTGTACGACCTCTCCATTACGTAGAATGGCGATCTGATCCCCGAGTTTCAGTGCCTCATGTAGGTCATGAGTAACGAAGACGATAGTCTTCTGCATCTTTTCCTGGAGCTCCACGAGCTCATCCTGCATCTGTCTTCTGATCAATGGATCTAACCCACTGAAGGGTTCATCCATCAGGAGAATATCTGGATCATTGGAAAGGGCTCTCGCAAGACCTACACGCTGCTGCATACCACCACTCAAAGAGCCGGGATAATAATCTTCCCAGCCCTTGAGACCTACAGTCTCAAGAGTCCTCATGGCCTTAGCATAACGTTCTCCCTTTGGGACCCCTTTGATCTTCAGCCCATAGGCTGCATTATCGAGGACCGTCTGGTGTGGGAGTAGACCGTAGTTCTGAAAGACCATACCAAAGGTGGATCTTCTGAAATTGAGCATCTGCTCATTGTTCATCTTCGTGATCTCTTGACCTTTGATCTTGATAGATCCCGAAGTTGAGTTGATCAGGCTTATCAGGGCCCGTATGAGGGTGGACTTGCCACTACCTGATAGTCCCATGAGGATATAGAATTCACCTTTCTTGATCTCGAGATTGATATCTCTCATCCCGATGATACAATTGGTCTTCTTCTGTATCTCTTCTTTTGATTTGTTCTCTAGTTTTTTCTGAAAGACCCTTTTCGGGTCCTTCCCATAGATCTTCCATAGGTTCTCTATTTTGATCAATGGTTCTGTTGTCTCTTGTTCCATCTCCATGCCTATAGTGCAGCCTGTACTTTCTTCGCTACATCGGCAGATACCCATTTGGTCCAGATATCAGTCTTCTCTTTAAGGAACCAGATAGCAGTCTCTTCAGAAGAGAGAGAATCATCATCCATCTTCGCTAAGAACTCATTGTTCTGATCTACTGTTGTCGAATAGGCTTTCAGGATCTCAACGATATCTGGTGCTGTATTAAGAAGGTCGTTGTTGACGAGGATATTGACCTTTGCAGGATCATATTCTGATCCAGGGAGTCTGACCATGTCTAGTTTTCCAAGAATAGCTGTTGGTGCCCAGTAGTATCCCACCCAAGGTTCCTGTTTCTTATATGAACCGACCATAGAGCCTGCTAGAGCTGCATTAGACCCTGCGATACTGAGATTGAAAGTTCCTTCAAGATCATTTTCTTCGAAGATCTCCTCTGAGATCATCATCTGTGACCATCCTGCGACTCCACCATAGATAACACCTTTTGAAGGATCTTCTGGATCTTTGAACAAGTGAGCATATTTAGGAAGGTCTGCTACACTCTTGAGATTTGGAGCTAGAGCATCAGGTCCTTCGATAAGGTATCGTGGAACCCACCAGCCCTGTGGAGCATCCGGCATGTTCTGTCCAAGGTCGGTGAAGCTTCCTTCAGCGATTCCCTTGTCATAGACCTCTTTGAAGTTATTGTGCCATGATTCCATATCTACATCGATATCTCCCTGCATCAATCCATTGATTATTGGAAGAGTATCTCCTGGAATGTAGTCTGCTTTATAACCTTCAAGGCCGTTTTCGATGATAAATCCCATGATTCTGTTGTGAACCTGGACGCTGTCCCAGGAGACGTCTCCGAAGACGATAGTCTGTGTTCCGGCAGCTTCCTGCTGTCCACCTGCAGTGGCGCCTGCAAGAATACATATGAGCAGTACTACTGCAATCATTAATGTTTTTTTCATTTTTTCCCTCATTAGTGTTTTAGAATATTTACAATACTAAAGAAAATATGTATATATTGTCAAGAGCAGTGGCAAAGTAGATGGTGTTATAATAGTTTAAAATAGAATAATATGGCTTTTATAAATCTAAATATGCCAAATAGGTGTTAAAATACATACAATACGAATAGTTAGACTACTAAAGAAAAAAATATATTTTATAATGAATAAATAGTGATATACTATTTTTTTAATTGAGGTGATCATGGAACAGTTAGAGATAGTCGAAGATGTGTTTGTTGCTTTACGAAAAATAGATCGTGCAATTGATATCCATTCAAAGAAGCTTGCGAAGAGGTATGGTCTTACCGGTCCTCAGCTTATGGTCTTGAAAGAGATCAAGAAATCGGCAGATACTCCTATTTCTCAGATATCGAGAAATATCAGTCTTTCTCAGGCTACCGTCACAAGTATCCTTGATAGATTAGAGAAACAGGGTTTTGCCAAACGCCAGCGTAGCAGTATCGATAAACGTAAGGTGAATCTCTGTCTGACGGAGAAGGCGATACAGGTCCTCAGTTCGAATCCCACGATTCTTCAGGAGGAGTTCTACGATGAGTTCGAGAAACTCGAGGAGTGGGAGAAGACCATGATCCTATCTTCCCTCCAACGACTCAGTAGTATGTTGAATGCAGAGAACATCAAAGTCGAACCGGTGCTTATCACAGGTCTCATTGAGTAGGGTGTGATTGTGGATCTTCATATGTTGAAAGAAGAGATCGAAGCGAAGGGGACGTTCTCGTTTTCCCGATCAAGTGGCCCTGGTGGTCAGAATGTGAACAAGGTGAACAGTAAAGTCCTGTTGACCCTCAATATAGACTCTCTGACCTGTATCAATGATGAACAGCGATCACGAATCAGAGAGAGATTGAAGAATCGGATGAACTCTTCAGGAGAATTATATCTTCAGATTCAGGAAGAGCGATCACAGTTGCAGAACCGTGAACGGGCCGTTCGAAGGATGGCAGACCTTATTGAGACTGCTATGAAGAGACAGGTGAAACGAAGGGCTACACGGCCTTCGAAGGCTGCTCATAAGAGACGACTTGATAAGAAGAAGATCCAAAGCCGTAAGAAGAGTTCCAGGGGTAGGGTCTCTCAAGACTCATGAAACCTCCAAAGACGCCCGATATCAAAGACTATATTCCTCAAGATATCCCTGTGATAGGACCTGTTGAAGACTCCCATCTCGGTCTCAGTGTACCTGAGATCATATTCACCCATGGCGATAAGAAAAAAGTCCTTCCTTTCATTCCTCATATCATAACCAAGATGTTGAGAAGTATCTATCAGGTGAAGAGGTCCTATAAGAGTCTTGAAGAAAATCGCACTCTCGATAAAAAAGAGTTGACTCCTGAGATAAAAGAGGGGCTTGAGAAGTTGGTAATGGAACTTGGGGTGAGCCAGATAGGGTACACGAAAGTCCCGAGGAACTTTATCTTCAGTAACAAGGTCCTCCTGTATGATGTGGCGATCGTATTGACCATGGCTATGCGAAAGAGTGAGTTGAAGCAAGCACCTTCAGTAGCTACGAGTAAAGAGGTATGGCGCGCCTATGCTGAACTTGGAAGTATCGTGAATCGTATTTCAGCATATCTAAGAGACCAAGGTTATGCTGCCCAAGCAGGCCCTGCACTCGGGGGTGAGGTCAACTATTGTCTGCTCGCACAGAAGGCGGGGCTTGGTCAGATCGGTCATCATGGTCTGTTGATCTCCAAGGATTGTGGACCATCTCAGAGGATCGCAGCAGTCTTCACGAACATCACAAACTTAGTACCTACCGATAATGCTGAACATCATTGGATAACAGAGTTCTGTGAGAACTGCAGGCGTTGTGAGAGAACCTGTCCGTCAAGGGCTATCTATCATGAGAAGAAGAGCTTCAAGGATGGATCGATAGAGTGTATCGATTTCAGGAGATGTGCGATCTCCTTCTCTGAGTCCTTGGGGTGTTCGGTCTGCATCAAGGAATGTACCTTCTTCAACGGTGACTATCATAAGATAAAGGATAGCTTTTATAAAAACAGATAGGACTTGAATACTCCATCTCTAGTGAGATATGTGCGATCAGGAACTCGTTGTTAGAGGAGTTCTCTGACTGCTCAAGGTCTATTCTAGCCACTATAGTCTGTCATCGATCAGCTTTGAGTCCTATATCCTTTAAAAGGATCATTGATTATTCTCTTCGATGGTATACTCGATGAGGTCAATTGATTCGTTACTTCGCGAATCATACTAGGAGTACCAGAAATATAATACCAACCTCTTTGTCCATATAGTTCACTACTGTTCTTGATCATGGCTTGAGCCTCATCCCTACTTCTCGTGTAGTGGATAGTGATGTTCGCATCTTCTTGGGCGATACCATCGATTTCTTCTTTGAATAGATAATGACCCTTAGAGGAGACGATGACCTCTACCTTTCGTCTATTGTCTGAAGCTTCTAGCTCTTTGAGTATCCCATAGATCGGGGTTATCCCAATCCCACCTGCTATCATCACTATCGGAGATGTCACATCCTGCAGTTTGAACCAACCGAAGGGGCCTCTCATATCGATCCTATTCCCAGGTGCCAGATCACGCAATACAGCTTTGTAAGCACTGGGATCGGGACCGATCCTTGTCCCAATTCTGATGACCCCCTCTTCATGACGGGAGGCGATACTGAATGCTCGCCACTTCTTACCTTTTATCTTTCGCCCTTTGATGGTGAAGATGGCATGTTCACCCGGTTCCCAGCTAAGGGATTCTGGGTTTTTGAACTCTGCTACATAATAATCATCTGCGATATGTTCGATACTGATCAATTCAACCTCTTCATGGTGAAATAGACCTCTAAAATCTTGTAATCTCATGGAGACTCCTTTGGTAGTTCTTTATGACAAATAAGCGTGTAAGATTCATATCAACCTTTTGACTCCACCGATCTTCCAATCCGTTTCACCATCTCAGTGAAATCATCAAGATCCTCTACGGTGAAATCTGAGAGTAATCTAGCTAAGTACGGTTCATGTCCTTCATTGACCATCTGTAATCTAGTTCTTCCTGCATCTGATAGTGAGATATGAAATCTTCTATTATCGAGTGGATCCTGTCTTTTCAGGATCATATCCTGTTTGATGAGACGATTAGTCGCGTAGGTTATCGTACCGCTAGTTATCAATACCAGTTTACCTAATCTTTGCATCGGGATCTCTTTACCATCACGTAAGACTGAAAGAATCATATAGTCAGTAGGAGTGATCCCACGAGATCTGAGATCTTTACTAAGTTTATCATTCAATGCTCGATTCATCTTTGTTAAGACGGTCATAAGCTTGATCTGCTGATCGTACATGAATCACCTCTTTTTTAATATCTTGAATTAAAGATAATGATGCTTTAATAAGTGGTCAAGCAAAATATCTTTAATTGAAGATAATTGTTATGAGGTTGATCAGATCTTGAAATAATATATCAGAGAGGTATAGCTATTACGAGACTGCCATATAGGAATACAAATTGATCCTCTTTGCTTTCTTTGATGAAGAGCTGAAACACTAGAAGTAGTGATGGGATTGACAGTGGGTGTCTTCTTTACTCGTATAGTTGCGGACGCAACTAAAAGGAGAAAGCATGAGAACCATCGGTAGAGATATCTCGATCTTATCGAGACAATTCAATATCTATATTGCAAAAGAGCTTCAAGCTATTGATATCATGACCTCAGAATATATCTTTGTGATCAACATAGAGAAGGGGATAAAGACGAACCAAAAAGAGCTGTGTGATATCTTTGCATTGAATAAAGCGGCAGCGACGAGAGCCATCTCATCATTAATGAGAAAAGGATATGTGAATAGAGAGAGAAATCCTGATAACAAACGGGAGTATCTTCTCTCGCTCACAAAAGAGGGTGAGAAGATCAAACCTGTCATACTCGAAAAACTGACCAAATGGACAGAACTCTTAACGGCTGATCTAAGCGATGAACAGACAGAAGAGGTCGCGGACATACTTGCTCAGTTCAGAAAGAATGCCTGTAAGGAGAATACTCATGAATAAGTCAAAAAAGAATCTTCAACTCACTATATTATCTCTATCTATCATAACGGTTATGGCTGGGGCTGCGGTTGCACCTGCTCTAGATCAAATCAGGAGAAACTTTGCTGATACTTCACCGCTGCTCATACAGATGATACTTACTGTCCCAGGTCTATTTATTATGTTAACCAACCTGTCATTTACTAGGATCTCAGCCAGATTCAAGACAAAAGCCATCGCAATCAGTGGTTTGATCCTCTATTTGGTCGGTGGTCTCATGGGAGGGTGTGTAAATAATATCTACCTGCTTCTGTTTTTCAGAATGATCCTTGGTATCGGGACTGGATTGATCATGCCGCTCTCAACCGGTCTGATAGCCTACTACTTCGATAGCTCCGAGGGACGGAGACTCATGGGGTACTCCATTGCTGCTAATAACCTGGGAGCAATGATTGCCATGGTCATAGTAGGTTTCCTATCAGCGATCGATTGGCATCTCAGCTTCGGTGTCTATCTGTTAGGTCTGATCGTATTCGTATTTGTCATGGTATTCCTACCTAATGAAAAGGTCTGTGCACCGAAAGGGGAGGGAATCAAAAGCATTCTCATAGAGAAGATGCCATTTATCATCCTGATATTTCTGGTAAATGTAGGTTTTTATATTCATATTGCCAACTTTTCCATAATCAGTATCAAAGAAGGAATCGTGAATCCTGAGAATGTCGGTATGGTCATGTCCATTCATAGTGTGGGGGCCCTGCTCAGTGCTCTACTATTCGAAAAGATTTATCAGAGAATCGAGGATAGGACTGGTTATATTGGAGTGGTTGGCTATATAGTCTCCTTCATACTATTCTTGTATGGAGAGAATCTGGGAGTATTCATCGTTGGGTTATTTTGTAATGGTATTGGGTTTGCGATGTTGATGGCATGGGTGAACTCTAAAGCTGTACATAACATCCCCAAGAATAGTACGACCGGGATCATGTCTATCATGAGTGTTGGTATGTACTTCGGGCAGTTCTGCTCTCCCTTGATCGTAAACTTTATCATAAGTCTTTTCAAAATCGAGTATGTCAGATTTCCCTATCTAATGGGGATGGGAGTCTCCCTTATTATTCTATTGATACAGGTATTCCTTCAGGCGAAGAGACGGTCTGAAGTGAGGATATTGGAGTTCAGTAATTCTTAAGCACCCTTTTTTTGGAGAGTAAGAAGATTTCTTCTCTAGCAGGTTTAGATGGTGATTTCTTCAGATTTTGTTAGTATGAGACCCCCATGAAAGAGGTTCTCATTGGTGATTAATAAAGAAGTGATCATCCTCTCTGTTTATCTACAACTCTCCCGCCTCTAGAAAGGAGTGATAAGCCTCGTCGGAGAAGATAAGATGATCTAGCAACTCTATACCGAGTAGCTTTCCTGACTCTTTAAGACGAGTTGTCACCTCTCTATCCTCCTTACTGGGAACTAGATTACGACTTGGGTGATTATGAGCCACAATGATCGAGGTTGCCCGTTCTTTTAAAGGGGTGGAGAACACTTCTCTCGGATGTACGATCGTTCTGTTTACCAACCCGATGGAAACAACCTCTACTGATATCACCTCATGAGCACCGTTTAGCGAAATACGAATAAAATGCTCCTGTTGCCTGTCTGCATAATGTCGTACGATAGGGTAGATGTCCCCGGGGAAGTTGATCTGTTTCTTTGCGGTATAGGAGACTCTTCTCCCTAACTCTAAGGCAGCAATAAGGACAGATGCTTTAGCCTCACCGATCCCACTGACCGATCTCAGGTCCTGTGCGCTTAAGGCTCTTCCTTTATCAGCGATGATATCTAATACTTTCAAAGCAAGATATTGAACAGGATTGTCTTTGTTCCCGGTTCCTAGCAGGATCGTAACGATATCAAGGTCTGAAAGAGCCTCTGATCCTTGAGTTGATAATCTCTCTCTTGGTTTTCCGTCATATAATTCCATGGCTTTCTGTGTAAGATGGTTTCTGTATTTCATGTAGATGATAAACAAGAATCTATGGTTATTACTTCAGTACAGATTCATCTCATATACAAGAAACTACACCTACACTTCACAAACACCCCATACTCTCTCCATCTGCACCGATTATATTCTAATCAGTCATTAAGACAAACAAGAGAATTAATAACAAATGATATGAATGCAAAGGAGCAACAAGATGAAAAAGAGAAATGGTTTCAAGAAAGTCGGATTAGTAGTAGCAGTATTGATGGTAGCGGGTAT
>CAKZLE010000033.1 GCA_937125225.1 uncultured Spirochaetia bacterium
ATTTTTGAATTTTTGGAAATACATGGAACTGTGATGGCCGTTTTCACTGCCCATGAAAATCATTTTGCAAACGGCTCGATTGTTATAAATTATTTCTTGATGAGCCATTAATTCCATCGCCCCAGGATAGTTTTGATATAATTACTCCTCTTATTGTTTGTGAATTTCTTATCCGCTTAAAAAAAATCATAAGAAAGGGAATAAAGCGAAACTTTCAAACGCATAAAGAATTATTAAGAAACAATATCAAAGGAAGAATAAACATTAACGAAAGTATCAAACTGAGCATGTTAAATGCATCAGTGCCCCAGGTCAGCTGTAGTTATCAGATTAATAGTATCAACTGTTTAGAAAATAGAATTCTGAAGACTACCCTTTTGAAAATAAATTCTTATTTTAAGTCGATACACATAGCAGAACCTGAAATGGAGAACCTGTTAACAAATGCATTATACGATTTCCAAGAAGTAGAATCCATCGAAATAAACTTTCCTGATTTTTCTCGCTTACATGGAAACCCTTTTTTTAAGGAATATAAACCTGCTCTGGAATTAGCCAAGATTATACTTAAGAGATTTAGTTATTCCAATAATTTGGAAAGACTTGATCAAACAAGATATACAATTCCCTTCTACATCAATATGCCTGAGTTATTTGAACGCTATTGTGAGGTTTTACTTCGATCTCAGTATAAAAATGTTAAAGCAGGGTATCAACGAGATGGAAAATCTGAGACACGTTCAGGGAAGTTTAAAATACGTCCTGATTTTTTGCTTCCAGACGAAAATATGATAGTGGATAGTAAGTATAAATATTGGCTTGAGCCCCAAAATATCAGTAAAGAAGATATCAGTCAATTGAGTCTATATTCTAGGCATGAAGGTATCTTGAAAAAATTAGGGAAAAATTCTTCGCGCCCAACATTGCAATTCATATACCCAAAAGATGAAGGCGAACAAAATATTGATTTTTCAAATTCAGCCAACAAAAAAGAGAAAGAGATAATTGATTGCTTTCGATACCCTTTAAATATTTGTTTGACAAAATGATGAAAAGTAAAATGATTTTGGTATCATTTTTAACGTTATATCAAGGAAGATCGATTTTTAGCTTTATGAGATTCTGAAAAATATTTGATTAAACTATTAAGGCCTATTTATTATATTCAATCGAATAATCCAAATACAGCACAAGCTTCAAGTAATGGTTTACGTAAGAAATTCAAATCACAATATGGATTCATCTCTGCTTCTTTTAACCTGATAATGTCAAGATAAAAGGGAAAGTGGTGGCTTGGTTTCATTACCATCCGTATTAGTAGCTATTTGCTCAATTCTACATTTTTGAGAAACGAGCTATACATTCTACAAGGTTGTTAACACTACCCATATTGTATTCAGGGATAACTTCTAGTCCTTTTTCTATGACTAAATCTGTCATAAAGATTTTTAGACTCTTCTCCAGTTCGTCATTATAATCTACAGGACTTTCTTTTGCAGCTTCAATAATTCTATCTGACCAAGGATTGATCCTTTTTTTGAATTTAGGATTATCAATATTTATATTGAACCTTGAATTTAAGATATCGGAATATGCTTTCATATCAACTAGATCCTCAATTTCACTACTATTCATCCCTTTACATTTTATAAGTAAAATCTCGTTTGCATTCTTTAATTTAGAATCAACTAAACTTTTTTTTGCTTGCATCCCACATTGGTCAGAATCTAAAACAATAATAGTAGGTATTAGTAAGCTATTATATAATCGAATCTGAAAATCCATTTTACTTGCAGATCCCACAGCAACAAATTCAAGGAGCCCTTTTGCAATTTGTTGGTTAAGTTCTTGACTCTTTTGTGCACATAACTTAGAAATTATTTTTTTATCGCACTCCCCCTCAACTAAAACTACACGTTGAAGACCATCTAAATTATCAGTAATTCTTATACCAAGTAAATCACGTATTTCAGAAATTGACTTACATGCTTTAACTCTGTGTGTATCATCTATTTGCACATTTTGTTTTGGTTCATCTCTATCAATCAATAATGGGGAATGTGTACTAATAACTACTTGGATTTTAGAGTTTCTAGTCAGATCTAAAATGACATTTCTAAGGCTATGAATTGCATCAGGATGTAAATGAGATTCTGGTTCCTCTATACACAATATTAATGTTTTATTGGTAGCATTCTCTAAGGAAAGACTGTGAATCAAACTAATTGCCGCCAAGCTTTTTACACCATCCCCTTTATCATCAAGTGATGTCAGACTACCATCATCAATATTTATAGGTATTTTACGTAATTTATATCTATCAATATTTAAATATTTATCAGAAAGTAAACTATTTGAATCGATTGTTACAGAATTTACTTTCGGTAAAAAGGTTTGCATTGCAGATGTTAACTTCCCTTCTAATCGAGAAATAATTGGTTGTTGTAATTCTTTAATCTTTTTAATACAAGCTAGATATTCACTATTTGATTCAAGTAAATGAAGCTCCTTTGATACTAATCGAGCAAAATAATCAGAGGTAAAATCAGAAGTTCTTACACAAGGAATGTACTGATAATCAAGCTTTGAGCGTATAAACATTCCTATCTCTGGAATCTTCTTTTCCATTGGTTTTTTAGCTTTGCCAGGCATAATGATATTATATTCTGTTTTATTTTCATAAAGCTTAAACATCATTTGCAAACTTTTTGATAGGTTAATCCCGATTTTTTCGGAAAACTCGTTTTTTTCTTCTTGGGAAAACTCAAAAGTCAATTTGAAAACAGTATGAGAGTCTTTTTTTTCTTTTATTGAGCAAGGAATATCACGATCCCAATCATAACCTTGTCCCATATAAACATAAGCATATGAATTAGTCCGACGTCTCCGAATCCCTTTTGGGAAGGTTCCTTCTGTAGCTAGTGACAATGCAATCATTAGAGCTCGTAATAGATTTGATTTCCCGGCATTATTGGGACCAACAAATACACAATACTTCCCAATATTCTCAA
Source organism: uncultured Spirochaetia bacterium (assembly GCA_937125225.1). Lineage (GTDB taxonomy): Bacteria > Spirochaetota > Spirochaetia > CAKZLE01 > CAKZLE01 > CAKZLE01. The sequence goes on from CAKZLE010000033.1 coordinate 3,012, forward strand.
TATTAGCTTCAGATATCGATCGGTAGTTCTTTGTTATAAATTTCTTTAATTGCATATTATACTTATCCTTATTCCTTAATTACAAATTTTCAGCACATCATATCATAACTTCATTCAGTAATTGCTCATAAGAATCTACAACACCATATTTAACAGAATTGCTACTTATAGCTTTGAAGTGTTCAGTTGCACACTTCTTCTTTAATAACTCAATTTCTCTCAGCTGTAATGAAGAAAGGTCCCCTTTTGTTTCCGCAACAAAGTAAATATGTTTAACCTTACCCTCATTGAATGCGACAGCCCAGTCAGGGTTATAATGACCTACTGGAGTATTGATAAAAAAACCCTTAGGAAGCTTCACATAAACAGCTATGTCCTGATTGATATCGAGGTTTTTAGCCATCTCTAACTCTACTTTGGAATCATATATTAGGTTGTCATATAAATGCCTATCAGTCTTTATAGCATTCACACCCAGTCGTCCTTTGAGTGTATGATCAGTGAAGATATCAGTATCATAGGACTCTTCAAGTTTATTATAAGTTATGTGTTCAATAATGATTGTAGCTTTCTGCTCATTGATAATATTTGAAGCCTTCAAGATAAACTCTTCAGGATTCCGCTTAAACTGATTAAATCGCAGAGAATGAATACCTTTTAAAATTTGTACAACAGCTTTCCTTGTAAGGCTTGTCTTATCAACAATTTTTCCTATAAGGTCATACTTCACACTTGAATTAACAACTGACTGAACAATATCCGTGGAGCTTGCTTTTTCTTTCGTGAAAGCTATACCCTCCTGTAAAGATTGCTTAGATTTAATTTCTTTCATTGTCCCAGTTTCTACTTTATAGGTAATCTCAGAAACAGTAAGGTTTCTATTTAATGCAACTATAGATTTTTCCACCAATTCATCTGTATCAAAATCAACCACATATGCAGATTTACAATTAATTCGTCCCCATAAGGATTTGAACTCCTTCATTTTCAGTTTATCAGGATTTATCTTTGCTTCTACATTTTTATCCCGTTCATTATCAGGAGCAATTATTTCAGGATTATAAATCATATCAAGAACACCTGTAATGGAATCAAGATATGGTGCAAATTCCTCAGTAATTACTAACTCATCGTTCTCAACAGCTTGATAGTATGTATCTGTAAGTTCATTATGACGATTAACATATCCATTTACGATAAAATCATAAACAATGCTTGAAGCTGCTTCTTGATCTACAATAATAGGATTTACACCATTTTTATCAACTAAGGTAATATGTTCAAATAGATCAGGAGTCACTTTCCGAGGTCTGTCTGCTACAATTTCAGCGATCTCATATTGTAATTTCTTTGCGAAATCTTCATAGCTTTCACTCGCCACAACAGTCAACATATTGACATCATGAACAGCTCCACCAAGTACATTTGAATCCATCCGTTCTCCATTCTTATCAACACAAAGCCTTAAACCACGTCCGACTTCTTGGCGCTTTCGAACTTCTGACTTACTAGTTTTTAGGGTACAGATCTGAAATACATTTGGATTATCCCAACCCTCTCGTAATGCCGAATGTGAAAAGATAAATCTTACCGGATGTTTTATATCAAGTAAAAGTTCTTTTCTTTTCATAATTAGATCATAAGCACTAACATCATCAGAAACTTTTTCCTTACCTTTTCCCTTACTATCAATGAAATGCTTGTTCTTCTTATCAATTGAGAAGTATCCTGCATGAATTTTCTCTTTAGAAACTGATTTCAAATACTTAAAATATTCATCTTCTCCAAATTCATGCTGTATATCATGTAATACAGCTTCATACTCTTCAAGAAATGTTTGAGCTAAAATCCCATCTTGTTCAGTACCAGCTTCATCATATTTCTTATACTTCCTTACCTCATCAATAAAAAATAAAGATAAAACTTTGACCCCCTTATAGAAAAGCTTTCTCTCTTTTTCTATATGAGATAGTATCGTCTCTCTGATTTGTATTCTCTGGATCTGATCCTTGTTTACAGTACCTACAATTTCCCCTGAAGTTAATGTTACTCCATTAGTACACTCAACCTTGTTAGTTTCACCTTTTATTGAGGTGACAACAAGCCCCTTGTATTCTTCAAGACCACCAGAATTATCATAGATATTAAAGCCTTCGGAGACAGTTCTCTTAACTTTCCGAACACCTTTTTTGCCTCGATATTCAAACTCAATCGTTGCAGTAGGATTCGCACTCGATAGATTGATTCTCTCCAAATAGAGATATCCTTCAGTCGCGGTAGTCCCTGAAAGAGAGATACCCTTAACAGAAATCTTTTTCACCAATCGCTTGTTGTATGCTTCAATTGCATCCAAACGATAGACCATATTATAGATTGAATCTTTCTTATGCGTTGCAGAATACCTCAAAGTAAATAAAGGATTAAAATCGTTTAATTTCAACCTTGTAGTCTTTCCTTCTACGGATTGGGGTTCATCAATAATTAAAATCGGATTACTTGCAGCAATAACGTCAATAGGTTTTCTCGACCTAAAACTATCAAGTCTCATTGAAATTCTTCTGGCATCTTTTCCTTTAGCATTAAAAGCTTGAGAATTAATGATCATTACATTGATACCACTATCATTTGCATAATCATCGATTTTGTCTAGTTTCTTTGAATCATAAATAAAGAATCGTATCTTCTTATTATAATCTTCTACAAAATGATCTTGTGTAATCTGGAAAGATTTATCGACTCCCTCTCGAATTGCAATGGAGGGGACAACTACAATATATTTATTCCACCCATATTGAGCGCTTAATTCAAACATAGTTTTAATATAGGTATATGTTTTCCCTACTCCAGTCTCCATCTCTATAGTTAGATTATACTTTCCCTCCAAATCCTTTGAGGGTTCAATTTGACCTCTACGTTGGACAGCCTGAATATTTTTTAAGATTGTTGAATCTGGTATTAATAGTTTCTTATTATTAAAACCAGTAAGATCTTCTTCCTCAAACTGGTATTGTTTTTCTTCAACAAGTTTATCAATTCCACCATCAATCCGAAAAGTAGAAGTTAATTTGGGTTGTCCAGCAAAGATATCACATACTGCAGCTGCAGCTTCTTGTTGGAATTTCTGATGTTTGAATCGTAATTTCATGAACTACCCCTATATAACTTTTACAGTAGTATTTGGTGAAACCAATTTAAAAATCTCTGTTACATTGATCTTTTCAGAACTTGATTGAAAACTGCTATCTCTGAAAACGGCTCTTAATGGTGCTTTCTGTGCAATCTGCCGGATAACAGCTTCTGAAACATCTTCTTCAAAACATGCTATTAGAGAGATTCCAAGGTCAGGATCTTCATCTACTATGTGGATACAAATATTATCAATAACAATCTCAGAATGTTTCAAAGATAGTGGCAATCCCCAATCAAGCATTACTCCGTAAAGAAGATCTATATCAGTTCGATCTTCTTTGATGTTTGATTCAAACTGATCTAATATCTTCTGGTCATATTCAGAAGCGCCATAATAAACATCTTTCATATTTGAACTATCAACTTTAAAGACTCTGAATCCAATATCTAAATCTGACAGACCAAGTTCATCACCTTTTGTTGCTTCTATCTTATCCCCTGCCCTACGAATGCGTTCTTTACCAATTTCTGCAATGGTTTTATATCCAGCTTTATATGCTTCACTTTTTGCATCACATAATTCCGGGAGTTGAACCATTATGAATTTTCGATTGCTTCCATCTTCAGAATTAAGTTGCAAAACAGAATGTGCTGTTGTTGACGAACCTGAGAAAAAATCAAGAATAATATCATCCTTCTTTAAATTGGCTATTTTTAAAATCCTATTCATCAAACGGACAGGTTTAGGTCCGTCAAAGAATCCAAGTCCATCAAAAAGTTTTTTTACTTCTTGACGCCCCTCTTGATTATGACCAACTTCTGTATGTTTCCAAATTGTTGTTGCTACCATACCAGATTGAACTTCTGATAAAAATCTTTTTAGACGTGGTACATTATTTCCATCCTTTCCAAACCAGATTCTATTATCAAATTTCAATTCTTCTAATTTTCTTTGTGAAACCCTCCAACAAGTACCATGTGAAGGTAAAACCATTCTTCCACTTGGAGTCTCTATAGGGTAATCGTATTTTTCTGAGTATGTTTTTACAGTTAAATTATCTGAAATCCATACCCCCCTTGGATCATTATCAATATTTTTATACCGTGCATTTGCTACTGAAGTTCTAGGAAGTTTCCCAATAACAAAATTATTCAAATTTTTTGCATAAAGAACTATATAATCATGGCTAACTGACAGGTATTTCGCATCATTTTTAGGAGAAAAGGCCCTTTCCCAAATTACTGATGATATATAGTTTCCATCTCCAAATAATTCATCACCTATTTCTCTAAGATTCTTTATCTCGTTTTCATCAATACTAATAAAAATGACACCATCTTCTGACAATAGATTTTTTGCCAACTTAAGTCTTGAGTACATCATGCTACACCAATCACTATGGAATCTTCCATTGCGATCAGTATTCTTAAAAAGCCTGTTACCTGCTTCATCATAAACACCAGACTCTTCATCATATTCATCTTTTTTCATTCTGAAGTCATCTTTATAGACAAAATCATTACCTGTGTTATATGGAGGATCTATATAGATCATCTTTACTTTATTCAGATAACTTTCCTGAAGCAGTTTTAGGACTTCAAGATTATCACCCTCGATATAGAGATTCTCTGTGGTTTCCCAATTCTTACTCTCTTCTTTACAGGGTCTCAAAGTCTTTCTAATTGGTCTATTTGCTTCAATGATAGATTCTTTTTTCCCAACCCAAGTAAAGTCATAGCACTCTGAACCATCAACAATATCTTCTGATAATTCTTGTTTTAGAAGTTCAAAATTAATACCCCTAGTGAGAGTTCCTTTCTTATCTTTTCTTTCAGTAATTACATTGGGGAACAATTCAGCAACCTTATCAATATTCTGTTTTGTGAGATCTGGAGTCTCGAATTTCATCTTCTCTTCCATTTAGCAAGTCCTTTTATTTAAGAGTTTTAAGCTGGTGCTGAAGCTCTTTAAGTTTATGTTTATATTCTAATTGACGATTAAACTGTTTTTCTGTATTAATCTTATTCTTTATTCTCTCTATCTGTATTTCTGTTTTCTTTTTTTCCTTTGATGTTTCAACTGCATCTTTAAGAGAATCAGCTTCCTGAAGATTGACATCTCCTGCAGAAATCTGTTCTATGAAGTTTTCATAGACAGCATCAAAAGTTAATCCATCTATAGAGATGTTTATTTGGTCTTCTGAAACCCAATCGGTATGATACATAGTATCAACTTTGAATCGATTTGCTATTGCTTTACTTTCTTCCTTATAGCTGATTCTAAATTGAGTTACCAGATCATACTTTAGTATAAATAGAATATGATATGGGATTTCTCTATCAATAAATTCCAAGAGTCTCTTACTGATATCTTGCATCTTAAGCTTAATCTCAATAACCTGAATCTCTTTGACAAATTTTCCTGTAGTTATATTGATCGTATCAGGTGCAAGCTTATAAGCCCACGTAATTGACTCAATTTCTTGGATAAAGAGTGTTTCAAGTTTACGATCGATGCTCAAATGCTTATAGAAACTATTCTTTGGAATCCTTTTCCCAAATGCTGTACTTTCTGGAAAATTTAGCATTACTGAACTACCACAAAACAGATTAATTCAAAATCATCTAATCCATTTATTTGAGTTCTTAAGGCAGTAGTGCCCCCAGCTTTGAATAAGCTATCAACATCACTCTCATCATTTACATTAATAATTGAGGATATTGTTTCTTGTAATAATTCTGAATAGAGCTGCATCTTCTTACCATCGTTAGTTATCTTATTGAAATCCTTACAGAGCTCTGTATAGGGTTCTGTCTCATTTCTACAAACAAGCCTGAGGATGTCGAGAGATTTCTTTGGTTCCAAATGATTTGTGATAACTTCACCTTCATTTGAAATATAAACAATATAAAAAGGGTGCAACCGATTTTGATTCTCTACATTTATCCCATTATTGATATTCTTCAGTACATACAAAACCCCTGGAGGTAATTCCTCACCTCTCGCAGGTACTATCGTATGTAACCCATTAGCTGCTTTATCAAGATCAGGGTGATCTTTCACATACTCTACTAAATCCATACGGAATTCATTCAGACCAAGATCCATGATTGATACACCGCTTGACATATCTTCGATATCAACAACTTCTCTTTGGAGTCGTTCAAGTTGTTCTTTTCGATACTGTAAATCTCCCTTGTCATCATCAATAGGATTGTCATCACCCGTTGAAGTCATAACAGTAATCTTCATCCTCGTTTCGACTCTAGCTTTGAGATTTATATAATCATCAAGATCAATATCAGGCCAAAAATTCACTAGTTGAATAACACTATTTTTACTTCCAATTCGATCTATACGTCCAAATCTCTGAATAATACGCACTGGATTCCAGTGAATATCATAATTAACCAAGTAATCACAATCCTGAAGGTTCTGCCCCTCTGAAATACAATCCGTTGCAATGAGAATATCTATCTCATTAGAATCTTGTGGCATAATAAGGTCTTTATCTTTTGATACAGGTGAAAAACAGGTAAGTAAAGTATTTAGATCCTTCGGAAGTTTTTTTATAGTACATTTACTACCATTCCCACCTGTTATCATTGCAGTGTGTAAATTATATCGATTCTGTACATATTTTCCGATTTGATCATAGAGATATGTAACAGTATCTGCAAAAGCAGAGAAAATTATGACTTTTCGATTACCTCCATTAAATGGTAGAGCTATTTTTTTGTCTATCTCTGTTTTTAATTTTTGTAGTTTCGAGTCATGGTCAGGATCAATAACTGCCATATTGTTAATCAGTCGCTGTAATGTACGTTTATCGAGCTCAAGATCATTCTTCCAGGAAATATAATCCATATCAGCAAGATCTATCTGCACCTTTTTTCCAACAGTAAAAAAATCAGTATTCACATCGTCACTGTCAAAATCCTGTTCGTTCAAGTCATTCAATTCAATCGTTTGGTGATCTTTAAACAAATCTATACTCATCAGCATTTGATCAATAAGTTCTAGTACTCGTTTTAATGTTAATGTGAAGGAATGAACTGAACTCTCTAGTCTTTTCAGGAGATTGATACGCATAAGGACTAGAATCCCACGCTCCCTATCAACCTGTTTAAATCGAACATTCTTTACATCTGAACCATAAGCTTCCTCATACTTCTCAATCTTACTTCCAAGAATATACTGTGAAGGACTATATACTCCAAGATTCAGTAAAGACAACTGATCATAAATCTCATTGTATGTGATAGCCCCAGGATAATCGGTTAAAGGGCACCTAATGGATTTCGGAGGATTTCTATTTGGAAAGGTCCCAATTTCTGTTGTATCATAATAATTAATAATATGCTTTCGAGACCTTGCAATTGTTACACTATCGAGTAATTCAAAGAAATCGAAATCCAGAAGCTGTAACAAAGTCTCTGTAGTCCTTTCCTGTGGGCCAAGCTTACTCCAATCATTGAATGCAGATTGAGCTTTTCTGAAGATAACATCTATTGGACTCTTTGTTTTTAATTTTTCATTTAGAATCTCTTCTTTCCCTTCATATGCTAAGGCAAGCTGATTCTTCAGATCATTGAATTTATTATTGACGGGAGTCGCTGAGAGCATCAGGACTTTTGTCTTAACTCCTGATCTAATAACTTTATTCAATAATCTTAAGTATCTATTTTCTCTATCATCTTCACCTGAAGTCTGCCCTCCATTCCTGAAGTTATGTGATTCATCAATAACCACCAGATCATAGTTACCCCAATTCAATCGGTCCAATGGAATTCCATTTGTATAACCTTTCGTCCGAGATAAGTCTGTATGGTATAGAACATCATAGCGTAATCGGTCAGTTGCTATCGGATTATTCAAGAGATTAAGTTTAAATGTATTCCAGTTATCAGATAACTTCTTGGGGCATAAGACAAGAACAGATTTATTTCGGTTTTCGTAATATTTAATTACTCCTAGTGAAGTAAATGTTTTACCAAGACCTACACTATCAGCTAAGATACAACCATTATACTTTTCCAATTTATTAATGATGGCAATCACTGCATCTTTCTGAAAGTTATAGAGTTTTTTCCAAATTGCACTCTCTTTAAATCCAGTAGCTTCATTAGGTAATACATCTTCAGAAATATCATCTAAAAACTCACTGAAAATGTTATAGAGAATGATATAATATAGAAACTCAGGAGGGTTTTCTTTATAAACAGCTGCAATATTCTCAATTACTTCTTCTGTTACATCTTGAAGCTTTTCATGATCATTCCAAACATCATGAAAAAGCTGGAAGTATTCGCCACTGAAGGGAGCCTCAAATCGATTGACCATATTATAGACATTACTTCCCTTTTCGCATCCAAGATCTACAGTAGTGAATCCTTCGATTGGTAAATACGTATGTCTTGATACTACATTTTGAGTATTAATAAACCCCGCCATCCGATCATGGGTTGTATTTGATTTAAAAGTAACTTTATTTCTTATCCAATCCGCACACTCTTTAGCTATAGCTTTTTGAGTTAATTCATTTCGGAGTTTAACTTCAAATTCGGTACCATATAAACTTTTCTCTCTATTCAACCTTGGTATATAGAATTCTCGTTGTTCTTTTTTTGTTTTCTCTGGAACAAAGGATGGAGATGTAAATATAAATCGTAATTGTTCAATTGATGCTAACTCTTTTCTCAATTCCTGGTATGCATAAATTGAGAAGTATGCAGCTGCAATATCTACTTTACTATTCCTCTTAATCGTATCTTTTAGATCATCCTTTAAGAGATCTTTTACATTATCAATTATCTTCATGCTTAAATTCCAATCCCCCATCCATGACAAGTAGTGCTAAGTAATTTAAAATTTATTTTGATATGAAAACTTTCATATTATTAGCCTGTGTTATATAGAATACTAAACACTATAACACAGGCTATAAATATTATCTAATCCCTTTAGACTTTTTAACATTTATAGGTCTCTATATCCATTCCATAGGTTCAGAGCATCATTAATTGAAACTCATCAAAGATGCTGTATGCTCCTTTCATTCATAATTACAACACACTCTGCTTCTAAAGTGTTTCACACAGTAATAAAAAGAAATAATGAATTGCTGTGGAATGTTTGTTATAATACGTAAATAACTACCATTTTATATTTGGCATATTGAACTATCCACTGAGAAGGAGAGTCCAAGAAACCAAATCTCCAGGAGTACGAAATGTTTATTGGTAATGCTGAATTATGGGATGAATTTTTAGAAGCTTGGCCTGTTTCAAGATTAGAATCAATGACAATTGAAGAATACTCAAAAGCTGGGGCTAAAGATACTTTTACCTATTGGATTGAATCAAAAATGGATTCTATGGGTTCTGTATGGGGAGGATCCTCCTTCAAGTTTGGAATTTATAACCGGAATGACCGAAAAAAAGCAGAAGATGGGAATGGTCGTTCCTATTCTGATGAGTATGCATGGTACTCAAAATATGGGACAACACCTGTTTCTGCTTTTGAAAATGTTAAACGCAATATCTTAGAGGTTATATCAAGTGTAAAAGCTGGAAATCTATCTGCCATTGATTCAATTGACCTTGGTGATGCATATAAGTGGAAGATAGCATCCCTTTATCAAGACAGAACAAAACCTTTAATAGCCTTCGTGTTTCTAAAGGACGCTTTAGTTATTAATGTTGAGCATTCCACCACCGCAACACCTTTCTCGGAACTTTATAAAAAAGCTCTTATGGAAAAGGATGAAAATGATTCTTTGATAGATTATTCTCGTTCACTATGGTCTAACTATGCAGACCAACTGAGAATCTGGAAAATATCTCATGGTAAGGATCAATTTCCCACAGTAGACAGACAAAAATATTTACAGGACCAAAAAGTTGTGGTTCATAAAGAAACGAGTAAGGGGCAAGGGAAAGCCTTTGAAAAGGATATGAAAATTGGAGATTATTTCTATTTATGTCACGGAAATGATCAAGGACTGGTCTTAATTGGGAAGATAACATCAGAGCCTCAGCTCGAAACAAATGATGGATGGATTTATAGAAATTATGAACCAATTCTTGAACTTGATACCCCCGTTCAATACACGGGAATAAAAAAAGCATGGACACCAAATTATAGATCAACCTGTAGAAAAATACCCGCCCCAGATTTAAAACTATTTGAACAAGAAATTCTCATCCCAATTTTCAAAGTCTCTTTAAAAAAATTAGGCTTAGAGACCATTGAAACAGAAGATACTACAGAAATAAAAGATAACATTATAGTCAAAGAGAATCGTATTCTATACGGCCCTCCAGGTACAGGTAAAACCTATAAATTGGTCAATGAGTACTATCCACGCTACACAGAATTCATAGAAACCATATCAGAAGAAGAATACTTAGAGACTCTTGTTGAAGGATATTCTTGGTGGCAGATTATTGCAGCAATCGTATATGAAATAGGTCCGTGCAAAGTTAAGGAAATTAATGACCATAAGCTATTAAGAATTAAATACGACATCTCGAATCTCAAAAATGTTCAAGCCACGATTTGGGCTAATCTGCAAGGTCATACAAAAGAAAATTGCGAATTAGTCAATTACTCAAAAAGGACTGAACCTTTGTTTTTTGATAAGCACGAAGGGGCTATCTGGTCAATTGATAAAGAAATTACTAATAATGCCGCTCCTGAAATACCCGAACTTCAGATTAAATATAAAAACTATGAATCAAAATCAGAAACTAGGAGAAGATATAAGAGTGTAACTTTTCATCAATCATATTCCTATGAAGATTTTGTAGAGGGACTTAAACCCGAAACAAATGAAGAGGATCCCTCCATTATCGAATACAATGTAAAACCAGGTATCTTTAAGCTGATTTGTGAGGAAGCTGCAAAGGATAAGGAGCACAATTATGCGTTCTTTATCGATGAAATCAACAGAGGTAATATATCAAAGATATTTGGTGAATTAATAACCCTAATCGAACCTGATAAAAGAATCGGGCAAACAAACGAGATTAAGGTAACTTTACCCTATTCAAAAGAGCTATTCGGTGTTCCATCAAACCTACATATCATTGGAACTATGAACACAGCTGATAGATCAATAGCACTCATGGACACTGCACTTAGAAGAAGGTTTGCTTTTGAAGAAATGATGCCGAATCCTGCATTACCCCAGATTCCTGAAAATATCGAAGGAATCAACTGTCAGTCCCTACTACGGATAATTAACCAACGAATAGAATATTTATATGATCGTGACCATACAATTGGGCATGCTTATTTCATAGGTGTTACTGACCGTCAAGATCTTGACCAACTAATGAAAAACAAGATCCTCCCACTCTTGCAGGAATACTTTTATGATGATTGGGATAAAATACAAGTCGTTCTTGGAGATCATTATCAGCAGTTCAATCAATCAGGTAAAGAGTCAACCTCATTTGAAGACCTTCAAAATACTCATCGTTTTGTTCAAAGTATTAAGATTGATGAAAAAGCTGTATTTGGTTTTAATCATGATGAGATTGCAGACACTCAAGTCCAATATCAAATGAATAATGAATTCACCATAGAGTGTTATCAAAAAATCTATGATCAGTCAGTGTACTCAAGTGTTTTAACTGATGAAGAATAGACAATTCACTATTATTGAGCACAGATCTCTTTATATATCCCCATCTGGGAAAATCGAATGGACAGATGGTAATCTAGGTATTCCTAGTAAAGACTTTAAAAAAATCGAATTATTCATAACTGGGAATAGCGAGAAATCAACTCAATTCTTACTTCCCGGGTTTTCCCGTGCACTTGGGCACATTCTGAAAGCTCAGCAATTTGTCGGTGTTATTGAAACAAAAAGTGGTATCTCTATTGAAATTCTCCCTAAAACAGCAAGCCATGATCTCGGAGAAATAAGAACGACATTCTTAAAGATGCTTAAAACACTGAGAAGTTCTCCATTTAAACATTTTAATATGGCATCTTTGAATTCAGCTAAAATGCATGTTCTTGAAATTTTTATCACTATGTTTTGTGAAGAATTATCCCAACTACTAAAAAAGGGGATAAAGTCAGATTACATAACCACCTCTAATAATTCCACCTTTCTAAAAGGTAAATTGAAGCTATCAGATCATCTCAGGAAAAATGCTATTCACCGAGAAAGATTCTTTGTTGAGTTTGATGAATATCAAACGGATCGTATTGAAAATAGAATCATTCGTACCACATTGGATTTGCTTTATAATCGAAGCCAGTATAATCGTAATAAGAAAAGATTGAGAGAGTTCCTTTTTGTATTTGATGCTGTTACCCCCATAACAGATCTAAATAAGTCATTTTCACTTATCCAGAAAAATCGACAAATGCGTGATTATGGAGTTGTTCTCGACTGGTGTAAGATTTTATTATCATCTGAGAGTGTTACTCCGTTCAGAGGGTCATCAATCGCATTTGCCCTGCTCTTTGATATGAATCTAATTTTCGAGGATTATGTAGCAACATGTTTACGACGAAATAACCCTAATTCAGAAATTCAAACACAAGTGGGCACTAAATACTTAATAGAAGAACCAAAAAAAGAGTTCAAGCTTAAGCCAGATATATTGATTGGAGATAACATCGTTGCAGATACCAAATGGAAACTACTAGAATCGGGGCAACCACATAACGGTATCAGCCAATCAGATATCTATCAAATGTATGCCTATGGTAAAAAATATCACGCTAAGGAAATCATTCTTATCTATCCATATACTCCAAGCTTCCCAGCGATTACCGAGACAGTGTATCAATTTGATGATCACACAACATTACAGATAAAAGCATTTGATTGTAGACTAGGTGATTTCTACACTAGTAGTGTTTAAGAATAACAGGTCTTTATGTTCATTAAAATGGAATATCTTCATCAAACTCTGTCACATTTGTACCTCGAATGGTCTGAGAACTCTCAAGTATCCTGTGCTTTTGATAATACACCGTAGGAGCTCCACACTCTTCACAGAATCGTGCACCCGGAATGTTTTTATGAGGCTCAGGAGTATAGTACTCTCCAGATGAATCCTCAACTTGCTCAGGCAGGCATATATTCACTATTTCCAATCCGCAGATCTGACAGAAATTGGCATCATCACTGAAGATTTCATTATTACATCGTGGGCATTCCAATACTTTATAGGTGTTTAGATCAAATGGTATATTAGATTCATATTTCATCAATGATTCTCCTTCGAGGTTCTGCTTCAAACTCTGCTTCACCCGGTTATGGTACTCAGAACCATTAAAGGCTGTGGACTTACCGCAAGTATAGCAATGATTTGCTTCTGGATGATTTATATGTGCTGGATCTACCGTGCAGGTATTCTTTAGTGGCATACCACAAATCATACAGTAGTCAGCATTAGCTGAGTAACAAGAATTCCCGCATATAGGACAAGAAGAAAACTGTAACGCATTATTGATATCAGCATCCCTATATTGAAATGGTGCAGTACTCACTTGAAAGATAAAATGATCCTGGCCACATTCTGAGCAATATATTGATCCCTCAAGTCGTTCTAATCCACAACGTGAACACACCCAGGCAGCGGTTAGCTTGATGTGTGATGTTGGTTTCCAGTCTATGTCATATTTGTGGTATTTATTCATATCAGCATTCAGCAACCCTACTCGAACCTCTGCTGCTGCAACTGATACATTGAAGGCTTGCTCAATTAAGGTATCAGCATAAAACATCATCGACAAATTTTTAGTAGCGGAAGTTTCTCTTGTCCTCACCCACCCATCATTTCCCGGTCCGATACGAGAAATCCCATGAGTATCTAAGAGTTGCTCGGTATGCAATGCCGGGCAAAGAAGATTCCTCGCAAAACAGCTCGCTTCATTCTCCAATCGTCGATAGAGTTGTTGCCCTATTCCTTCCCTATCGAGAATAGGTTCTCCATACTCATAATGATGGTCGAGAAATATGTGCCCCATCTCATGGGCGATCGTAAAACGTGTTCGCTGTTTTCGTTTTAGTTCGTTATAGAAGATGATATATCTACTGCCTTGTGAGACTACCGCACCATCTGGAGATCCAAAATACGTAACACATTCAAACCGAGACATCCCTGTTGATTTCATGAATGATCCATAGGAGCGTATGGTAAAGAGATTTTTATATTGTCTCTGTATCTGTTTCAGATCTACGGGGAACTGATCAATACGAGCATCTTCTAATACCGCAAGGGCCTCAACTATGGGTGTCTGATAATCTGCATATAATCTCATCAATAACTATCAGACTCCTTGGTATCAATAAGATCATCACTATCGGCATGATCGAATGCCCTGGAAAATTCATTTCGAAGAAGTTTCATCATCTTCACCCTCTCAGGTTCCGACATAGACTTTGATGCACGTGCTATGATTCGCATGTCTTTATTATCCTCAATGGTATTATTCAAACTCAGGAGAAAATGGTAGTCAAGTTTAAGAGCCTCTGCAATACCTTTTAAGGTGCTTGGGTCTGCTACGATATCAGGATTTCTCTCAATCCGTGAAATGGTGGCATGATTAATATTCACCTCTCGTGCAAGCTGACGCTGCGTTAATCCAAGCTTCTCCCGCTGGGAAGCAATCACATTTCCTAGACTTCGATCTTGTTCATTCATACTCTACAACCTTCAAAAAAAATTACTTATTACTATCCATATTTCTCATAACGATATACTACTGTGTTTGTTGATTCAGGTCAACACTTTTTACTAAACATACGTTGACTATAAATTCAGAGAAGTTGTACAGTGTTCTTCTGTTGATTCTAAACACCATACGACTGGAAAGGTTCAACACCTTTTTTTATCATGTGTGGTGCATTAAATCAACATACAAAATTTAACGATTTCACGGCCTGAATACGTATAGGGCAAGGAATCCTGATGCTCAGATCTTCTCATAGCTAAGCTATGAATGATTTCATCGGGTCCTGGCCTCAGTGCGTCCACAGGATAACTCTGAGATCACTATGCCCTATCAGTGCGTCAACTCCTTGCCCTACCCCTCCAGGCGGGAGGCTAACCATGGCAAAAGACGCCAAGACTGAATTTTATTATTACATCAAGGGTAAACCCTACCATCTCACTCCAGGTGAAGATGGTGTAACTGAGGAGATCATCACCGTTCTCCGCGATTCTTATCACACAGAGCGTTTGAATGATCGCTATGCAGATGAGAACCAAAATCATCTCATTGCATCTCATCAATCACTACGCAGCCATAATCCGATACACCAAGAGTCCCCTATAGATCGTCTTCCAGATCTTTCTCAAGCACCTGAAGTACTCCTGTTCTCTGAAGAGTTCCCCCCTAGCATACGCGATCACATTCACGATCTTATCCCCCTACTCATCCCAGCACAACAAGAGCTGTTTTGGAAGCTCTGTGAAGGACAGAAGCTCGTCGATATTGCACGGACTGAGGGCACTACCGATAACGCGATAAGAAGCCGACGTAAAAAGATGATTAAACGTCTCAAAAGTCTGTATATCAAAACGTATGAAGATTTTTAGAACTTTTGAAATGCGGGGGGTACGGTTTTTCGGTAGTAGGTAGAGGCGCTTAACAAATCATAAGGCCTCCGGGGATCTAGGTCCCCGTATAAACCAGGAGAAAGGAAATGAAACTTCAGCATCGGGTCCAAATCAATGTGGCCCAGGACGGCAGAAGAAACCAACAGGTACTTAAGAGTCGAGGACAAAAGATTCCCGCACGACTGCTTAGGTTCCTATTCGGCGAGTACAGCGAGGTACTGGTTCTTACACCAGGGAAGACCGTGAGAAGCGTGGAGATCCACGAGAGTGAAGAAGGAGAGATCGTACATGGAAGATAGAACGAATGTGTTACGTGATAAGGCTCAGGACCTCAGATCCTTAGCAGAAGCACTAGAGATGGCAGCAGAGATCCTCCAACAGAGGATCACGGATCCGATATCACCAGAAGATCATCAACCAGAGGTATCTGAACCAAAGCCAGAGCCTGAGGTGAAAGAAGTACCCGTTACCAAGGTCCCCCTTACCCTTATTGATGTAAGGAAAATATTAGCTGAGAAATCACGAGCGGGGTATACCAGCCAGGTACGACTACTCTTAGAGAAGTATGGAGCGGATAAGCTCTCAGCCATTGATCCTCTTCATTACCAAAACCTGATCGATGAAGCGAAGTGCCTTGGTGCCACCCTTGATGATATCAAGGTAGTTATTGCTAAGATCACCCAAGGAAGATTAGAGAAGAAGATCCCTGCAGTCTTCGAGCACCACTTTGCTACTAGTCTTGATGATCTCAAACCTGAGAACTATACAGGGTGCTTACGAGATCTGAAGGGGCTACAACATGAGTAAGCATGCCCTGCTCTCCCCATCCTCATCCTCTCGTTGGACCAAGTGTCCACCATCAGCACGACTATGTGAGCATATCGAAGAGACCACGAGTTTCTTTGCAGCTGAAGGTACTGAAGCTCATACCCTCTGTGAATACAAAGTCAATACAGCTTTGGGATATATAACCGAGGATCCTGTAGCAGGTCTCCAGTATTACAACGAAGAAATGGATAGCTGTGCTGATGAGTATGTATCATTCATCTTGGAGACCTCCCTTATGGAAAAGGATGCAGGCAAAGACCCGCAGATTTTCACCGAGCAGCGCCTTGATATCAGCCGATACGTACCTGAATGCTCCGGGACCGGGGATTGTATCATCATCGCCGACAGAAGCCTTCACATCATCGATTTCAAGTATGGGCAAGGCGTACCCGTATCAGCGGTGAAGAATACCCAGATGATGCTCTATGCTCTTGGGGCTCTCGAGATGTTCAGTCCACTCTATGAGGTTGAAGAGGTCTCGATGACCGTATTCCAACCACGCCTCGCGAATATCAGCACCTATACCATCACCGCAGAAGAACTCATTACGTGGGCTGAAAGCTATCTCAAGCCAAAAGCAACACTTGCCTTCAACGGGGAGGGAGAATTCTGCTCAGGTTCTCACTGCCGGTTCTGCAAGGTGAAAGCTACCTGCAGAAAACGAGCTGAAACCAACATGGAACTTGCACGCTATGAGTTCACTGAACCTGCCCTGCTCTCAGATGAGGAGATCGCCAAGATCTTAACCCAAGCAGATGATCTTGCATCCTGGGTAAATGACATCAAGGGGTACGGTTTATCGGTATTACATAGAGGGGGTTCTCTTCCAGGATTCAAATTAGTAGCAGGACGTTCAGTCCGTAAGTACACCGATGAGAAATCTGTAGCACAGGTAGTCAAGGATGCTGGTCATGATCCCTATGATCACAAGATCTTGGGAATTACAGCTATGACCAAACTGCTAGGGAGATCCCGCTTCCAGGAGCTACTGAGCTCATGTATCTATAAGCCCAAAGGAAAACCAACGCTTGCACCGGAGAGCGATAAACGACCGGCAATCATGATCAATGACTTTAACGACATGGAGGTATAAAAATGTCAACAATCACCAATCCTACTAAGGTAATCACCGGAAAAGAGACCAGATGGTCTTACGCGAACATTTGGGAACCAAAATCTATCAACGGAGGAGCTCCCAAGTACTCAGTCTCTCTCATCATTCCTAAAAGTGACACGATCACGGTCGGGAAGGTTAAGGCTGCTATCAAAGCAGCATATGAAGAGGGTGCAGCAAAGCTGAAAGGAAACGGAAAATCAGTTCCAACTCTGGCATCAATGAAGATCCCACTCCGTGATGGAGATATTGAACGACCAGATGATGATGCGTATGAAAATGCATACTTCATCAATGCAAACAGCTCTACCGCCCCAGGTGTTGTCGATGCAGCCTGTAATCCGGTACTGAGCCGTGGAGATGTCTACTCAGGCGTCTACGGACGAGCGTCTATCGCCTTCTATGCATTTAACTCGAATGGTAATCGTGGAATCGCCTGTGGACTTCAGAACCTGCAGCTCATCAAAGAGGGTAAACCTCTTGGTGGTAGAGCAAGTGCTGAGAGCGACTTCGCAACCGACGACGATGATGATGATTTCCTAGCATAGTCTCACCTCAGGGAGAGTGCAGTCTGTTAGGCTGCTCTCCCGCTTTTCCTATCATCCAAACAAGGAACTCATACTATGAAATATTTATCCTGTGATCTTGAGACCTACTCTTCAAGCAATCTTGGAAAGAGCGGTGTTTTTCGGTACTGCGAGGCAGAGGACTTTGAGATCCTCTTATTCGGATATGCAGTAGATGGAGGAGAGGCTCATGTCATTAATCTTGCGAGAGGTGAACAGATACCAGAGGAGATTCTAGGGGCACTCACCGATGATCAGGTGATCAAGTGGGCCTTCAATGCAGCCTTCGAGCGGATCTGCTTATCACGATATCTGGAACTCCCAACGGGAACCTATCTCTCCCCAGACTCATGGCGATGTACCATGATCTGGTCAGCTTATCTGGGACTACCGTTATCCCTCATGGGGGCAGGTGTGGTACTGGGGCTCGAGAAACAGAAGATGACTGAAGGGAAAAACCTCATCAAATATTTTTGCATGCCCTGCACTCCTACCAAAGTAAATGGAGGAAGAATTCGTAACCACCCGAATGATGCCAGTGAGAAATGGGATCTCTTTGTTCAGTACAACAAGCGTGATGTTGAGGTGGAAATAGCCATACACCAGCGGCTCGTCAAGTTCCCCGTCCCTGATTTCGTCTGGGGGGAATACCATCAGGACCAACGCATCAATGACCTTGGGGTAATGATCGATAGGAAGTTTGTCGAGAGTGCCATAGCTATGGACAAAGCTGCTCGAGAAGAGTTGATGACACGTATGAAAGCCATTACTGATCTCGATAACCCCAACTCGGTTATGCAGCTAAAAACTTGGCTGACAAGTCATGGATTGAAGGTTTCATCCCTAGGAAAGAAAGATGTGAAGGAGCTTCTAAAGGATGCCCCTCGTCCATTACAGGAGGTGCTCGAACTCAGGCTGCAACTGGCAAAATCATCGGTGAGGAAATATCGAGCAATGATGAACGCGATCTG
>CAKZLE010000034.1 GCA_937125225.1 uncultured Spirochaetia bacterium
TTTTGAAGATTTGGGAGGCTACCAGGCGTAATCCAAAGGAGAGATCCTTTGAATTACACAGAAAAACTTCTTGAGCCTTACTTTACTGCTCGATAGATTGTATAGGCTGAATTCTTTGTGACCATGCTGGCATGGGAAAAGAGTCTATCAAGTTCCTGAATATATCCCAGGTGATTGTTCGCAACGACCCAAAACGATCCTCCCTTCTTCAGCACCCGTTGGGCGTCATTGAAGAAAGAGATAGCAATTTGCTGGGTGTTAGTAAATCCCTGATGATACGGCGGATTACTCACGACCATATCAACCGAATCTTCCGGTATGTCTTGTAGGCTGTGTTGTACCAAGAATTCTGCCTGAATAGATGATTCGATATTCCTCACCCAGTTTTCCTTCGTAGATTGTATTGCTAGGAAGGAGTCATCAGAGAAGATGACCTTCTTCATCGTATGGTATTTTGCTAGGGTGATCCCTATGATACCATTCCCGCAGCCTAGATCAATGATCGTATCACTGGATTCAGGCTCTGGCAGAGTCTCTAGGAGTAACTTGGTCCCTCCATCGATCTTCCCACTGGAGAAGACTCCAGGATGTGAACAGATCTCTAGACCTTTATAAGTCATTGACTGGGCAGGGGGCATACCTGAGAGAACCCTCTTATCCTCTTTCGGTCCTGAGGCGAATAAGAGTCGAGCCTTCTTCTTTGCTAGTGAGGTATTTACGGTGTGAAAGTACTTCTCGAAGAGTTTGATAGTCGATGTGTG
The DNA here is from genome assembly GCA_937125225.1 of uncultured Spirochaetia bacterium. Lineage (GTDB taxonomy): Bacteria > Spirochaetota > Spirochaetia > CAKZLE01 > CAKZLE01 > CAKZLE01. The sequence goes on from CAKZLE010000034.1 coordinate 762, forward strand.
GATATGCTTGCTCATCCCTGAGAGGATTATGACACCTTCGGGGCTCAGCAGTCTTGAGGCTTGAGCTACTTCGTAGGCTAGTAGATCGAGACTCTTCACCATCTTTATGATGATATGATCGAAACTCCCTGATGCTTCACCTAAGTGACAGGTCGCGGGTTCTCGGAGCGAGTTCAAACGGGCATTATTGCTAATCGCCTTACGGGTGCAGGCAGAATCACTCGTAGTGAGCATGTTCTTAGCGGATAAAGTTAATGATAAGAACCCGAAAGAATCGTTATATATCAAAAGAGATGAGATATCCTGTTGCCGGCAATGCTCATACAGATACTCATCTGCTGCATCCCACGCCTGTAGAGATCGATCACTGTTCCTGGGGAATCGTTCGAACTGATACTCATGATCAGCTAGCATGATGGTCTTCTTCATGAATCAAATACCGCTTTTCCTTTTATAGATATGGTCATACCTATAAACATGAAAGGTATCGTATACCTACTTAGTAAGTTCATACGATACCTTCGATTATGTTTAATCTGATGTTATCTCAGACAACCTGCGAGAGGGGAAAGTCCCTGTTCTTCTATATACTTAGCAGCAAGCTGTACTGCATCGACGATCTGTTGGTATCCGGTGCATCTGCATAGATTACCTCTCAGTGCTTTTCTTACCTCTTCTCTTGAAGGGTTAGGATTCTTGAGAAGCAAGGTATAGGATGACATGATCATTCCTGGAGTACAGAAGCCACACTGTACAGCACCTGCATCGATGAATGCCTGCTGTAGTGGATGAATCGTACCATCTTCATATTCCATACCTTCTACGGTGATCACCGATTTGCCAAGAGCCTTCTCAACTGTCATCTTACAGGACCTCACAGCTCTGTCATCTAAGGATATGGTACAACTACCACAGAGACCCTTCTCACAACCGTTCTTCACACCATGGAGGAATTGATTCTCTCTGAGGAAGGTGAGTAGGGACATACTCCTCTGCTCTTCGGTGACGGTAACCGGCTTATTGTTTATTGTTATGGTATTGCTCATGCGAGATCCTCCGGATTGATTGTTAAGGGTAATGACTTACATCTGATACCGGTAGCATTATGAACTGCATTGGCAATAGCTGGTGCTATAAGCTCTAACGCAGGCTCTCCTATGCCCTTTGCACCGGTAAGAGAATGTGGGTCATAGTTCTCCACGACTATCCCAGTCATCTCTGGGAGATCAGTGGTTCTTGGAATCTTGTATTTATCGAAATTGAGACTCGTGGTTCGGCCCTCTTCAGAGGTGACCTCTTCCATGAGAGCATAACCGACACCCTGTGTGATTCCCCCATAGATCTGTCCCAATAGCATAGCTTTGTTGATCGCCTTCCCGATATCATGTGATGCCACGATATTGAGCAGTTTGATCTTCCCTGTCTTCTTGTTCACAGAGACTTCAGCAGCCTGACAACTATAGACATAGGTGAAATAGGCATTTCCCTGTCCGTTCGTCTCATCCCAACTGACATCAGGAGCCTGGAAGGTCCCGAAGGCATATGGGGTCACTCTCTGCAGGAACAGCTCTTTCATCGCCTCTTCCCAGGTGAGACTCTGATCATAGGTCAATCCCCAGATCTTATCTCCATGGAAGGTTACCTCTTCGGGGGTACATTTGAGTCGTTCTGCAAGATGCTTAGAAAGAAGTTCCTTGAACTGCTTAGCTGCCAAAACGATCGAACTAGATCCCATGATCGTTCCACGAGTCGCGACTGTCGATCCACTATCTGGTATATTGCTGGTAGAGGATCTTTTGTATCTGATCCTCTTGAGATTCGTTCCAAGTTCCTCTGCGAGGACCATCATCATTACTGAATCAGAACCCTGCCCATTCTCATGGATTCCGGTCTCTACGAGGATAGAACCATCATACTGTCCATTGATGATAGCTGAGCAGAAATCCATCCCCTCAGCCCCAAGACTAGCTCCACGATAGCTTATTGCCAATCCGATACCATAGAGTTCGTCACTGTCACTCTTTCCAAGTGAACACTTCTCGAATTTCTTTCGGTATCCGATCTCATGTACGGTATTGTTCATGACCTCTTCCATACTTACCGTATGGTCATCAAGGACCTGTCCTGTGACAGTTGTACTTCCCTGTTTTACCATGTTGATACGTCGTACACCTAGTGGATGCATCTTCAGCTTCTCAGCGATCATATCAATGATCTGTTCTGTAGCGAAATTCACCTGAGGGGATCCGAATCCTCTCATTGCTCCAGTGAACAGGTTATTGGTTGCGACTCCATAGACATCTGCATGGACGTTATCAACAGCGTAGGGACCACAGCATTGTGCTGTAGATCTCCAGGTGACCCAAGGCGTGACTGATAGATAGGCTCCAGAGTCTGCATACATCTCTGTCTTCACTGCCTTGATCAGACCTTCACTAGTCACTCCGACTTTGTAGTGGAGTTTATAGGGATGTCGTTTATAAGATTCTCTGATAGACCATTCTCGAGTATAGGTCATCTTCACTGGTCGTCTTAGGATTCGAGCTCCTAGTGCAGCTCTTGCACAGACGATTGCGGCAGTATCATCTTTACCACCAAAACCACCACCGACTGCGATGGTGTAGACTTCTATATTTGATAGGGGTTCTCCTAGGAGGGCCCCGGTGAATCTTCTGGTACTGAAGGGGTGCTGCATAGATCCGTAGATCTCGATCACCCCATCTGAACGTGGTACACAGATCGCTGACTCAGGCTCCATATAACCCTGTTCGATCATCTGAGTAGTGAAGTCTTCCTCGATGATCAGTTCACACTCATCGAAGAGCGGATCTGGATTCCCGTGTCTCATCTTATGATGGACGACAATATTGGAATCACCATAACTCGGGACGGTCCTAGCATAGGGGGACAGGGCCTCTTCCATGGTCAGGACTGGTTTGATCGGGTCTGCAGTGATCTCTACAAGAGCTGCTGCTGCAAGAGCTATCTCTCGTGTCTCTGCGACTGTGAGTGCTAACACATCACCCCAAGAACGAATGGTGTCGGTGATGAGCATCGGATAATCTTGTTCGATCTGTCCGAAGTTAGTAATTCCCGGTACATCTTTTGCGGTGAGAACTCGAATACAACCTGGTAGGGCTTCAGCTTTACTGCTGTCGATCACGACGTTCTTCGCTGCAACATAATCTGCATAGACCGGTACCATATGAAGTGTCCCTGCAAATGAGATATCATCTGCATAGGTTGCTCTACCGGTTACTTTTGCATAGCCATCATTTCTAAATGTTTTTCCTTCTGCCATAAACTCCCTCATTATTTGCAACATTTTACAACAAGTTTCGGTAAAACACAATTGCCATCTGGTGGGGAGAAAGATAAACAGCTTGAAAATCTGTGAAGTTCTTTGGGCTTGGATTGGTGACCGTGTGTTTATTTGGGGGGGGTGCTCAGACCTGTGATTGAAAAGATAAAAACTTATCTATTGCAACAATCTGAAACAAAACGCTATGGGATTCTGACATTATGTGGTAAAATCTAAAAAACAATCATATTCTGGAGGCTTCTATGAGCAAACATGCTTCAATGGAAGAGGCTCGAGCTGAATTAATTTTCGAGCTTGAGGATCGACCACCGTTTGGGCAGGCACTTGTTGCTGCATTACAACACTTGGCTGCTATCTTTATTGGAATCATCACCCCTGCTATCGTGATCTCAGGTGCTTTGGGTGTTGATGCAACTATGAAAAGTTATCTGATCTCGATGTCATTATTGGTTTCAGGTGTCGCAACCTTCATTCAGGTCAAGAAGATCGGACCCATAGGTTCAGGACTGCTCTCTATTCAGGGAACGAGTTTTACCTTCTTGGCTACAATCATTGGTATTGGATTCTATATCAAGGGTTCGGGTGGTTCACAAGAAGAGATGATGGCCGCTATCTTCGGTACCGTCCTCGTCTGTTCTATTGTAGAGATCGTATTCAGTCGGTTCATCCCGTTCTTGAAGAAGATCATTACTCCTCTCGTAAGTGGTGTAGTAGTACTCTTGATCGGTTTCAATCTGATCAAAGTTGGTATCACCGATGTCGGTGGTGGAGCATGGTTACTAGCGAATAAACCAGAATTCTTTGGTTCATGGGACAATCTGATGCTTGCAGCGATCGTTCTAGTATCTATTGTCGTCTTCAATAGATCAAAGAACAAATGGCTGAGAATGGGATCGATCTTCATTGGTATGATGATCGGTTATATCGTAGCAGCGATCCTTGGAAAAGTGAATTTTGCTGCAATGGGAGATCTAGGTTTGATCACAGCTCCCATCCCATTCAAATATGGATTCTCTATCGCATGGCCCTATGTCATCCCAATGTGTCTTCTCTATCTGATCACAACTGTAGAGACCATGGGAGACCTTACTGCAACAAGTATGATCTCTGCACAGCCTGTAGAGGGTGAATTATATCTCAAACGAATCTCTGGTGGTGTACTTGGTGATGGAATCAACTCTGCTATAGCAGGTGTGTTCAACAGTTTCCCAAATACGACTTTCAGTCAGAACAATGGGGTAATCCAGATGACTGGTGTTGCCAGCCGATATATCGGTATGTTCATCGCCGCTCTTCTTGCGATCATCGGTCTGTTCCCAATCGTCGGTGGAGTATTTAGTGTGATCCCTAATCCGGTAATCGGTGGTGCTATGATAGTCATGGCTGGAACCATCGCTGCAAGTGGTATCAGGATCATCGCTACAAGCACAATAGACAGACGTGGTGTTCTGATCATCGCAATCAGTCTTGGTCTTGGATTTGGTGTTGTTCTTGTACCTGCAGTGATTGGAAACTTCTCTGCATTCTTCAAGAGTATGTTCTCTAGTCCTATCACCACTGGTGGTCTGACAGCGATCTTCTTGAATATCGTACTTCCTCGTGATCTGAAATCCAGAAAGATCCCTAAGGATCCTGCAAAGGATGTAATGGGTCAGGAAGAGATCTAAGAAACGAACTGATCTAAATACAGACAGGCTACTGCATTGCAGTAGCCTGTTTTCTTATTACAGCCTTTCAAGGGTTTTCCGTCCCTCGAGGGCCGAAGAGAAACGAGCTTTTCTCGGTTTGTATTAAAAAGAGTCTTTTGAATTCTTATTCATAGTAGATCTGAAATATAGGGTTACCAACTCTATTTTTCCAGGAATCTCTATAGGATGGTACCCGGTCGTATCTTCAAGGCATTGAGAGCTCCACACTCCTGACCCTTATGTACGGCCTCTCCGACAGTCCCACCTTTGAGGATGATAGAGATCAGACCTGAGGTGAAGGCATCTCCTGAGCCGATGGTGTTCAACGGTACGATGCGCTTCACCGGTGATTGCCTGATCTCCTCATGTTCTACGAAGAGGGTGGGAAGGGCCCCATGAGTCAGAACACAGGTGGAGCCATACTCATGATATAGCTCTAGCATCTTCTCTTTGATCTGTGAGGCTATTTGTTCATCATCTTCGTGTTCTTTTACCGTAAGACCTGGAAGGAACGTTGAGGCGAATTCTGTGAAGTTTGGATTGATATAATCGGGTCTGTATCGCATACAATCCAATAGGGTCTTCCCCCTGATATCGAGGACGACACATTTACCGGCAGCTTTTGCCTCTTTGACCATCTGGGGGTAGATATCGTCTGTATACCCGGGGGATAGGGATCCTGCGATAGTCAGGATGGTTATCTCAGGTAGGAGCTCTCTGAACTTTGCCATTACCTTTTGCTGAGCGTCTTCAGCTACCCTTTGAGCCTCTTCGACTATCTCTGTGGTGGTATGCGCTTCACTATTGATGATCGAGTAGCAGGTTCTTACTGTAGTCTTCGTATCTATAGATGCTATGGGTATGTGATCTCTTGCGTTCATATCAAGGTAATCTTTTGCATATGCTCCTCCCACGTGGGTGAGATGTATGGCTGAGATACCGAGTTGGGTAAGGATCCTGGCCGTATTGAGGCCTTTACCGGCTACATCATAATAATATTCTGAGCTTCTATTAACCTCATTCTCCCATAAGCGTGGGACGACGAAGGTTCGTTGGAAGGTGGGATTGAGACAGACAGCAAGGACTTCATGCATAAGAGACTCCTTATGAAACGGTGTTGGTCTCTATGGTATCATAAGGTGGATCAGATGTCAGGTATCCTAATCGTCTACACTCAGGTCGAGTGTGATATGGGAATCCTTCAAGACGAGCTGTCTAAGAATCACTCCTGACTGGGAGAACATCCTCTTTGAGGCCCGTACGATATCCGTATCAGCATATTTGTCTGAAAGATAGACGACCTCTCTGATACCTGACTGAATGATCGCCTTCGCACATTCATTACAGGGAAAGAGGGCTACATAGATCGAGCACCCCTGAAGGTCTCGAGAGATACTGTTAAGGATAGCATTAAGCTCCGCATGGCAGACGTAGGGGTATTTTGTATCAAGGAATTCTCCTTCCCGGTCCCAGGGAAGTTCGTCATCATCACATCCTATAGGGAAACCGTTATAACCGGTACCGACGATCTTCTTATACCTGTTCACGATACAAGCCCCGACCTGAGTAGAGGGATCCTTACTTCTCTTTGAGGAGAGTATTGCCACTCCCATGAAATATTCATCCCAACCGATATAGTCTGATCTCTTTGATATGCTCATGATCGCCTCCTGTGATGTGTAGAAAGAATAGCATGTGAGTGTAGCTGTAGACAAATAAAAAAAGAAGCTATCATGACTTTTACATCATAATAGCTTCTATTCTATATGAATCTGCCAGTCTCAAAGAGTCCCGACAGAGAGGTGCATACTTCTGTTAGCCGGCGATGACCGGTACGATAGCAAGTAATACACCAGCTGCTACTGCAGAGCCTAGGACTCCAGCTACGTTAGGTCCCATAGCATGCATGAGCAGGAAGTTGTGTGGATTCTCTTCCTGACCAACCTTGTTAGCTACACGAGCTGCCATTGGTACAGCAGAAACTCCTGCTGCCCCGATAAGCGGGTTGATAGGATGTTTCTTTGAGATCTTATTCATCAATTTAGCGAGTAATACACCGGTTGCTGTTCCGATAGAGAAAGCAACGAGTCCTAGTGCGAGGATCCCAAGTGTCTCAGCTTTGAGGAACTTGTCTGCCTGCATCTTAGAACCTACCGATAGACCTAGGAAGATCGTTACGATATTCATCAATGAATTCTGCATAGTATCAGAGAGTCGGTTGACTACACCACACTCTTTTGCGAGGTTTCCGAACATCAGAGCACCGATCAGCGGTGTTGCTGATGGGAGGAGGATGATACAGACTGTAAGTACAGCGATAGGGAAGATGATCTTCTCTAACTGTGTTACGTGTCTGAGCTGTTCCATCTTGATCTGACGCTCTTCTTTAGTGGTGAGTGCACGCATGATCGGTGGCTGGATGATAGGTACTAAAGCCATATATGAATAGGCAGCTACCGCTATCGGACCCAATAGGTCCGGAGCTAAGCGGCTCGTCACATAGATAGCTGTAGGTCCATCAGCACCTCCGATGATACCGATCGAGGCTGCATCAAAGAGATTGAAGTCGATAAAGGAGGTTCCGCTCAGTGCGAGAGCTCCTAATAGTGCACAGAAAATACCGAACTGAGCCGCAGCACCAAGGATCAAAGTCTTTGGATTAGCGATAAGCGGACCGAAGTCTGTCATAGCTCCGACACCCATGAAGATCAAGAGTGGGAATAATCCCGTCTCGACACCCATGTGATAGAGGAGTCCTATGAAACCATTGACTTCATAGTTCGCGATCTCAGCTAATGGAATATTAGCGAGGATGGCACCGAATCCGATTGGAACAAGCAACAGTGGTTCGAACCCCTTCTTGATTGCAAGAAAGAGCAGAACGAAACCGACTATGATCATTACGATCTGGCCGACTTCCATGTTCATGACACCGGTGGACATCCAGAATTGTTTTAGGGCATATCCTAGATTCATATAATCTCCTTTAAGCGATGACTACAAGTACATCTCCAGCTTTCTTCTGATCACCTTGGGTGACATTGATAGCTCTGATAGTACCAGCACATGGAGCAAAGATCTCTGTCTCCATCTTCATAGCTTCCATAACAAGAACGAGGTCACCATCAGCGACAGCCTCTCCAACCTGTTTCTCAATTCTCAGGATAAGTCCTGGCATTGGTGCCTTGACTTCTGTTCCTGGTCCAGCAGCTGCAGCAGGTGCTGCAACAGCGGCATTTGAATCAATACCAGCTTTCACAGACACATCATAGGTTGTACCGTTGACGACAGCTTTGTCCCCTTCGAATTTCACAGCGTATGGTGTGTTATTGATTGTTACGGTATATCCATCAGCTGAAGCCTCTGCAATAGGAGCTTCCTCTTTGGCAGTCTTGTCTATCTTTCGAACGCCGATTCTTGCATCACCCTTGAGGAACTGGATTCCCTTTTCCTTACAGGCAGCTGCAATGAAGATGTTCTCATCAGTCAAAGGAAGGTTTTCTTTCTTGAGCAGTTCAGTCGCTACAGGGATACCCTTTGTAGGATCTGCATCGTTGATATCAACAACGAGCTTATCGGTGACTTCACGTCCAAGTTGTTCTGCTGCGATCTTAATGATCTCTGGGTCTGGTGATACTGGAGTCTTACCGAAGTAACCGAGTACCATCTTTCCATAACCTTCAGCGATCTTCTTCCATGGTCCGAACATGACATTGTTGAATGCCTGCTGGAAATAGAACTGTGATACTGGTGTTACAGAGGTTCCGAAACCACCACGTTCAACTACTTCACCCATAGCCATAGTGATCTCATGGTATCTGTCCATCAGGTCATTGTCTCTGAGCATCTGAGTGTTGGCAGTAAGTGCTCCACCCGGTAGTGGTGAGAATGGGATCAACGGATTGACCATGGTAGCCTCTGGTGGAAGGAAGTAGTCTTTCATACATTCTTTGAAGACCTCTTCAGCTTCCATAACCTTGTTGATATCGATCCCAAGATCGTAATCGGTGTTTCTCAGGGCATGCCACATGGTGATGATATCTGGCTGACAGGTACCACCTGAAGCAGGTGCCATCGAGAGGTCTACCTGAGTAGCTCCAGCTTCGATCGCAGACATATACTGCTGGATCGATACACCGGCTGTCTCATGTGTATGGAATACGAGATTCATATCTTTCCCAAGAAGTTTTCTTGCTCGTTTGATCGTCTCGAATACTACTCGTGGAGTAGTGGTTCCTGATGCATCTTTGAAACATACTGAATCGTATGGGATTCCTGCATCGAGGATCTTCTTGAGGACTCCCTCATAGAAGTCTGGATCATGAGCACCTTTGGCCTCTGGGGGAAGTGCCATCATGGTTACTACGACCTCATGTCTGAGACCTGCATCATGGATACACTGACCGGAGTAGATAAGGTTGTTGACATCATTAAGGGCATCGAAGTTTCTAATAGTAGAGATTCCATGCTTCTTGAACATCTTTGCATGTAGGTCGATCACATCTCTTGGTTGTGAATCGAGACCTACGACATTTACACCTCTTGCGAGGGTCTGAAGGTTCGCATCAGGACCGGCAGTTCTTCTGAACTCGTCCATCATATCGAATGCATCTTCATTAGAGTAGAAATAGAGTGACTGGAATCGTGCTCCACCACCTGCTTCAAAATGATTGATACCAGCAGCTGATGCTGCTTCTACAGCAGGCATAAAGTCTTTGGTAAAGACTCTTGCTCCATAGACAGACTGGAATCCGTCTCGGAAAGCTGTACACATAAAGTTTACACGTTTTTTCATGAAAGCTCCTTGATCTTAACTTAACGTTTGGATTGAGCTGCAGCAGCAGCAATTGCGAGGGCTATTTCAGCATCTGCTGAACCACCAATAATACGAGGGGCAGAGGCTTTGACCGGTACTTCCTTTTCAGGGAAGTATCGAGTAACCACTGCGGAAAGTATCTTCGTAACGAAGATTAAGATGACCAGAAAACTGAATACAACAGCCATACCGATCACCATGAGGACTAATCCTTGTTCCATCAACGACACTGTGTGCTCCTTGCGATATATTCTAGCGTCTCTTTCAGGGAATAATTTCGGGGTTATGCCAAGAAAGATTTAGACGCAAAATCGCTCAGGCTAACTATACAGATTTACGTGCAACCTTTCAAGGTGTATCAATTTACTTTCACTGAGAAAAACAGCCCCATGGATACCCCTCTTTCGAGATGTTAGAGTGGGCTAATATTTTTGATTATGCGACAAAGAAACGTTGACTAATGGGTAAAGAAGAATTACTGTGCAGATATGGCGAAGCAAACAGCTGAAACTCGAAAGATCATACTCACCGGTCTAGCGAACTCAGGAAAGACACAGATATTCAATAATCTTACCGGCTCCTATGGGGTCGTAGCAAACTATCCGATGACTACCTTAGAGCAGGAATCATCGACCTTCTCTTTCAGGAACATCGAATGGGAACTTATTGATACACCAGGGGTGAATACCCTACAGGCCGACTCTTCTGAAGCTATAGTATTTAGAAAGGCCCTGTTGAGACAACGACCTGATATTATCCTGCAATGTATTGATGCGAATAGACTGAGACAATCCCTTAGATTGACAGCCGAACTCCTTGAATATGGTATTCCGATCGTTTTGAGTCTCAATGTCATAGATGAGACTGCGAAAAAGGGTATCCGTATCGATACCGGTAGATTATCGAGTCTTCTCGGTATCCCTGTGATCGAGACGGTCGCTCATGTGGGATCGGGGATGTATGATCTCAAAGAGGCCTTCTCCCATGCTCAAGTCTCACGAACGAAGATCGTCTTCTCAGGAGATATGAAAGAGATGGTAGAGTCTGTGGAAGGGGCCCTCTCTGAGGATACGCTCTACCGGCAGTTGATGGCAGTCCTTGCATTGACTGAAGACCCTGAACTCAAGAATATCGAATTCAGTGAGAAGAATATTCATCCTATCTCTGCGGAGACCGTAAAGAGGATAGAAGAAGAGGCTAAGAGGCAGCGAATAAATCATAAAGGTGACATGAAGACGATCATGAATCGTCAGATGGCTAAGTGGACTGATTCCCTCTATGAAAAGGTTGTCACAGAGCGAGCTGTCCCCCCTGTTGAGAGTTTTGCCTCGAAGATGGGCTATTACAGCAGACATCCCCTGTATGGATTCGGATTTCTACTCATATTCATCATCATATCCTATTTCTCGGTTGTGGTATTCGCAGGCTGGCTTGCGGGGGTCATGGAGACCTTCATCACTGAACCCATCATTGGATATCTAGGATCGATGATCACCAACGAGTTCCTTCATGACTTTCTCATTGGAGACTTTGGGATACTTACCTTGGGTCTCTTCAATGCTATATGTACTATATTGCCGATTCTTTCTGTCTTCTTCTTCCTCTTTGGATTCTTAGAGGATGTCGGGTATCTACCGAATCTCTCAGTTCTCTTGAGAAGATCATTCACCAAGGTCGGTCTTTCAGGTCGAGCAGTCATGCCGATCATCCTCGGCTTCGGTTGTAAGACGATGGCTACCTTGACTACAAGATCTCTCAAATCCAGGAAAGAGCGACTCATCGCTATCTACCTCATAGCCTTTGCGATTCCCTGTTCTGCACAGCTCGCTCTTAATATCGCGATCCTTGGACGTGCAGGACCGCTCCCTTTTCTGATAGCTATGGTCTTTCTCGTGTTAGTCGAGCTTCTAGCAGGTAAGATCCTCAATAGGGTCATCAAAGACGATGGGAATCAGTTCTTCATACAAGAGTTACCTCCCTTCAGAGTCCCTATGATCGATGCCGTCTTCAAGAAGACAGGTTATCGCCTCCTCTGGTTCCTGAAAGAGGCGATTCCAGTTTTTATGCTGGCATCAGCGATCATCTTCTTCATCGATCTCATCGGTCTACTCGATCTTCTGAAGGGCTTTCTCAGACCCATGGTCGTAGGATGGTTGGGATTACCTATCGAGATGGTCGAAGCTCTGATCCTTCTGATCGCACGAGAAGAGGCGGCAGCAGGATTGATACTCCGACTCTCTGATATGGGGATGCTCGATCCAATACAGAGTATCATAGCGGTCGTGGTAACGACCATGTTCGTCCCCTGTTTTGCGAATATCGTAGCGATGTTCAAGGAGGCTGGGGCAAAAGCTGGTATAATGATGTTGATAGGGATCAATATCTCAACGATATTGTTGGCTGGAATATTGAACTTCTTACTGAGATCGGTACCGGGACTATTCTAAAGGTGGTATAGCATGGCAACGAAAGAATCAAAGATGGTTGATGAATATATTGAGGCGATCTGGATGCTCACCGAACGTGGTGAGTGTACGATAACCTCTGTGAAAGACTACTTCTCCACAGATTATGATCAGAACTATTTCGATCAATTACTGAAGCTTGACCTGATATCTACCGATGAGAAGGGAGCGATCACCTATACGGATGAAGGCTGGAAAAAGGGTCGTACACTGATCAGGGCACACCGAATCGCTGAACGTCTGCTTTACGATGTGTTGAGGATCGAAGATTATGAGATGGCTGCCTGTGAGTTCGAGCATATAATCGACACCGATCTTATAGATGGTATCTGTACGTTATTAGGTCATCCAAGACGATGCCCCGACGGCTTACCGATACCCCCGGGGGAATGTTGTAAGGCAGAACAGAAGATGATCAAGAGTCCTTCAGTATCACTCCTTGAACTGAAACCTGAGGAGTCTGGCCGGGTCGTCGCAGTCAATGCAGAGAATGATCATCAACTACATCTTCTCGATAACCTACAGATTCGACCTGGGACAGTCTTGAAGATTCATCAGGTTCAGCCCTCTATCGTCGTTGAATGTGATGGGTCCACCATTGCGATCGATGAGAAAGTGGCATCTTCTATATATGTATGGAAATTGACTGCTGATAGATATCAAGAGATTACACATCATCCGAGAAGAGGCAGGCACCATAAAGATCATGATCCTTCCTCTTATGATTGTGGTCCGAGAAGAGGGCTTGGATCTGGACGTCCACAGGGAAAGAGACGTGGCTGGCGATTTAAGAATAGTACCTCTGATACGTAGGAGTCTTTAGATGCAGAGATCCGAACATCGGTCGATCACACGGTATGGGTTACAACAGGTATACCCAGATTTATCTGAACAGATAGTGAAGAGACTTGAAAGATGCTCTTCCCGGATGGAAGGTCGCCGAAGGATGAGAAGGAATCCTGAGCAGTTTGGTCTCCGACCTCTCTATGCTAGTCAGGATGAAAGCCGAGAACTCATTGAGTTAGCCCTGCAGGAGAGGCTACTAGAGGCAGCAGATTTCCACCAACAGAAACAGAGATTTCGGCTTATTACAACCTTAGGTGAGTTATTACATCTTTTTCAGGATATTGCATACCATACGAGTCTTATAGATCTAGGTGAAGAGTATCGTTCAAAAGTCATATCAGAAATCATGAAGAGGAAACACCTCAGTACGAGTATTTATCTGTATGCCATATCTGACAGAACCTATACAGAGACGCCAGGGATGCTTCCTGATGATTGGAGTGATAAGCAGAAAGAGCAGAGGAAGGATCTTGCACTTAAAATGACTATCCTCTTTCTACAGGATATGAGTCATATGATGAAGAATCTCATGGATGAGTGATAGGGGACCTTGAAAGAAGGCCCCCATCTTTTTCGCTATTCGACAAGCTCTCCATCTAGATAAACACTACCAGAGAAGATCCTGATCTCTTTTGGTGTTGAACCTCTTTCTGTAAAATAACCTACAAGGACCCCAGAATCATATTGACCAGTGAAGAGCCCTCCGGCAGGAAGGTTGATCGAGAATGATCCATCTTCCTGGATCTGAGAAAGATCGAGAGAGATATCAGGACCGAAGAATCCTCTAGTCCAGCCTGTATAGGACATCTTGAGAACACCATTCTTATAGCTTACAGAGTAGTTATCTGAGGATCCTCCAGTGTAGATGACACGATAGGTACCACTATACTTCACGTTAGTCCCTGTTGCGTTTATCTCATCTAACTCCATGATCGTATGTTTCCAGGGGTTAGCACTTAATGAGTTGGAATAGATCTTATCAACCTGCGAATAGGTCAGTAGGTTAGAGCTCGTATTCTTCAAACCGATCACGATCTCTTGAGTCTCATATTGATAGGGATTATCATTTCTCCAAGAGGAGACCTTGAGGGAGTTGATATTCTTTGATTGGAGTGAATTATCAGCATAGACTGCCTGAGAACGTACAACGGTCCTGAACCAGTTATCCGATTGAGTCTTTCCCTTCTTTGTCATGATCGGTTGGAGAATATAGGAGACTGCATCTCTATTGTTCTGGTTATTGTATTCAGCATAATAGGTCTTGACCTGAAAATCACCAAATCCGTTATTATCCTGAGTCACATTTCCAGTACCATAGGTCTGTACGAAATAATCACCACCAGTACGGGTTCTTGCGGGAGGGTCTAGGTCTGTAGCATCATTCTCTAAAGTGACCGCTGAATTATCCCAATGGTCGGTGATAGTGTAGGTATAGAGATTCTCGTTCGCTGCAGTGATTGCAGGAGTTGTTATGGTATATACTGTCTGAGCATCTGCAGAGTCAGCATATGTATAGCTGGCATCCAAGACCTCTTTCTCGACATAGGACTTATCGTAATAGACAGATTCTAATGAGATGAAGCCTTTATCGACACCATTCTCTTCATAGAAGGCCCAGCTTGTATCATCGGCTTTTACGAGATACTTCTCATATTCATATTTCAGGTAGAGGTTCGAATGGTCATAGATGAAGAGTTCTATATAATATTCAGTAGTACCCTTCTTTGTCATCTTGAAATAGGCCTCTAACCCCTCATCTCCATAGAAATTAGTGATAAGGACCTTCTTGTTCGGCTTACCTGGTACGTATGCTGAATTACCAGATTCATACAGAGTGTATACTTGAGCAGGTGTCAATATGGTTCCCGAATCATCATGAAGGTAGTCATAGACATCGGTTGAGATCGAGGGAATATCTCCAGCAGATGGATTCAAGGATCTCGCCTGATCCTCTTCGATCTGAGGCTCTTCAGATAGTGAAAGATTCAAGGATCTGTTCTCTATATCGAGATCTGAGGCTAGAAGAGTCATCACAGATGTGAGATTGGCATTCAATACTGTCAACGTCTCAAGATCTCGATCTGTTCCACTACTTGAATAGTACTCACATGAGGTCAACATAGATACGAGCAACAGTGAGATACTGAGAATTATGAGACTTCTTAAACTTTTTTTCATTGGTTTCCCTCTTTTAACTTGTAATCATTACAAATACAATATCAATATACTCCACTTGAAGTTAATTGTCACTATATTATATATGAGATAAGGGGTGTTTTATGCGTTCCGTCTGAATGACCGTTTAATCTTGCCTAGTATCGCTTTATAGGGGACCCTAGCCTCTTTCTCTATAGGCTCTTTACTCTCTAGTCCCATGATAGCATGTACAGTCTGTGTATCAAGGCGTTGGGTAAGTCGGGAGATCCTCTCTGATACCTCTAGCTTCTTTCTGGCTATCTGATGTGAGGTCCTGCGTGCATACTTCTCCTCTTTTGAGGGCTTTCTTGAGAGTTCCTCGAGACTTTTCTCGAGAAGATCATCGATATCCTCTAGGAAAGTCCCTCTTTTCATATAGAAAGCTAGCATGCAGGTCGTAGCGGACATGGTTATCAACCCATGATAGGCGGTATCTATCGTATCTAGGTACATGTTCCATCTCCAAGAATAGAGAAAACGGTTCTTGCCTTTCTCTAAGAAGAGCCTCACTAGTCCGAACACTCCGATGAAGATGATACTCATCTGCGGGATGGATACTGCCTTGTTGATTGCCTGTGATATCTGGGTCACTAAGACCACGATCAAGAAAGTGAGGAGGATCTCTGCTGTAGAGATCAGGAAGGTAGCGGTCTTGAAGGCTCTTGAATAATTCGCAGTCTTCTTGATCTTGGTCGTCAGGTGTTGTTCGATCACTGAGAACTTAGTGAGGATGACATCCTTACGCTCTCGATTCTTATGGGCCTCTGCATGTCCGAGTATCTGGTCCTTTACCTTTTTCGTGAAGATATGGGAGAGTTCATGCTGTAGTTTCTCATGGGCGTAGGAGAAGGCCCAAGAGGGATTGTACCGTTCGCGCTGCTGAGAGATCTTGATGAGTTCGTTATAATCACATTCAAGGGTAGAGACTGTTCCTCTGAAAGGTTCAATGATCTTTTCTGGTGAGATTGTGTGATCGAATCCTTCGATCATAGAGGTGATACGTCTTGTGATATCAGAAGCTCTCATATAATCAACATATTACTGTAGAACTGATTCAAGGACAATCATTGATCCGGAAAGATTCTTCTTGAAATCTTGAGGATTATCGTAATAATAGGAGATAAGAAAGAGAAACAGGTGGTATTTTGAGCATGAACGGTTTAGCCTATCCCTTTAAAAAACTCATGTATTGTCCCGCATGTGGGGCACCGACCTTTAAACCGAAGAAGATAGATAAGTCACCAACGGGGCAACTGAAGACCAAACAGTTCGGCTGTACGACCTGTGGCTTCGAGTTCTTCAGGAATGCTGCTGCAAGTACCATGGCTGTCATCATGAAGGATGAGGATACCATCCTCATGATCAGAAGAGCACGGGAGCCTGCTAAAGGGACCCTTGATCTTCCCGGTGGGTTCGTGGATCCCGGGGAACGGTCTGAGATCGCTATGATCCGGGAGGTCTATGAAGAGACCAATCTCCATGTCTCCTCCTATGAGGTTCATCCGAAGACCTACTGTAATGAATATCTATTCGGAGGGGTCCTCTACGATACACTTGATATCGTCTATATCTGCAGAGTCAAGAACTGGGATGATCTGAGAAGTAATGATCCTGAAGAGGGAGAGCCTCTTCTCATCAAGCTAGATGAGCTTGATCCGAAAGAGGTCGGACTTGATTCAGTTCGGCGGTTCGTTACCGATTTCCTGCACTCTAGAGGATAGAGACCATAAAGGGAAAGACGAAGGGAGTGATGACCGTTGTGAGGATGATCAGTGATATGATGAGCTCCTTGTCCATATCAAATCGATCACTCAGGGCGAACACGGTGATCGCTACCGGCATCGATGCCTCCAATATTGCCACATCGAAAGACTCCCCAAGAGGTAAGAGTCTTGAAACAAGAAAGAACACAGCAGGGAAGATGATCATCTTGAGAGTCGCTAAGGCAGCGATAGGCTTCCAGAGTTTCTTCAGTGATATCTTCCTATGCATAAAGATACCGAGCCCGATGAGCACTACCGGTGATGCAGAGCCTTCGATCATCTTCACTGTCTTCAGTATCGGTTGAGGAAGCTTGATCTGTAACAGGACTACGATAAGACCTCCCGCTATAGCTATGATAAAAGGGCTCGAGATGATCTGTCTCAAGATCTCTGAAATGTGTTTTTCCTCTCCTGAGAGGGTCTCAAGAAGAAAGAGGCCTAAGGTGAATAGACTGATACTGTAGGCTGCCGTGATGATACTGATGGTAGCTCCCGTCTCGGGTGCTATCGATGTGATCAGCGGAAAACCAAGATACCCTATATTTCCAAAATACCCCGCAATCAGGATGACCATCCCGATCTCTTTCGGTATATGAAAGGCTCTTATGAGAAAATAGGCGAGCAACATGAAGGCGCAGATAATGGCTAGAGTGGTCACAAGGGTAGGTACCTGATGTGCAAGCACCTCCTTGTCGATATCGATGAGGTTCGAGAAGATCAGTATTGGGAATCCTATATAGAGTCCATACTTGTTGAGGATCGGGACCCATGAATCATGAGCTATCTTGATAATACTCAGGAAGAATCCAAAAACGATTATCAGGAATACGGGTAGAATCTGCGCTATCATGAGAACCTCTCACCTTCTATTAGTACAGCATTAGTATCATAAAAAGCAGCTAATGCAAACATGCTGATTTCGTTTTTCAGATAAGTTTTCTAAGAGATCAGTGCGACATACATAGGGAAGAGGAGAGGTGAGATAAGCGTAGAGATGACTATCATCGAGGCAGCTAGCTCCTTGTCGAAAGGGTATCGGTCACTCAGGGCGAAGATACTCACTGCCGAGGGCATCGCAGCCTCTAGGGAGGCTATCTGAAAGGCTTTCCCTAACGATAGGATCGAGCCGGTGAACATGAAGACTGCAGGGAATACGACCATCTTCACAACGAACAGAAGCAAAAAGGGGAGGAGGATAGATCTGATCGATATTTTTCGAAACATGAATATCCCAAGACTCACTAGTACCACCGGACCTGCAGCTGCTTCTATCATATAGAAGGAGCTCATCAGCGGCTCCGGCAGCTGGATCTCTGTATAGATCACGATGACCCCGCAGATGATAGCTATAAGAAAGGGGCTGGTGATGATCTGCCTGAATTGTGCAGCAGGGGATCTATTCTCACCTGTCAATGAATCCAAAAGAAATATTCCCACGGTATAGAGTGATATCGTATAGGCTGCGACTATCAGACCTATCGTCGGTTCACTACCTGGTATGATGGCAGTTATGAGGGGGAATCCAAGATATCCCGTATTCCCATTGAACACGGCTACGATTAAGAGGGTGCCGATCGAGAGCGGTACCTGAAAGACTCTGATTGTGAGGTAGGTGATTAGCATGAAGGTGCAGATGATCGCTATGGTGATACCTACTACCGGAAGTTGTGAGATAAGTAGTTCTCGGTCTAACTCGATCATATTCACAAAGATCAGAATAGGAAAGCCCACATAAAGTCCGAACTTATTGAGAACAGGAACCCAATCTTTAGAAGCTACTCGCAGAAGCGAGAGCACAAAACCGAAGGAGATCACGAGGAATATTGGTACGATTTGCTGTATCATAACACCATAACACCTTGTTTGGAATGATCAACTCTATCATGTAGAACCAATCATATCTAGATATAAAGATGTAATTAGATGAGAAACAACTGTAATATAACAGTAGAACACATAGAGTTTGACACTACTTCTTAAAGGGTCTTACTGTCTAAGGGGTTCAGTGAATAACCACGAAGAATAAAAGTACTTGACAAAAAACATAATACTTATATAATTGCTATTAACAATAATTGCTAATGGCAACTATAAAGGGAAGTATATGATAGATTCGATCCTGGAATTAAAAAGCAGATGTTCATTCGCCGAAGAGATCGGCAAGACCCATAACCTGACTGCACGTGATGTGAGTTGTCTTAGTATGATAGCGATGCATGGTGGTATCTCACTCAAAGAGATCGCAGAGGAGATTGGTCTATCAACCTCAAGAGGCAGTAGGGTCGTCAACCGATTGAAAGAACGTGGATTCATCGTGGTGATTCCCGATGAGGTCGATCGTAGGGCGGTGAAACTCTCACTGTCTGATTCTGGGAATGAATGCTATCAAGATCTCATCAAAGAGAAGCTTGCCTGTGAACAACGTTTGAG
The DNA here is from genome assembly GCA_937125225.1 of uncultured Spirochaetia bacterium. Classification (GTDB taxonomy): domain Bacteria; phylum Spirochaetota; class Spirochaetia; order CAKZLE01; family CAKZLE01; genus CAKZLE01. The sequence continues at coordinate 20,288 of CAKZLE010000034.1, forward strand.
TTCAGGTCTTACCCCTGAAGAACAGAAAAAGATACAAGAGGGGTTATCTCTCCTCTTGAAAGTGATGTAGGAGAAGTACAGGAGATGAATACACAGACAACGAATGCGATAAACATCAGATATTCTGAATTAGCAGAGACTAGCTGCTGCCTCTCATGTGGAGGAGCTATCAATCATAGTAATGCGACCAACGGAGAGATCTGTGTCGATCTCGGTAGTGGAAGAGGAACAGATGTCCTCAGACTCGCCGAATCGGTAGGGGCTCAGGGCTTCGTCTTTGGTGTCGATATCTCAGATGGGATGTTGGCAAAGGCAGAGAGACAAGCTGCAAGATTGGGTGTCACGAATGTGGATTTCATCAAATCTGATCTGGAGACGATACCACTTGAGAGTGATACGGTTGATCTCCTGATCTCGAACTGTACTATCAATCATGCGAATGACAAGCAGACGGTCTGGAATGAGGTCTTCAGAGTACTGAAGCCTGGTGGGAGATTCACCGTCAGCGACATCTTCTCGTTACAACCAGTACCTGAAGAGTATCGGAACGATCCCGCTGCAGTGGCAGAATGCTGGGCTGGGTCGGTAACGAAAGAACTCTATAGTGAACAGCTTCAAAAAGCAGGATTTTTGGATGTGCAGGTTCTCGAGGAGAGTGAAGCCTATCCGAAAGGGGCGATCGAAGTAGTGAGTTGGACTATCCTGGGGTATAAACCTACCCTGGATGATAAATAGGTAATAGACCTTAGTCTATAGGAGGAATTTGATGAGAACACTTATCAAAAAACGACCTGCAGAGCAGAAAGCGGTAGCTCAGTGCTGCGCTAAGAATTCAAAAGTGGTAGCAGGTTGCCACGACTAAGTTTTTTAGGCAGACAGTCTGGCTTACAGGCTGTCTGCCATCTTTGACCGGAAAAGGATGACATTCATGGAAAAATCAAAATATCTTCTATTTGGAAGACTCAAAGACTCTCAGGAGTACTTCATCATCAACCCCCTGACAAAGCAGGCAGACATCATGGAGGCTGCTACAGCAGAGGCCTTCTTGAAGGGTGAATATGAGAATGAGGCAGACCTGATCGAGAAGGGTTACCTTGTGGATCCCCAAGAGGAGAGCAGAGCCTATAAGCGTGCATACCTGGATTTCATAGATGAAAGAGATGCCGATGAGATTCAGATCTTCTATGTTCCCACCTATGCCTGCAACTTCTCCTGCTCCTACTGCTATCAGGCAGAGTATACTGAACAGAGTCTAGCCTATCAGCCTGAGATCATAGATGCGTTCTTCTCCTATGTTGATAGAGAGTTTGCCGGTAGAGATAAATATATCACGATCTTCGGAGGAGAACCGCTGCTCTCGAATGAACCAACGAAGAAGAATATCGCTAAACTGTTGGAAGAGGCTACGAAAAGATCTCTCGGGATAGCGATCGTGACCAATGGTTATACTCTTAAAGACTATGTACCGCTTTTCTCTGATGCATTCATCAAAGAGATCCAGGTCACCGTCGATGGGCCACAGGAGATCCATGATCAGAGAAGGATGCTCCACGGTGGGGCGGGGACATTCTCTCAGATCATCGAGGGGATCGATGCCGCTCTTGAGGCTGGGATCCCTATTAATCTGAGAGCTGTCGTAGATAAAGAGAACTTCCCTCACCTTATTGAGCTCGCACATTTTGCGACCGAAAGGGGGTGGAGTGAGAATCCTCTATTCAAGACTCAGCTTGGACGAAACTATGAGCTTCATAGTTGCCAATCGGATCAATCAAAACTCTACGATCGGGTGAGTCTCTATGAGGATCTGTATGAGATGATCAAAGAACATCCAGAGTTCCTGACCTTTCATACCCCTGCATATTCCCTGTCGAAGTTCCTCTTCGAGCATGGTGAGATGCCAGACCCTCTTTTCGATTCCTGTCCGGCCTGTAAGACCGAATGGGCCTTCGATTCTTCAGGTAGGATCTACTCCTGTACAGCGACGGTCGGAAAGGACGATGAGGTACTCGGGACCTTCTACCCGAAGGTGACAAGAGCCGATGATATTATCGAACAATGGGAAGAACGAGATGTGACTACGATTCCCGAATGTAAAGACTGTGGATTACAACTAGCTTGTGGAGGTGGTTGTGGTTCGGTGGCAAAGAATAGAACCGGTTGTATTCAGTCCTCTGATTGTAGACCGGTAGATAAGCTGTTGGGCATGGGGTTATCACTCTATTTCCAGCAATTAACACAAGATTAAGCTAAAAGAACAGATATATTAGGAGAGAACAATGGCTGGAAAGATTAAAGAGATACAGGCAGCAGATTATAAGGATGAGGTACTGAACAAAGAGAGGGTCGTCGTAGATTTCTATTCGACAGAATGCCCTCCTTGTGAAGCGTTAGCAACTAAATATGAGGCACTCAGTGAGCTCTATGGTAACCATATCTCCTTCGTGAAGATCTTCAGACAGGGGAATAAAGAGCTTGCACAAGAGCTTGATGTCACAGGATCCCCTACGGTCCTCTTCTATGAGAAGGGTGAACTCGTAGGTGATAGACTCAGTGGAGGGATCAAGAGATCTGCTCTGATGGAGAATCTTGATTCACTCTTGAATGAGCAAGAGGTCAAAGAGGTCAAAGCTGAGATCACACCTATAGAGACTAAGAGCGATGTCATAGTGCTTGGAGGAGGACCTGCAGGACTGACTGCCGGGATCTATCTTGCTCAGGCTCATGCCAAGGTCATTCTTGTCGATCCTGCACTTCCTGGTGGATATGTAGCAACTACTCATCAGGTATCGAACTATCCTGGATTCGTCGACCCACAACCGGGATTCATGCTCTCACACTTCATGAGTGAACAGGCTAAGGCTAATGGAGTCGAATATCGTGTAGCTGTGGACGTCTCAGATATCGATCTTGAGAAGAAGCAGGTTGTCATCGATGGAGTAGAGACTATCAAGGCTAAGCATATCGTCATCGCGACCGGTTCAAGACCGAGACCCCTCGGACTTCCAGGAGAGAACGAATATCGGGGTAATGGTATCTCCTACTGTGCTACCTGTGATGCAAAATACTTCGATGATAAAGAGGTTATTGTCATCGGTGGAGGTAATTCCGCTATCGAAGAGTCTTTATTCATTACCAGATTCGCCAAGAAGGTGACGATCGTTCACCAGTTCGCAGAACTTCAGGCGAACATGGCAGCTCAGCAGGAGGCTTTTGACAATCCTAAGATCGAGATCCTCTTCGAGCATGAACCAAGAGAGTTCAAGAAACATGGGACAATGGATATGGGAGTTGTTGTCGAAGATCTCAAGACTGGAGAGCTCAAAGAGCTCAAGAGCGCTGGAATCTTCGTCTTCGTAGGATTCCTCCCGAACATAGACTCCTTCTCTGAGGAACTTACTCTTGATCAGTGGGGTTACCTTGATGCGGATGAGTCGATGAAGATGAACCTCGATGGGGTATATGCAGTCGGTGATGTGAGATCTAAAGCCTATAGACAGATAACTACCGCTGTTGCAGATGGTACGATCGCCGCGATCACGATCTCTAAACAGCTATAGTATGAACTGTCTAGCATGTAAGAACAAATCCTGCAGGTCGACGGTATCCTGCGGGATAGAGAGCTTCGATACCACAAAGAGTCTTGAGCTCTACCATGCCGATGAACAACAAGAGATCGTCCAGAAGGCAGCCTACCTCGTCGATGGGGGAAGGGCTGGTGAACTCTCAAGGATCGAAGAGGTCATCGAGTTCGCAAAGACTATGGGCTATAAGAGGGTCGGGCTTGCCTACTGTTATGGGATGGAACCGCTTGCGATGAAGGTACAACGACTCTTCAAGGCTGCAAAGGTTCCCGTCGTCGGGGTCTCCTGTACGGTCGGAGGAGTGGCCCAGAAGGATATCAACAGGGAGAGTGATCTTCCAGGCGTATCCTGTAATCCAGTGAATCAGGCCTCTCAGCTTAATGCACAGGGTGTGGACCTCGCTGTCACTATCGGATTATGTATGGGACATGATATCCTGTTCAACAGGATCTTCGAAAAGGATATCACTAACCTCGTCGTGAAAGATAGAGTCTATGGCCATGCTCCTAGCAAGGGGATCGATGCTCAACATGAGAGACTCGATAGCTGATGAAGATCCCATGAACTTATCTTCTCTCATATGATATACTCAAATGAAAGATAAGAAATCATGGAGGATCAAATGGAAAACAGTTGGACTTGCCCTAAATGTGGTAATACAGGATATCAGACAGATCAGATGGCGGCTACCGGTGGAGGACTCTCGAAATTCCTTGATGTCCAGAGTAAGAGGTTCAATACCATATCCTGTACGAATTGCGGTTTTACCGAATTCTATCGGGCGGAGACTAGCGGTATAGAGAATCTCTTCGATCTATTCCTCAGTCATTGATCCTAGGAGATCCGGATCCCATCAGTATCTGAGAGGATACTGATAGAATCCAGATCCATTGAGTCTATATTGATTTGATGATCAGCGAGAGGGGCTGATTCTCTTGCTGAACTCTTCTGTTCTGAATGGTCACTAGATAAAAGGATGAAGCAGTCGGGTTCGATGAAGGACCTCGCACTTGTTGATTCTAGGATGATAAGATCGATACCCTCTACTGAGATTAACTCCAATAATTTTTCTATCGCCTCTCCGATCCTATCGTTGTGGGACCTTATGAGGTAGACATGATCCGCACCTGCGGCTCTCATCTTCCTAGTGTCTCCTCGATCTTCAGGTTTCTTTGAGACCTCCTCAATTGAACAAGCATCATCACAAATCGGAATGATCTTTATCGCAGCGATACGGTGTTCCTCTCTCAATTGTCTAATGAAAGAACAGATTAGCGTTGTCTTCCCGAGATGTTTATGTGTTGATCCTATGAGGACTATCTGAGGCACTTTATCCATGATGTGTTGATTATACCATGATTTTTGATTCTATATTTAGTTTGAAAAATAACTATTAGTGTAAGAGTACATCTCTTGAGAGAATTCATATTATTCGGTACTATACTGCTTAACTCATTACTGAGGTGAATAAAATGAAGAACTATTACTTAGGTATAGATATAGGCTCTACAACGGCCAAAGTCATTCTCACGACTGAAGAGGGTAAGATCCTCATGAGTGACTATCAGAGACATAATGCAGAGGTATTCACGATACTGCTCAAGATGCTCGATAAGATAAAAGAGATAATCGATCTAGATGATACCATTTCTGTCCTGTTCACAGGGACTGCTGGGATGGGGGTCGCAGAGAAGGCAGAACTTCCGTTCGTTCAGGAGGTCGTAGCATCAGGAGAGGTCGTGAAACAGTACCTTCCTGAGGTTCGGACCTTCGTCGATCTTGGTGGTGAGGATGCGAAGATCATCTTCTTTGATGACAACTTGAAACCTGACATCAGGATGAACGGTAACTGTGCAGGCGGGACTGGAGCCTTTATCGATCAGATGGCAGAACTCCTGAATGTACCGGTCTCTAAACTCAGCGACGTCGCTAGAGAACATAAGACCTGTCACCCGATCGCATCGCGTTGTGGTGTGTTTGCCAAGACTGACATTCAGAACCTGATCAGTCGGGATGTACCACCCTCCGATATCTCAGCATCGATATACCGGTCAGTATCATTCCAGATTATCAGCGCCCTTGCCCGAGGTATGGATATAACACCGAAACTTCTTTTTGCCGGTGGTCCCTTCACCTTTCAACCTATGCTCAAAGAGACCTTCCTTGAAGTCCTGGGCCTCACAGAAGATGATGTAGTCGATCCTCAGAAGATAGATGTGAAACTCACTACTGAGTTCATCCCTGCTGCCGGTGCCGCACTACGGGCAAAGACACGGGGGGTACCCTTCTCGATAGGTGATCTGATCAAGAAGATCTCTGCTTCACAGAACATCAAACTTGCAGCAGCTGCCACGTTACCGAGACTCTTTGCCAATGCTGATGAATTCCATGCCTGGGAGAAGAGATTCGATCGTTATAAGATCAAGCAGGTTGAACTCAAAGACCTTGATGGTAAGGATGTCATCCTCGGGATCGATTCAGGTTCTACTACGACGAAGATCGTCTTGATCGATGAAGATGGTAGGTTAGCCTTTACCTACTATTCCTCAAATAAGGGTAATCCGGTAGATACCGTCTTGGGTGGTCTTCAGGAGTTAGCTCAGAAGATCAAGGAAAGCGGTTCTTCGGTCAATCTGGTAAGGACAGCCTCAACAGGTTATGGAGAGGACCTTATCAAGTTCGCCTTCGATCTGGATGACAGCTATGTCGAGACGATAGCCCACTATAGGGGGGCACGGTTCTTCGAACCCGATGTCTCGTTCATCATGGATATCGGTGGACAGGATATGAAGGCGATAACAGTCAAGGATCGAATCATACAGAACATCGAATTGAATGAGTCCTGCTCTTCAGGGTCTGGATCGTTCATCGAGACATTCGCTAAATCGATGAGTACGACAGTCCAGGATTTCGCTGCTGCAGCATGTCTTGCAGATAATCCCTATGATCTAGGTACTCGATGTACGGTTTTTATGAACTCCAAAGTGAAACAGGTCCTCCGAGAGGGTGGAGCCCTCGGTGATATCTCAGCAGGTCTTGCCTATTCGGTCATCAAGAACTGTCTCAATAAGGTCCTTAAGATCTCAGATCCAAAGAGTCTTGGAGAGCATATCGTAGTGCAGGGGGGAACCTTCAGGAATCCTGCAGTCCTACGTGCGATGGAACTGGTCGCAGGAAGATCAGTGATCAGGCCTGACCGTTCTGAGTTGATGGGAGCCTGGGGTGCGGCACTCCTTTCGAGAGACCTCTATCAGAAACAGGAGAAGTCAGTTGAATCCTCCTTCATCGGATGGGAGAATCTTGGACTTGCTGCAGCCTATGAGAAGAAGAACCTAACTTGTAGAGGGTGTGAGAATCTATGCGCAGTCGTACGGCTTTCCTATCCAGAGAGAAAGAAAGAAGATGGCACAAAAGCTCAGTTCTATACCGGTAACAAGTGCGAGAAGATATTCTCTAATCAGGCAAGGGGCTCCCGTACCGGAGTGAACCTTCCCGAGATCAAACGAGAGTTGCTCTTCAGTAGATCAGGTTCCCCGGTGACGACTTCGAGCAGGGGTAGGATCGGTATCCCGAGAGTCTTGAATATCTGGGACGATTTCCCCTTTTGGAATACTCTGTTCACCTCCTGTGGATTCGAAGTCGTTCTCTCAGATCCTTCAACACAGGACCTTGTGACTAAAGGGTATAGTTCCGTGATGTCAGAGAATATCTGCTTCCCGGCGAAGATCACGAACGGCCATATTCTCAATCTGGTTGAGAAGGGTGTTGATCGTATCTTCTACCCGAAGATCAGGTACACCAAAGAAGAGTACAGTAATGTATTGAACAGCTATAATTGCCCTGTAGTCACAGGTTATCCACAGGTGATAGAATCATCTATCGATCCTAATACACGGTATGGTGTTCCTCTCGATAATCCCTCCTTCAGCTTCGACAGAAAGAAACTTCTGATCAAACGTAGCATCAGCTACTTCAGTGAGTTAGGTGTCCCCAAGGATGTTGTGGCCAATGCTGTTCGGAAGGCTATCAAAGAGAGTGAGAGTGTAAAAGCAGAGCTGAGAAACAGGACTGAGAAGATCATCAAAGATGCTGAACATGAGGGGAGGAAGGTGATTCTTCTTCTCGGGCGTCCCTATCATATAGACCCCTTCGTGAACATGAAGATTCCTGAGATCGTGAGTGCTCTCGGCTTCGATGTGATCACTGAGGATTCAGTTCCACTGCCGCCACAACAGAAGCTTAGAGATGTTCAGGTATTGACTCAATGGACCTATCCTAACAGACTCTACCATGCTGCTAGTTGGGCAGGACATCAAGATAATGTCGAAGTCATTCAACTCAACTCTTTTGGGTGTGGACCTGATGCCATCACTGTCGATGAGGTCAAATCGATCCTCAATCAGTATGGTAAGAATCCGACACTCATCAAGATCGATGAGATGACAAGTCCCGGCTCTGTGAAACTTCGTGTACGATCTCTCATAGAATCTCTCAAGGGGAGAAAGATGAATTTCAAGGGGTCTAAGATCGAACGGATCCAGACTAGGATCTTCACGAAGAAAGATAAGAAGCGAACGGTCATTGCACCACAGTTCTCTCCCTTCTATACAGACTTCATCATCGCTGCATTCAGGCATCAGGGCTATACGATCGATGTACTCCCCATGGCAGACAGAGAAAGCATCGAACTTGGTCTCAGATATTCTAACAATGATATCTGTTACCCTGCCACCATTGTCATCGGAGATCTCATAAAAGCTTTACGTAGCGGTAAATACGACCTGAAGAACGTTGCAGTCGGGTTGACTCAGACTGGTGGTCAATGTCGTGCTTCTAGCTATGTGTCTCTATTGAAACGGGCGCTGGTGAGAGCCGGCTATGATGATATTCCTGTAGTGACAGCCTCGACGAACAACAGGTCGAGTAGGATGCTCAATGACCAGCCTGGCTTCTCTGTCAGGAAACTCCCGTTCACCCTTACTGGGCTCTACGGGATGGTCTATGGAGATGTCCTTGCGAAGCTCTACTACTATGCTGCGGTAAGAGAGGTCGAGAAGGGTTCAGCTATGAAATTGGTGAACATCTATCTTGATAAAGGTAAGAGAATAATAGACCATAAATCCCAGAAGAAGATGTTCAGACTCCTTGAAGAGGCAGTCGATGCGTTCAATGCTCTTCCCATGCATGATCGACCCGATATCCCCAAGGTGGGGATCGTAGGTGAGATCTATGTGAAGTTCAATCCCTTTGGGAATCTCTATACAACTGACTGGCTCATAGCAAAGGGAATCCAGCCTGAAGTCCCACCTCTTATAGACTTCTTCCTGATACCTCTGATCTCGACTCAGTACAATGCTAAGAACAATATCGAAGAGGTGAAACTGTTTATCATTCACTTGCTTTCAAGAGCCGAGGGATATGTAGACCGGTTCTTCTCAAGGGCGAACAATATACTCAAACAGTTCGATGGTGAGTTGACTCCATTCCACTCGATCAAGAAGATGGCTCATAGGGCGGAAAGTATCATAGACCTGATCAATCAGTTCGGTGAGACCTGGCTTCTCTCCGGTGATATCGTGACATTTGCAGAGGAGGGGGTAGATACGATCGTCTGTCTACAGCCCTTTGGTTGTATTGCTAACCATGTCATCGCTAAAGGGGTAGAGAAGAGGATTCGCACACTTTATCCACAATTGAATCTTCTCTTTCTCGATATGGATTCAGGGATGAGTGAAGTCAATGTCGCGAACAGGATGGAGTTCTTAGTAGATTCCCTTATCTCTGATGAGGTAGTCCAGAAACAGAACTCATAGATTAGTCTGTATAACCCTCATTGATATCGTGATCGATATCGGTGAACTCCACCTCGATGGCTCTACTCTGGTGGGTCTCTCTCTGCTCAGGTTTCAACTCGAGGTTGGTGAACTCCTTGGTGATGGTGAAGGGATATCCTGGGTATTCATAGATTGGGATCCGAGGTTCGATATATCCAGCTGAATATCCCCAGATACTCTCATATTCCTCATGTCTCTCACCATTGACGACCAATTGTCTGAGATAGGATGCTACAGATTTGGACTCTATGATGATGACCCTGTTCATCGTCTCAACAATAGGGCTGTGTGCTCTGCTGTGGTCCTGTTCGAAGGATAGGATCCTTCTTCCGTTCTCCGTGATCCCGATGGTCCTGTAGGTGTTACTCTTCCCGACACCAGGGAGGTTTATCGTATTCCTGTCTGTTGCGAGAAACGGTATCTCCTCTGCATTCCTGATCTCTTCGATCTGCTCTATCATATGAGTCGGAGATTTCATAAAACCTCTGATCTGACTGTAGTATTTCGGATCGACTCTACCGATCGATTTCTCTTCGACCTGTTCCTGGATGGATCTGGAATTATTGGCGAAGTAGTGCTTGTTCTCATGGTATCCTTTGACGGTGAAGGTATAGTAGGGAAGGACCCCGATGCTATTGAGCGTCTCTCTCAGTTTCGCAGTATGGCCCCTTCTCGAAGCTGCGACGGTGAAGACCTCCTGATTGGTCACGATCCAACCTGCGGAGAGCAATCGTGATACTGCGATCCTTGAGGAGGGGGTGATCTCCATGGCACTCGAGAAATGGGTCTGTATGATGAACTGCTTGATACCGATCTTCTCTGCTCTCTCCTTGAACTCCTTCAGGAGGGCTACCCGTTGTGTCGAGATCCTTTGAGGGAGATAGATCGGGATCTTGGTACCTAGACGTACCCGAACGATCTCTGCATACTTCTCTCCGCTCGCTCGCGTTCTGTTTGCCTCGATCTTATGTTCTGCCATCGTATAGACTGCATCAAGAACTTGCCCCAGAGATTCGATAGAGCTCATCATGGCATCCCCACCGGTAATGAGGATATCCTGTAACTGAGAGTCCTCTTCGAAGTACTTCATCAGTTTCTGTAGTCTTGTTTCCCAACCTACATGGGGTTTGAGTCTTTCGAGATCGAAGTTGAATCTTCCATTCTGGAAGTCATACATCCTCTGACAATATGCACAGAGGCCACCACAGGCACGGCCCATGGTCGAGGGGATGAAGATCGCAACATTGGGATAACGTCTATGGATATTGTTCGAAGGGAGGACCCAGCCTGCCGCATTCGGCTTCCCCGGCTCCATGATATCCTCTTTTTCCCAGGCTGAGATATTACCGAACTCATCAACGAGTTCCTGGGAATAGAGCACATAGTCTCTGATCGCTGAATCTGCATGGGTGTATTTCTTGTAGGGACGAATCAATAACATGGAGAGGAAGTAGGGAGTGACGAAGATGGGGATTCCCTTCTTGGTCGCTTCGGTCATGATCCTCAAGGTCTCATCTGATAAGGAGTCATCAAGGTACTTCTGCAGCTCATCGACTCCCTTGATAGCATAACTGAGATGGAAGATATCATTCTCCCACCAGGCTTCGATCTGCTTGATCGCAGTATGTTCATCGGTATCCGGTGGTAGTGAGAACCTCTCTGTCTGTTTGCCTGCCTTCATATCTTCGAATAGGAGTCTCATGATCCGTTGCTTGTTCTTGTTCCTCATCTGGATGATATCATCATCGAGTCCGCTTGGATGCCGTGCCATCCAGTCAAGGACCTGTTGCCTCGAAGGGATCTCGGGACGATCTATCCCATTGAGTTGTCTGAGTAGATGGAGTAGGTCCTCGTAGAAGTCTGCAGTCGCACGATAGTTGCCTCTCTGCACTGCATCTTGTAAGAGTGCGAAGGGGTGAGATAGGACTATCTTTCCATGGAGGTTCTGGTCTTCGAAGCTCTCTCCCTCATGCTCGAGATAATCGAGGATCCTGATGAAGGCGAAATCTCTCCAGGAGAGTTTGAAGTAGGCCTTCTCCCCATGCTCCTTTCCCGTATAATAGGCATAAGCTTTGGGATGTTCCTTCAAGAGTCGAAGAAGGACCCGTTTGATGAGATCGAGTTTCTCATTGAACTCAATAGTAGTGTCTCCTAAGATATGAGTGATCTCAGGATTCTCCTTGATGATCAATTTGACGAGAGTTTCCCTAGCGTTCTGAACCATGTTCGAGCTCCAGTAGTTTACATTTTCTTTAGATTCTCAATATATAATAGTGTCGTCTAAGACAGGTTTATTCATTACAAAACACTACGATGTGTGGCTCACGTGCTGATGAGGTATCTATTACTATATCATTTTCTTGTCTGATTGGCAAATTGGGTGGTTTAGAAGATTAGAACAGCCCCTTCTTATGGTATGGACACCATGAGAAGGGGCTGTCATATAGGGGGGACGAATCGTGTCTAACCGTGATTGAAACAACGTACCCCAGTGAAGACCATAGCTATTCCATGTTCATCACAGGCGTCGATCACCTCCTGATCTCGCACTGAACCACCTGGTTGTATGATCGCTTTGATTCCGGTCTGCGCAAGAGAGTCGATACTGTCTCTGAAGGGGAAGAAGGCATCTGATGCAAGGATCGCACCCTGTGTATCAGCGCTCTTTCTCACTGCGACCTTCACTGCATCTACTCTTGATACCTGTCCTGGTCCTATTCCCAATGTAGTCTGATCTTTGGCAATGAGGATACCGTTCGATTTCACATGTTTGAGGACTTTCCAGCCAAAGAGCATATCAGCGATCTCCTGTTTTGTTGGTGTGTTCTTCGTTACCACCTTAAGATCGCTGTTCTCAATGACCGCACAATCTCTATCTTGTAGGAGTAGTCCTCCCCCTACGAACTTATTGAATTGGATCTGATTCAGAGGTGGTACCTCACCGAGTCTCAGGACTCTCAGATTCTTCTTCTGTCGTAATATCTCCAAAGCTTCCGGTTCATAATCTGGTGCCATGAAGATCTCAAAGAATATCTTCCTGAAGTACTGTGCGATCTCTTTCGTACAGGTTCGGTTTATCGCAACGAGGCCTCCGAAGGCAGAGAGTCTGTCGGCTTCGAACGCAGCTTTGGTCACCTCGAGGAGATTCTCTCCTGTTGCAGCCCCACAGGGGTTCGCATGTTTGACTACGATACAGGTCGGATCACTGAACTCTCTAAGGGTCTCGATCGTCCCGGTCGCATCATTGAGGTTATTATAGGAGAGTTGTTTACCATTGAGGATCTCAGCATCTAGGATCGAGAGGGCCTCTTTCTTAGCAGGTGGTACGACCTCTTTATAGGCTGCGGCACTCTGATGGGGGTTCTCTCCGTATCGAAGTGGACTGAATTTTCTGTAGGTGAGAGTCACCTCTTCTGGGAAGGGTTCCTCTGTCAGATAGGCTCCGATCAAAGCGTCATAGGAGGCTGTGTGTCTGAAGGCAGCAGCACAGAGACTCTTTCTCGTCTCATAGGTCACGGTTGAACTCTCTTTGAGCTCAGAGAGGACCTTCTCATAGTCTGAAGGGTTTACGATCACCGATACCCAACCCACATTCTTCGCAGCAGATCTGATCATAGTAGGTCCACCGATATCGATCTGTTCTACTGCCTGCTCGAGTCTTACATCCTCTTTGTTGATCGTGGCTTCGAAGGGGTAGAGGTTGCAGACTACAAGGTCGATCCAAGGGATACCGTGTTCAGTAGCAGCTGCTGCATGGGCATCTCTCAGGCCAAGGATCCCTCCATGAACGAGTGGGTGTAGAGTCTTCACTCTTCCATCCATCATCTCAGGGAAACCTGTCAGTTCTGATACCCCTTTGACTGGGATATCATTCTCTAGAAGGATCCGTTTTGTCCCTCCAGTGGAGATGAGTTCCACACCCATCTCACTGAGACCTTTTGCAAACTCTACGATCCCACTTTTATCTGATACAGATAAGAGTGCTCGTTTCACTGGTGTCGGTTGTGTATTCATGAATTACCTCTTATTGGTTTATATTGTTCGATTATCTCTATGAGAGCTTTTCCTTCAAGCTTCTGTACTCTATCTTTCAAAGTCTGAGGAGTATCTTCTTCTCGTACCTCACATCGTTTCTGTAGGAGAATGGGACCTTCATCGACCTGTTCTGTGACCAGGTGAACGGTACATCCACTCTCTCTATTCCCTGATGCTATCACAGCTTGGTGAACATCTCCATCCATTCCCCCCGCAAAAGCAGGGAGAAGGGAGGGATGTACATTCACCAGGCGATTCTCCCAGGCTCTGCAGAACCAGGGGGAGACGATCCTCATATAGCCTATGAGCAGGACTAACTCTACATCAGCTGCTCTTAAGTGTTCATCTACCTCTCGGTCATATACCTCGCGATCTTTACGTAGCCCATCTCTCTTTGCCGGTATATGTACCGATTCTATATCATAGGAGCGGGCTCTCTCAAGTATCCCTGCACGTAACCTGTCGGAGATCACGATCGCGATCTCGGCTGACAGGGCGCCAGTATCGATCGCATCGATGATCGCCTGCATATCAGTCCCTCTTGTGGACCCGAGTATTGCGATGCGTCTCATGCGCGTAGATCCTTCATTGCTTTGATCCTCAACTCTATGAGGGGTGTTGTCCCGATATCATCACGATGGAAGAGGTCTCCATTGATACGTCTTATCTGGGCCTCTGCGATTCTTTCAGCCTCTTCGATGGTATCTCCGATCGCAATACAGGCTGCGGTCCGGGAACCTCCTGTCACGAGTCTTCCCTCCTTGAGGTCAACTGAGCCAAGGAAGAGCCGGCAAGAATCATCGATCTTACTTATATCGATCTCAGCTCCTTTGTTCGAGACGGTCGGGTACCCTTCAGGTACGACATACTTACAGACTGAGGCCTTGGGAAGGAGATCGATCGTTACTTCCTTCAATGTACCGACAGCTGCCTGATAGAAGAGCTCCGAGAAATCGGTCTGGACGACTGAAAGAAGATTCATGACCTCAGGATCACCGAATCTCGCATTATACTCGATGATCATGACCCCATCGTCTACTGCCATGAACCCACCATACAGGACTCCCCGGTAGGGCTTCCCATTATCTTCAGCCAAAGCACCGATGACCTTCTCGTTGAGTTCTCTTGCAGACACGATATCCTCTTCTGACAAGAAAGGGAGACTGTGGTCGGTATCGGTATAGCTTCCCATACCTCCGGTATTCGGCCCCTTGTCTCCGTTATAGGCTCTTTTATGATCCTGAACTGCCGGAAGGTGGATCGAAGTCTCACCATCGGTGATAGTCATCAGAGAGAACTCTTGGCCGATAAGTTTCTCCTCGATCACACATTGAGTGCTCGATTGAAGCAGTTCTTTCACATAGGAGAGGGCCTCTTGATGGTTATGAAGATGGTCTCCTGCGACTTGAACACCTTTTCCACCCATGAGTCCATCTGCTTTGATCACATAGTAGTCTCCGAGTCTGCCGAGTAACTTCTCAGCCTCTGCCTCATTTCTTATGACCTGATAGATCGGACTTGACTCAGGTACGATCGTCTCGAGTAGGTCTCTTGTATAGGACTTACTCGTCTCGATCCTTGCAAGACTCCTGTCTGGTCCGAAGACTGGGATACCCTCTGCTCTCAGAGCATCGGCGACACCGGTACTCAAGGGGGCCTCCGGCCCTATGACCGCAAGACCGATATTCCAGGAGGTGATACTCTGAAGTATGAACTCCACATCTGTGATATCTCCTACGGTATAATCGTAGCAGAGTTCTTTGATCGCAGGATTGACTGTAGAACCGATACAGTAGAGTCGGTTCTGACTATCCGATTCACTGATGCTGTAGGCTAGTACATGTTCACGGGCTCCTGAACCGATGATGAGTATATCTCTCATTCTGATTCCTCTCTCTCTTTATGAATATAGGTCCCACCGAGGCAGGCATAACAGGGGGTGTCGATATGATGATCACCCTTTCTTGTGACCGCTTCGATAAGATCCTCTGTCTCCTGATAGAGAAGGATCTCTGCTTCGAGGAACGCTCTGATCTCCTCGCAATCCTTATCTGATGCGATGAGTTCTTCAGTAGTCGGTATATCGACTCCATAATAGCAGGGATTGGTGACCGGAGGACAGGCCGATACGAAATAGACTTTGTTCGCTCCGAACTCTTTGACCATCCGAACGATCTCTCTACTCGTGGTACCTCTGACGATACTGTCATCGACTATCATGATATCCTTTCCCTGGATCTCGAGTCGTTGAGGATTGAGTTTATAACGTACGGATTGTCTTCTTTGACTCTGGTCTGCCATGATGAAGGTCCTTCCTATGAAGGTGTTCTTATAGAGTCCCTCAGAATAGTTCACACCGAGAATCTTCGCCATGGAAAGGGCCATGGTGTTTGAGGTAGAGGGAGCTGGGATGATGACATCGGGTCTGAGATCCTTGTATCTCTTGATCCAGAGTTTTCCGAGATTCTCACCCATCCTCAATCTTGAACGATAGACATTGATATTGTTCATCATCGTATCAGGTCGTGCAAAATAGACATATTCGAAGATACAGGGGGTGAATTTCTCATGTCGTACCGTACGAGAGTAGAACTCCCCGGATTCTGAGATATAAATGATCTCTCCCGGTGCGACATCTCTGACGATCTGATACCCGAGCATATAGAACATGGAGTCCTCAGAGGCGAAGATATACTCTTTTCCACCCTCTTCACTGATTCGCTCTCCCATCACGAGAGGTCTGATCCCATGGGGGTCTCTGAAGGCTATGAGCCCTCTGTCCTTGATCACAGAGACTGCTGAGATCGACCCCTTAGTCAGTCCGAACAGCTCAGAGGCTGAGATGCACAGCCCATCGAAGAAGGTGGCATCAGAGATCATATGAGCAGGATTATGTCCGATACAACGTTGCAGGACATCAGCGAAGAGCTGCATGAGCATCTCCGAGTCGCTGTAGGAGTTCAGATATCGTTTCCGATTGGTGATGACCTCTTTACGCAACTCCGCATAGTTCACGATGTTCCCGTTATGGGCGAAGGCAATCCCGTTCGGGACACTCGTGGTGAAGGGTTGGACCTCATCGTTACTCTTCTCCCCACTCGTGGGATAACGGGTGTGCCCTATTCCCATATGTCCTTTGAGCCGCTCCATGTGTCTTGCCTGAAAGATATCACGGACGAGACCGGTACCTTTCTTGATATGGAGACTCTCATTACAGGTGATGATACCTGCGGCATCCTGTCCCCGGTGCTGCAACTGGACAAGACTGTCATAGATCTCTGTAGCTACAGGCTTCTGTGCTATGATCCCGACGATACCGCACATCTAAGCTTCATCCTGGTCGGCAAGTGCGAGGATCCGTAAAGCAGCAAGGGCTGCATTACCTGGATCGATCACGGTGAGGACCGGGGTCTTGCTTGGCATCTGCAAGGTGGAGTTTATATTTACGAGCATATCGACCTTATCGGCAAATGGAGGGCAGGCTATGACTGGGAAGGTGCAGTTCGCTGCACAGAATCCAGACAGTGCATTGGACCTGCCTGCGATCGTGATATAGACTAGGGCCTTATGCTCTTTATGAGCATCAAGTACTCCAAGGACTTTTAAGGGGTCCTTATGAGCTGAGGCGGTATAGACGTCGATCGAACATTCTGAAATGTCATACCCATCTACCTGCTTCATACCGGCTATGATCTTGTCTGCATGTGGTTTGTCTGATGAGGAACCCATGATAATAACTATCTTCTTCATACTGTTTTCTCCTCTGATTTTGTCTCTATCTCACATATGCTTCAAGGTTCTTGGTAAGTCTCTGTGTTACCGGAATACCTTGATCCGTTGGTTCTGGGAAATCGAACTGCTCACCGGTGATCATCTCATAGAGTCGGATGTATCTCGAAGAGAGTTCTATGATCAGTTCTTCGGGGGCTTTGGGAAGAATCTCATCATGATAGGGGTCACAGTTCTCTCTGAACCATAATCTGAGGAACTCCTTGTCTATATTGGCAGGCTCCTCACCTTCTGCGATCCTCTGTTCATAGGAATCTGCGAGCCAGTATCTACTGGAATCGGGAGTATGGATCTCATCAATGAGGAGGATATTACCCTCAGCATCCTTTCCCATCTCATATTTCGTATCAACGAGGATAAGCCCATGTTCTGCAGCTATCTGCTGTCCATAGGTGAAGAGGTTCATCGCATAGGTACTTGCTGCCTCCCAGTCCTCCTTACTCATCCAACCCTCCTCGATGATCTCCTTCGGGGAGATAGGTCGGTCGTGATGCTCCTCTTTTGTCGTAGGAGTGATCACCGGTGTTGCGAGCTTCTGGTTCTTCTTAAGACCTTCAGGGAATTCAATACCACAGTAGTTCCTGACCCCACTGTTATATTGGGTCCATAGGGAGGTGTCGGTCGTTCCGGTGATATAGCCACGCATGACGAACTCGATAGGGAATACGGTGCAGGTCTTGCCGACTGTCGTATTGGGGTCTGGTACCTCGAGGAGATGGTTCGCCACGATATGGGCGGTCTTCTTGAACCACCAGGCACTCGTGAGGTTCAGCACCTGTCCCTTGAAGGGGACAGCTGCAAGGATTCGGTCGAAGGCGCTCTGTCTATCGGTAGTCACGAAGATCATAGAATCCTCAAGGGTGTAACTGTCACGGACTTTACCTCGTCTCTTTCCTGGAAGATCGAGTTCTGTCTCGACCATACAATTATTGAGGTACCCTTTTATCATACTCTTATACTCTTTCTGATCGATCTTCATAGATCATCCTCCTATGTGCTATGGGATTTGCCAACAGGTGAGTGTTCTCTACCTGTGTTATCGTCTGTTCTGCATGTTCTTTATCATCAGGTATGATCGTCCAGATCACCCCATGGGAGATCTGTGCGATACCTTCGATAGAGAACCAACTTTTCAGTGCATGGGTCGTATGATCTCCGATACAGTCCTCTTTCTCTCGTACGAGAAAGGATCTTGCAGAGGGCTCCTCTGTGAGTGAACTTCCCAATACGAACTCCTTATTGGAGTTGTAGAGCTCCCCGCTCTTATCGATCCTCTTAAGTATCTCCTCACGTTCTGCGAGTGAGGTACTCTCCTCATAAGAGATCTCCCAATGTACATGTTTCTTGACTGCTGCAGCGATCCCTCGTTGTCTCAAGGCGTTCTCGACTGATACTGCCTCATTGTCAGTGATCACGAGTGCAATGACCACTTGATCGCTTATGGTCTCAGGGATATAGCGTTCGGGTCTGCAAGGACCTGTTAGGACTTCGGGGTCGATCGAGAGGGTGGCTCTCTGAGAGTCGAAGGGGCCGAACCTCTCGATATACATTCTCATAGAGGAGAAGATCCTGTCTCCTTCCGGTACTCTTTCCGGATGGGGCATGAGGGCCAATACGGTTCCCTCTCGGTTACAGATCCCTGCGATGTTATAGACTGATCCGTTAGGATTGACTGGGAAGTCTGTCTGATAGTCCCCTTGGTCATCGGCATAGCGAAAGATGGTCATCTTCTGCTCGATCATATAAGAGAGAAGTTCATCGGGGATGAGAAACCTTCCTTCAGCATGTGCTGCAGGGATCTTCATCATCTCCCCCTCCACACAATCAAGGGTGAAGGCGCAATCTTTTGGGGACTCATCAAGTCTTATATTGATCCAGGCATTGTAGAAACCGGTACCAAGGACCTCATCTCCATCCATTCTTCGGTTGGTTGTCAGAGCTACTGATTGGGCATACTCCTCGGCTCCCGGTACGAGTCCCGACTCGACGAGGATCTGTGCCCCGTTACAGATTCCCAGTACCGGTTTTCCCTTTCTGCTCTCCTGTTTGATCTGATCCATGATAGGGTCCTGTGCTGCGATGATCCCTGAACGGGAACGATCCTCATAGGAGAACCCTCCAGCAATGACGAATCCGTCGTAATCGGATAGAAGCTCTTTGTCCATATTCCATCGGTGATGGACAGGATCCATCCCTGCACGACGGATCGCTTGAGCAGTCTCTCTCTCACAGTTCGTCCCGGGGAACTGAATGACTCCTATTCGCATGAAACACCTCCTGTGACTCCGGTGATGACCGTGTTGCCATCTCCCCTACAGATGGTCCCAAGAGCGATAGGTCTCACCCCGAAACTCTCCAAGATGATCTTCTCTGCAAGCTGTCTCTGTGACGGTGGTACTACGATCGTATAACCGATTCCCATGTTGAAGGCATGATACATCTCTACCTCTGGTATATTCCCGAGTTCTGCCATATAGGAGAAGATCGGTGGGATAGTCCAGCTTGTAGGGTCGATGACTGCGCTGAGCTCTTTCGGTAGAGTTCTTGGAACGTTCTCGATCAGACCTCCACCGGTTATATGAGACATGCTCCTCACCTCTAGTTCACTTGCGAGCATCTGTGCGACAGCTGCAGCATAGTTGGTATGGGGTTCTAAGAGGATCTCTCCGATATTCCTGTTTCCCGAGTCTCCGAAACGGGAGGGGATCCTATCGTTCACAGAAAGTCCCGCATGATCGAAGAGGACCTTTCTTGCAAGAGAGTAGCCGTTCGTATGTAATCCGCTTGAGGGTATCCCGAAGATCACATCTCCCGGGGTGACCTCTTCACCGTTGATGATTCTGTCTTTCTCTACGAAGCCTGTGACGATACCTACCAGATCGTGTTCTCCTTCTCGGTAGGTTCCCGGCATCTCTGCAGTCTCTCCACCAACAAGGCTGACCCCTGCCTCAAGACATCCATCTGCCATTCCCTGGACCATCTGTGCGACCACTTCAGGCTCTAGTCTGTCATTTGCGATATAATCGAGGAAGGTTACCGGTGTTGCCCCATGTACGATGATATCATTACAACAGGCACTCAAAAGATCTCGTCCGATAGTAGAGTAGTCACCGGTCATCGAGGTAACCATGATCTTGGTCCCGACCCCATCGATACTCTGGACCATCACTGGATGCTCATATTCATTGACGATCGCCTTCAAGTCATAGAAGGATCCGAAACTTCCCAATCCAGTCAAGACTGCCGGTGTGAAGGTGGAAGCTGCACTTCCCTTGATCCTCTCTACGACTTCATTGCCCGCTTCGATATCTACCCCTGCTGATTTATAACTGATACTCATGATAATCTCCTTCGCAGACCCTGCGACCACTGTTTTTTTGCCTCTGTGACAGGGACTCTGATAAGTTCTCCGATCCTGATCTCAGGAATCTCGGGTGTCGTTTCCCCTATATGGATGAGGGGGATCCCCTCTTCTGTGAATATTGTTCTACAGGTCTCTGTATGCTCTTTCTTTATGGCTAGGAGGAACCCGAACGACTCCCCGTACAAAAATGGTATGGTCTGTGCATCCTCGGGTATATCGATCGAAACTCCGATCTCATTCGTGAAGAGCATCTCGCTCAAGGAGGTGGCGAGGCCCCCTTCTGAGATATCATGGCAGGCTTCGATGTGGTGGTTTCCTGCACACTTCCTGATAGCTCTTCCTGCTGCTAGCAGCTCTGAAAGATCCGGTCTGGGGATCGTGTTTCCCAGGACACCGTTCAGATCATAATAGACACTTCCACCGAGTTCTCGCTTTCGTTTCCCGATCAGATACAGTTCACAACTCTCATCGGGTATATGTGAACCGATCGCCTTGTCCACGTCATCGAGTCTTCCCATGATCGCTATCATCGGACTTGGAGGGATCGAACCATTCCCTGATTCATTATAGAGAGAGACATTACCTGCTATCACAGGTACTCCCAAGGTAGAGGAGCTGTCAGCGACCCCTTTACAACCGTCTACGAACAGTCTCATCTGTTCAGGCTTCTCCGGGTTTCCGTAACACAGACAGTCTGAGAGAGCTACCGGTACCGCACCTACGGCGATCGTGTTGCAGTAGGCCTCAGCGACTGCATTGACCGCTCCCTGATAGGCATCTATCTGGTTCTGTCTCGGATTCTGATCTGTCGTGAGAGTCACTGCCACTTTATGGAGTTCCTCTGGGTAGGTATCATCATTGAAGGGGGTCATGATCCCTGAATCACCTTTCCCTGCTTCGACTGCCGTTCTTCCCTGCACCTGTTTGTCATATTGTTCATAAAGTGGATGGCGTGATGCGATGTTCTCATGTCCGAGAAGGGTGAGCAACACCTCGTTATGATCTGAGGGTTCAGTGAGTACCGGCTCTTCTGGTACCGGTGCTTTCTCTCCCACCTCTCTGTGGTAGAGAAAGCCTCTCGTGACTTCACCTGCAGGTGCATCTACGAGTTTCTCTCCCTTATAGGTCACAATATAGTCGGTCTGTTCTGTGACATGACCAATCACCCGTGCTTCAGCTCCCTTTGAGATCTCAGGTAGTGCATACTCCCTGTTGTAGTGGTCAAGGATCATTGGGGTCAGATCCTTTGGGGATACCCACATGTATCGCTCTTGAGTCTCTGCACAGAGGATTACATGGGGTTCATATTCCCCATCTGCGATATGGATCTTCTCGACCTCGATCACTGCACCGTAACCTGCCTCATCTACGAGTTCTACACTCGCACAGGCAATACCCCCGGCGCCAAGGTCTTTGAAACCTACCCGATCGATGGCATCGATCTTCTTCAGCTTAGCAAAGAGCTCGTTTGAGGATTTGATCATATGTCGACCGAGGAAGGCATTGGGTTCCTGAACGGCCCCCTTGTTCTGTTCGTGCTGGTCCTCTTCGAGTTCGAAGCTCGCAAAGCTCGCTCCGCCAAAGCCACTGTTATCTGTTGGTTTACCCACAAGGATCAGATCATAGCCCTGTGCATTTTCCGGTGCGAAGGAGTGGAGAATAGCATCGGCATCGAGCATCCCTAAAGAGACGACCGTGACAAGACAGTTATCATCATAACCAGGATCGAACTGAAGTCCTCCTGCAAGGTTAGGAACCCCGATAGGGTTACCATAACCTGCGATCCCTGATACGACACCCTCATAGATCCATTTGTTCTTAGGGTTATCGATCGAGCCGAATCGAAGATCATCTGCCTGAGCGATGACCTCTCCACCCATGCAACAGACATCCCGGACATTACCCCCGACTCCAGTCGCTGCTCCCTCATAGGGTACGAGCTGTGATGGGTGGTTATGTGATTCATGACTCATGATGATCGCATATTCCTTACCTGAATCATCTGTAGCTATCCGAACTACACCTGCATCCTCTTTAGCCCCGAGGATGACATCCTCACCCTCTGTGGTGAATAGGCCAAGGTAGGGGCGACTGCTCTTATAAGAACAGTGTTCAGACCCCTCGATACCGAAGAGTATCAGCTCAGCAAGTGTCGGACCTCTTTGGAGAATCTCGAACTGCAGCTTCTTTGCCTCTTCGATCGTCAGCCCAATGGTATGCTCATTCAGTAGAGATGTGATCTGTTGATCATCCATCTGACTAAGATCATACGTAAGAACGTGTGTGTGTGACATTCATGACTCCCTCTGTCATAGTTTTTGGTTACGCTGGCCTCTTTACAGCTCTAGAGAAACAAAAAGACCCCGGAATTATTCCGGGGTCTGTATCATACAGGTATATAGGTAAGTTGCATCGGTGCAAGACTAGTGTCTATGGCCGCATGCAGTCGATCCCACAAAAAATAGGGGATTCCTACGTTATCTGACTGTCTCTTATGTATTGAGATCGAGCGATTCATTGTGTAAACCTCTTGATTTCTCATGATAGACCAATTCTGGCATATCGTTGATTATAGGCATGTTATACTTTATTTTGTTGTTGATATGCAACATGCCGATGGGGTAAATAGTGATAAATCTCATAAATTTGTAATTATGTTGCAACAACATACAGAGAATGCAACAAGGATGGGGGCCATCCATGACGGTATATATTATGATTGGTGTAAGAAATCAAGAGGAGCTGAGAAATCATAGAGATAAGCACCCAGATTGACATTACCATCCTGGTCTACTAAGACTCCCTCTGATTGGAGGAGAGAGGCCTGTTCCTCAAGGCCCTGCCCTGATGCCATGGCAATATGTCCCTGCTGGTTGATGACTCGGTGCCAGGGGAGATCACGGGTATGGGAGGAGGAGTGGAGGAGTCGTACGACCTGCCTTGCTCCTCTCGGAGACCCGGCGAGCTGTGCGATCTGTCCGTAGGTGGCGACCCGCCCCTTTGGGATCTGCTTAATAAGAGTTATCACCTGTAGTGAAAACTCCGTCAATTGCTCTCTCATGAAATTCTCCTCATTGTCTCCGTTTGGTTTTTCGATTATAACCTATTTTACTGTAAAAATATAGTGATGGCCCAACATTGCGATGAGAGATGTACTCACCGGCTCAGAAGATAGGGGTGATTATCTAACATCAGGTCTGTTTGCTGTATAGAAGAGCCTAAAGACCTGCTTATGACCTCAGAGCCCCGATACTCTTCACTATTCTGTGCGAGCAGAGGAGTCAGGAGAGGGGGAAATGATAGGATGAGGGGGAAGAGAACTCTTGTTTAAATCGCTGAGCTACTCTTTTTAAGGAATTGACATATTCGCTTATATCCCTATAATATTTGTTACTATGACAGGAAAACACTTCTATTATGACTTTTTCTCATGTTTCTTTTTTATGAAAGGTTGTTGAGGGAGTCCTGTGTTTATAAAAATGAACGATTGACTCCCTTTTAGGGGAGTTTTTTTTTATTCTAAGGAGTAGACCATGCTGCAGAAGCTGGAAGAGCTGAAGAAAGAATTTCGAGAGTCCGTAGAGGGCCTGACAGATAAGAATAGTCTTGCTAAGTTCAAGTCTGATTATCTAGGCAAGAAGGGAAAGTTGAACGATATCCTCAAGGGGATGCGCTCAGCAACCACAGATGTGAAGAAGAGTGTAGGTGCGGCTGCTAACGAGTTCAAGCAGGAGATTCAGGAATCTCTCGTGAAGCAGCTTGCCAAGATCGAGATAGATGAGATAAATTCCCAACTCAAGAAGAGCTGGCAGGATGTGACGTTGACTGATGATGTTCAGGTCAAAGGGTTGCAGGCCTCCGGATATCATCCGGTGACGCTCATTCAACGAGAGATCGAAGATATCTTCATCTCTATGGGCTTCGATATTCTTGACGGTCCCCATATTGAAGATGACTTTCACAACTTCGAAGCGTTGAACATTCCAGCTACCCATCCGGCAAGAGATATGCAGGATACCTTCTGGTTTACCGATATGGCACACCTCTTGAGGACACACACCTCCTGTATACAGGTACGGGGTATGGAGGCTCATGAGCCTCCGTTCAAGTTCGTCGGACCGGGGAAGGTCTTTCGATGTGAAGCCACCGATGCAAGCCATGAGATGGCCTTTCATCAGCTTGAGGGCATGATGGTGGGCAAGGATATATCTGTTGCCAACCTCATCTATTTTATGAAGACTCTCCTTTCTGAAATATTCCGAAAGGATGTGAACGTACGGCTTCGACCGGGCTTCTTTCCCTTCGTGGAACCCGGTTTCGAACTGGATATCGAATGTCTGATCTGCGGTGGAACCGGCTGTAAAGTCTGTAAGCAGTCAGGTTGGGTCGAATTGTTACCCTGTGGTATGGTTCATCCAAATGTTCTTCGTGCTGGGGGTATCGACCCGGAACAGTGGAATGGCTTTGCCTTCGGACTGGGGTTGGACAGACTTGTCATGATGCGTTATCACATTGACGATATTCGTCATCTCCACAGTGGGGATCTGCGTTTCGTTGAACAGTTCAAGGCTTACTAGAGGGAGAAAGAGATGAATATTAGCATAAATTGGATAAAAGACTACGTGGATCTACCGGATGATATCACCCTTGGAGAGTTGGGAACCCGCTTCACCTTGGCCACTTGTGAGGTCGAGGGGGTGGAGACTACCGGCGAGCATCTGAAAGCTGTGAAGATAGTTGAGATCACTGAGATCGAGCAGCATCCCGATGCGGATAGGCTGAATCTTGTCACCTTCAATACTGGTGAGGAGCAAAGACGGGTAGTCTGCGGTGCTCCCAATGTAGCGGTCGGGAAGAAGGTCCCTTTCGCCTCTATAGGAACGACCCTTCCGGGTGGTTTTACCTTAGTCCCAAAGAAGATCAGAGGTATAGCTAGTGAGGGGATGCTCTGTGCTGAGGATGAACTCGGCCTTGGAGAGGCTCACGATGGGCTACTGATCCTCGATGATGATGCTCAGATAGGTATGAGCCTTGCTGACTACCTGGGCACCGAAAGTGATATCGTTTTCGAGATAGATAATAAATCGATCACTCATAGACCAGATCTATGGGGACATTATGGTATGGCTCGTGAGTTCGCGGCTGTGTTCGGAAGACCTCTCAAAGATGTGTTCTCCAAAGAATGGAGGGAGGGACTGAAGGCTCTCTATACAGATGAAGAACCTCCTGTGACGATAACCGTGGAAGAGGATTCCTGCTGTCTAGGCTTCACGGGGATCTCCATGGAGAATGTGACGGTCAAACCGAGTCCTCAGTGGATGCAGGATCGACTGAGCACTTGTGGGATGAGACCTATCAATAATATTGTGGATATCTCGAACTATGTGATGCTCGAAACGGGAATGCCAAACCATATCTATGATCGGGATACGATCAAGGGTGGAGAGATCATCGTTCGCCGTATGGGGGAGGACGGGGTATTCGTGACCCTCGATGAGCAGGAACGTAATATGATCGCTACAGACACCATGGTCTGTGATAAAGAACGTATCTCCGGTATCGGTGGTATCATGGGTGGTCTCGACTCATCTATCAAGGATAGTACGAGTCGGATCTTCTTGGAATCTGCCAACTGGAGGGATTCGGAGGTCCGTAAGACTAGTGTTCGTCTGGGGCTTCGAACCGATGCCTCACAACGCTATGAAAAGAGCCTTGATACGAATCTTCTAGAGCAGTCACTCCTAAGATTGGTCGAGTTACTCAAAGAGAGCTGTCCCGAAGCCGTCGTGGTAGGTCCTATGCAGAAAACTGCCATGCAGCCGACTCCAGAGCTGAAGATCACCTGTTCTGCTGACAGGATCGCCCGAGTCCTTGGAGAGACCGTTGCGGCCGAACGGATCGTAGAGATCCTGGAATCCCTAGATTTCAAGGTAACTGTTGATGGCGATGTTCTGATCGTTGATGTACCTAGCTACCGAGCGACTAAAGATATCGAGTTCGAAGCAGATATCATCGAAGAGATCGGTCGTGTCATCGGTTATGATAATATCACACCAGTCTCTCCGATAAATCTGGCAGAGACGACAAGGCTCTCCGATGCCAAGCAGATGCAGAGGAAGATACAGGACTATATGGTATTTCATGCTCGAGCCCTAGAAGTCATGACCTATCCAATGATCGGAAAGAAACTGCTTGAACAGGCTAGTTGGCCCATTAAGAATGAGAAGTTGACACTCGTGAACGCTCTCGCACCGGAATTGAGCCGTATGCGACCTAGTATGGTTCCAACCCTCTTGGAAAAGGCAGCTCAGAACCAGAAGAACTTCAACTCCTTCCGTTTCTTCGAGATGGGAAGGTCCTATGAGAGTCTAGAGGGGCAGGCGTATAGTAAAGACCGATACCAACTCGGAGTGGTCTTCTTTGATAAGACAGGTTCTCCCTTTCTCGATCTCCTGAATGTGATGAAACCGTTGATGAACTTTTTGAATCTGAAGGCTCAGTTCGAACCTGCCAATGAGAAGTATCCCAATCCTGTCATGCCTGCAGAATGGTCAGGTGTACATCCTCATGAGTATCTTAACATCAAAGTGATGGGTAAGAACTGTGGTATAGTCAATACCGTTCACCCGATCATCACACGTCAGTTCAAGATCAAGGGGAATGTAGCTGTGGCTATCTTCGATATTACTGATTTTATGGATCGGGAGATCAAGGATAAGACAAAGTATACTGCATTGCCTAAGTTCCCTTCGAGTAAGTTCGATTGTACAGTCGTCGCTGATGCCCAGACTCCTGTGAGTGATATTCTCAGAGTAATGAACAAACTGAAAGTAAAAGAGGCTGAAGGTGTCAAGATCCTTGATGTGTTCAAGATGAGTGAAGAACAGAAGACTGTGACGATCAGGACTACCTTCCTCGATCGTGAGAAGACATTGTCTCCTGAGGTCCTCAGAGAGGCAGAAGACAAGGTCGTTGCTACTCTCAAGAAGGCAGGATTTCCCCTTAAGGTGTGAGTCTCCGCTCTAAAACGTATCTCTCATACTGGCTGTAGTAGCCAGTATGAAGGGAAAAGAGTTGCCTATTCTTTAACACGATCTGTTTAAGAGCCCTCGGACTCCTCTGAGAGGTTGTCCGATGGTATCAGGTCACTGAGCTAAAGCAAAACTACAGATGATCCCCTCATAACCGGCATACGTATCACGTATGTCGGTGCTGTTCAGGGGAAGAACACCTCTTGTGAAGATAGTATAAGGGAGAGTCTTATCCCCTGAATGTGTCAAGGTATAGATATCCTTGAGCTCTGTGATTGTTTGAGTACCTGCGATCAGGACTGGTCCCTCCTGATAGATATCTGAATCGATGAGCACTTGAACCTCGTAAACATCAGAGAATCTGATCACGGCGCCATCATCACTCTTCGATTCGATGATCCCTGTTGTCGTGATGATCTCCGTCGATGAGATCTTCGCTACGTTCATGGGGATCAAATCGACGATCTCCGAGATGGTCCTTTTGTCAGCAGTGAGCACTGCGATCTGTGGGTTCTCTGCAGTGAGCAGGGCAATAAGATCTGTTTCGGACTCCCCACTCTGTTTGATTGCGATCGCTTTGACTGTCAACTCATCAAAGCTCTGGAACTTCAATCGAGAGTTGTCAATGACATAAGAGGGGGTCGCACAGGAGGTGAGTAGAAAGAGTAACAAGATGGAAGCAGTTATCAGTCTTCTCATATGTGTGCTTCCAATAGAGCTTTGATCTGCTCTGCATGGTCTTTGGTAGCGACCTTTGGATAACGGGCAAGGACCTTTCCCTCTCTATCGATCACATAGGTGCTACGTACAATCCCCATGGAGACCTTTCCAAAACTCTTCTTCTCTTTCCAGGCACCATATCTTTCGATCATCTCATGCTCAGGGTCAGATAACAGAAGAAAGGGGAGTTCGAACTTATCTCTGAACTTCTGGTGGCTTGCTTGAGTATCCTTACTGACTCCGAGAACGACCGCACCAAGATCGGTGAGAGGTTCGTTGATATCTCTGAAACCGCAGGCCTCTGTTGTACATCCGGGGGTATTATCACGTGGATAGAAATAGAGGACCACATATGATCCTACGAAATCGCTGAGCTTATGTTCGATGCCGTCTGCATCAGGCAGGCTGAATTCTGGTGCCTTAGTCCCTATTTCGAGCATTTGAGTATCTCCTTATCGGTCTAATCTGAGAAGAGGCTGTTAAAGGTATCTACAGCACTCTTATGATCTTCATCTCTGTTCTTCCGACTCTTCGTGGACTCTGCGGGGACAAAATAGTCACAGAAGTTCGCAGTTTCCTTGTTCTGTACCGGTTCTACGATATGCTCTTTGCATCCATGTGGAGCCTGTGCATCATAGAAACGGCAATGATAGCAGATCTTCAGCGGATTACCGCAGGAACTGCATAGAGTGGTTCGATATATTTTCTTGTCTGTTGGGATCTCAGTCCCGCAAAAGTAACAATTTGCCATAGGTGTATTGTAATCATACAATACAGGAATTGCAATCTTCATATTTCTAGTATATCATGTAAACCGGTTTAGAAGGTGTGTATGACAGAACATAAGACGAAAGAACATAGAGTTACGATCTCAGATCTTGCAGAGGCTTCAGGCTACTCGAAGACTGCAGTCTCGTTTGCCTTCAATGATCCTACCAGGATCTCCAAACGAGCCTTTGAGATCATCATGGAGGCGGCAAGCCAGATCGGGTATGTACCGAATCCCATGGCAAGGAACCTCTCACTTCAGAGACATCTCTCGATTGGGCTCCTGTTACCACAGCAGCTAGATGAGGTTATGCTCAATCCCTATATAGTCGAGGTTCTTCAGGGTATCGGGCTCGAATGTGAGCGTACCGGCTATGCTCTGACAATGATCCCTTTACTGCATGGATCGATCACGGATGCTATACGAGGGGCTGCTGTCGATGGGTTGATCACCCTTGGTATGCAGGCGGAGATGAAGGCTGTAGAACAGATCCGATTAAGAAAGATCCCCTTCGTGACGATCGATGGGTCAGTCTCTCCTCAGATGCCCGGAGTGGTTATCGATGATGAGAGGGCTGCCTATGACCAGATGAGACTCGTCCTGTCTCTCGGCCATCGGCAGATCGCATTGGTCCCTATGCCCCTAGACTTGGAAGGGACCTCTTCTGTTCATCGGGATATTACCGGTATGAGGATGAACGGTTATAAGTCGGCGTTAGCGGAGATAGGGTTGAAACTAGATGGTAAAGAGATTCGATGTTATCCTGCAGAGTGTACCCGAGAAGAAGGTATCGCCGTAAGTAGGAAGCTTCAGGATGATGGCTTTGAACCTACGGTCGTGATCTGTATGAGTGATATAACTGCGATCGGTTGTATGATGGGGCTCAGGGGGCGTGGTTTGTCCATTCCTGATACCATCTCGGTAGTCGGTTTTGACGGTATCGATGCAGGGGAGATCGTGGAACCACCTCTTACCACCCTGAGTCAATCGGGTAAACAGAAAGGCAAAGCTGCGGCTAAGTTGCTCTTTTCCCTCATCAAAGATAATTCGGTAGAGGACTATCGGATCACTATACCCCATTCCATCATCAGAAGAGGCTCCTTATGCAAGAGAACTCCAAATATTGGATAGAGACTCTCAGTTCTGAGGTCAATCCCGATTTCATCTCTAATCCCTTCCCCGCTGAAGGGGAGAAGATCACCATCTCTCTGAGGGTAGTCAAGGCTGCTCCGATCTTTCATATCTGGATCACTGGTCTGATGGAGGGGGAGAACTTCAAAGCAGAACTCCTCAAAGGGGAGACTTGTCAGAGATTCAGCTATTATCAGATAGAGTTGCTCATGAAGGGTGATGCTCTTAACTATCATTTCATGATCGAGAGCAGTGAAGGCTTCTTCTATCTCAATTCGAGAGGGGTACAGACGATCCCTTCAGTCAAGCACGATGACTACACCATCCTTATGGATCTTAAGTACCCCTCTTGGGTCGCTGGCGCAGTCTTCTACCAGATCTTTCCCGATAGGTTCAGAAGCTCGGATGATGATCTGGGGGTAAGGGCTGGTGAGTATGAGTTCGATGGGGTAGCGACCTCAGAGATTCCCTGGAGTGAAGAACCTCCCGAGTTCGAGATGGGAAGATGTGTCGACTTCTATAATGGAGACCTAGGAGGTATTGCAGATTCGATCGATCACTTTCAGAGGCTCTCTGTCGATGCCCTCTACCTGAATCCTATCTTCAGTGCTAAGACTAACCATCGCTATGATTGTACTGACTACTTCACGGTAGATGAACATCTCGGTGGTAATGAGGCTCTCATAGATCTGACTGAAAGACTTCACAAAGCAGGAATGTCGATCATTGTTGATGTCTCGATCAATCATACCGGTACAGAACATGAATGGTTCAAGAGGGCTCAAGCTGACCCTGATTCTCTTGAGGCCTCTTACTACTATCGTAACGAGGATGACACCTTCGCCTATTGGTATGATGTTCCGACTCTTCCTCAACTCAATTATGGATCTGAGGAGCTCAGAAGAAAGATCTGGAAAGACCCTGATGCCCTGGTGAGATCCTTTATCGCTGAACCCTTTAATCTTGATGGTTGGCGGTTCGATGTGGCCAATGAGGTGGGTAGAAGAGGTAAGGATCAATTCTGCCATGAGATCTGGCAAGAGGTCAGAAGGGTTGTCAAAGACCAGAACCCTGAGAGTTATATCATAGGAGAGCATTGGGAAGATGCTTCGGCATATCTACAGGGAGATCAATGGGATGGTTCGATGAACTATTTCGGCGCCGGTAGACCTATTCGAAGCTGGTTGGGTGAACTTGACCGCTTTCTGATGGCGAATTGGGGACATGACCCTAAGATGGGCCGTCACTTCACTGGTGTGGAGCTAAAGCAGGCGATCGAGCAGAGTCTTGAACAGATCCCTGACCAGCTTCACTATGTTCAGTATAACCTGGTGAACTCGCACGATACTCCGAGGCTCCAACATCATAAGGCTATCTGGGACTTTGACCTCTATAGTGGTGCTCTCTATCTCCTGTTCAGCCTTCCCGGGGCGGTCTCCTACTTTTATGGGGATGAGATCGGGATCTCTGGGCATCCGAAGTCTGTTGAGGGAGCACGTTTTCCGATGGTCTGGGATAATTCTTCCTGGGATATGTCGATCTATGAGTTGTATCGTGACCTTGGAGCTATGAGAAGAACGTATAGAAGGATCTTCTCCTTTGGGGGTTTCAAGAGTCTGTATGCCGATCAAAAAGTCTATGGTTGTGCACGTTACACACTTGAAGAGGCCCTGATCACCGTGATCAATAGGTCTGATAGTGCTAGCTCGGTAGTGCTACCGACATCGGCATTTGGGATCAATAGTTGTAGGACCCTCCTTGGGGATGCGGATTTGAGACTCGGTACGGAATACATCGAACTCTCTCTCGCTCCACGAAAGTCTGTCATCTTGATCTGTGAATGTGTGAGATAGGATTAAAAACTCAACAATCTTCCGAACTCGAGCATCTCCTCGTCCGCGTAGGACTCCTTCAATAGTCGGGGGGTCTTCCCATCCTTCGTGAATCTTGGGATCACATGGATATGGAGATGAGGGACCTCCTGACCTGAAGCGGGTCTATTATTGATCATGATATTGAAACCGTCTATGTCTAGGACCTCTTCCATCTTCAGCGCTGCTATCTTCGCGACCTGCATGAGCTTGGAGAGTTCCTCATCCGGGCATTCAGTGATCGTCTCATACTCGTTTCTTGATATGACTAATGCATGGCCCTTGTTTATCGGTGATATATCTAGGATGACGACACAGTACTCGTCTTCATGGATCTTTACTGAGGGGATGTCACCTGCTATGATCTTTGTGAATAATGTTGCCATATTTGCTCCCTATCTTGTTGCTAGTATAAGAGAATGATACCACCAAACAGAGCTGCCCGTATAGTTGGGACCTATGAAAAAAAAGATAGAAAGAACTTGTGATCTTTAGCGATTCACCCCCCCCTTTCAGGTGGCAAATTCATAACATTTTCATATAATCCACATAAGATTAGAAAAACGCAAATATTTAATACAAAAGGGATTGAAAAAAAAGATGAACTATACTAAACTCCTCACCCGATACCCTTTTTATTGGGTTGTAGGATTATGAGTTCATATCCTGCGAAAATAGGTTGTATGGAGCCTTCCAGAAGTACTATTCATTTGAACAGTAGCAACATTGACCTCAATACAGTATTTATGTACTTTGTTGTGGGAAATAATAAGGGACCATGTAGGTAGAGATCGAAATTTTTATTATTCATTAGAATGAGAGGAAAACATATGGCAGAATTCACTAATATGAGAAACATTGGTATCAGTGCACATATCGACTCAGGAAAGACTACTCTTTCAGAGCGTATTTTGTACTACTGTAACCGAATCCATTCAATCCACGAGGTTCGTGGTAAAGATGGTGTTGGTGCAACCATGGATTCAATGGAACTAGAGAAGGAACGTGGAATCACTATTGCTTCAGCAGCAACGAACGTTACTTGGAAAGGTGTTGATATCAACATCATCGATACCCCCGGACACGTTGACTTCACTATTGAGGTAGAACGATCTTTACGTGTACTTGACGGAGCGATTCTTGTCCTCTGTTCTGTTGGTGGTGTTCAGTCACAATCAATCACTGTAGACCGACAGATGAAACGATATAATGTACCTCGTGTCGCATTCATCAATAAGTGTGACAGAACTGGTGCTGATCCATTCAAGGTCACCTCACAGCTTCGAGATAAACTCGGACACAATGCGGTCATGATGCAGATCCCAATCGGTCTTGAAGATCGACTTGAGGGTGTTGTTGACCTCATCACAATGAAAGCTGTCTATTTTGATGGTCCTTCAGGTGACGATGTTCGATACGAAGAGATCCCTGCTGAATTACAAGACCTCGCAGAAGAGAAACGAGAAGTGATGCTTGATGCTATCTCTATGTTCTCTGATGAACTGATGGAGGCTATGCTTGAAGGTGAGATCTCAGAAGAGATGATCCATGAAGCTGTTCGAATCGGAACACTTTCGCTTGACCTTACACCTGTCTATATGGGTTCTGCCTATAAGAACAAAGGTGTTCAGTCTCTCATGGATGCGGTCCTCAAGTATCTACCAAATCCAACTGAAGTTGAGAACATCGCATTGGATCTTGATGCAGATGAGGCTGAGATCAAAGTCTCAGCTGGAAATGAGAAGAAGACTGTCTCTCTTGCATTCAAGCTTGAGGATGGACAGTATGGTCAGTTGACCTATATTCGAATATATCAGGGTAAGATAAAGAAGGGTGATGAGCTCTACAATACCCGATCACGAAAGAAGTTCAAGGTTGGTCGTCTGATCAAGATGCATGCGAGCAGCATGGAAGATATCCTTGAAGCTGGTAGTGGTGACATCGCTGCTCTCTTCGGTGTTGATTGTGCTTCAGGTGATACATTCTGTCATCCTAGTCTCAACTACTCGATGACTAGTATGTTCGTTCCTAACCCGGTAATCACCTTGGCTATCGATCCAATAGATAAGAAAGCTGCAGATAGTATGGCTAAGGCCCTTAACCGATTCACCAAAGAGGACCCTACCTTCCGAACCTACGTAGACCCTGAATCAAATCAGACTATCGTACAGGGAATGGGAGAACTTCACCTCGAGGTATATATCGAGAGAATGAAGAGAGAATATGGTGCTGAAGTCGAAACTGGACAACCTCAGGTAGCTTACCGAGAGGCAATCAGTAAACGAGCTGAATTCAACTATACTCATAAGAAACAGACCGGTGGTTCAGGACAGTATGCACGTGTTGCAGGATTCATCGAACCGAACGAAGAAGAAAATTATGAGTTTGTTAACAAGATCAAGGGAGGATCTATTCCTAACGAATATATCCCATCTTGTGATAAGGGATTCCAGAGTGCTATGGTCAAAGGAACCCTTATTGGTTTCCCGATCGTAAATGTTCGTGCATCTATTAACGATGGACAGTACCATGCGGTAGACTCTTCAGACCAGGCTTTCCAGACAGCATCATTGAATGCTTTCAGAGATGCCTACACTCGAGCGAAACCAATCATTCTCGAACCAATCATGAAAGTAAACGTTGAAGGACCTACAGAGTTCCAGGGAAATATTTTTGCAAGTATTAACCAGAGACGAGGTATCATCATTAGTTCTGCTGAAGATGGTATGTTCTGTACTGTTGAAGCTGACGTCCCATTAAGTGAGATGTTCGGTTACTCAACTATTCTTAGATCTCTTACACAGGGTAAGGCTGAATACACTATGGAAGTGAACAAATATGGTAAAGTACCTCAGTCTGTATCTGAAGAGCTGAAGAAGGCCTACGAAGATAAACGAAAAGCAGAATCTTCAAAGAAATAATCTGTTCACAAGGACTCCGGTATTATTTACCGGGGTTTTCGTACAGGTGTATGAGAAGATATGGTACAATAAGTTAAGAATAGAGCTGGAGGATAATCTTATATGATCAGAGCTGAATTGAATAAAAGAAGTCCATTACGGGTATTCGAGAAATCCATACATGGTGGATTAGGAAAAGGCAATATTGGTGTCATCGCTTCAAGGCATGGAATTGGAAAGACCGCATGTCTCGTACATATGGCTACAGATAAATTGTTTAGAGATGAGCATGTGATTCATATCTCATTCTCACAGAATGTAAATCATGTGATTGCATGGTACGAAGATATCTTCAAGGAGATCTCAACAAAGAGAGAGCTTGAAGCTGCGATGGATGTCCATGACAATATCATCAAGAATCGTGTGATCATGAACTTCAGTCAGGATAATATATCAGTTGAACAGATCATCCGATCATTGAAGACCATGATCGAAGATGGTGGATTCAAAGCTGATTCTATCTTCTTTGATGGTTACAAAATGACTACTGTTGAACATGATGCAGTCGAAAGACTCAAAGAATTTGCTAAGAACATGGATGTTGAACTCTGGTTCAGCGTATCTCCTGTCTTAGATGGTGTTGATTTTGACGAGTATGGTGTTCCTGAGACTCTTGCTAATATCGAGGATGTCGTTGATGTTCTTATTGGTATGAAGTATGACGGAGAAGAGATCGTTATGACTGTGGTCAAGGATCATGGAGAAGCTAACCCTTCTCAGATGGCGATCAAGTTAGATCCTAAGACTATGCTGATTTCACGATTATAAGTTGATACAGGGCTGAAAAGCCTATAATTATAGAGAGGCCGTTGGACTGCTTTTAAAGTGGTTCGGCGGTTTTTTTATACCCACATCTCAGGTGGTTCCTCGGTGAGAAGCACTACTGCATGTGCTTCGATACTCTGGAGTCTGCCGACTGAATCAAGACCCTCAGCACTCTTTGCCTTCACTGATACCGAATCAATGTTCATATCTAGTGATTCTGCGATTGTGGTTCTGATTGCTGGCAGAAAATCTGCAAGTCTTGGTTTCTCGAGTATGACCGTAGCATCAATATTGCCTACGAGCATCCGAGAGGAGCGGATCTTTTCATAGATGATCTGCAGAAGTACGAGGCTATCAGCATTCTTCCATCTACTATCAGATGGCGGGAAGTGGGTTCCGATATCTCCCAATGCTGCTGCACCAAGAAGTGCATCGATGATCGCATGGAGGAGGACATCCCCGTCTGAATGCCCATCTTCGCCTAGTGTCGAGGTATCGATCTCGATCCCTCCGAGCATTAGTGCTCTTCCTTCTACGAGGCGGTGTGAATCCCAGCCGTGTCCGATTCTCATACGTGCTCCTTCAAATCAGTCCTGTAGGTGATCTTGAGGTTATCAGGATCTCCTGGAACCACAGCTACGTTACCACCATAATCTGTGTAGACCTCTGTATCATCGATATATTGTTTAGCGCTTTTGGATGCCTTTCTATGGGCAGAGAGGATCTGTTCGTATCTGAAGATCTGAGGTGTCTGGATCTCAACGATCTTCCCTCTCTCATGATGCTCGGTGATGATGTTGTTCTTATCGATATTCTTCAATGCATTGCGTGAGGGCAGTCCTGGGGCGGCTCCACCGGTCTTAAGCGCTTCTCTGTAGGTGTTGTCTATCAATTCTGAGGTGATCCATGGACGTGCACCGTCATGGATGATAACCATCTCTGGTGAGTATGGTCTCATAGCCTCAAGGCCTTTTCTTACTGAGTCTTGACGAGTCTTTCCTCCAGAGATCGGAACTATCTTGCATGTGTTCTCATATTGGAGTGAAAGGGATGAGATATGTTCAAGCATAAACTTGTCACCTTCAGGGTGAGTTATGATAATCAGTTTGATATAGGGGAGTAAGATACACTGAGATACACATCTATGCAAAGAACTCATACCGTCGATAGATATGAGCTCTTTTTTCTGTTGCGAATGTGCTGTGTTAAATCTTGTGCTTAAACCAGCAGCAGTTATCAATGCAGCTGCCTGCATGGACTACTCTGCTTCTAACCGCATGAAGACCATCTTCTCGACCTCTTTCTTAGGCTTTTCGAGTGAGAAGGATATCTCGTCAATAAGAATCTTCATTGCACTGTCAAAGAGTTTTCTCTCTTGAACAGGTAACTCTTTGATCTTACTTCTGTGGTACAGTGTCTGTACGACAGTTGCGATCGAAGTGACCGTACCTTCCTTGAGAAGGTCCAGGTTCATCTGGTATCGCATCTTCCAATCGATTGCAACCGGCTCATAGGTACTTGTGATAGTCTCTAAAGCTGCCTTTGCCTCTTTTGGTTTTACGATGGCTCGAATCCCTAGCTCATAGGCTTTATCAACGGGGATCATTACTGTCATGTCTGAGATATCGAGATAGATGATATAATAGAGAATCTCGTTGTTTTTGAATGACTTACTTTGGATATCTTGGACTAGTCCAACCCCTTGAAGAGGATAGACGACATGTTCACCAACTAAGAACTGCTTCTCTGCCGGTGACTTGGTTTTTTTTTCTGCAGAATTCATGGGTTCACTATACTCAATATCATGAGGATAGTCAAAGGGTTCCTATTGTCGTATACTAAGTATACTATGAAAAAACTACGCCAAGCAGGGATTTTATTCCATCCGACATCACTACCTAGCCGCCATGGAATCGGTGATCTCGGTAATAATGCATATACTTTCGTCGACTTTCTTGTATCTTCTGGGACTAAACTATGGCAGATTCTGCCATTAGGACCTACAGGATACGGGAATTCACCCTATTCAGCACGTTCTACCTTTGCTGGAAACGAGTTGTTGATCAGCCTTGACCGCCTCCTAGAGATGGGAATGCTCAGTGAGGAACTCATCGAGACTCACCCCGATTTTCAGGAAGAGACTGTCGAATATGACAGGGTCTATAGTTGGAAGATGAGATTACTCAAAAAGGCTGCCCTCGAGTTCCAAACAGTCTCAACTGCAAAGCATATTCAAGCCTTCAGGGAATTCTGTTCTAAACAGTCTAGATGGCTCGATGACTATGCTCTTTTCATGAGTATCTATGAAGAGTATCAGGATGCGAGATGGTACAGTGTCTGGGCTTCAGATATCGGATTCAGAGATCCTGAAGCGATTGCACAGTGGACTGAGAAGAAGGCTGCGGAGATCCTCATCTGGAAGACCCTGCAGTATCTGTTCTTCCTGCAATGGAAAGAGTTGAGAAGTTATGCCAATGAGAGAGGGATCCAACTTGTTGGGGACATCCCTATCTTCGTTGCATCAGATAGCGTCGATACCTGGTCGAACCTCCATCTATTCAAGACTGATGCGAAAGGGGCGTTCTCGGCGATCTCAGGGGTCCCTCCTGATTTCTTCAGTGAGACTGGACAGTTATGGGGTACTCCCGTCTATGACTGGGAGGTCAATGAGAAAGAGGGCTTCTCCTGGTGGTTAAGCAGGATCGATGCTGCTTTGGACCTTACAGATATAATTAGGATCGACCACTTTAGAGGATTCGCTGCCTACTGGGAAGTTCCTGCAGGTGAGAAGACTGCGATCAATGGGAGTTGGGTGAAAGCTCCGGGAAAAGAGCTCTTTGAAGCGATTCGTGAACATAGAGGGGCTATCCCTATCATAGCAGAGGACCTTGGGGTCATGACCCCTGATGTGGAGGAACTGCGAGACAGTAATGGACTACCCGGGATGAAGATCTTTCAGTTCGCTTTCGATTATCTTGGACCGGGTCTACTCGATCCGGACAATGATTTCCTTCCGCATAACTTTCCCTACAACTGCGTAGCTTATACCGGGACCCATGATAATAATACCACCATGGGTTGGTATGAAGACCTTCCTGAGGAGTATCGTGATCTCGTAAGACGATATCTTGCGAGGGGAGATGAGGATATCTCCTGGTCCATGATCAGGATGTTGATGAGTTCTGCAGCAAAATATGTGGTGATACCAATGCAGGATCTTCTCAATCTCAATGCCTCTGCACGAATGAACACTCCTGCCACTGCCGGAGACCATAACTGGAGTTGGAGACTCAGATCCAATGCTCTTAGCGACTTTGTAGCTAGCAGGTTCAAAGATATCGTGGAGATCTATGGACGTGGAGAGAAGCCAAAGAGTTAGTGGTTAATAGGATCTTAGTGCTGAATCAGTATGGTTGAGACTCATATACTTGAAGGGGTGGATATTCAATAGATTCGGATACCACCCTGATACCTGATCACTATCGATGAAATTGACAGATACCCC
Source organism: uncultured Spirochaetia bacterium (assembly GCA_937125225.1). Taxonomy (GTDB): domain Bacteria; phylum Spirochaetota; class Spirochaetia; order CAKZLE01; family CAKZLE01; genus CAKZLE01. Next base: position 59,643 of record CAKZLE010000034.1, read on the forward strand.
ATGTGCTATAGGGATCACCATCGCTGTATCGAGTAACTGCTGTTCAGCCTCTTTGAAGACATCATATCGTTTAGCATCAGTCTCCTGATTCAAAGCCTCTTCGATAAGACTATCATATTGCTCATCATGATACCTGCTTGGATTGAATCCACTGTTCGAGGTCCAAAGACTCAAGAAGCTGTAGGGATCATAGAAATCTCCGATCCACGTGATATAAGCCATGGCATAGGGAGATTCTTCAGGATTGTCGATATAGACAGAGAAGGGGACGACATCGATGATGATCATCATACCGAGCTCTTCACTCCAGACGTCTGTGATGATATCGGTCATCTTCTCAAGTTTTGCATTCGGATAGATAGCGATCTCCATAGTGGGGAGACCTTCCCCCTTGGGATAGCCAGCCTTCTCGAGGATCGCAAAGGCCTCATCTGTATCTTTCTGTTCAAACCCGGAGTTACCATGATAGTTCCTATCCTGAGGCACGAGTGTATCGGTCGTATAGATCGATGCCGATTCCTCCCTGACATCATCCCATGGGATCATCAATGCAAGTGCTCTTCGTACTTCTGGATCAGCATAGGGGCCTGACGTGGCAGAGAAGTAGAAGAAACTCGTTGAGTATTCTGGGAAGACGGTGACATCATCCTCTTCCATGAGCATCTGTATGGGGAGATAGGTCTCTGACCAGTGGACAAGACCCTCCGTGAATTCTGATAATAGCTGGATCGATGACTCTCTGAGCTCTATTCTCAAGGATTCGAGTTCTACTGAATCTCTATCCCAATAGTAGGGGTTCTTCTCAAGGAGAATCTCATCATCGGACATCTCTTTGATCCTGAAAGCTCCACTGCTGACGAAGGTATCTGATCTAAGGATCCTCTGATTATTCAGATTTGCTGGATGCATCGCTGCAAAAGAGTGGTGACAGAGGATATCGAGAAGATAGGGGGAGGGAGCGTTGAGTTCTAGGGTGAGAGTCTGAAGGTCAAGCAGTCTGATCCCGACATGATCCTCATCAGGATCCACTCCAGTCCTATAGTCTTTTACCCCTGTTACCATATCAAGAAGGTTGGAGAGGTCTCCCGGGCTATCTGGATCGAGGAGGTTCATCCAAGAATCTCTATAGGTCTTAGCAGTGATCCTGTCTCCATTGCTGAAGCGTGCATCGGATCTGATCTTGATGGTCCATAACAGTTTGTCATCCGATTGGATGATCGATGCTGCAGTTCCCGGCCCAGGAGAGAGGGTGACAGGGTTATAGGATACGATACCCTCTGCAAGAGCTGTGAACAGCTGTGCGGAGTTGATATTCGTTGATTTGTGAATATTGAAGGAGAGGGGTTCTTCGTTCATATCGAAAGCGACCACGAGTTCCTGTGCCTCGATGAGAGAATAGGCATCAGTACTTTTCTCTGGTATGAAGGCTGTCAGAGGGGTAGCTATGCATAAAAGGACAAGCAAGGTGAACCACCTGTGCGTTCTTCTCATCAAAAAAGGCTCCTTGTGAGAGAAGTATATGCTATTTTCTCTATTGTTGGAAGGGAGAAATGTCGTTTGACTTGGAGAACTCTTTCACAGTAGGATTACGAAGGAGCTAATATATGAAGTACAAACTCGAGACGATCCCGGTATGGGATGCGATGCATGAAGATACCGAATGCCTGTTCTGTTCTCTGATGGAAAAGGCTGAACGACGTTATATAGATTTCTATCTCGGATCTTCAGTAATGAATCCAGAGACGAGGGTGAAAGTCAACAGTGTAGGTTTCTGCCCTACCCACTATTCAGCTCTTTCAGAGGAGCCGAAGCCCCAGGGTCTCGCTCTTATTTCCCATACACATCTTCTCGAAACTCAAAGGGCACTTGGTCCTCTGCAGGATTCCCTCAAACATATCAAGAAGGGTAAGAGAGCTAAGAAGATCATCGAACAGATCAGAGAGGTGTTGAGATCGCGTGAATCTGGATGTCTTATCTGTGAGAATATGGAGATGACACTACTTCGCTATGCCTATACCTATGTCTTTCTCTGGGGCTCTGAACCCGAGTTCAGAGATGCTGTGGAGAAATCCAAGGGAATCTGCCTTCACCACTATCCGGTCGTCCTCGATATGGCGTCTCAGGCCCTCGAAGGAGGACAGCAAGAGGAATTCTTAAGAACTATCGCCTCATCAATGGACAGATGGCTCTCAAAAATGGCCGAAGATGTACATTGGCAGACCCAGATGTACAAATCAGAGAATCGTGATAAGGATTGGAGGGGAACTCAAGATGCACATAAACGTGCGATCCATCATGAGACCGGCAGTGTACGATTCATCAAGAAAGAGAGCTGATACCCTCTATGAGAAAATGTGAACATTCAGCGATCTTATCTGCATGTTCCTGCATCTTCTCAGATACCGCATTGAGGGACGAATGAATATCTTGACTGTTGAATCTGATCCCGTGTAGAGCTTCCATCATAGCCTTCACCATGTCGGGGACAAGAGAGTCTGAGAAGATATGGACCTCTTCGATCTTTCCATGCTTCGTATCAAAATGAAAACTCATCTTTCCCCAGTCGAAGCGGTGTGAGATCTCATATTCGAACTCTGGTGTCTTTCCGAATCTCCAGTCCCAATCTCTCATCTTATCGTAATAGGAGGTGAGATGGGGGATCTCTGTGATCGTATCATAGGAGAGCTCTTCGATCTCGCATCTCTCACCATAGGTCTTAAAGAACTCCTCGACGATCTGTGCGGTCAACTCTTCATGGGTTATATCAGGTTTGTATTCGACAAGGTTTGTCACTCGTGATTTGACGGATTTGATCCCTTTAGCCTTCAGCTTATCCTTGTCTGGAGTGAGGTATTCTCCCAAACGGGTCATATCGGCATTGATGAGCATCGTCCCATGATGGAAGGCTCGCTCCTTGGAGAGTTTGAAGGCACTTCCTGAGAATTTCCTCTCATCTACGATCAGGTCATTCCTGCCTGATGCAGTCGCTTCGATCCCGAGATTCCTCAATGCACCGATGATGATACTGTTATTTCTTTCTTTACTGTATTCAGCCCTGCTGGACATGAAGGTGAAGTTGGTGTTTCCCAGATCATGGTATACTGCGCCACCACCACTCTGGCGTCTAGCGAGTTTTACCCCATCGTTCTCCATCTGTTCCAGATTACACTCCTGCCAGGGGTTCTGATACCGACCGATGACTACCGTAGGACTGTTTCTCCAGAGAAAGAGGACATTCTGATTTGGATCCATATCATGGTAGAGCCAGTCCTCAGTAGCCAGGTTCAGCCAGGGATCGAACTCTTTTGCAAAGAATACTTTAACAGAACTCATATCTTCTCTCCAGATTACAGGTATTTTCATCATATCATAGTTAGAGGAGAGGAAAAAAGCAATAACACCGGAGACCAGTGCTATCGCTCTATGATATGGATAATATGAGAATGGTTTAGAGATAGAAGCGGAGAATGATACTTCCGGTCGTATTTGTTGTTGATAGACTCGTGGGGATGACATCACCAGGATCTGAACCATACGCATACGTAGCCTCACCTTCGAGATTCCTTATGGTGAATGAGAGCTCTCCAGATAGGGAGCAATGATCAGTGATAGAATACTCGGCACCTCATACAGGGGAGGACTTTGCTATTCTCAAACATGTTGCAGGGGCATACATCCCTATTAAAGAGTGCTGTACTATGTTTGGATTTCTATCTCTTTCGAGAGTGAAATCCTTGGGTCAACTTTTGAAACATGGTATAACAAGATATATGAATATTATCCTGTTTGATAAGCGGCCTGAAGAAGATCTCATCCCGATGAGTGATGAGCGGGCAAGACATATGAAGAAGATCCTCAAAGTAGTACCTGGAGACCAGGTGCTGATGGGGCTCATAGATGGCCTAATGGGGAATGCGACAGTCAAAGAGATCAGTGAGGAAGGGGTCAGGATAGATTGGGAGCCAACGTTAGAGTCGACCCCCTTCTCTCCGGTAGAGCTAGTCGTAGCCCAGGTGAGACCTATCTGCATGAAGAGGATCCTTCGGGAGGCGGTGAGTCTTGGGGTCCGGAAGATCCATGTCGTAGGGGCAGACACTGCTGAGAAGTCCTATGCAAGATCACATCTGTGGACGAAAGGGGAGTATAAGAGCTATCTCCTCCATGGGGCGACACAGTCAGTCTCTACGAAGATCCCCGAGTGTATCACCTATCGATCGGTCGACCAGTTGGACTTCGATGATATTCCCACTCGAATCCTCCTTGATAATATCCATCCTGCCGGTGATATCATGGATATTCCCATAAGTGAACCGGTAGTCCTTGCCATTGGTCCCGAAAGAGGATGGACAGATCGAGAGCGAGCTGTCTTCACAGATAGAGGCTTCTGTTCAGTGGGGATGGGCGATCGTGTACTACGAACTGAGACAGCTTGCTCTGCAGGCCTTGGTATCATCATAGGACGTCTAAGATTGGTTGCACTTGAAACTCATCTTTGATACACTTCATATACATTTCTCAAAGGGAGTTGATTATGGATTTTTGGTTTGCAATCGTTATGATCGTATTGGTAGGATCCATGACAGGAGTCTTGAAAAGCTATTTTGACCATAAGAAAGGTGGTGAAGTCTCTGAGAAGGCTCTCAGTGAACTCCAGATGCGAATAGATGCACAGGATGAGCGGATCAAGAATCTTGAGACGATCATCTTCGAACTGGAGAAAGAACGTAGATTCGATACCTTGAATAATTAAACAACACAGATTGGAGGAGTCATGGCTCATTGTATAGTTCCAGAGGCGGAGGCGATTCTCGATAAGGAATATCCGGTATTAGATAAGGGGTTCGTTCGTCTTGTCGATTATCTAGGTTCTGATGAGAGGATCGTTCAGGCTGCAAGAGTCTCTTATGCTGGAGGGACAAAGACCTATAGGAAAGATAGTGGTCTGATAAATTATCTCCTGAGAAACGGACATACCTCTCCTTTCGAGCAGGTCAATCTTACCTTCCATGTGAAGATGCCTATCTTCGTGGCAAGACAATGGATTCGTCATAGAACAGCAAAACTCAATGAGATCTCAGGTCGTTACAGTGTCATGTCCGATGAATGTTATATACCCGATGGGGCTAAGATCGCATTTCAGAGCGAAGACAATAAACAGGGTAGGAAAGCTGAACCAGTATCTGAAGAGATGCAACAGAAGGTAATTGAGCTCTTGAGAGCAGATCAGAAGCGATCATATGAGACCTATGAGGAACTCCTCGATCTTGATATCGCTCGTGAACTCGCACGAGTCAATCTTCCTTTAAGTCTGTATACTCAATGGTATTGGCAGATGGATCTTCATAATCTATTCCATTTTCTCAACCTGAGAATGGATAGTCATGCCCAGTACGAGATCAGAGCCTATGCGGATCAGATCTTCGAACTCACGAAACTCGTCTGTCCGATGGCGTGTGAAGCGTTCATGGATCATAGACTCAATGGTGTTGCTCTATCAGGACCAGAGGCCGATGCGGTCAGAGCTCTTCTCGCAGGAGAGGAGATACCACTGACAGGACGTGCTAAAGAGATATTCACAGGCAAATTTGATTCAAAAGCTTAATGAACCTCTGAGAGATCTGGAGCCTCATCAAGAGTCTCTGGATGCTCGAGGTGATATTGCAGGAGTTTCATGGTCTTCATGAAATAGAATCCCTCTGCTATCCGCTCATCCACCGTGATCCCCATCTCCATGGTATCCTTTATGTACTCATTGTCCTTATCATCGATCAATCTTTTTCTGTGGAGCTTTCCCATGGTGACGAACAGCGAGGTGGTTCCCCATTCATAGAGATGGTGAAAGGGAGGGTTCGCTACGTTGATACTTCCGAGGTTAGCGATGAAGGTCGATACATGTAATCCATCCACCTCTTGAAGGGCTTTTGGGTATTTTCCGATGGTATCGAGCCACTTGAGGATTCTGAATACGAACTTCAGCAGGAACTTTGGTAGCTTGAGAAAATTCTTGATGATCGCTTCATCCCCACTCTCATCACTTGTCCTTGCCTCTTCGATAGCATCATAGGTGATTCTTGCGATCTCCTCGAAAGTCATTTCGGGTTGGAACTTCACGATCGCATTTCTTTCCGGTGCCTCTTCGGTCAGATCTTTCTTTACGACGAAGTTGAAGGAGTATTCCTGTCGCTGCCAATAGTGGTAGTTTGATATGAATCTGTTCATAGCAGGCTTTAACGCCATAGTCCGTAACATCGAAGCAAGAACGACATCAAAGAGACGATATTTTTTCGTTCCAGCCTCTTTATTCTTCATGCGAATATAATTGACTGCATTGGTCATCTCAACCTCTATCCCATAATAGACAAGAGAGTCACATCTCTTCTGCATGAGGTAGGGGAACATCTGGTTATATATCTTTATATCTGTAGCGAGTGTCGCATCATTCCGTTTTGGCATATAGTTCCTTTTCAATGGTACCTGACATATTCAGGAAAGTTGTCAAATTATACTGTGGTTCGACTATTCAAGCAAGTTCAAATCTTCTTGAGTTGATCTTATTCATATAGGACTGTTTCATTGCCTGTTCAAAACTCTCATTATCCTTATAGGAGTGACCGAATACCGGCTCCCATAAGGAGGGGTCTTCCATGCAGAGGTAGAAGAAAACAGACTCTCTCCATTGAGGAGAGAAGCTCTCATAGGCGGTCTTGAAGAGCCTCTCTTTGATCTCGAGCGGGTATGATGATTTACCGGCAGCATCGATGAGGGGTATCTCTGTGACCCTCGTCTTCCTCCCCGCTTCTCTGAGTTGTTTGATCACCGGCTTGATGAAGGTCAGTGTTCCTAGCGAGATCATAGCTACCTCTTCAGGTGAGAAGAGCTCCTGTACCCGGGAGATGACTGTAAGGTAGTCCTCCTCCCATCTGTCATACCAGATCATCGGATGGAAATGGAAACCTACGAGGAGGTTCTTATCTGCAGCTGCACGTGCAGCCTGTAGTCTTGCCTCTAATGTGGCTGTCAAATGCTCTTCAGCCTCGATAATTGCCGGTGTATTCAATGACCAGGTAGCGATCACATTCGATGGCAATGGTTCTACACTCAACCAGTCGGTCCTTGCAGCCTTGGTCTTGAGTTCGAGAATGACATTCGGATGAGCGGTAGCAAAGGCAAAGAGGTCGGTGAGAAGGTTGTCTCTATCTCCCCACATGAGTGAATCTGAGGATTGTCCTGTCCCAATGTGATAGATCTCTTCAGGGTCCAACTCGAGTCTTGAGAGACTGCCTGCTAGGTCTTGATGGAAATAGACTCTATCCTGATCATAGAAGGATTGTATGGAACAGTAACTACATCCGAACCCACATTGTTTGACTGCATCGAGTGTCTCGAGGTTACAGCAACGGGTCTTCTCCCCGGCGACAGGACATCTTCCCATCAATTTCTGATCTGATGAGATGGGTTCTACAACAATATCTTTTCTCTCTGAGAAAACTGGTGGTATGAAGTCCTCATAGGTGGTGATCTTCTCTCTGAGCGCTATGACAGCCTCTAGAAAACGAGAGACGATCTTCGAGCTTCGTGTCTTTCCTGTGAGTCTTTCCGTTCCGCTCTCATCCCATAGTTGTGAGATAGAAGGTTCCTCCCAGAGCGTAAGATCTACTGCTGCCTCACAGATCTTCCGTACGTTCTGTTGGGAGAGACGAAGTCTCTGTGCAGCCTCTTTGATGAACGACTGATCGGACTGTGAAAGTGTGGAGAATCCCGGTAGGGTCTCCCAGATCGATGCATCTATCACTATGGTAACTCCTGTGGAGAGATTGTATTGCTTGTTGTTCATGTTGGCAAGTAAGTTATTGGAAAGTCCCCTAGATTTCTGTATATTATGAGGTATGAGTTCAATCGATAAGCAAGTCAAAGAGATTCCCCATAAGCCCGGTGTATACCAGATGAAGAACAATAAGGGTAAGATCATCTATGTAGGGAAGGCAAAAGACCTTAAGAAGAGGGTCTCCTCCTACTTCTTGGCGAATCGGGATCTTAAGACGAGTATGCTCGTGAAGCATATCGTTCATATCGAATATATCATCACCACCAACGAATATGAGGCTCTTATTCTCGAGAACAATCTGATCAAGCGTTGGAATCCAAAATATAATATCTCCTTGAAGGACGGGAAGACCTTTCCGGTCATCAGGATCACCAATGAGGATTATCCCCGGGTCTTTCGGACAAGGAGGGTCATCAAGGATGGTTCGACCTATTTTGGTCCGTTCGCTGATGTGGGGAAACTCGATATCTATCTAGAACTCATCGATAAGCTCTTTCCTCTCCGTAAGTGCAAAGGAAAGCTGAAGATGCGTTACAGCCCCTGTCTTTACTACCATATCGGTAAGTGTCAGGCACCTTGTGCCGGGAAGATAAGTAAAGAGGAGTATCAAAAACAGGTAGACCAGGTTAAGGCCTTTCTCTCTGGAAAGAGTTCTGATCTCTTAAGAAGACTTCAGGAGGAGATGAAGAGAGCCTCTATGGATCTAGCCTTCGAGAAGGCCGCTGAAGTGAGGGATACTATCGTTGCCATCCAATCGGTGAACACCCAACAGCAGGTAGAGGATTTTACTCTGACCCATAGGGATTATGCTGCTTGTATCATGAATGATCAGATCTGCTCGATCTCACTATTTCAGATGATCGAAGGGAAGCTGATCGGTAGAGAGATGTTCAGAGCTGAGACCTCTTCGAACGAAGGTGAGGCCCTGAACTCTTTCATCATGCAGTTCTACACCGATTCTGATACCGTCCCAAGAGAACTGTATGTTTCTCATGATGTTGATAAGGAACTCCTCCAGAACTATTTCACGAATGAGCTTGATAAACAGGTGAAGATACATACTCCTAAGCAGGGTAAACATCATAAGATCATCAGAATGGCACAAGAGAATGCAAGGCAGGATGTCACGAGACGGAAGAGGGGTATGAAGAATATCGAGGGACTCAAGGAGTTAAAAGTCGTCCTAGGTCTCGAACACCTGCCGAAACGGATAGAAGGTTTCGATATAGCACAGCTGTCGGGGAAATACCCTGTAGCGTCTCTGATCTCCTTCTACGACGGGGTACCCGATAAGAAGCAGTATAGAAGATTCCATCTCAAGACCCTCGATGGGGCCATAGATGATTATGAAGCTATCCGAGAGGCCGTTGCCAGACGGTACACGAGGGTCATCAACGAAGAACTCGAGCAACCGAATCTGATCCTTATAGATGGTGGTAAGGGGCAGGTCAATGCCGCTAGAGAGATTCTTGAGAGTCTTGGGTTGTATCATATTCCTGTCATTGGTCTTGCTAAGGAGTTCGAAGAGATCCATCGTCATGATGAGGATGAACCGATCAGATTACCTGAAGGCAATGAGGCTTTGAGAGTCCTTCAGGCTGTAAGAGATGAGACTCACCGGTTTGCTACCTCCTTGAACAAGAAGAAACGAGAGCAGGACTCCAAGTTCTCCCTGCTCGAATCGATACCAGGGATAGGACCAGTGAGAAGTAAGAAGATCATGCAGGAGTTCGGATCCCTTGATGCTATCCGGGATGCAGAGCTGACTCTTATTGCAAAGAGATGTGCCGTTACCATAGAACTTGCTGGTGAGATCCGGAGTGTCGTTACAATGAGACTCGAGTCTTAAGAAAGTCGTCTTTAGTGACTGGAACACCACCGTGACGGATGATCGTATAGATGAGCCGGTCGTAGAGGACAGGTTGTAGAGCATTACCGAACTCTCTCATCTGTCCATCGATCGTGCAGATATATGAGATGATATGCTGGATATCGGGGAGGGTGTATCTATTCGATGCTTGATGATAGATCTTTTGATTATGCTTTCCTCTGATCGCTGCAGATTTCCCGAGAACTGCTGCCTTATTACAGGCTACCGATTCGGGTTCTCCCTCATCGATGAGGGACATGAAAGAGTAGAGCCTACGAAACTGCCAGAGTAAACCACCAAAGAGTTTTATCGGATCTGCTTCTCTACTGAGTTGCAGTGCCTGAAGGATCTCCAATGTTCCCTCAAGATCACGATCTGCAATCTTCTCGAAGAGGGTGAACACACTCTCAGATTTACTATGGAAGATATATTGCTCGATATCATCCTCAGTGATCTTCATCGGACCAGCAGCCTCTTTCTCTTCATGGATGACTCCCATATAGGAGGCAAGTTGCTGTGAGACGACCTTGAGGTCTTGGGTATTGTTCTCAACGAGAGAGAGCATCAGATCTACCGCATCACGAGTGATCTGAATGTTCTTGGAACGATAGTAGGAGATGATCCAATCCTTCTTCTGATTATCAAAGAGTTCCCAGAACATCTCACGCTGTTTTGTAGGTATCACTTTTGTGAGTGATGCATGTACGCTGTTCTGTGCACTTGTGATGATCAGGGTTGCCGTATCGGATGGGTTCTTCAGATAGGCTGCGATCATCTGAGCTTGTGCTGCCTTCAGATTCTCAGCTTCTGCCAAGATCACCAATCGATAGGGTGCGAACAGAGAGGCGTTCTGCAGGGCCGCAAGAATCTCTCCATTCTCTGTCTCAAAGGGATAGAACCTGTGGAGTTCGGCATCTTCTCCGGAGTTGAAATTTCTACAAAGGCTGAGAATCTCCTTGATCCGTTGTGACTTATTTCCAGATTCAGGACCAAGAAGCAGATAGGCGGGGAATGGTTTATTCATAATTACGTACTATCATATGGAGTTTTCCCAGGATCTTCATATCCTGAGTGAATATCGGTTGGTATGCAGCATTCTCCGGTTGTAATCGGATCCGATTCTGTTCTCTGTAATATCGTTTGAGAGTAACAGCCTCTTCTGCGATTCTAGCGACGACGATCTCACCGTTTGAAGCATCCTGCACCTGTCTTATGATCGCAATATCCCCATCATGGATACCTGCTTCGATCATACTGTCGCCCTGCACATGAAGGGCAAAGAAGGCACCATTGCCAAGGACTGTCTGAGCAAATGGCATGGTCCTTTCAAGATTCTCCTCTGCAAGCAGGGGAATCCCTGCAGCGACTGAACCGAGTAGCGGTACCTGGATCATCTCTACGCTTGGGCTGTAGGCAGTATCTATGATCTCAAGAGACCTCGACTTATTGGTTCCACTCTTGATCATATCCTTTTTCTCAAGAGCTTTGATATGATCGAATGCCGCTTTGACTGATATCCCAAACTCAGAAGCGATCTCTCTGATCGTAGGGGGGTAGGTCATCTCCATGATGAAACCCTGTATGAATGTCATGACTTCTGCTTGACGTTTGGTTAGTCCTTTCATTTTCTTCCTCGTGTGGTGATGCTTCTACGCATCGGTCCCTGATTGTCAGATTATTCTTCGAATCTGTTCAGGAACAACTGTTCGATGGCATTAGCTGCCTCGTCCTCGTCATCACCTTCACAGACTATCTTCAATTCAGTCTTATAACTTGCTCCAAGGGTGATGATTCCCATGATCGATTTACCATTGATTCTCATGGTATCCTTCTCAATGAAGAAATCTGATGCGAACTGGTTCGCAGTCTTGACGATCAATGCCGCTGGTCGGGCATGGATCCCTGCTCTATGTTTTACTGTTACAATCTTCTCTACCATAAATTAAAACGTATCCTCGTTGTTATAATATAGATCTCTAGCTGATTCACTCTCTAGCCATTTAAGCACATTCTTATTGAACTCATGAGAAGAGGAGTATCCTAGTTTCTTCAATCGTTCATTCATCGCTGCAGTCTCGATGATGATCGGGATGTTCCTTCCCGGTTTTACTGGTATCTCAAGTTTCGGTATGGTCACACCCAGAATATCTGTGGTGAGGTCTCCCCCGACTCGATCATAGGCCTTGTTGGAATCCCACTCTTCAAGTTGAGCGAAGAGTTGTACCCTTTTCTTGTCTCGTATGGCACGTACTCCAAAGAGGTTTGCGACATTGACTATTCCAAGACCTCGAATCTCCATGTGGTGTGCAAGGAACTCGTTCTCACCGGTACCGATGAGGATATTACCATTCACACAACTGAGTTTGACCGTGTCATCACTGATCAGTCGGTGTCCACGTTCGATCAACTCTAAAGCTGTCTCACTCTTTCCTACTCCACTGTCACCAGCGATCAGGACCCCGACACCAAAGACCTCTACGAGAACACCGTGGATCGTCTGCTTTGCCGAGAAGATATCATCGAGTGACTGATATAGCCTCAGAGCGAACTCACCAGATTCTAAGGTGGTCTTAAGAATAGGACATCCTGATTTCTCTGCGATCTGTATGAACTTCTCACTAGGAGTCACATCTTGGCAGAAGATACAGGTTGGTATGGGGAATGTGAACATTCTGTTGATCGTATCATAGTTGTTGAGACTCTCAAGCTGCTCAAGATAGGCCTGTTCACCCTTACCAAAGAGTTGGATACTGTTATACGAGAACTCTTCAAAGAACCCGCTCATCGTTAACCCCGGACGATTGACTTTAGAGGTCGTCAATATTCGAGATAGTCCAGGTCTTCCCCCGATGCATTTCAGATTAAGAACGCTTTTCTCTTTCAGATCCAGATCGAGGAGGTCTAAAACTGTGAAATCTTTCATGGCTAAAGTATATCATGCAAATCTGAAATGTGTAAATGAATGTTAAGTATATTTTATCTTCGATCTGGCCTCTTTAAGTCAAGGAACCCCATAAACAGAAAGGCCACTGCCGTTAGGGCAGTAGCCTTTTCTTTAGATTGCCGGACTAGCTAATGTTCTTTAACTTTTCCCTTTTCCTTACGGATCACTCTCTCTAGCTTGTCTACAAAGATCTCGATTGCCTCATACAATTCAAATCCTGTCTCACTCAAGACCTTGGTCTTGCTCCACTGGAAATGAACTTTTCCTTCGATCTTGTAACCTTTCGGCTCTTTGACCACTAGAATGGATAGGTCAATGACGTAATCTTTTGCGAAGTCGATTCTCTCGAGCTTCTTGTTCAAGAACTCATAAGTTGTGTCACTGATGTTGTAATGGATTCCTCGAATGTCTAGATTCATAGCTACCTCCTGAAAGTAGGGTATATATAAAAGATAAACCTCTGAGGTACAGATGTCAAAGAAAAGCGATCATTAGTGGTCTTTCTTAACTGTTTCTATGAAATGAGGAGTCGATGTTGAGTTCTTTACGGTATTTGGCCACAGTACGTCTCGCAACAGAGATTTCCCTCTCTTTGAGTAGATCTGAGATCTTCTGATCAGAGAGCTTCTTCTTTCCGGTATACCCTTCGATGATCTCCCGGATCACCTCTTTGACTCCGATCTTTGAGATACTCTTGCCGTCATCACTCTTTCCTGCCACTGCATTGGTAAAGAAGTACTTGATGGGGAATATCCCGAAATCTGTCTGGATATACTTCGCATTGGAGATCCTCGATATCGTGGTCTCATGTACGGAGACCTCCTCTGCAATATCTTTCAAGGTGAGAGGTCTCAGATATTTAGGACCCTGAATGAAGAAGTCGAACTGGAATTTGATCAGTGCCGCTCCCACTTTATGGAGAGTGGCATTTCTCATCTGTATACTGTTGATCAGCCAATTAGCATCTTTGAGAGCCTTCTGAACATACTTTTCTGTCTCCTTGGAGGCTGAAGCGACATCATCCTCGAGAATGTGTTCGAACTCGGCATCGATGCTAAGGCTCGGGATCTGGTCGGTATTGAGTCTCATGGTGAGTTTCTCTTCGATTCTGGTGATCACAAGATCCGGGATCACATATTGGGTCTCTAGATGAGAGAAGAGTGATCCGGGAAAGGGATTGAGCGTCTTGATGAAAGAGATAGCCTCTTCGACCTCGTCTATGGAGGTTTGGAGTTCCTTGGCGATCAGATCGAGTTTCCCGCGTTTCACTGATTCAAGATATTCTTTGATGATCTGTTCGCTCAATTCATGGGTCGAGTCATCGAGTTCACATTGTAAGATCAAAGATTCGGTAAAATCTTTGACGCAGATACCTGGAGGATCGAATCTCTGGATGATATTGATCATAGTCCGAGCTGTACTCTCATCAGTCCCTTCTGGCAGGAGGGAGTAGGGATCCACTTGATGAAACCCATTGGAATCGAGATTAGATATGATCAATTCTCCAATCGCTATGCGTTCTTCAGTCAATGGGAATAGTCTGAGTTGATCAAGCAGGTGTTGTTGCAGGGATTCAGTCCTGTAGAGAGCCCCCTCCATAAACTGCTGTTTTGCATTGTTATCGATATGGCTGGCTTTTCTCACATACCCTGGATCAGAACTGTTCTCAAAGAAATCATACTCATTCGTCTGCGTAGCCTTATTGTATCGATCATAGGAGATGTCTGTAGAACTCGAGAGGTCTAAGGCTGGGTTCTTCTCTATCTCATCACGAATCTTGGCCTGCAGATCGAGGATCGGCATCGCCAACAGTTCGAGTGACTGATACATCTGTGGGCTGAGTTTGAGTTGTTGTCTCTGTGAAAGAATGATACGTTGTGATTGCATACCCTTAACTGAATCTGTTCCTTTTTATAAGTTCCTGTCAACAGACCCGATCATACCATAATCAGAGACTAAAGTCTTCACCAAAGTAGGACTCTCGAGCGATCTGACTAGCTGCGATCTTCTCTTTAGAACCAGATTCGACGATCTCACCCTGTTTTATGATATAGGTACAGTCTGTGATATCTAGTGTGTCTCTGGCATTATGATCTGTTATGAGGACACCTATCCCACGATGGGAGAGTACGCGAATGATCGACTTTATCTCCTGTACAGTCTTCGGATCGATCCCAGCGAAGGGTTCATCGAGGAGTAGGAACTTCGGATCGACTGCAAGGTTCCTGGCAATCTCAGTCCTTCTTCGCTCTCCTCCAGATAATCGGTAGGCCGGTTGTTTTCTCAGTCCCTGGATCCCGAAGCTCTCAAGGAGTTCCTCTAGGAACTCCTTCTTCTGAGGCTTTGTGAGATCATTACGAGTCTCTAATATACCCCAGATGTTGTTCTCAACACTAAGTTTACTGAAGATAGAGGGCTCTTGGGAGAGGTAGGAAATACCCATTCGGGCTCTCTGATACATGGGGAGCTTTGTGATGTTCTTGTCATCGAGGAAGATGTCTCCCTGGTTGGGGTGGATGAATCCTACAATCATATAGAAGATAGTGGTCTTTCCGGCCCCATTGGGACCAAGGAGTCCAACGACCTCTCCTGAGTTCATCGAGAAGGATACATCCTCAACAGCGGTCTTCTTACCGTAGTTCTTCTTGAGTCCCTCTACTCGCAGGACCTTTCTCTGTTCAGGTATATTATTCATTGATAGTCCCTTTGACTCTGCCTTCGAGTGTTATCTCGTTATTGATCAGGTCCACTGAGATCTGTGAAGCCTCATAGGAACTACCCTTCCAATAGACGATGGAGTTTCCCGTCATCTCAAGACTCTGTTTGATACTATTATAGATAGCAGAGTCTGTCATACAGATCATAGGTCCATCCTCGGTGTGTTTATAGATTTTCACACTGATCTGTAATAGGGTGATTCCCGTCTCCTGGGAATTCTCGAGATAGGCAGCTTTCGCTATGATCTCATTGATTCTGTCTTCCATCTCAGCCCACCCATCTATGCGCAGGAGTGAACGTACTCTATCATAATAGAGATTCTTGGAATTGACGATGAGTCCTTGATCGGTATCTATGATCTCGATATCACCACTACAGCTGATATAACGGGACTCTTCTCCGAAGATCTCGATGGAATCTGCCTGTATCCTAGTCGATCCTGTCTCTATCCAGGCATTACCAGAGAGCAATAAGGACTTCTGATCCTCATGCAGACTTGCTCGAGTGTAATCACTTGAGAAGTTGATCACGCTTTTTTCAGAGGTAGCCTCCTGTGCACCTAGAGGAAGAAGTATGAGAAGAAGGATCAATAGGGTGATTATGCTAAGTCGTTTCATATCACTCATATTGTATTACACCTTCAGTCATTTGAGCAAACTCAATTATACGTTTAGAGAAATCTGCATTGAAACCATAGCCTTCAACGATTGATCCATCATCATAATGGACGGTGACTAAGAGATCATCAGGACTCTTCAAACTCTGCTGTTCATGATTCCAGTAAAGAGATTCTGTCTCTATCGTGAGAGCTTCGGTCTGAGACCTGAGATCGATGTTCCCTTCAAGGATCGTATCATTGGTATTGGTATCGATCGATGCAGAGTCTGCAGTTCCCCCAATGATGATCTCCCCTTTCTCATTTACCTGCTCGAAGGTGACTCCAAGAAGGATCACTGAATCCTTCCTGCTGAAGAACTCCGCACGGTCTGCAGTGAAGATAAGAGGATCCGTTGAACTTCTGTTTATGTGATAGGTCGTTTTCTGTAATATGAAATCGGGGTGCTCGACCTCTTCGACCTCATCGACCTGTTGATAATCAAAGGTGCATGAGAGACTCAGGAGTAATATGAGTATATAAATGAACATAAGAGCGGCAGATGATGGAGTATGTATCATTCTGCCGTCTTTGTCGTTCTTGTTCCTGCTAGTTCTTCTTAGCATGGTCGATGCTTGCTTTGATGAATCCTGCAAACAACGGATGTGGGTCGATCGGTGTGGATTTGAATTCCGGATGGAACTGGACTCCAACACCCCAGGGGTGATCCTGCCATTCTACTGACTCGACGAGTTCCCCCTCAGGGGTGAATCCGCTGATCACCAGACCGGCATCTCCTAATGTGTCACGATACTTGTTGTTGAACTCATATCGATGTCTATGTCTTTCGAAAATGATCTCGTTGTTGTAACAACCTTGGATCTTCGTGCCTTGTCTCAAGTGAGACTCACTCTTTCCGAGTCGCATCGTACCACCCATCTCTGTCACATCAAGCTGCTCTTCTAACAGACTGATTACAGGATTGTTGGTCTCTGGTTTGAACTCGGTGCTGTCTGCATCTGCAAGTCCCAGGACATCACGTGCATACTCGATCACCATGATCTGCATGCCGAGACAGATACCGAAGCAGGGGAGTTTAGCCGTTCGGCAATACTCTGCTGCTTTGAGCATACCCAAGACTCCACGTGTCCCGAATCCACCGGGGATCAGTACCCCCTCTATTCCACTGAGCTTCTCTGCAAGCTCTTCGGGAGAGATGTTCTCGAGGGTCTCAGAGTCGATCTTCACCAACTCGACTTTTGCCTTATTAGCGAATCCACCATGTCTAAGTGCCTCATAGATCGACTTGTAGGAGTCAGGAAGGTGGATATACTTACCCACGATACCGATCTTTACCGTCTTCTTCGCATTCTTGCAGATATCGACCATCTCAGTCCACTTCCTGAGATCCGGTTCACCTGCATGCAGTTTCAACTTCTCGACGACGATGTCATCGACACGCTGTTCTCTGTAGACTAATGGAAGTTCATAGATCTCTTTTAGATCATAACCTACGATGACTGCATCCTTCTTCACGTTCGTGAAGGAGGAGATCTTGTGGATCATATCGCTCTCGAGCATGACCGGTGCTCTACAGATGAGGATATCTGGTTGGATACCGACCTCTCTGAGCTCTTTTACTGAATGCTGTGTTGGTTTCGTCTTGAGCTCTCCACCACCAACCTCGGGAACGAGGGTAAGGTGAACGAAGAGTACGTTCTCTGAACCAAGATCGTTGGCCATTTGTCTTGCAGCCTCTAGATAGGGGGTAGACTCGTAGTCACCTACGGTCCCTCCGATCTCTACGAGGGTGACATCGACACCAGGTCTCTTACCTACAACAGAGATTCTTCGTTTGATCTCGTCGGTGATATGAGGGATGATCTGAACAGTTCTTCCAAGATAACGACCTTCTCGTTCCTTGCTGATGACTGCTTGATAGATCTGACCAGTCGTGATGGAATTCTCTTTTCGAATTGTCGCTCGGGTGAACCTTGCGTAACTTCCAAGATCGAGGTCTGTCTCTGCTCCGTCATCTGTGACGTAGACCTCTCCATGCTGATAGGGACTCATCGTACCCGCATCTACATTGAGGTAGGGGTCGATCTTTATCATTTGTATGGTCAATCCTCTGCTCTCGAGCAGGTTGGCTAAAGAGGTTGCAGTTAACCCCTTTCCAAGACTTGAACATACACCGCCGCTGATAAATATGTATTTCTTCATGTAAGTGAAGTATAATGAAAAGCTTTTTATTACGCAACGTGTATCACTAGGGTTATAGCCAAAAGAACAGAGAAAAGGGATCCCCAAACTGAGGATCCCTTTGAAAGTATAGCTAAACATGAATAAGGAGGAAAAAGGATTGAAAGTACACCTCTTGCTAGTAGCATGGTACATGCTATGAAACAAACTAGCAGTTATGATCAATTAATTATAAAGCCCTTTCGGGGCGATTCACCTTCTAAAAAAGTGTTTCTCGTTTGATCCTTCCTTGATTTGAATATACATTCTTCTAGTTTGAAAAGCAAGCAAATCTGTAATAATTACAATTAATAAAAAAGTGTAATAATCCCGGTAGGATATAGTTGAATTACAAGTCTATATCGAGGAGGTCAGCAGCTTCTGTTGAGAAGACCGCTAGGGGAGCTCTCTGCCTGTCATGATACTTCAGGAATCTAGTGACGATCGGGGAGAGACGGTATTTGATAGCTCTTGCTGAGGTCGGACAGACTTTGACACAGGCAAAGCAACGAAGACAGACCGACGGATCGATGGAGAAATCTCGGCTAGAGATGGAACTCACCGGACAGGCTTTGACACAGAGTCCACATGAGATGCACAACTGATCATCTACCTTTGGGACTTTTGTGAGGATCTTTGCACTATCAGTAGGCATGAGAAGACTCATGAGGGCACGTTTTTTTGGGGTGGTCCCTCCAACTAGCTCACATCTTCTCATATCTCTCAGGTCCTGTTCATCTGGTCTTCCAAAAGCCAGTGGTGCTTTATCTGTAGAGAAGGAGTGGTGTGCCGGTGCTGCGATACTACAGAATGGGGTGAGCCCCATACCTCTAGCGATCTGTTCGAGTTGATACAGAGCAGCACCGTACTCTACCTGGCCATAACTGACGAGAGTGACTGTCGGGATAGCATCTCCAGATATTGAACGGAATCTCTGTGCTGCGGTCTCTGGTATAGTCCCTTCATAGACTGGGGCTCCGAGAACTATGAGATCCCCGGTAAGTTCGACCTTCTGTGTACTCGTGGTCATATCGATCAGAGAGATTTGAGCTTCGGGGTATCTTGAACAGAAGGCTTCGATATAGCTCTTCGTACCACCGGTCGGGGAGAAGAATACGGCCTGAATATGTCTAGGAGTCATTGATCAGCTTCCTCGT
The DNA here is from genome assembly GCA_937125225.1 of uncultured Spirochaetia bacterium. GTDB lineage: Bacteria > Spirochaetota > Spirochaetia > CAKZLE01 > CAKZLE01 > CAKZLE01. The sequence continues at coordinate 78,993 of CAKZLE010000034.1, forward strand.
GGATGAGCATGTTCGATGATATAGGAGAGGTTCTCCTCGAATGGTGGAGCCGCTTTCTTGATCTCCTTGAGGTATCGATCTATATCGTAAGGGACCCGTTTCTGAATCGGGAAGATCCCATCTTCGGTGACTTCGAGGATCCCGTAGGCTGCTCGAGTGTCACGGTCGAAGGAGTAGCCTACTGCACCGAAGTTGATCACCTGCATATCACCAAGCATGAACTGAGCGGGAATATGAGTATGTCCACATAGGAGGGTATTCAGTTCAAGTTCCAATAGTTTCTTCTTCGTTTTCTCAGAGAGTTCTATCTCGACTGATCTCTCTTCGACATCGAAGGGGGTCCCATGACAGAACCCGATCGATTTTGTACCATAGACTTTACTCTCATAGATTCCCTGGAATTCGAAGGCGAGCATCACTGAGTTTGGGACCCTGTCTAGTGCATAGTCAGCGATCGTCTTGCAGTATTGTTCGGCCTCATTGGCAGGTTCATGGGAAAGGAAATATTCGGAGAACAGATCGGTATTCCCATTGAGATTCACGTTCACATTCAGATCATAGAGCAGATCATAGCAGGCTTTAGGATAGAGACCGTTGACAATGAGGTCTCCAAGGAAGACTATATGATTCGGGCGCTCCTTCTTCAGATCTTTCACCACTGCTTTGAACGCATGGAGGTTCGCATGAATGTCAGAAAGGACCGCTATTCTCATATTATTCCTCCTGGGAAGATCGTATTCCTGTGATGATCGGCTGATAACTCTTCTTCTTTACTTGTCCGAATATATATCCTATGAGAAAACCACCGGAAAGTCCAATAAATCCACCGAGAGCTTGGAGTCCTTCACTCGCATTATCTACGAGGGCTCTGACTCCGAGCAATCCTGCTAGGAACATCAGCAAGGGGAACATGAGAACCATGAACCCAGAGAAGATGGTCTTTCCCGGTGGGAGGAACACATCTACGGTATCTCCGATCCTGATTGGTAGATCTTCGGTGTTGATCGCAGTGAAGGTCTTCCCCTGTATATTACAGAAGGAGTTGCCGCTACAGGCCTTACAACTTGTAGTGATACAACCGAGTGTCACCTCTTGATTATCTATGGAAACTACTTTAGTGATTTCTGTCATCTGCTTATCTCTCCTCTTCTGGAGTCTCTATAGGGAACCGGATCTCTTTGATCGACTCAGCTTTCCCCTCATCTGAGAGGGTTATCAGGGCACCTTGGAGTTCAAGAGAGTCCCAGCACTCCTGTGAGCGTTCCGGTATGGCTGTTAGGAACTTTCTGATCTCCACATCCTTGTGGAGTCCTCCGACACTCATGATAGAGCCACATCTTCCATTATCGGTGATGACACCGGTCCCTTTGGGAAAGACCTCGGCATCTGCAGTGATCGCCTTATTGTGAGTCCCGATGACTGCGGAGACCTTCCCATCGGTATGGAAGAACATCGCTCGTTTCTCTGCGGTGGTCGCTGCATGGAACTGAATGATGATAAAAGGTGTGATACTCTGGATCTTCTCTATGATCATATCAAAGAAACTGAAGGGGTTGCTCAAGTGTACTCTTGAGAACTCAGCCTGACCGAGCAGGTTGAGGACTGCTACTTTCTTTCCATTGACCTCATAGGTCCTCCAGCCCCTTCCCGGTATCTTTGGAGGGTAGTTCGCTGGTCTCAGTATATGGTTGGATCTGCCGATCTGGTCGACCATATCTTTCTTGAAGAAGGTCTTCTCTCCGGTTGTGATCACATCCACGCCTATCTTCTTTAGATAGATGGAGTGATTCCTTCCGATACCGAAACCACCGGTCGCACCTTCTCCATTCGCTATGACAAGGTCTATCGACTCTTGCTCTTTCAATCTTTTCAAACCTTGTTTGACGGTATAGATACCGGGTCTCCCGACTATCTCACCAAGGGCTAATATTCTCATACTCATGGCTACAATGTAGCTAGGATTCACGCAATTTGCAAGCTGTATGAATAGTATTCCTTTCAGATAGATACAATTGATAACCTGTACATTTGTAACATATACCTTGGTGTTTGATCCCAATCTTATTGGTTGACAACTCATCGATAGAGGCACATCAGTTTTGGGCTGAAAAAAATTCTTGACAAATGCGGTAATCAGGTACAAAATATTTACATCAGATGTCTGACGTCTGATGTAAATAGAGAGGTAAACATGTCAAAACATAAGATTGCTGCCATATATACGGGAGCCGCATTAGTAAAACCGCTGTCAGATTTGATGAAAGAGATTCTTCCTGACTATGAGGTGATGAATATTCTAGACGACAGTATGATTGCAGAGATTATAGCTGAGGGTAAGATGAATAAGGCAGTCAAGAGAAGGCTATATGGATATTATGAGACGGCTTGTGCTTCAGGGGCTGAACTTATTCTGAACACCTGTTCCTCTATAGGAGATGCTGTGTATGGGGCTCGAGAATTCATGCCTATTCCGATTATCAGAATTGATGAAGCTATGGCACAAAAAGCCATAGATATGGCTTCCTCTATCGCAGTCCTTGCGACTCTACCGACTACATTGGAACCGACTATCAAGTTGCTTCAGATGTGTGCTGAGGAGAGGGGGAAGAAGATTACGATTATTTCTGGCCTTGCTGAAGGGGCTTTTGAGGCGATTACAAACGGTGATTCTAAAAAACACGATCAATTGATCGTTGAAACTGCAAAGAAAATATCAGAGACCTGCGATGTAATTCTACTAGCACAAGGATCGATGGCTAGAATGGAAGGGCCTTTACGAGAGTTGACGGGTAAAACAGTTTTCTCAAGTCCCCGCCTCGGAGTCGAAATGGTGAAGGATATCATGGAGGGGCTCAATGGTTGATATCAAGTTTCTTGAGGACTGTGCACGTAGAATCAGACGGGACGTCGTTGAGATGGTCTATCGAACGAAAGATGGTCATCCTTCACCGAGTTTCTCGGTTGCTGATATCTTAGCAGTCCTCTATTTTCATAGTATGAAGATCGACCCCTCTGATCCAGAGTGGGTAGAGAGAGACCGTTTCGTTCTTTCAAAAGGTCATGCTTGTCCAGCTCTTTATTCAGCGTTGGCACGAAAGGGATATTTCTCCACAAAAGAGCTGACTACTCTCAGGATGTTGAATACGAACCTTCAGGGCCATCCTTATGCTCCAAAAACGACCGGTGTTGATGCAACGACTGGTTCCTTAGGGAATGGTGTCTCAGTAGGTCTTGGTATGGCTCTAGCCGCAAGGATCAGAAAACTTGATTACCAGGTATATGTCGTGACTGGTGATGGGGAGCTCGGAGAGGGGTTGATCTGGGAAGCTGCTATGGCTGCAGGTCATCAAAGAGTCTCCAATCTTACCGTGTTTGTAGATAATAACAACTATCAGAGTGGTGGGACAGTCGAGAAGGTATCTGGACCCTACCCGATCAAAGAGAAATGGGCTGACTTTGGCTGGCATACCCAATCTATCGATGGACATGATATCAAACAGATCGTCGAGGCCATAAATATTGCGAAGACGGTGATAGATCGTCCTTCTGCCATCATTGCGAAAACGATTAAGGGGAAAGGTCTTCCTTTCATGGTAGGGGATAATACTTGGCATAAACGAGTCTATACTGACGCTGAATATGAACAGGCAGAGATTGAACTTGGAGGATGGACTGAATGAGCGAACAAGTTGACAGCACTAGAATAGGTTTTCGTGATGGATTGATCGACCTTGCAGAGAAGCGAGATGATGTGGTTTTTGTATCTACTGACTCTCTGATGATTGTGAAAGCAGAGCCTTTCCTTGAACGATGGCCCGAACGAGTCATTGAACTGGGGATTGCTGAACAGAATGGTGTAGCTGTATCTTCGGGCCTGGCTTCCTCCGGACTCATCCCCTATATTTGCACCTATGCAGGATTCCTGACTATGCGTGCCTGTGAACAGATGCGAACATTTGTTGGGTATCCCAAGCTCAAGGTGAGATTCATTGGAGCGAATGGTGGTCTTTACGGAGGCAACCGTGAAGGTGTGAGCCACCAGTTCATAGAGGATGTAGGACTTCTGAGAACTATTCCTGGATTCACGATTCTCTGCCCGGCAGATGGGGGGCAGGTACATCAGGCGATGTTAGCCTCTGTGGATATCGATGGTCCTGTCTATATCAGGATTGGAAGTGGAAAGGAAAAGAAGATGTTCTCTGATAGTACCCCATTCCCCATCGGCAAGATTCGTATTATCGAGGATTTCGGCAATGATGTCGCACTTTTGACTTATGGATTCACGCTAGGCAGGGTTATCGAGGCTGCAAGATCACTCAAGGAACGGGGGATTGGAGCAAAGGTGGTCGAAGTCGCTACGATTAAGCCTCTTGATACTGAAGGGATCAAAGCGGTTTTAGACAAGACTGGCTGTGTCGTTACGATAGAGGACCATACTATTATAGGTGGACTCGGCAGTGCGGTTGCGGAGTTGATCGCCGAAGAAATACCTGCTTCACTCGTACGATTGGGGCTGCAGGATGTCTATGGAGAATCGGGGTTCCCAGAAGAGTTACTTGATAAATATGGGATGTCTATTGATGATATCATGACCGCCGCAACACAGGTGATCGTGAAAAAGAACTAAGGAAATTACCGACAGTTCGAAAAGTCGGTTATTATAATTTAAAAGGAGTTATAGTATGAAAAAAGGAGCTATTCTTGTATTAGCATTTTTGATGGTCTGTGTCTTTGGTTTCACCCAAGGCCAGTCTGAAGGGCCTACACCGGAAAAACCTCTTGTTCTCAGGTATGCACACATGAATGCTGCTAACAGTCCTAATGGACTACAAGCAGACTATTTTGCAAAGCGGATCGAAGAGGAGACCAATGGAGCTATCAAGATCACTGTCTTTCCTGGTTCCCAGCTAGGAACCATCACAGAGATGGCTGAGATGGTATCACAGGGGTCAATCGCCTTACATCATAACACCTATGGAGGACTGCAGACTCTACTTGAGGACCTTGGACTTTTTGATACCCCATTCCTCTACAGAGATGTCGATCACTTACTAAAAGCAACTGATCCATTCACCTCTCCTGTTCTTGAGGAACTCAATGAGAAACTTATTGAAGATCGAGGTGTGAGAATCCTCTACTCATTCTACTTCGGTACCCGAAATCTAACAGCAAATGATCCAATCTATACACCTGATGATCTTTCCGGTAAGAAGATTCGTGCAATTCCATCTGCTATTTATATGGCAGCTGTAGAGGGCATGGGTGCAGTAGCTATCCCTGTAGACTGGGCGGAAGTCCCTATGGCACTGTCAACAGGACAAGCTGATGGACAGGAAAACCCCGTAAGTGTCCTTGTTACCCACAACTTGAACGATGTACAGGATTACGTGATGTTAACAGGTCATATCATGGGATCGGAACCGGTAGTGATCAATGAGGACGTATGGCAGAGTCTCTCTTTCGACTATAAGAAGATCTTTAAAGATGTAGCTGCAGAGACACGGGACTGGGCATCGAGCTATGTAGTGAATAGTGAAGAGGCAGATCTTCAGATCCTTAGGGATAGGGGTATGACCGTGATCGGACCTGACGAAGGTTTGGATGTAGATGCTTTTAGAGCCTCTGTCAGCCAGGTCGTTGATGAACGATTTGGTGATAAGTGGGGCAAGTATTACGAGATGATCAGAAACATCAAGTAATATACTGTTATGGTACAATAAGCTTAAAGTATGACCGTGTGCTAGGACGTTCCTAGGCACGGCCGATTCAATAAAGGAGTAAACGGTATGCAATCAGCCGTCAAGAGGGTCAGTAGATACCTAGAATATATTTCGCTGGTTTTCCTGCTGCTGGTTTTTTTCTGTGTCCTTATTCAGATCATCATGAGGAACTTCTTCAATACTGGGTCGGTAGTCCTTGAAGAGCTTGCCAGATTCAGTCTGGTCTCTCTGGTCTTTCTGATGATTCCTGTACTTGTCATCGACAAGGGTCATATTATCGTCGATATCCTCATTATGCATCTTTCGAAACGTGTGAAGAGAGTTTTTGAGATTGTGACTCAGGTTGTATCTTTTGGACTCGCTGTATTCTTGCTTGCTGCAATCAAACAGGTGATGGATAAGAACTGGAGTGTGAGAACCCCCGCAATGAGGATGCCGAACAGCATCTACTACATCCCAATCATTATTGGAATATTCTTTATGGCTGTAGGAGCCTGTATCGACCTGATAGAGGCGATCAAGGATAAGGAGCGAACCCCATGAGTGGACTTACTATTATAATTCTGTTCCTGATCTTCATCATGGCGGGTTTTCCGATTGCGGTGAGTATGGGTCTACCTGCTGCAATCTATCTGCTGATAAATGGTATTCCTATCAGTGTTATGATTCAGAGGATGGTAGCATCCCTGAATTCATTCCCCCTACTGGCAGTTCCTTTGTTCATTCTAGCGGCCGGCTTGATGAACAACTCGGGAATTACCAAACGGCTCTTTGAATTCACCAAACTACTGGTTGGCCGCTTGAAAGGTGGCCTTGCACAGGTGAATATCGTAGCGAGCCTTATCTTTGCCGGTATTTCTGGAGCCGCATTGGCAGATGTTGGTGGTTTGGGGAATATTGAGATCGATGCTATGACTGAACAGAACTATCCCAAAGAGGATTCTGCGGCTATAACTGCCGCATCGGCTGTCGTGGGTCCGATCTTCCCCCCTAGTATTCCCCTGATCATCTACGGTGCTGCTGCTGAGACTTCCTCGATGAGGCTGTTGATAGCTGGGGTCTTTCCGGCATTGGTGGTCGTGGCACTTCTCATGCTTCAGGTGGGTTTCTTGGCTCATAGAAAAGATTATCCAAGAGGGGTCGAGGGAAAGAGTTCCTTCAAAGAGGTCATGAAGATCATCAGGAAGGGGTTACCGGCTATGATGATGCCTGTTATCCTGATAGGTGGTATGCTCAGTGGCTTCTTTTCACCGACGGAGGTCGGAGCTATCTCTGTTACCTATGCATTGATCCTCAGTGCTTTTTACCGGGAATTGTCCATCAAGCGTTTCTTCGAGGTCTGTAAAGAGACGCTGCATTCGACAGTCAGTGTGCTATTCATCGTTGCCTCTGCTGCGATCTTCGCCTGGACTCTTACTGTTGAACAATTACCACAGCAGGTATCGAGTATGATGCTCACAATAACCGATAGTCCGATCATTCTCCTGATGTTAGCGAATGTCGTCTTGCTCATCGCAGGGATGTTCATGGAGACGACAGCGGCAATCATGGTACTCACTCCGATTCTCTTACCACCACTCATGGCTGCCGGCGTAAGCCCTATCCACTTTGGGATCGTGATGGTGTTCAATCTGATGATCGGAATGATCACCCCTCCTGTGGGTATGAGTGTCTATATGCTGAGTTCTCTGGTAAAGATGCCTGTCGGTAAGCTATTCCGAGCTGTTGCCCCCTACTATATAACACTATTTATTTCGCTCTTGGTCATAACCTATGTACCAAAGATTTCTTTATGGTTACCAAACCTGATGATGAACTAAAGACTGGAGGTCTTTCAACATGAATAACGGCTATTTTCAACGAGTCAGGAGAGAGATGGACACTCGCTTCTGGGTAAACAACCCAACTATAGAACAGGCAACCCAGGCTATCGAAGCTGGCGCTGTCGGTTGTACGACTAACCCGAGCTATGTTTCGAAGCTTTTTAACTCACCGGCAGACTTTGCCTATGTGGAACGGACAATAGATATTCTCATTCCTCATATCTCTGATGATACTGAACTTGCCTGTCTGGTTCAGCGGATCATGGTCTCACGTTTGAGTGATATCTTTATGCCTATGTATGACGCATCTGGAGGTAAAGCAGGATTCGTGACAATCCAGGGGAACCCTTTCACCGAGGAGCATGCCGAGGACATAATCTCTGACGGCCTAGAGAATCGGAAGATCGGTGAGAACATCACGGTTAAGATTCCGGTGACCGTACCCGGTATCAAAGCAATTGCTGAACTTGTCAAGCGTGATATCCCAACGATGGCAACCGAGGTCATGGGGCTTTCTCAGGCTGTGTCGATCTGCGAGGCCTACAAGGAGGTCTCGGAAGAGTGTGGACATACTCCACCATTCTTTGTGACTCATATCACGGGGATTTTAGATGATCATTTTAAACGGGTCATAAAAGAAAAGAATCTTGATATTCCTGATGATGTCATAAAGTGGGCCGGCCTTTCTGTTGCGAAGAGGGAGTACGCATTACTCAAGCAGCGCGATTACCCAGGAATCATGATAGGTGGTGGTGCGAGGAAGCTTGAGGATTTTACCGAGTTAGTCGGTGGTGAGTTAGATATCACCATCAACTGGAAGGGTACGGCAGATATTCTCATAGATAAAGACTTTCTGGTTGAATCAAGGATTGATGCATACCCGGATGAGGAGATCATCGAACAACTTATGACTGATCTTCCTGATTTTAGCAGAGCATATAATATCGATGGTATGGTACCGGAAGAGTATTATGATTACGGAGGGGTAGAACTCTTTCGAACGTCCTTTATGAAGGGATGGCAGATGCTGATGAATCTGATCAATGAACGTAGGAGGTCTCTACAATGATTCCAGAAACAAAACATAGAGGGAATCTCTATGAGGATCCTCGAGTTGAGCGGGCTCCCGGTATAGACCGAGTCACGCTCACCTATGATAAAGATTCTATGATCTGCTATTTTTATCTTGAAAAGGGTGCTGTCTTGGAGATGCATACGCATATACAGTCCCAGAACGGGATCGTTATGAAAGGGCGTATAGATTTCATCAAGGAGGATGGAGAAATTCTGGAATTGAAAGAGGGAGATGCCTATTACTTTGGCTCTAATGATCCACATGGCTCTAAAGTCATTGAAGATACAGAGCTTCTCGAATGCTTCTCACCTTCTCGTGATGATTATAAAGTGTGACAGGGCCGGGTTTATTGAAACAAAGCAATAATAACGGTAAGATGTACTATCTATAAGGCATTTGATAGCGAGGAGCTTGTCTGATGAACACGATGTATGCAGTCAATGGGAAACGTCTCTCCTCTGTTGAGATAGTAGTTGAGAAAATAAAAGAATTACTGATCAAACAGAAGCTGAAACCGGGTGATATGATCCCGAGCGAGATGGTCTTAGCAGAGAATCTTCAAGTCAGCCGTAGCTCTGTACGTGAGGCGGTCAAGATCCTCTCTGCTTACGGAATCCTTGAGATTCGTAGAGGTTCAGGTACCTTCATCTCCACGGCTTCGAATAAACGGCTTTTTGATCCTCATCTTTTTCAGATCCTTGTCCAAGAGCGTGACTACCATTCCTTGACACAAGTGAGGGACCTCCTTGAGGAAGGAGTCGTCCGCCTCGTAGTTGAGAATGCAAGTGAAGAGGATCTCAAAGTCTTAGAAGATGCTATGCAAGAGTTACTCTATGAACTATCCAAAAAGGATATTTCACGAGAGAAGGCTAATCAATATGACCTTCAATATCATCAACTACTGGGGAAATACTCTCATAATACGATTGTTGAGAATATATATAATTTCATTATCGAACTCTTTGCACCGACGATCAACCCGATTCACGAAGGGGTCTATGAGGCACATAGGAACCTTCATGAGGCCCTCATGGAACGTGATGCCCAAAAAGCAGTCGAATGTGTCAGGTTTCATACTGAAATATGGATTGCCTCGCACAGTTTCGATTTCCTAGATAGTGAGGCCTCTAAGGGTAATTAGATCCGTTTTATTAACAGATCTTGCCTCAAACGTTTTAACAATTTCCCATGTCCAATTAACACTTATAAATGATTGACTCAATGAAAAGGTACTATATGTATCTGAAAGGGGTACAATCTAGAGATAACAAGGTGTACCGGTGTAGCTGTATCTACTTATGACCTCTATCGTTATTCGTTTCGAAATCCTTGGTTTTATGGTACCATATACATATAATCCATTACTTCAGGAGGATCCTATGTTCGATAGACTGCAGCAGCGCTTTCTACAATACATGATGAGGCGTTTCGTTGGTAACTATAACCATACGATACCACCTGGATCCACTACCGTCCAGGGAGGTGATCCTGAGGATGCAGAAAGGAGGGCGAGAAACCTTCTTAACGAGATGAGTCTATCAGAGAAGATCGATTATATCTCAGGGATCGACTCCTTTGCTACCAAAGAGATTCCTAGACTTAATATTCCCCGGATCTATGCCGCTGATGCGACCTCTGGTGTGAGATGCTTCGGAGACTCGACCAACTTTCCTGCAGGTGTAGCCATGGCTGCTACCTGGAACCGAGAGTTGATCGAAAGAGTTGGAGATGTGGTTGGTAAGGAGTGCAGGGCAAAAGGGGCATCTATCCTCTTAGGTCCTGGAGTGAATATCGCGAGAGTGCCTACCTGCGGTAGGAACTTCGAATATATGGGAGAGGATCCCTATCTTGCCGGTGAGATGGCTGCAAGCTATATCAATGGGGTACAGCGTAACGGGGTGATCACGACGATCAAACACTTTGCCTGTAATAATAGTGATTATGATCGTCATAAGACAGACTCTGTCGTTGATGAGAGGACTCTTCATGAGATCTATCTTCCTGCCTTCAAGAAGGCGGTGAGAGAGGCAAAGAGTATCGGGGTGATGTCCTCCTATAATCCGATCAATGGAGTATATGCAAGTGAGAACGCCTATCTCCTCCAGGAGGTCTTGAGGGAAGAGTGGGGATTCGATGGTTTCGTCATGTCTGACTGGAACTCCCTCTACAGTACTGAAGGACCTATACGAAATGGTCTAGATATTGAGATGCCCGGTGCCAAATGGCTCAATGAGAAGAACATACAAGAGGCGATAGACAAGAAGAGCATATCAATGAAACAGATTGACGGGATGGTCTTCAATCTGTTGAAGAGTTTCATACAAGCAGGGATCTTCGATCGCCCCACCGTCGATGCTAATGCCCCATTGAAATCGAAAGAACACAGGTCTATTGCTCTTCAGACCTCAGATGAGGCTGTGGTTCTCCTGAAGAACAAGCGAGCACTTCTTCCTTTAGATCGGCAGAAGGTGCACCGGATCGCTGTGGTCGGAAATAATGGACTCGTGACTGCGACCGGAGGGGGTGGGTCGAGCTATCTGATCCCTGAAGAGGGGATGCATAGTATCTATGATGCCTTGAGACTCTCGAACAGCCATGGAGAGGTCCAGTATATCACATCATCACGAGGACTCGTGGATGAGCGTGATATCAACTTCATCGTGAAGGCCGATGCAGTGGTGATCGCAACAGGGTTCAACTATATCAGTGAGAGTGAAGCCTACGACAGGAGTTGGGAACTTCCCGACCACCAACAACGGTTGATCGAACAGATGACTGCAGTGAACAGGAACTGTATTGTCATCCTCCATGGTGGTGGTGCCATGGGTTGTACTCCCTGGATCGATGTTTCCTCTGCAGTTATCCATGCTATGTATCTGGGGCAGGAGGCTGGGAACACGATTGCCAGGATCCTCTATGGCGAGACCAATCCTTCAGGCAGACTCCCCTTCACGATGGCAGAGCACTTCGATGATTATGAGTCGGTGAAGAACTATGTCAAAGACCCAGCAAAGATGGAAATGAAGAGGGTCAAAGGAGGTCAGGGAAACCCTGATAAGCGAAAGATTACCAAGATAGAATATAAAGAGGGATTGAAGGTAGGATATCGGGATACGATGAAGCCCCTGTTTCCCTTTGGTCATGGACTCTCCTATACGAAGTTCTCTCTTTTCAAGCTGCAGATCCAAAAAGATGAAGAGAAACTATTCCCTATCACCGTCTCCAGTACGGTAAAGAATACCGGGAAGGTAAGGGGTAAAGAGGTCATACAACTCTATATCCATGATAAGGAAGCAAGTGTCTATAGACCAGAAAAAGAGCTCAAGAACTTCTTCAAGATAGATCTGGATCCCGGAAGACAGAAGAAGATATCGATGGTACTCCATGAAGAAGATTTCAGCTTCTATGATACACAGACCCACTCCTGGATATTGGAACCAGGTGTATTCACCATACTCATAGGGGTGAGTTCCTCAGATATTAGACTAAGAAGTGATATTGACATCACATAGCTCTTGATATAGTATACATGCTGCAAGCCCGAATGGCGGAATTGGTAGACGCGCTAGTTTCAGGGACTAGTGTCCTTATGGACGTGGAAGTTCGAGTCTTCTTTCGGGCATCTTTAGTAGATGTAATTGATACAATATGAAACCGGTTTTCCTAATACAGGGAGATCGGTTTTTTTGCAGAGTATGGATCATGTTCTTGAACTATAATTTTCTTATATCTAAATCTGACAAAATTGAATCAATAGTTTTATCATTCGTGCTAATTGAATCAATACCCCAGGATGTATATTTCTTTGGAGGCTTCATGCCTCTATAAACAATTTAATTTTCTGAATAAAAATCATAATGATAGTTATCATAAGCTCTAAAGCATAAATCTTTCTGTTTTGCTGGTGATAACTTGTTCCACCATTGAGGAGAGAAAACGATATTTTCTGTATATTCAAAAGCAAATCCCACAATTCTATTTATTATATTTGAGTGAGTTAGTAAATTAGTTATAAAGTTTAAGACAATGGTGCTCTCATATTCCCAAGAAAAGAGGATATAACCTATACCGTATTGGGAAAAGATAGTAAAGGAAACCCATTCTAGTATATCAACATCTGTTAGGTCTTGAATGAGATTTCTATCAAAATCATGATCAGGATAAAGTAATCCTCCACACATGATATCTGGTATCTGATTAATCTTAATAAACAGATGGTTTAAAATTGAATAATTCCTTTTCATAAGATTTTCTGAGAAAGATAGGTATATTTTTTCTAGTTTTTTTAATCCTGCATTCAAACCTGCATTTTGTATATTCAAAAAGTGTCTGATTTCGGGTCTCTCTTGTGCAATATTCTCAAAAACAGGAGATGCATTAACAGCTGCTGATTTTGTATAGTATTCTCGTGCCAATGTTCGAAAAGTAAAGAGGAAAACCTGTTCTTCTGTTGGGATTATTTCATCATCTTCGATAGCTGAAAATAGAGATTTATCATGTTTTTTACAAAAACCATAGAATGTAGTTGCTTTATTAATTCCAACTTTTTTTGGTTGGCATGAACCATATAAAACAAAATCTTTAATACCATTATAAGTTTGATCAAATTGAAGAACATGACCGCTTTCAGAAATACTTTTTAAACTTTGAGATTTTTGAATAGTATGTGCCTTTATAATGTCTTTATTCTTATTCTGGCAATGGGGATAAAGACAGAGCTTTTTCTGAAATTGTTTAATAATATCATGTTGAACTTCTAAATAGTGTTTCATATCAATCTTAATCTGATAGAATCGCTTTCTGCATAAGCATCTGGGTATTCTGATAGAAAGGTACATCGGTATCCCCAAGAACTGTGGGTGGTACGTTAGAAAGTTCAGTGAGGTTATCCATTGGAACAATTACACTCTTAGCACCATTCTCTGAAAGCATGGAAACCTTATCTGCAAAGTTAATCGCCCGCTCGATTGCACCGCCAACAGAGATATTTCCTAACACCGCAAGACCAGCTTTAAGATTCTTTTTATAAAGAGCTGATACGATAGCAATATAAACAGCTGAGCCTATACCTGAGGATATAGATGCACCAAGGAGGTTTGTGACCTGAATGGTTATGTCATAATTCTTCAAGGAGTGTTTATCACTTAAGATTACTTTTTCATTGGCTTTAATGTATTGGTAGGTGTTTTTAATATTTTCCTTCACAGCTGTATTGCTGACTCCGGTAATATGCAGCTTCCCAGATCCCATAGCAACAACAGTCTCAATTCGTACCAGTGCTATATTTTCACCATCACTTGTACTGGTATAGCAAATACCAGGGGGAAGTGGTGTACTCTCTATCAAGTGAGATCCCTTATCTTCAGGCAAGCCAATGAAGCATTCTTCTTGGCTATCTTTATCAATATAGGAGAAATTAGTATCCCAGAATTCCATACCACCAATACGTTTTAGTTGTTCCTTAACTCTTCGACGCATTTCAAGTGCGATTTCTAAGTACTCTTTGACGTCTTCCTTGGTGTATTCTCCATCTGGATGCATCAGCTTAATGAACCCCGATACAGTCTTCTTAACTGGCTTGGTATCCCGTTGTTTCAGATGAGATCCAAGAGAATAATATGTTTCCAAAGCATCGGTGTAGGTGACTCTTCTTAAGGACTTTAGAACTTCAGAGAAGTAATCAGTACTAAAACCAAAACTGGAGGTAAAGTGTTTTGGTGAGAATTTAATCATTTCCCAGCCAGGTAGATAGAAATGGATTCGGTCAAGGAAGGCTGTATCACTATTGACTTCATCAGAAAGAGGACTAAATAAATGTGAAGTTTGTAGTACCGTCTCAACTGGTTGATTGATATTTCCATTTAGGATAATAGATGCAATACCAGTGATTTCTCCTCCAGCTCCTGCTCGAGAGAATGATCCCGATTCCATATAATCTTTCATAAGTGGAATAGCATCTCGGTCCTTAAATATTTTGTCTGTAGCTTCATCAAAACAAATTGCATCCCATTGTCCAACCGCACCAACTTTTCCTGTTGATCCATGAACAAACAGCTTTGCTACCGTACCTTGCCCCCCTGATATTAACACGGCATACGGTGTGAGCTCTTTAAAAACAAAGGATTTACCTGTGGATCTAGGTCCAAGCTCGACAAAGTTGAAATTTGATTCAACCATAGGAAGTAGACGGGAAAGTAGTAGCATTTTTATTCGATCGGTAACACCTTCGGCACTTGGTTCATAACCACAGCTTCGTAACAGGATATCAAGCCACTCACTCTTGGTAAATTCCTTTCGTTTGTTGATGATCTTGCTATTGTCAAAACTAGAGAGCTGGATAGGTTTGATCTCAGTGATAACAAACGGAAAGATATTTTGTCCAATCTTTATATTAGGATCATACTCAACATCAATAATGGCCCAAATACCACCCATTAACATCTTCTCATGTTGTTTAACCAAATCATCACTGATATTCCCATTTTTAATATTACTATTCTGAAGCTTAGCCCAATATATATCTTTCTTAGAGTCCAGTTCCACAGAAACTTTGTCTATGATTTTGTAGTGCCCTTTCTCTTTTATAAGGAATTGTATTTTTGAGCTTTCTTCTGGATTTACATAATGCTGGCTTAAAACCTTTTTAACGTTTTCCATGCCAATGTGGATCTTTTCCTCATCATCAGTAGAGCATGAGTTTGCAATCAGATATTCAAGTACAAATACTGGTACATTCGCTCCTACTTTAACAGAGCGAACAAGATCTTTTTTAACAACGTATCCTCTAAAGTGTTCGAGTAGTTTTTTATCTAAATCATTCAATACTGCCATTTTTATTTCCTTATGCTTAGAGAAGTCCGCCTAAGTCTCTATCATTATTTTGCTTCACCGTAGTTCGATCAATTAACTGCTTGGTTGTAGCGTCTAACAGTTGCACTTCCAAGCTTGGGTTGCCATCAAAGGCATATTCTTTGGTTATCGATTCATTCTGGCGAATGGTAAATACATCACTTTTATTAATTTGCATACCATTTGAAAAGAATACCATAAATACTTTTCTGTCTGCTGAAAATAAATCACCAGAACCCTTATCTGCATGAAGCTTAATGGGGAAAAGCTCACCAGTGACATCTTTTAAGGTATCCTTGTTTTCTATGGAAATAGATAATGCTGGTGTAGACATACTGGATTGTTCCCAACAGAAGTAGGGGGTAATCAGTTCCTGAGGAGCTAGTCCTCCATGGGAGAACCCATATAATCCTGGGGTCTTGAACGGATTGAGATTCTTAGCAAAGTAGAGATAGTTAAACTGTTTATATGGTTTTTCTATTTCAATGAAATTATGAGCTAAATCTGATTGCTTATTCACTGTTCTCATATAGCGTTCAGCTTTGGTGGACTCTCCACTAGGCGATACGGATATCTTGTCAGCTTCACTTAATAGCCCTGTTAATACAAAACCATGATCGGTAATTAGATATACTTTAGCATAACCACTTGCTAGGAGTAATGAGATCTTCTCTGCAAGTGATCTTATTATTTCAGAAAAATATTGAAGGGCCTTCTGTTGAAGTTTCTCACCCATAGCATCAATATCCTTATAGGTGCACAATAGAATTTGTCCTAGATATGCTTCACCTGTCATTTCATCTAGTTTAATACAGTCTATGTTGATACCAGGGTTCTGAGCGAGGAGATAATTCTCACGGATACTATGGATAGATTCAGTAATTCCATTTGCCATATAGATCCGGCTCATATTGTTCTCTGTTTCTGAAGGGCTATCAGTAAGTATCCTATCCTTTTTGAGGGTTGCAGCACTGGTAACTTGTGTAGTTACAAGCTCAGCAATCTCATAAGTAACTCCATCACCAATGATGATGGCAGTTTTTACATCGTTTGATTCATCGATAATGTGCTGTAAAATCCCTGTCTGGGTTTCTTTGTAGCTTTTAAAGTATTGGAACCACTTATCTAAGAATACTGAAACATATTCTTTGTAAAGCTCCTGAAAAGGATCCAAGAGTTCTTTTTTATTAAGAAATTCTGCATACAGATTTCGAATAGCAGTATCTAGTTTGTAAAAATGTTTTGTATAAAACTCAACACATTCGTCTAATGAACTTAAGTAGGAAATATTCATAGAATCAAACTCTAGTAAGGTGATTATATCTCCCCAGAAGCAAATCCCAATAGCTTGAGCTTGTTTGCTTTGATTCCTTTGATGCAATGTTGATAGTGGTATGGGTATTGATGCTTTACTTACAAGAGTCTTCCCAATCTCTGCAAGCCATCTCTCATCTATTGATCGGACCGGGTGATTGATACTTACTTGCCACACATCAGAATCAGGACTGATCGTATAAGAGTTGAGGTACTTGAAAAATGATTCACGGTATGAGACGGAGTCTAGCCAACTCTTATAGATCGATTCTAATGTTTTATCACATGAGTTATGTAGTAACCCATCAAGCATGGAGTGTACAACTTCATGAGCAAGCGTGGTAGCTGGCTTGCTAAGATACTCCTGGTTCAGAAGTTCATTTACTTTGCGGTAGAATGTTTCTCTTAGTTGCGCATCATACTTCTCTTTTGTATAGGTATCTGGGTCATGTATAAAGGGTAATAACTCTTTAGTGAGGTCAAATATCTCTGATGCACCTTTATGAGCAATATCCATCCAGTAATTCTTGCCTTTACCTACACTGACCTTTGCTGCAGCAATAAGATCATCTTTAGGAATATTTATATTCAGGTTTAATGTTTGGTGAACTTTATCTTTGATATAATTCTGCAGATAACGTATTTCTAGACATCCACAGACTTCACAGTATTCCCGGATAAACGTAAGATCATCGCGTTTAGAATGGGTATACACAAGAAATCTCTTATGACTAGGGATAGCTTTTTCAATAAGGTATTTCACATGTAACTCTTCTAACTCAGTGTGTGCTTGAAGGATGCTATATTCTCTTTCAACCGACTTAAGTAAGAATTCTGCATCGCCAGTTTCATCAATGAAAACAGCAACATGATGTTTTTCATATATAGTCTGCAGGTCTTTTTTTAACCATGTATCAATCATAGGGCAGAACCTCTCATGTAGGAATCAGTTGTTAGAGGGATCATGTAATATATCGAAGACTCAAAAAGATAGTCAGAAGCAATGGATGGCCACAGATAAGCACAGCTATTTTTATTCATGGTTGTCTCCATTTATCTTTGAGGCTTTGATCTGTTTAACCACTTTATCAAAGTCGGATTCAATGTGCTGCTGGGTTTTGTTGAACTTGTCGTATTCAGTAAATGCCTTTTCTTCGGCCTTTTTGCGGGAGACGGAGCCATAGCCCTCAAGGATTTTATATTCGTTAAATTCCAGAAAACGGTTCACACTGTTAGAAAAGCTTTCCATTGTGAAGGTAGTGTGGGTTTCAATGACACGCTCGATATAGTCAAAAAACGCGGTGACAGTTCGCTCCAGTTTTTTAATCTCATCTTCCTTAAGGTAGTTTTTACCGATTCTGGTGTCTAATTTCAACACACGACCGTTCGGTGCATTTTTGTATGTTTTCATTCCCATCAGTGGTTTCTCGGCATCGGCGTTCAGATAAATAATCTCTGCCGCTGTATGACCAGTGATGGCGAAGTGGAACTTATCCTGTACGTGTGCGTAGAAATTACGGGTGGTTTCTGATTTTGGATCATAATCGATGCTGCATTCAGCAAAAATATCGGTGATCTGTTGATAGATGCGTCGCTCGGAGGCCCGGATGGAACGGACTCGCTCCACTAGTTCTCGGAAATAGTCTTTACCAAAAAAGCGACCATTTTTCAGTCGCTCATCATCCATAGCAAAGCCTTTGGTGATGTATTCCTTCAGCAGTTGCGTCGCCCAGATGCGGAACTGAGTAGCTTTGGCTGAATTAACGCGATAGCCCACGGAGATGATGGCATCCAGATTATAAAACCGCGTTTTTTGTACTTGAGTTTTTCCGTCTATCGCCCCGTGTTGAGTGGTTGTTTCCAAAATGGAAATAACCACTTCTTCCTGGAGTTCCCTGGATTCAAAGATGTTCTTCAAGTGCTTGGAAATAGCAGGAATACCCACCCCAAATAGCTCGGCAATACGCTTTTGTGTAAGCCAGATTGTCTCGTCGTGCAGAATACACTCGACTTTAACCTGGCCATCCGGCGCGGTATAGAGCAGGAATTCTGTCAGCTCATCTTTTGTCGTCAAGCGTCGTTCTTCTTTATTTTCCGTATTTTGGAAGGGTTTTTCCAATTCGTGCTTATTTTTAGCCATTCGTGGTTCCTCCCTACCAATCTGCATTCAGATATTTCTTAAGTTGTCCTGCGTTGAGAACCTCATATGGAATCATCTTCTTTTGTTGTAATGGGGCTATATTTTTCCCAACCCCGTCATCTAGGATTGGATCATAGCCTTCAGCTAGAAGTTCATCAATTTTCTCTTTGAAATCTTCAATCTCTTTGAGTTGTTTGAAGATCTCAGCATTCTTAGTTTGGGCCTCTGCACTACTATTATGAGCGAGATCAGATTGGTAGTTGATTAAAGAACGTTCTCGATTTTCAATATAAACTGAGCGAATTCTCATTAATTTGTCACGACTCCATTTGTAGATAATGATATAGCAATCAAATCCTTGATCTGGACCACTGGAGAGGTGCCAGATAAATGGTGTAGCAGGTAATCGCTTAAATAGCTTGAGATGGCCGGATAGTTCTGCAAAGAAATATTTATTCAGGTATTCACTGATAGGTTTTCCAAGAACTGAATCAAAGCTAGAATACTGCGCTGAGCTAAAGCCCTTCTCTCGAAACTTATTCTCAATACGGTCAAGTAATACTTTTTCACCAGCATTAGGAACTATTGGTATAATGCCATCTTCATCTTCCATGAGAATCTCTCTCACCATATCTACTAGGAATTCCATGGCCAGCGTATGCATCCGTTGTTGTGGGATTATATTGCTCTGTTTGAACCAATACCAAATATTGATTGGATTAATCTGATGACGAATACAGAATTCTTCCAGATCGTTATTGCTTTGATAAAGAGTTGGGAATCCACTTTCAATTTCATTACGTTCTTCAGCTGTGAAATTCTTGATTGGGAGCTCCTGGATGAAGTCATAGATATCATCAAGAGGGAAGTCCTTTGTGGATTCTGTCTCTGCCAAATAGGTGTCTCGAGCTTTTACAGAAACAGGTAGACCTCCGATACTTTGGCCTTCTTTGGCCAGCACCATAGCTTTGTCCTGTTCGGTCAGTTCATAAACTTCAAAAATCTTTTCATTGATGATGGCTTCATTGATCAAGGTTTGAGTTAATAGATAGTTTTCATAATTGAAGAATCTATTTAGTTGATTCTTCATTTCGTTCAAGGACCCATCATATGAGAACGGTGATTGTTTATAGTTTTTTTCAATAATGCTAAAAACATCTATAGCATCAAAAATTTGAATATTTCTTTTTGATAAGCTCTTGAGCACGCCTATACTATCATCTGTTGGGATTGGGAGGGGTATTCTTTTAACGTCATTTGGTTGCTTATTCACAGTTGGATTTAAGCAATCTGTAATGTAAAATATAAGTTTGGAATTGAGTGCAGAGAGAGCATAGTAAACATCCATTTTAGGAAATACAGCTGAAGCACCCATATCAAATAAGTATCCTTTGGGCTTAAATCTAAAAGAGATACCTTTTGATCCACTTCCAGAGTAACTTAAACCTATATTTTCTCTATATTTTTCATCAACAAGATTAAAACTATTTTGGTCTCTTATATATGACGCATTGTTAGTATAATTTACACACAACCAATTATTCCCACTCCATTTCCTAAAAGGGCCTCCTTTTGTGTACATTACCCATCGAATTTCATTGGTACCATTAAATATGAGCTGCGATTTTATCTCCCACCAATGTCGAATTGCACCATTGTTATTTCCGGTTTTAACTCCAGAAACTATTTCTGCATTTTTATCTAAAGAGGATGACCCGAATTTCTCCCGAAACTCATCAGATATCCAATAAATAAATGGCCAAGATTTGATGATCTTTAACTTGGCTTGAGGAATGGTGAAGACATGTTCTTCGAATTCTCCTGATAAAAATCTTTCGTAAATCTCTTTAAATAAACTTGGTTTATTTGTATGGTTTTTAAATTTTTTTAAATCAAAATAGGTACCATTAGCCTTTGACGATTTTTTTTCCAAAATATACATAACAGCATCTACTTGAACATTGGAGTTCTCAAACACCCCTCCAAGTCCTAGTTCAGCAAGCAAATTAATATTTGTTTTAGTAAGAATAAACTTTCGAACATCTTCAAATGTCTTGATATACATAAACGTAAGAGGATGAAGCATTGCGATAAATCCTGCTTTTTCTGTTAACTCATAACATCTCTTGATAAAAGTCGCGTACAAGTTTGTATGGAATTTGTAAGGTTTCTTATAGTTTGATTCAATGAATTTTTTGAGATCAGGTCCAAAGTCAGAACTATCTGTATACGGTGGATTCGCTGTGGCCACATCGTATGTGTTATTGAGTAGTTCAAGAAACGTAATAGCATCTTGAGTCTTGCTTGTTAAGAATGTATTACCTTGTGCCTGAGCATATTTATCAACCGCTGTTTTCAAATTGATAAAGAACGTGGCTGCAAAATCTTGATGGACATCAACTTCAGCAGCGGCAAACATATCCATCTGGTTCCCATGCTTAGCATCAACGATCAAATCGGTAATATGAGTCAATTTAGATGTGAGCCGTTCATTAATACGTATGAGAGATCCAAATTTGTAGGCATACTGCAGGTCTTTCCAGATATCTGCTATTAACTTCTGCTGACTTTTATCTAAAGTGAGTCCTTGGGTAAAGATGTGCTCAACCGTTTCGTATTCCGGTAGGTAAAAGTCAGATGAAACCACCTGAAAAGCAAGCGTTCCTATAGTACGATGTTTTTTCTTGGCTTTAATAAACAGACCAAGATGTGCCAACTGAACTGCCCGATCGTCTAAATCAATACCATGAAGATTGTTTTCAATAATTAACCTAGGGATCTCTTTCTCATCATATTCAGCGCCGTAATTGTCAATTTGATCCATATAGAGTTCATAGAAGAGATCAAACGCATAGAGCAGGAAGTTTCCCGATCCACAAGCAGGGTCGATTATCTTTATCTCGTGTAGTGGTTTTATATCTCGCTCCTGTTCTATAGGAGCATTTGCAATCTTGTAGCGATGCTTAATTTCTGAATCTGGGTACATTTCGAGATATAGTTTCCCGAGTGAGTTGTCGACCAGGAATTGTACTACCCACCTAGGTGTATAAACCTGTGATTGGAGAGAAACCTTATCATATTCAGTTTTTGCTTTACTATCTTTATGAGCTTGTTTTTTTACGGTATTATAGCTCTCATACAACCAGCCAAGAACATCATCACTTTGCCAGATATCATCTTCGATCTGGGTATCAGTTTCTACTGTATTAAACGCATCGATGATCTCATTTAGGCTGATTGAATCTGGAAGTAACGCATATGGATAGGTTTTGCTAAATAAGGGAAGAGTCTCTCCTAACTCATTAAAAGCTTCCTTAAGATATTCTCTGATGCCTTCCAGTTCCTCAGATCTCATATGAGAATTTCTTTCTAGCCATGCCTTATGCCCAAATGAACGGTCACCATGTTCTGGTCTTTTAGTTAAAACTGGAGGGAATAGAGAAGCCGCTTCCATGACTTTAATTGCCGCTAGACGATTAAAGAGGGTAAAGGTCAGTTCATCGATAAGCTTAGCTCGAGCATGTTCATAATCTCCCGTCTCACCGATATGGTTTTGAAGCATCTCTTCAAAACGAATTCGTTTAAGGATCAGATCTTCAGGAAGTCTTGCAATGTCTAACTGTTTATTCTTGGCAAGTCCTAATCTGGAGAAATGATTATCAAATGTTGCTTCAATGAGACTTCTTAGCTTTTCAACATGGTCGGATAGTTTCATGTGTTATGTTTCCTTTTAGTACGTATCAATATCTAATTCGATCTCTTCCTCGGGGCGAGCTGCAGCCATAGCAGAAAGTTGAGCTACCAGGAGTGACTTATATTCACCTACGGTCATTACCTTATTGGGTAATGGAAAGCGCACTTTACGAGGTTTCTTAGGTGCTGGAGGCTGCTCAGGCGCACTAGGATTACTTGGAGTTACTGTAGGTGCTTCTTGAATAAAACTACTTTGAATAATAAGCAGCTCACTCTCCTTAGTTGGTGCCAATGCTGTATAGTTGAGAATATCGGTTAGAGAAAACCCACAATTCTTTGCAGTAATAGAAAACTCTAAAACAAGATCATTAATAATTCTATCTGAACAATAGGTTCTCAAATTATCTAATTTCGTTTTATTCTGGAGATTCAATTCAGCTGGATAATTTTGGAGGGTTCTTTGTGCTGCATCAACTTTACCTAACAGTAATTGGTACTTGTGTGTCATGCCCTCAGCAGCATTTCTCAATAGGCTATAATAGCGGTCCTTGACCGTTTGGGTGAGGTTCCGAAGACTTCCAAAGTTTCTTACCATATCCTGTGTATACAGATGGTTGAATTCTTCATGGGCTTCTTGTATGGAAATATCACTTCGTTCAGCTTTTCTCAACTCATCAGATACTTCTTCTATAAACCGTTTGTAATCTTTCACTTGTGAAAAGTTTTTCTTGATAAACTTTAGAGCTTTAAGAATAGTATGAACAGCACTAGAGAACTGATCTCTATTGAGTAAAAAGAACTCGACTTTTTCTATATAGTTATTTTCTGTGATTTTACCAGTAAAGCTTTGCAAGGTTTCTTTCTGTTCAGCTACAAGCGGTAGCAGACTCTCAAAGTGTTCGATTGTATCATGTAAGGTGGTAAGGGACCCGGTAAAGTGATCAGCTAATATTTTGATGCTATCAGCTAACTCAAAGTCATTGGTATTCCAATCTACCTTACGATGAGTATGTTCACTAAATTCTAGATCCATTAGCTGTTGGACTGTTTGGTTCTTCTGGGCTGCTGTGAGTTTGACATTGATTGTTTTAAATGATGCAGATTTAAACCTGGTTGCATTTTTAAAGGCTTCTTGTATATCTGAGTTCTCGTGAGAAAAGTACTTCTCACCATTATACTTAACCGATAGACGACCAGCACGTAAGAGAGCTGCTAGTGTTACTACTATGGTCCCGAATGAATATCCCCAAGGTGCGAGGGAAAGCTCTGCTTCGAGTACTCGTCCATCAATATAGTGTGTCTTTAGCTTCTCACTTATCTCTTCAACTACTTTCAAGTGATCGCCGGTGAAGTTACCATGACTATCAAAATACTTGAAGTCCTCACTACTGAAGAGTCGGTACAACACGTCCTTGCGGCTCGTAAATATTTTTGAAACTAAACTTTCAGATAGATTAGAAACCAGTCGTTTTGTATAAATGTTTTTAATCATTTTTCTCTGTAATTCGACAATGGTACTCTTATAACTATCGGAATTGAGTAGATGCTCATCAAATAGATAGATTATTGAGCTATTACGATAGGCATGTTCGATATTATGTTTAAGATCCTTTTCTTTTTCTTCTCGGATAAGAGAAAAATCTCTGATAACCTGTCGTTTGATAGGATCAGACTCGTTTGAATACTTATCTTCCATATAAAGATAACGACTTATATCACCTATGAGCTTATCAATCAGTACAAAGTCTGAATTATCAGGTACCAGTGATATGAGATCTTTTTGGCTTTGGGTATCAAACTTGATAGTTTCAATAAAATCTTGCCTGTCTTCACTCATATTAAAAAGACTATATACGGTCATCTGTAATTGCTTATTACCTTTGCTTGAGAGCTCATCATCTTGATCTGAAAGAATACTAAATTTAAAACTATCTGAGCCATCACTAAGCGTAGAGACTGGAGCAAATAATTTATAGGCTGTTAGATAATTGATTAATGAACGTTTTTTGTTATGTAGTTCCACCGTAAAATCATTCATTTCTTCAAGAAGCTTTCCTTCAAGATCTGATGTGATTTTATAGGCGTTATTTGTTACTAGGAGGACCTTTGCTTCAAGTAACAGGGAAAGACCCTTTTCAATATCTGGTTTTACCTCGTAGTACGTAGTTAAATCTGATATGTAGCTTTTGGTGATATTCTCGACAGTTGCCGATACAACTTCTGAGTCTGATAGAAGATGGATGGTTTGTAATAGTTTCTTGCCGTCGATAGTGCTATTTTCTTGGCCTAGGATCTTTTTAGCTGTATCATATTTATTTACCAAATCGTTAGGAGGTGCTGTTTGCGCTTCAGTACAGATGGCATATCCAGGAGCGAACCTATATAGGTCGCTATTTCCCATGTGTTTTCTCAGAACATCAAAGGTTGTGATGATCATACCTCGTGCCGCTATTTGTGTAGCAACAAGCGCATTTGAGCTAAATAGAAATTTCTGGAGAATGTCAAACTGATATTTATGAAAGGGATAATAGGTGGCAAATTCATCTGCATCTGTTGTTTTAGTAGGAAAGGTTGATTTGAGATTCGTGGCATCAGCTATTAGTCCTTCATTTTTTGTATAGTAATCCATAAGCAATGTATGACTGTCTTTGGTTTTTTTAAGTAGCCGTGAGCGAATTATGACATCTACCTCAGTTGATTCGAGATGTAGCTTTGTTTTAAAACGATCCGTAACTTTAGTGAGTTGGCTACGATTTACATTCGTATTGTTAATAACATCATCAAGTTTTTCCTGAGCAATAGCTATGGTCCAGACTTTATGACTAATACTCGAAAGAGCTTCACTGATCCCTTCTAAATCGAGGAGGGTAAACTTCTTCTGGCTGATAGCTTCACTTGCTTCATCAAAAACAAATACTATTGTCTCATCTGGTTTGGTTGTAAGATACTTCTCAAGTTCCATTTTAAACTTGCTTGCAGAAAAGTTATCAATAGCAGCGCTGTACACGCTTAGAGTATCTTCATAATCAGCGTTGCTATATCCTATTTCCAAGCATACTTTTCGCATAACCCTTGCAACTTGTCGATTACTCATTTTTAGCTCTTCCCAATCCTTCCCTTCAAGAGATCGGGTCTTATCTTCAAATTCCTGTAGCTTTCCCTCAAGAAAGAGGTCAAATTCCATGTACCCATAGAGATCATCTCTAAATCCAAGATTCTTAAGAAGGTTCGCAAAAAGTGTGAATGCTAGCCCTTTACTGGTATTTTGTTTAGCTATGTCGAGAAATACAACCCTGCTGTTAATGGTATCAAGATTACGTATAGAGTTCTCGATAAGACTTTCATCAGAAATACCTTTTAACCTTGGAATAAATCGTTCTCGAGCAGGAGTTCCATTAATAGTAGGGTTATGCAGGATATAACCAATCATCTTACCAAAGTATGATTTACCAGAACCATAAAAGCCTGATAACCACACTCCTGTTTCTTTTATATTTGAGGTGAACTGATTGGTGAAGTTGTATAGATGTTCTCCAATACCCTCAGTTACGATATAAGATTCAATCTCTTGTTGAATTTCCAGTTCAGAACGATCCTCTAAGTCAATTACGTTTTTAATATCTTCCTGAAGATTTAAGGTTAGAATATCTTGTATTTTAGTCATGTCTAGTCCTTTATTGTACTAATGTGCAACGATACTTCGATGCAGGTTTGAAGTTTAAAAAATAGATGTTGTCATCTTCGATCTTTGAAGGATAAAAAATCACAAGAGGATGAGGAAGACTCATAACTGCCTTATGCTCCATGATATTTAAGTTTTCAATACCCGTCCCATAGAGACAGCCTGTTCTAATGAGAATGGGAATCTTATGATCATTACATGCAGTTTTTATTTCGTTAATTATCAGATCAAAAAGATCCGGTTCAGGATCATCAGACCGAAATATGAGATATGGAGTATTCTTGAATTCTTGGTAATAGCTGCTAAATGATTCCCAACCATCAGCATCAATTGCTTGAACGAGTAGGGTGCTGATATCAATAAATACTGCGGTATCTCGGTATACTTCTTTTGCACGTTCGATGTAAAGATGCTCTTCATGTGGAGGGTAGGAAAATAGAATGCTATTACCCCCGTTAGCCTGACGTCGTATTTGGTCCTGGTTTTTAATATGAAATCCAAGATCGGTGAATTTGCGCTGATAATCAGTTATATAAGACATCACATATTCCTTTATAGCTATGGATTAATTCAATGTTCAAAGAAACACCGGTATAGTTCATATGAAAATATCCTTTGAGAGAGAGCTTTTTATACCGATCATGAATACTATCAGTGGATATGAAACTGATCGGTAATAATTCATGTACGAGAATGTTGTTAATGCTAGGTGCATAGAGTTTTGCAATATACAGAAAAAGCACTTGCAACTCCGAGGAGGGTCTAATGGGTATAAAAGATTTGATTCGGCCAGTGCTTAAGAACCCAAGTTTACTCATAAAATTGAGATACTTGGTAGAAAGAGTAGTGATAGTATTTTCAGACCAGCTGAGTTGTAATGATTCATGTTGGTGTAAAAACTCTTTCAAATAAGCAATGATATCATTCTTTGAAATACTTGCACGTCCTGAATAATAGGTTTTGGTAAAAACCTGTGTTGTGATATCTCTAAAGAGCCTATTGTTCAAAGCAAATTGCCAAACAAGGACTAGTTCTTTATCTTTCTGTGGGACTCGATCGGTAAAGATCGCATCAATAAGTTTTTCATGATCATCGTTAATAAATTGCAGGAAGCCATTTTGAACTTCACGTTCAATTCTATTTCGACTTCTTTCGGTACGGAGATTGAATTCATTACGTTGATGAATGAGTTCTTGTACGGAATCTGTTTGACTGAAATAGGAATCTATAGCTTTAAGAAGGACACTACAATCCTTGAGTCCTCCAATCATATTGATCGCAGTATTATAATCCCCAAGATCTATTGAGGTATGTGTTATTTCCATTGATTATGTTGTATCCTTATCTTGTTTGTCTGATGCACCACCAGAGCGAATCCAATCATCGACCTCGATTTGTTTAAACATCCATCTACGACCTACTCGATGACCTGGCATGCTTCGTTGCTCAATCCATTTATAGATGGTTTCATTACTCACATTGAGATAGGTGCATATGTCATCAACTGTTTGCCATCGTTCTTCCATAAGTCATGTCCTTTTTCTCAAATGCAGATTTCAACAAGTATTCGCTTCTTGAAAATCCTCAGTATTGGAAAGTGATTACATTTATATGCCCATTAAGAATACCTCTTCAGTAGACCAAAAGCAAGCCTATTATTACCGAATAGTGTCGATGTGGTAGGGTTTCTGTTTAGTTTTATCACAACTCCCCGATCAACGCACTAATCACCGGATGATATTCCTCTATCAGATTCTCCTTTGCTATCTCAAATTCCTCATCATCCAAGACCCCCTGCCTGTGGAGTGCTTTGATCATGTAGAGTGCCAGGTGGTAATCTTTCTCTGCAGCAAACTGTTCTTTGGTCATTCGTTATCTCCTTCGGAGTACCGATCGTAGATATAACACTCATGAGAGCAGTATTTACGATGTCTATTTCCATATGAGGTGAACTCATCTCCACAGAATGCACAGGTGAAGGTGTAGTAGGCTTTTCTTTGTACTTGATCAGGATGTGCGTTCCACCAGTCCATACGGCATTGATTTGAGCAAAAGAGCTATATCTTCTTACCATTGGTATGCTTGAGTTTTTTTCCACAGGTCTTACAGCCGTCTAGGACGGTCTTTGGCTTCTCTGAACCTAGGGATGTTTTCCTTATTAGCCCATGCGATTTACAGAATGCCCTGACTTCAATCCGGGTAAGATCCATCCTATTAGCGATAGTGGTATAACCCAATCCTGCATTTCTCAGATCTGTGATCCTCTTTTCTTGTTCTTCTGTCATGTGGTCCTCCTATGTAATACCGAAAAACCGTACCCCTCGAATGAAGGGAGAAGGAGAGATGAGGATTGACGGAATGTACTAGTGTTGACGATAGGAACACATCAAGGGAAAAACTCTTGTACCTGTGATCCTAGGAATAATTTATGGATCATATCTGGGAACATGCCATATCATTATGCAATACAGGCACTTATAGCGTATCTGTACTTATGTTCTTAGATATCTATCTAGATATAATAATAGAATATATAGGGTAGGAGGGCGTATAGCAGGAGCGTATACGTATATACACGCGTATAGGGTTTTTAGGGTTCATAGGAACACCTGTGAGAAAAGTCTCCGGATCTGCTCTTGGGGAGATCTCATTTGGTAGTCTTTACTGAGTTGCATGGTAATGAGCAGCTCGGGGTAGGCCTGCGATAAGATCACACTAGAACCTGAGCATCACGAGAACTGCTCCTGAGATGTAGTCATCAGCAAACTAGAGCATCATATCAATGATGCCCTGAAGCGTGATCTCATGAGCCGTTAAATGGTGCAATTAATATTTTGAAGAAGTCATTCAGTTGAGATGCCATCATTTTAACCTCCCGTCTTTAGACAAGTTCTTCAGGACAAAAGTCCTCCCCCGAGAGCTTGTCACTGGACAAGATAACTGTGGACAACCTCTATCCCATGTTGTCCGAGGCTTGGTCCTATACCTAAATCATCATTCTATAATCATTAACATTGGGGCAGGACAACTGGACAAAAAACTCTTAGTAGAGAGTTGAGGTATATCAATAAAGGACTTTAGGTATGTAGAACCGTATATACGCACGTATAGGATTCTTCGTCCAAGTTGTCCTGTTGTCCATGAATGCTGATTTCAGTTGGTGAACAGATCAGTTGATGCAGGGGCTAGTTCGGGTAGGGGTTGTCATGGTGATGATTACTGAGATGCATGGTGGAGAGCATGATTCAATATATCATGAGCATCACGAGAACTGACCGTAGATCGTGATTACCAGCAAACCATTGCATCATATCAATGATACCCTATAGCGTGCTTTCATGAGCCGTTAAAAGGTGCAATCGGTAGTACGAGGAAATTATCTGGGTGTGGAAGAGGTGCTCACCTGTCGGGCAATACATAATCATGATCATGCTTTCTCCCTTCAGGGAACACAGGAATTGAGGAACAACAAGTTTTTATACTTCTATACGCGTGTGTATATAGGTAGCACAGTATTATCTCCCCTTATATATACCCCAAACCATTCAATAGAGATATTCTTGTTCCTTGTTCGCTACCTCGAAAAATCCTCATCAGGGGAGGCTAACATGCTGAAATCAAGAGAGAACATGTGCAGGGACGAGAAGTGGAATGAACTCTCACTTGGTTCAATATCAATGGAACGTGACCAGTTAGTGATCAAGAGTCGGAGTGGCTAGTGTTCCCCTAATATCTATAATCCAAGCCTGCTCTCATGATACGTTCACGCCTTGTTTGTAGACCTTAAGACTTTTCAACAAATTTGATGTAAAGTATCCCCCCTGTGTTAGGCCATATTCAACCCTACAGCTAATCCTCTTTCCCCATAAGGATGATAACTCCAAAACAAGTAAAAATAGAAACTCTGTCTCAATAACATGAGCGCTGCATTATTTATTGGTGTAGGGACTTTAGCGCAAAAATGTGCAGAAGTTTTATAAGCATATCCTCCCTCCCTCTGATCCTCTTTTCGAATAAGGGGGTACGGTTTTTAGGTATTAAGTAAGAGGCCATTATGGTTCTCCAAAATACTAATAACCGAGGTAAAAACATGTTACGAGATTTTACTGCCAATGAGGGTTACCGGATCACCGTGAGCTCTGCTGACTGTCGAGGAAAGGGAACGAACTGCAACTTCCCTCATGAAGTGATCGTTGATGATCTGGAGGGATTTACGAAGGTCTGTACCAAAGACCATCTGCTGGGCACCTTCACGGATTATTACCGAAAAACCAAGAATTTCATCAGCGCTGATGCGTTGGGGATGGATTGTGATAACGACCATTCTGATGAGCCTGATGACTGGAAGAACCCTGAGGATGTGAGAGAAGCATTCGGTGATGTTCCCTTCTATGTGAGTTATAGCCGTAACCATATGAAGGATAAGAAGGGTAAGTCTGCTCGTCCACGATTTCATATTATCTTCTTGATCGATCCGATGGATAATGCTAGATCCTATGCAGCACTAAAGCGGCAGACCCAAAAGCGTTTCCCCTTCTTCGATAAGCAAGCTCTGGATGCTGCGAGACTCTTCTTTGGTACCGAAGATCCCCAGGTGGCTTTCTATGAAGGACATACAACGCTCAATGCATACTTACAGAAATCACAGGACCCAGTGAAGCAGGAGAGAAAACAGGCGCTCCCATCACGAGATGATAAGAGCATTCCAGAAGGTGAGCGTAATGCCACCTTATACCAGTTTGCGGTGAAGATCCTCAAGCGATATGGAGATACGGCAACAGCCTGGGATCATTATCTGAGTAAAACCTTGGCGTGTGATCCACCTCTGGAGGTGGAAGAGATTGATAGCATATGGGACAGTGCTGAGAAGTATTTCCATACGGTCATCGAGCAGCAAGAGGGGTACCTCCCGCCAGATGAGTATGAGGTGACTTACGGGTATGAGCCTGAAGACTATTCTGATGTTGGTCAGGCTGAGGTACTGGAACGGGTTTTTGGTAATGAGGTCCGATTCACCACCGGTACAGGGTTCCTTCGCTATAATGGGGTAATCTGGGAAGAGTCGAGACAACGAGCTCAGGCTGCAGCTCAGGAACTTACTGCAGTGCAGTTAGTAGAAGCTCGAAAGAAAATCCTGTTTTCCATAAAAGGTCTGAGAGCGAGTGGTGCTGAAAAGTTGATTGTTGAGTTGGGAGAGAAGAAAGCAGAAAAAGAATTTTCTAAAGGGCAGCAGGAAGCTTATCAAACCTATAAAGCAGCTCGTAGCTATTACCAGTTTGTAGTGAAAAGACGAGAATCTAGGAATATCACAGCCACTCTCAAAGAAGCACAACCGATGCTGGAGATGGATCCTGCAGAACTCGATACCGATGCCTATCTCCTGAATACCCCTGAGTATACGATTGATCTCAGAAAAGGTATGAAGGGGATCCAGGAACATCGGTCTGAGGATTTCATCACGAAGTGTACCATGTGCTCCCCCAGTAAAGTAGGAATGCACCAGTGGAGAGATGCCTTGAAGCTGTTTTTCCAGGATGACCCTGAGCTTGAGAGCTACGTGCAGGAGATTGTGGGACTTGCAGCAGTCGGAAGAGTCTATGTGGAGTTCTTGATCATGGCACATGGTGGAGGCCGGAATGGGAAGTCCACCTTCTGGAATACCATCAGTGCGGTCCTTGGATCCTATAGCGGGAAGCTTTCAGCAGATACCTTGACCGTAGGTTGTAGACGGAATGTGAAACCAGAGCTTGCAGAGACTAAGGGTAAGCGACTCTTAATAGCATCAGAGCTTGAGGAGGGGACTCGATTGAACACCGCTACCATCAAGCAGTTCTGCTCTACCGATGAGATCTTTGCTGAGAAGAAATACAAGGATCCCTTCAAGTTCACCCCCAGCCATACCCTTGTGCTCTATACCAACCATCTCCCGAAGGTCGGAGCTAATGATCCTGGTACGTGGAGAAGACTTGTGGTTGTCCCCTTCAATGCCACGATCGAGGGTAATGATGATATCCTCAACTACACTCAGCACCTCATTGATACCTGTGGTGGAGCAGTGCTTTCTTGGATTATTGAAGGTGCGCAGAGAATCATCGCTAAGAACTTCAAACTCTCTCAGCCTGCCTGTGTGGTAAAAGCCATAGAGGCGTATCGGGAAGAGAATGATTGGCTGGGGCACTTTCTTGAGGATCGGTGTGAAGTGGGTGCGGAACTTCTCCAGAAGTCAGGAGAGCTCTATTCTGCCTACCGATCATATTGTGGGATCAAGGGAGAGTACACACGAAGTACTTCAGACTTCTATGCAGCACTGGAGTTAGCTGAGTTTACGAGGACTCGTAACAAAAAAGGCCGATTTATCAAAGGGCTCAAGTTAAAACCCTATGAGTATGAAGCAATAGATGATTTTCTCGCATAATGGGTAAGGGTGTCAGTTATGACAGGGATTATATAAACTTATGTATAGCGATTTTTTCATAAAAAATCCCCTATAGGAAAGTTATAGAAATAGCCGTCATAACCGTCACCCCCCCCCTCCTGCTGGAATCAGATCTTAGAGATCACAAACTCAGGCAACTTAACCACGGTTCTTATAAGAGTATTCGCATGGTTTGAAAAAGTGTATAGGGGTATCGGGTATAGGGATACCTGTGCCGCCCGTATGAGGTTTATGGGAACATGTGTTTTCTTGGTATCGTTACTACCAGTTTCGATGTTCTTATGCAGTGTTTTTACATGGTTTTATACTGCTTTTGCTTGTGGCTAAATCGCTATCAGGTGTGGCTTTATGGGGAAGGGGGGTCTTAATCTCTAAACCTTATTTTCCTTACAACGTGCAGGGGCCTTCACGCAGAAAATCACCTATTCAAAGAGGGTATTGACCCCTCCTTTGAAGTGTCTGGAAGCGTGGTTTCACCTGTTTGAAAACCGAAGATTAATCAAAGAAATCAAACAATTCATGGGAAATCAAAGGGGCAGATCTTCCTCTGGTTTAGCTCCGATATCGCCTGGTATGGACTTGATAGATAGTCCGAATAGAGGGATGTATGTACTACCAAAATTGATGGAGGTGTATATGAAACGAATAACGAGAATAGTTGATGCTGATCTACCTCTGAGAAGGAGAAAGCGGGTAGCAGCCTATGCAAGAGTCTCTGTGGATAAAGAGATGAATCTCCACTCCCTGAAGGCTCAGGTGGAGTATTACCGAAAGCTTATCGGAGCAAAACCTGACTGGCAGTTTGCCGGGGTCTATGCTGATGAAGGGGTGACAGGGACTAAGGAGAACCGTCCTGGATTCCAGCGGCTCCTTGCCGACTGTGATGCCGGGAAGATCGATATGATCATTACCAAATCCATTTCACGGTTTGCCCGCAATACGGTAGTTCTTCTTTCAACGGTTAGGGATCTCAAAGAGCAGGGTATCAGCGTCTACTTCGAGAGGGAGCGGATAGATTCGACCTCAACTGATGGAGAGCTCATGCTCACACTCCTGGCAGCCTTTGCCCAAGAGGAGTCAAAGTCCATCAGTGATAACACCAAATGGGCGATAAGGAAGCAGTTTGAGAAAGGGATCGGGAACAGCTATACCCTCTATGGGTACCGGTGGGATGGGACTGAGTTCGTGATTGCCCCGGAAGAAGCAGAGACGGTCCGTCTGATCTATGCTAGCTATCTTGATGGTATGACCCCTGACAGGATTGCATCGATGCTTCAGAAGAAAGGTATCAAAGCCCTTCGGGGTGGAGAGTTCAGCTATGCATCAGTCTGGAAGATCCTGCGCCAGATCAAGTATACCGGGAACTCCCTGCTGCAGAAGACGTACCGGGAGAATCACCTGACTCACAGGACGGTGAAGAACCAGGGAGAGCTTCCGATGTACTTAGCTGAAGGGACGCATCCGGTGATCATCGATACGGAGACCTACCATGCAGTACAGCGTGAGATCTCAGTACGACAGGCTCTGGGATTCCTTGCTAACCAGAGTATTGCATTCAGCTGTTTCTCATCGAAGATCATCTGCGGACGTTGTTCACGGACCTATCGGCGAAAGACCTATAGCCGTAAAGGCTATACCAACCGGTATCACAAATGGGTCTGCGGTACTAAGATCAGAGGAGGAGCCAGAGCCTGCCCCTCCTGCAATGTACCCGAACGATCCCTCTACCATATGACTGCTGACATCCTGGAAGCTGAGCAGGTCACTGATGAACTCTTCGAGTCTAAGATCAACCAGATCGTGGTATCAGGTGATCATGAGCTCACCTTTATCCTCACCGATGGCAGAGAAGAAGTCCGGCACTGGCAGGATGAGAGAAACAACACGATTTACCAGAGGAGAAGAGTATATGCCGCAAGTTAAGAAAGTCACCCAGATCCCTGCAACCTTATCACCATTTGATTCGCTTCCTATTGGTGAGAGTAGGAAACGACGAGTGGCAGGGTATGCAAGGGTATCAACTGATGCCGATGAACAGAACTCAAGCTATGAGGCTCAAGTCGATTATTACACCACCTACATCCAGGGACATGCTGATTGGGAGTTCGTGGACCTCTACACCGATGAGGGAATCAGTGGGACGAGTACTGCCAAACGTGAAGGGTTCAAGCAGATGATTTCAGATGCACTGGAAGACAAGATCGATCTGATCATCACGAAATCAGTGAGCCGCTTTGCCCGTAACACGGTTGATAGCTTGGTGACCATCAGACAGCTCAAAGAGGCTGGGGTGGAGGTATATTTTGAGAAAAAAGACTTCTTTACAGCAAAATACCCCAATACATGCCACAGAACGCCATATATCAAGGTTTCCAGCTAACCGTTGGTGTTTGTTTGGTGTTTAAATATACTAAACGATAGTTAACGAAAATAATCATTATCCCAAATCGAGATATTTTTCATCTAATCCTCTCACTGAATCTTGAGACTGGTGTCTATGCTATCATAAATAAATCAGCAGAACTTATCTACATGTTACCTAGTGGTGTCAATTCACATCTTCACATCACTCATAATCTATATACAGGTACCTGAAATGTACTTCATGCCGTAAAGATTTGCATGTTTAGCCATAGAGCTATATACTATTGGAGATTTAAAACTCATATATAGCTAGTATAGTTAGGCAAGAAGGAATCATTATGGCAAAAGCAAAGAAACAAAAAGAACCAGAACCTATTGAAAAATATCTTTGGAAAGCTGCTAATAAGCTGAAAAAGAACATAGATGCTGCAGAATATAAACATGTAGTCCTCGGACTTATCTTTTTGAAATATATCTCAGATGCCTTTGAGGAGCTGTATCAGAAACTTGATGCAGGAGAAGATGAATATGATGGAGCTGATCCTGAAGATAGAGACGAGTATAAAGCTGAGAATGTATTTTTTGTACCTGAAATCGCAAGATGGACTTATCTACAGAACAAGGCAAAAGAACCTACTATTGGAAAAACTGTAGATGATGCTATGGATGCAATTGAGAAGGAGAATCCCTCTTTACGGAATGTACTACCAAAAGTATTTGCCAGAGGTAACCTAGATCCCACCAACCTTGGTGGATTGATTGATCTTATCAGTACTATTGCTCTTGGTTCAACCAAAGCGCGAAGTGCTGACCTTCTTGGACATGTCTTTGAATACTTCCTTGGAGAATTCGCTTTAGATGAAGGAAAGAAAGGGGGACAGTTCTACACTCCTCGTTCTGTTGTTGAACTCCTTGTTCGGATGCTCGAACCGTATAAAGGGAGAGTCTTCGACCCATGTTGTGGTTCAGGAGGTATGTTTGTTCAATCTGAGAAATTTGTAGAAAAACACCAAGGTATGATCAATGATATTTCTATCTACGGTCAGGAGAGTAACCAGACTACATGGCGGCTGGCAAAGATGAACCTTGCTATTCGTGGTATTGATAGCTCACAAGTCAGATGGAACAACGAAGGTTCTTTTCTTAATGATGCTCATAAAGACTTGAAAGCTGACTATGTCATTGCCAATCCTCCTTTCAATGATAAAGACTGGAGTGGTGATCTTCTTCGTAAGGATGGAAGATGGAAATATGGGACCCCACCATCAGGAAATGCTAACTATGCCTGGATCCAGCACTTCTTATATCACCTGAATCCAAAAGGCAATGCAGGATTTGTTCTTGCTAAGGGAGCTCTTACTTCAAAGACTTCTGGAGAAGGAGATATCAGAAAAGAACTAGTTGAAGCTCGGTTAGTAGATTGTATTGTGAATCTCCCTGCTAAATTATTCCTAAACACTCAGATACCAGCGAGTCTTTGGTTCCTCAATAGAGGAAAAGCTAATGGAGGAGATCATTATAGAAGAGATGAAATTCTCTTCATTGATGCTCGAGATCTTGGGCATCTGATAAATAGAAGAACAAAAGAATTTGCTGAAGAAGATATTGCTAAGATTGCTGATACCTATCATGCATGGAAGACTCCTGATAGCGACTATGAAGATATTAAAGGGTTCTGTAATTCAGCACCTTTTGAACGAGTGAAAGAACTTGATTACGTCTTGACTCCAGGAAGATATGTTGGTCTTGCTGAAGAAGAGGATGATTTTGATTTCAATGAACGGTACACTCAGTTAAAAGGTGAATTTGAAGAACAGCTGAAAGAAGAAGAACGACTGAACAAACTCATACTTGAAAATCTTGAGAAGGTGAAGCTGGTATGAGTAAATGGGAACTATATAAACTAGATGAGCTTTTTGAAGAGTCAAATCAAGGAGTAAACACTACTACTGAAAAAGTTAAATATTCTGAAAACGGAACACATCCTGTAATAAGAGCAAAAAACATCTATCAGTATAAAATAGATTATGAAGATGTAGTTTATATCAATCATGACACCTTTATAAATCTTAAAGATACAGTAAAACCTAAAGAAGGAGATGTTTTATATACAAATATAGGTTCACAATTTGGGAATGCCTCATCCGTCACAAATATTAATGATTTTGCAATTGCATGGAATGTTTTTAGAATTACACCAAAAAAATCAATACTTGATGCTAATTATCTGGTTTATCTTCTTAATGATCCACAAACTAGAAATTTTATTAAAAATCTTAATTCATCTTCTACTATGCCTTTTGTAAGTGGTGGTGTAATTAGGTCGCTAGAGTTTCTTATCCCCTCCCTCCCAGAACAAAAAGCAATAGCAGGAGTATTATCAAGTCTCGATGATAAAATAGATCTTCTTCATAGTCAAAATAAAACCCTAGAAGCTATGGCAGAGACATTGTTTCGGCAGTGGTTTATTGAAGAGGTAGAGGATGATTGGGGGAAAGGAACTCTAGGAGATATTCTAGATCTAAAATATGGAAAAGGTCTCACAAAAGCACTCAGAACTGGAGAAGGATACCCTGTCGTTGGGTCTAGTGGAATCGTTGATTATCATTCTGAATTCCTAGTTCAAGGTCCCGGGATTGTCATTGGACGTAAAGGTACTTTAGGAAAAGTCATTTTCCTTCAGCAGAATTTTTACCCAATAGATACTACATATTATATCAAAACAAAATTGGATAATTCTAACCTTTTATTTGAGTATTTCTTACTAAGAACACTTAGGTTTGAAGAAATGAATACTGATTCTGCTGTCCCAGGATTAAACAGAGATTTAGCTTTATCAACTGAACTCATTATTCCTCCAACAAAAAAAATCTATGACTTTAACATCTATGCAAATAACATAATTGAGAAGAAAAATTCCAACTCACACCAGATTAAAATACTCTGTGAAACAAGAAATACACTTCTACCCAAACTCATGTCTGGGGAAGCAATAATCGAGGTATAGTATGAGTTCATTATCCTTTATTGAGAAAGAAAATCTTGAAGAATTCTTAGGTATGGGTGGCGGCTATGTACTGGACTTCAATGATAGAACGTATGATACATTTTTCCGAGATGAAGTTGGAGTTAATATCAGAACCGGTAAATATGCTCAAAATGGGAATTCTAAAGCTAAACGATTGAGATGTTTTTGGGATATCCAGAACGATAAAATAGTAGCAAAAGCTCTACAACAGTTTATTGTTTATGTAAAATATAAAAGAATATCTCCCTCCATAGATAAAGTGGAGACTGTCCAACTAATTGTAAACAGATTATTGGGTATAGAGAAAAATCCTGAAACTGAGATGTCAGAAAATGATTTTCTTGAAAAAGAGTTTGACGATATCAATATTTCAGGATTACCTATTGAGTCGGTATTTACGGATGTGATGAATGAAAGAATTCAAGAATTGACACAATGTATGAATCAAAAAATACCTCTTGCTTCAATATTTCACTGTGGAAGTATTCTTGAAGGCCTTTTATTGGGATTAGCCCAGAAAG
This sequence comes from uncultured Spirochaetia bacterium, assembly GCA_937125225.1. GTDB lineage: Bacteria > Spirochaetota > Spirochaetia > CAKZLE01 > CAKZLE01 > CAKZLE01. Next base: position 117,638 of record CAKZLE010000034.1, read on the forward strand.
AACCTAGAAAATTCAACTCATCATCGGTTGCCCCAAAAGATAAATCAGGTAAAGTACTACACTTCCAGAAATGGAGTTTAGCGAGCTTAATCGATGTAGCTACAGATGTTGAAATTCTTACACTAGACATAAAAAAATTTAGTCATGGGTTACGGGATTTTAGGAATTATATCCATCCCTTTGAGCAGGCAACCAGCAAGTTTAAACCCGATCAACAAACATCTCAAATTTGTTTCCAAGTGTTAAAGGCCGCTGTGATAAGAATCAGAGATAATAGCAAAGGTGATCTATGAGCTATATAACAGAAAATAAGATTGAAGAATACTCTATACAACTCTTAGCAGAACTCGGATATGATTATATCCATGCTCCTGATGTAGCACCTGACTCTACTGATCCTTGGCGCTCTTCATACTCTGAAGTTATGTTTCCTGACCGATTAAAGGCTGCTATTAATAGATTGAATCCGAATATTACTGAATCTGCTCGAGATCATGCCTATAAAGAACTCCTGAGAATCAACTCTCCTGAACTTATCACAAATAATGAGACTTTTCATCGAATGCTCACAGAAGGGATTAAAGTTCAGTATCAACAGGATGGCCATACTCGTGGAGATCTTCTCTGGCTTATTGACTTTGAGCATCCTGAGAATAATGACTTTCTTGTAGTAAACCAATTCACAGTTATCGAGAACCATGTGAATAAACGCCCTGATGTCATTATCTTTGTTAATGGACTTCCTCTTGTTGTTTTTGAACTGAAGAATGCGGGTGATGAGAATGCAACCATAAAATCAGCCTATAAGCAGTTCCAGACCTACAAACAGGCCATTCCATCATTGTTCACCTATAACGGCTTCCTGATCATTTCAGATGGCTTAGAATCACGAGCAGGAACGATCTCATCAGATTTGAGCAGATTCATGGCTTGGAAGACTTCTGATGGAAAGAAAGAAGCCTCTGCTTTTATTGGCCAGTTAGAAACACTTATCAAGGGAATGCTGAACAGGCAGACTTTACTTGATCTGATACGACATTTCATTGTCTTTGAAGAGACCAAACATGAGGATCTGGAAACAGGGATCATCTCAAAAACAACCATCAAGAAGTTGGCATCGTATCATCAGTACTATGCTGTCAATAAGGCAGTAGAATCTACCTTACGAGCTTCAGGTTACGCTCAGAGAGAGTATATGATATCTGCTGAAGAAGTAGCCTCCCCTCCTGCACAATATGGTCTGAAGGATGTTCAAGCTCAACCTGACGGTGATCGAAAAGGTGGGGTTGTCTGGCATACGCAAGGGAGTGGTAAGTCCCTTTCCATGGTCTTCTATACAGGTAAAATTGTTCTGAAGATGGATAATCCTACCGTTGTTATTATTACCGATAGGAACGATCTTGATGATCAGCTCTTTGATACCTTTGCGGCATCTGCTCAATTACTTAGACAGGCCCCTGTTCAGGCCAAGAACAGAGATGATCTCAAAGCTCTATTGAAAGTAGCTTCAGGAGGTGTGGTATTCACCACCATCCAGAAGTTCCAGCCTGATGAAGGGAATGTCTATGCGGAGCTTTCTCAACGGGAGAATATCATCGTCATTGCTGATGAAGCTCATAGAACCCAGTATGGTTTCAAGGCTAAGACTATTGATGATGTGAAAGATGGGAAAGTCATCGGTAAAAAGATTGTCTATGGCTTTGCAAAGTACATGAGAGATGCCCTTCCCCATGCGACCTACTTGGGTTTTACCGGAACCCCTATTGAAAATACTGATGTGAATACTCCTGCAGTATTCGGAAACTATGTTGATATCTATGATATCGCACAGGCAGTCGAGGATGGAGCAACCGTCAGAATCTACTATGAAAGTAGACTGGCCAAGATCGAACTGAGTGAAGAAGGAAAGCAACTAGTAGAAGACTTTGATGAAGAGCTAGATCAAGGAGAACTGACAGATCCTCAGAAAGCAAAAGCCAAATGGACACAGCTCGAAGCCCTGATTGGTAGCGAGAACAGACTCCAACTTGTGGCAAAAGATATTATTGATCACTTTGAGCAGAAGCAAGAAGTGTTTGATGGCAAAGGCATGATTGTATCAATGTCGCGAAGAATTGCTGCTGAACTCTATGAGAAGATCATAAAACTCAGACCTGATTGGCATGATCCTGACTTGAAGAAAGGGTCTATTAAGGTTGTCATGACATCATCCTCAGCTGATGGTCCACTTATTTCTAAACACCATACTACCAAAGACCAAAGAAGAACCCTAGCCGATCGTATGAAATCTCCACAAGATCCTTTGAAGCTAGTTATCGTCAGAGATATGTGGTTAACAGGGTTTGATGTTCCTAATCTACATGTGCTCTATATTGATAAACCCATGAAAGGGCATAATCTCATGCAGGCCATAGCACGAGTAAACCGTGTCTATAAAGATAAGCAAGGTGGACTGATCGTTGATTATCTGGGAATAGCATCAGACTTGAAGAAAGCTCTCTCCTTCTATTCTGACAGCGGAGGAAAGGGCGATCCTGCTATTGCCCAAGAACAGGCTGTACAGATCATGCTCGAGAAACTGGAAGTTGTTTCTCAGATGTTCCACGGGTTTCCCTATGAAGACTACTTCTTTGCAGATACAGGAACAAAGCTGTCTATGATCCTTGCAGCAGAAGATCACATTCTTGGACTTGAGAACGGAAAGAAACGTTATGTAAATGAAGTATCTGCCCTTTCTAAAGCCTTCAGTATTGCCGTTCCTCATGAACAGGCTATGGATGTGAAAGATGAAGTCTCTTTCTTCCAGGCTGTAAAAGCTCGACTGGTCAAATTCGATGGATCAGGAACAGGGTACACGAATGATGATATAGAAACTGCTATCCGACAGGTTATTGATCAGGCTCTTGTTTCAGATCAGGTCGTCGATGTATTTGATGCAGCAGGTATTAAGAAACCCGATATCTCAATTCTTTCAGAAGACTTCCTGCTTGAAGTGAAAGATATGAAGCATAAGAACGTGGCTCTTGAAGTACTGAAAAAGCTGCTAAACGATGAGATCAAAGCACGGAGCAAGAAGAACCTCATCCAGAGTAAATCATTGATGGAGATGCTAGAAGCCTCAATTCAGAAATACCATAACAAAGTTTTGACTGCAGTTGAGGTAATAGATGAGTTGATCAAACTGGCTCAAGATATTCATGATATGGATAAAGAACCCAATGAGATGGGGCTAACTGATTATGAATATGCTTTCTATACAGCCATTGCTAATAATGAGAGTGCCAGAGAAGTCATGGGTAAAGACCGCTTGCGAGAACTTGCAGTCGTCCTCTATGAGAAAGTAAGAACCAATGCTTCAATTGACTGGACGATAAAAGAGAACGTCAGAGCTAAACTTAAGATTGCGGTGAAGAGAACCTTGCGGAAATATGGCTATCCACCAGATCTACAGAAACTGGCTACAGAGCATGTACTAGAACAGGCTGAGATGATAGCAGAGGAACTGACAGCTTAAGGATATGATATGATTAAGATTACTGTTCTGTAATCTTAGTTATGAGCTTGGAGTAGTTATGACACAAATTGTAGAACCTATCGGAGATCCCTCTCGTGAAGCCATTGATGCTTTAAAAGGGTATGTATATCAAATATATCAGACTGCTCTCGCATGGATTGAATTGCAAGCAAATGAATTACTGTTCATCGAAGTTGCTGAAGATTTTGCTATTGTCACGACAGATGAGTTAAAGGGAATTCAAGTTAAAGGAACTGCACATACTGTTACAATCAATAGTAAGGATATTATCGATTCCATCGACAGCTTTTCTCATTTATGCCAGAAGAACCCTTCACTATCTGTTGAATTAATTCATTTAACTACTTCTGTTATAGGAAAAGAAAGAGCTATCGAGGATCGTATTGGGAATACCCCTACACTAGATTCTTGGAGACAACTAGCTAGAGGAGGTGATATTGAACCATTAAAGAAAATCTTACAAAAATCGAAATTAAAGGAAGAAACAAAAAAACATATAAACAGTCTATCTCCTGAAGAATTTCGTTCAAAATTCCTAAAACAAATACATTTTATTTGTGGAGCTTCAGATTCATCACAAATAAAAAAAGAACTGCATGTAAAAGTTCAAGATATTATACTCTCTCGAGGGGGAGAATCTTCCTTACTTAATGATTGCATAAATAAAATCTTAATTACGATCCTAGAGACAGCAACAAAGATAACAGATAGATATGTTGATAAACTAATGTTTGAAAAAATCATTAGTGAAACAACACAAATAACAATCAATCGCAAAGACTTTAATAAATTGAATCAGCTTGTTTGTCAAATCCTATCAAGAGGTATGCCTACAACAAATAACACAATAAATACAAGGATCACTCCTCCTAGACCTATAGACGATATTCCCTTCCCTAGTATCATAGCAGAACGATCGACGCAAATTGATAAAATTATAGATTCAGTAATTCAGAATGGTATTGGGTGGATTTCTGGCGCTACAGGAGTAGGAAAAACTTTGGGTGCCAGAATTGTATCAAATAGGATCGGTGGGGCTTGGGCAATCGTTAATATGAGAGGGGTTAGCGATGAGCAAGTTGAACTCATCTTGACTCATTTAATTGATATGATATTAAATAAAGAGCTTGATGGCATACTTATTGATGATCTTAATGTTACTCTCAATTCAAATACTATTGATAGGCTTCTCTACTTTTTATCCTATTGTAAACGAAAAGATTTGTTAGTAATTATTACTTCAACAAAATCTTTAGATTCAGCTTTAGCATATATAGGTAATTTACCAACTACTATAGAAACAAAACTTGAAGCTTTTACCAAGGTTGATATAAAAGGAATACTAATCAAACTAAACATAATAAATCAAAGTTGGACAGACTACATCTATCTTGTTTCAGCAGGACATCCACAATTAGTTATTGCAGAAATTCAGTACCTCCAGAACCTAGATTGGGATGTGAAAGAATTTCAAACCTTAAATTCTCTTTTGGAGGGTACAACAGAAATTGATAATATTCGCAAAAAAACACGAGAAAGACTTTTATCTGAACTTCCAGATAATTCAAGAAGAATACTAGAACGATTATCAGTTAAAGCTGGAAGTTTCAATCGAGATTTTCTACTTTCTCTTTCGCAAATATCCCCTGTCATTCAGGATGCAGGAATAATTTTTGATAGTTTAATTGGAACATGGATTGATCAGCTTGAAAAAGATAGATTTTCATTATCACCTCTCCTAACCGGATATTCTAACAATACATTATCTGAAAAACAACGTAATCAGTTTCACTATGATATTGCAGATATTCTAACAGAAAAGAAATCAATTGATGTTACTAACCTTGATGCCATATTTATATCAGCATTAATTGGAAAGAATAGCCAAGTACTTGTAAATATGTGTTATATAATACTAAAAATGGATCAATCTGAGATTGAAAAAATCACTCCCTATCTGTTAATTCCACAATCTCTCACAATAGAAAAAAATCTTTATCAAGATGATTTATACACAAGTTTTTTACTACGAGGTATACAATTATTGCTACTTAGCCAATCTAAAGACCAAAAAAACCATTTTAAAGAAGCTTATAATAGATTTAAACATGAAAAACAATTTGATTCTGAGAAACAGCATAGTAATCTGTTTACCCTTCTTATCAATATAAAGTTGCTACTTTGCACCTCTCAATTTGGAGCATTACCTGGATTTTTAACAATCATAAAAGAAACGTCTGACCTTTATAAAGAAATAGGAATAAACTTATCCAAAGCAAGCATAAAACCCGGTTGTTTAGAAGATTTTTCAGAAGAATCATTTATAGGATTTTTATTCTTAAACCAAGCTTGTCAAATTAAAACAATTAATGATTTACAATCAGTTTTTTTATTTCTTGATTCTTGTAAAAAAGATTTTCGTAATGAGTTAATGGCAGGATTAAAAGATCCAATTTTAGATATTGAAATGTTTGTTACTGGTGCTTGGCTTGAAGAAAGCGATAATAATACTATTAATCCTGATATTCACGAAAAAGTATACCAGGAATTGGAAGATTTAGCATATTCTTGGGAACAAGTTGAACTTGCTGTATCATGCTGTAAAATCAGGGCTATTATTATTGATGAATATGCAAATCAGAAAGATCAAGCTTTATCAATTATCAATGATGGATTGAAAAGATATGGAAAAAATCAAGTAAATCTTTATAGACAAAAGGCTAAAATATTATTTAGAGCTAAAGATTTTAAAGAAAGTTTGTACTATTCAAATAAAGTATTTAATTGTATTGATGGAATAAACTCAACGGAAAAAATCTTTCTTGCAAGAGAAGCTGCTATTTGTGCAGAAAAGGAAAAAAAGTATGGTATAGCAAGAAAATATTTCCTAATTGGGAGAGAATTTGTAGAGCTTTCTGCTAATCCTAGTATTCTTCCACTACGAATTGGTTTTTTAGGTGATGCGGCTTTAGCTAGTTGGAAATTAGGTGATAAAAAAACAAGTCTAATGCAATTCTCTTCTGTTCTTGAAGAACTTTCAAATCTAAATCCTAATGATTCATTACGTGCAGCACACATAAATGCCTTAAGTAGGCATGCCTTATTATGGATATATCAGGAAGCATCAGGAAAAAAGATATTGATTGACAACCAATATGAAACTATAGCAGTTCCTGGCATGATCAGTAACCCAGAGCCTAATCCTGAAATAAAGAATAAACCTTTAGCTTTACTTGAAATTTCATGGTATATGTTAGCGGCAGTTGAAAATTTTCTCTTAGTCGATGTTGGAATAAATAAGAACTTAACAAAATATTTATGCAACAAGTCTTTTCTGGAAGGGCAATTTCTGTTGACCGAATCACAGGTTGTAAAAGCATTAAAAATAATCGATACTCAGTTATTTTTATTAGCTTTGAAAGATAGAATACATCAATTTGTTATTTTTTCATCTGGTAAAGAAAACAATTTCAACGTACAAAGCGGAACATTAGTAGGGAATCCAATACTACCTGATCATGAACTATCCAAGTATTATGATTTATTTGAAAGCTTTATGCTCTTATACATTGCAATGAGTATTATTAATAATCGTACAATAAACATTAAGTCTTTTACAAATATGATAATAAATGACCAAAAGATATTTGTGCGAAATGAATTCATTAGTTGTCTAAAGCAAGAAGGAATAATCACTGATTACAATTTAAATATTGCAAAAGAATTCTCTGTTATTTATTCAAAAATAGATAAAAATGAATGTTTTACCCCTAAAGAAGTCTTTATATTTGCTCTAAGAACCCTCCAATTAGCATCACAAACAAAAATACAAATATATTTTATTGAACCTATTTTTTCTTGGGTAAAACAAAAATGGGATAATATTTGGGAGAATCAACGTTTTCTATTACATAGCCCTACCGTATATATTACAGAAATAGAAATGAGTTATCAAAAACCTTTTAGTTTAGAAAGTCTAATTGACTTGTTAATTGCCATTCTTCCTACAATAGGATTAAGAAATGAAAATGATATAAATATTATATTAAACAATATGAGAACCACAGGAAATAATACTTGAACGTCTTATGTCTCTAAAGACAGACTACCTCAAAGTCTACCCTAAGAAATATAAAAACCGATCTCCCATTAGGAAAACCGGCTTCTCATTGTATCAATTACATCTACTAAATATTGTTTCATGGATGTTATTGATACAAAACTCAGATAAATATAAAAATCTAAGCAATGCAGATAATGATTATATTCACCTAGCTTTAGGTAACATAAAATATTCGTTATTTATCCTTATACCTAACGGACTGAGGATTTAGCATAATTGTCTAAAACTATCCCATTCATTAATATCAACATCAGAGAATTCAACCAAACATATTACACAAAATGTTGATGCTATTATATCTTCTTTTAAATGACCATTATGTGATTTTTTATCATCTGTAAAGTGTATATGTGCTTGGGTTCTTCCATCAATAATCATTCCAGTTATCGAAACAATATCCTGGAGCAGATCACCATTTGGGGGGATTTCAGCAGGTGGTAAGGTTGTATCAGATACTACATGGTTGTGATAACTTGCAGAGGCTCCTAACCCATTCATAATGAATGCATTCTTTATCTTTTTTTTCAAAACAGCAAGTTGAATGCTTTTTAGAATATCATTTCCAGGATTCACCCTTACGAGAAAGGTTCTCTGTATAGTAGCAGTTTCGACAATCATCTTATCTCTCCATTCTCATTAACATTGACTCTTGATTCTTCTAACGCTCTTAAAAAGTTAGGCATAGGGTAGAAAAGCAATCACTATTGAGGATAGGTACATTTTCTTGCTTGATATCAGTATGAGATAAGAAATACTTCCACATAAAGAAATACTAGCTTTCAGAATGATTTGTGGGTCACCCAACATAATCTTTCTTATTAAAGATCACAACATACTCGAAGGAGACTTTTCCTGATTATTATTGCTTACCTACTCCTCTTCATACTTTTTATAAAAAATCATCAATACAAGTCACACAATTCTTGAGTCTTGCTTCTTCTGCTGCAAAGACAATTCTATGACTTGAACAGCCCTCTAGGGTTCTTTTGTTGAACTCACTATAGTCATTTCTCTGCCATGCCGTAATATAAGCTTCCATAAAACCAAAGTCCCCACCACCATGGCCATCAGCAGCAGTAACCCCTTCAGATACCACCGTGATTGTTTCCCAGTTATTGTTCAGGAATGAAAAAACCTTAACATCTATCCCATTGGTTTCAATCATCCCCTTTGTACAAAATATTCTTGTTTGACGAAAATCAACTTCCGAAAAAGCTGTAACGCTAAAACTTGCTGTTTTACAATTTTTAAACTGAATATTTACCACTTGATTATCTACAACTGAATTATCACAATTATAGACACACATACCATAGGGACCAAACCGTAATGCATAATCAAGAGCTTCTTCTGTGAATTCGCTAATGACTACGTCTAATGGCCAGTTAAAGTTTCCATTTTTCAGTTGATTTCTATAAAATCTATTCGCAGAATATGGACAAGTACCATCTAAGGAACAATCGATACATCGATCAGAAGAATTGTCTGGTTTTGACCTTTTATGAAAATAGTTCAGTGATCCAAATGAAGAGACATATTCAACATCTTCTTGCATTATATGCATGATCCAATCAATATCATGGCAAGACTTTGCCAATAAAAGCGGGCTACTCGTGTCTTCTCTTCGCCAATTACCTCTAACATAAGAATGCATATAATGCCAATAGCCAATCGGTTCAAGATGCTGAATGGATACTATCTCTCCGACTGACCCTGCTTTTAGGATTTCTTTGATTGTTCTCGTAAGAGGAGTATAGAGTAATACATGACAAATACCGAATAGTTGTTCCTCATGAGTGTTCACCATGTTAGTTATAGTATTGACTTCTTTTAAGTCTATCCCAATAGGTTTTTCTAAAATGATATGATATCCAGCCTCTGAGAAAGCTGTTGCTAATTGCACATGTGTTCTATCAGGAGTCGCGATCAGTATAGTATCAACTTCTGGATTTGCTTTAAGTAGTTCAACCCCTGAACTAAATTGTAACTCTTTGGAAATATTATACATCTCACTAAATTTTTGCAGTTTTTCCCTATCGGGATCAGCTACTGACACAATCTCTAATCTACTATCAGGTATTTCTGAATATTTACTATAAGCCCGACCCCGGCTACCTGCACCTATAACAGCCAATCTCATAGACCTAGTATCATTATTTTTCATAATTACCCCTTTACAGATCCTGCACGGACACCTGAAATTACGTATTTTTGCATGACTAGAAAGAATATGATTATAGGGAGCATTCCCAACACTAAGGTAGCTAATGCATAATCCCAACGATTTGTATACTGCCCAAAAAAACTAAATACAGCTAATGGGATCGTATGTAAATCCTTTTTAGTTAAAATTAGTAATGGTAGAAGGAAGTCATTCCATATGAGCAATGCTTGTAATATCAGGACCGTTGTAGTCATGGACTTTATCAAAGGAATAACAATATATGAAAAAATCTGAGGTATACTACAACCATCAATAATAGCCGCTTCTTCAAGCTGAATTGGAACTGATTTGATAAAACCATGGTAAAGGAAAACAGTAAAAGGGGTACTATAACCCATATAGACTATGATCAATCCTATACGAGTATTAATAAAATTGAGCTGGGTTATTACTCTAATAAGAGGAATCATGATTGCTTGAAAAGGTGTGATCATAGCAGCGATAAATGCAAAAAATAAAATTGTTGTGAACCTTGATTTATATCTCACAATCCACCATGCAGTCATAGATCCAATAATAACCAATAGTACCAATGTTATAGTGGTTATAAGCAATGAATTAAAAAAAACTTTGAGAAAATTGATTTTTTCAAAAGCATTAGAATAATTCCCCCATGTCAATGATTTTGGGAGTGAAGCTGCACTCTTTAGTATTTCACCAAATGGCTTTAAGGAATTTATTATTACAAAGTAAAAGGGAGTCAAAAATAGCAATGCAAAGAAAATAACCACTATTTCAGCAATAGTAACCTTATATGTGCGTTTTTCCGCAATCATGCTTCAATCTCCTTTCGTTTAGTAAGGAAAACCTGCAATATAGTTATACTGCCAACAAGGACAAAATAAACTAGAGATTTAGCAGAACCCATACCAAAATTACTATAACTAAATGCCTCATAGTAGATATTAAGTGCAACTGTTTCAGTAGACCTAAAAGGGCCACCAGCTGTTAAAGATAATACGATATCAAAACTTTTAAAGGCCCAAGAAAGTACCAAAAAAAGACAAACAGTGATCGCTGACATTGAAAGAGGGAGAATCACTTTTGTAAATAAAATGTAATTTGGAGCACCATCAATCTGTGCGGCTTCAAGTAGGTGAGAGTCAATATTTAATAGATGGGCAATATAAATGATCATTAAATACCCAACAGAACGCCAAGTATATACAATGACAATACTCCAAAACCCTGTTGCTGGTGTACCTAGCCAAGGAAGAAGAAAAACACTAAATTGCGTGAGATCGCCCAGAGCACTAAATCCGTTTACAAAAATAAATCGCCAGATAAACCCTAACAACACACCACCAATAACATTTGGTAGAAAGAAGATGGTCCTTAGAGGCCCTCGGGATTTGATTGGTTGGATAAGGACTAGTGCAAACACAAATGCTAATACATTTGTAAGTATGAGCGTAGTAAAAGTAAATCTTAGCGTAAACCAGAATGAAGCAAGAAATTGTGAATCATTTTTAAAGATTTCAATGAAATTCCGGAGACCAACCCAAACGGGTTCTGCATTGACTCCATTCCATTCAGTAAAGCTATAAAATATTCCTGAAAAAAATGGATAGGCAATTATCAAAACAAAAAAGATTGTTGCAGGTCCCAAGAAGATTGTTGCTAAGATGGTCTTCTTTATGAGATTCATGTACCCCTCCTAAAACTAGGGCTTTCAAGCTTTTACCTGAAAGCCCTGTAGTATCTATTTGGATAGTTTTACCCAAGAATCCTGCATATCCTGTAACATTACATCATAGGTAATCTCACCTGCTACATATTTCTGTGTATGTTCAGCAAATTCATTATACATTCCACCGTACCAAGTAGTAAAAGACCATGGGATTGTATCTCCCTTTCCTGCAAAGGCCAGTAAATCATTACTTATTCCACCAAGCAAATTAGAATCTATATTATCAAATGCAGGAATATATCCAAACTCATCCGTCAAATAGGACTTTCCTTTTTCTGAAGAAACCATCCAGTTTAAGAAATCTTTAGCTTCTTCTTGTAAATCCGATTGATTATTAACAACCCAATAAAAAGGAACCCCAACAGGGACCTTATTAGAAACCTGTAGATCATCATTTATAGGTATTGGTAGAATACCAATATCAGCATTGGGATTTGCTTCATATATTCCGACTTCTTTCCAGTTCCCCTGCTGAACCATAGCAACCTGTCCGGTGTTAAAAAGGGCCATTTGTGCATTATGATCTGTAGTTAATGAGTTTTTATTCCCATATTCTAGGGTTAAGTCAAATAGATCTTTAAAATCTGTAAAAAGCTGGTTATCCACAATTGAAGCTGTTCCATTATCAAGTGCCGCACTAAAAGCAGTAGGGTCTGGTTGAGCAGCAAAAGGAATATTCATTAAATGCATACCAATCACCCACCATTCAGAGTACCCATTTCCAAAGGGAATAACTCCTATAGCCTGTATCTTTTGAGCGGCTTCACGCAGTTCACTAAGTGTTCTTGGAGCTGTTGTTATACCAGCTTTTCTGAATATCTCTTTATTATAGATAAACCCATATCCTTCAATATTAAAAGGCATTCCCATAAGTTTTTCATTAAAAATCATAGGTCTTTTTGCCGATTCTAGTACATTATCGACCCAAGGTTCATCAGATAGGTCTGTCAAATACTCAGAGAAGGTCATTGCTAAAGCAGGACCATCAACTACAAAAATATCTGGACCAGCACCTGCTGCAAATTTTGTTTTTAAAGTAGTACTCCAATCTGCTGCCCCACCTACTGTTTCAATAGTAAGATTCACCTTAGGATTCACAGCTTTATAATCTTTAGCTATCTGCTCCCATTGATCCACTTGACTAACTTTAAAGTGAAATAATTTCAGTTCTTTAACTTGTTCTTTTTCCTCTACCTGTCCATTGGCGAAGCACAGCATTGAAAATACCCCAATAAATAGTGCAATTAACAAAAACTTTTTCATAAATCCTCCTAAAGATTTCCAAACCTTTTATGTTTGTTGTGTCAACAATCATTATTAGTTACAATTTACTATATGTCAAGTTATGATTAAAAAACTTTTAAATCCTATGTCAATCAAAAAAAATATTTTCTGATTAAATTGTTCTTATATAACCTTATGTTACCATACGAGGCCTCTCTTGACTAATATAGATTATTAATTTAGCATTGTTCATTGAATAAACAATCATATATTAGGGAGTCCATTACGAGTTATCAAAAAGAACAAAAAGAAAAAAATATACATCGAATTTTGGAAATAATTCATATTCACGGACAAATTAGTAGAATAAATATTGCAAAAAAACTTCATATTGACCGATCAACAGTAACAAATATTGTCCCAGAGTTACTTAAATTTGGAATTATTCAAGAAGTAGAAGGTAAACCAACAGGAAAGGGGGGGCGCCCCCCCTCACCATTATCCATAAATCCAAGATTCGGTTATACTTTAGGAATTTCTATTCATTTAAAAGGGTTTCATGCTGCAATATTGGATTTAGATGGTAACCTTATTGAAGATGTTGAAGGGAAGCTTCCCTATGAACCCTCTTTTTTTACCAAAAATTGCATTTCTATTCTTGATAACTTAGTTGAACGGTTGGTAAAGAACAAAGCACCAATTATTGGAGCTGTAATAGCAATATCAGGAATTATTAATCCTCAAAACAATGTTATTGATAAATCCTTTGTCTTCAGACTCATGGATTATGACTTCCAAAAAGAAATTTCTGATAAATTCCCCTTTTCAGTGTTAATTGAGAATGATGCTAATGCTTGCGCATGGGGAGAGCTGTTCCCGCATAGCCCATCTATGTGTACTTCATTTCTGTATTTATTAGCAAGTACGACTGATTATAATTTTGATGATAAATCTGATAATGGCATGGCTATAGGTATTGGTGTCGTTGCTGAAGGGAATATGATTTACGGTGCGCATAATTGTGCTGGTGAATTAAAGAGTGCTTTATGGGAAGATACTGATAGTGTAGAAAACCCAGTATCAATACCACCTACAAGACTTAGTGACATTCAAAAGGATTCATTAGTTTTTGAAGAGTATATAAATGAAATCTTTATATCTTTAGGACCAGTAGTCTCTGTGCTTGATCCTGAAGCTATTATCATTGGAGGTGATCTTAAAGATAAATTATCAACTATACAAAAGCAACTTAGTTCTCCAAATTCAAAATACTACTTAGGAAGAGAGCAGTCAAAATATAAGATCTGTAGTCCTAGTAAAGGTGACAATGAAATATCTGCTGGTGCAGCTTGTATGTTTTTAATACGTCTATTTAAACAAGATTCTAAATATGCTCAAGTCAGATGTCCTACAAGATGGAAGAACATATTTGCAATCAAAAATCTTCTTTCATAATAGCTAGTACCTTGAATTATTTTCTATTAATATATTAAGAAACTAGATATTAATCTGCTTAGTATAATAAAATGCCGATCTAAAAAAGAAAAAACCCACAGAACCGCCCACTTAGAGCTAAAGAAAACTAAAACCAGACTATTTCACTTGGTATTGTACTGGAGAAAGGTAATCTGTTTAATTCTTACTTTTTTCTAAAGTAACTTACCCTTTAAAATTAAAGCTCAAGGCAATAATAAATATATCTATTCCTCACAAAATATTACTAATTATATACTTTACAACGGGTTGTCGATGTACCGATTGCGTCTTTTCCGCCAGGATACGTCTATAAATTAGAAAAGGATAAAATATCCTTGACGTATGATATATTACGGATATATAATCCTTTTATAGATAAAAAATATTTTCTTATTCTATTTTATTACCATTACAAGGGGAAGAAATCCAAATGAAAAAATTATGTCTCGTTTTTCTCTGTGTTCTATTGTCAACAAGTGTTATGTCGGTCTTTGCTGGAGGAGCAAACGAAAAACCCGATTCTAACGTAATTGAACTTCGTTTTCTTGCTATGGCTCAGGCAGCCTATTCTGAACAGAATGTTAATGATATGACAGCCGATTTCATGAAAGCCAATCCAAACATAAAAATCTATACAGAATTTGTGCCTTATGAAGAACTTCGAAATAAAACATTATTGGCTTATGGTTCTAACAACCCATATGATGCAGTCTTGATAGATGATATTTGGTACGCTGAATATGTGGATAACAATATGCTCATTGATATAACAGAAGATATACCAAAAAGTTATAAAAATGGGGTTCTAGCCGGTGGATGGAATTTCACTACCAAGAATGATAAGATCGTTGGTCTCCCATGGTTCCTTGATACCATGTACCTCTTCTTCAATGAAGACATGCTAAAAAAAGCAGGGTATGATCACCAGCCTACATCGCTTGAAGAGATGGTTGAGATGGGTAGAACTATCAAAACAAAAGGTATCGTTGAATACCCGTTTGTGTTCAGCCTCGCTCAGGCTGAAGCATTAATCTGTGTTTATTCCAACTTCCTAGAAGCATTTAACGGTTCCTTTCAGGATGATGAAGGTAACTATATTATCGATACTTCCGGATTAGAAGCATTAAATTTTCTCCTTGCAATCAAAGATGAAGGTTTGTTAAATCCTAATTCCGCCGAATACCTTGAAGAGGATGTTAGACGTGTCTTCTCTAGTGGAGATGCTGCATTTACCATGAACTGGGCATATATGTATGCACTAGCAGTTGACCCAGCCGAAAGCTCTCTCACAAAGAATTCAGTAGGTATTATGGTTCTTCCAGGTGCAAAGGGGATAAAGGCCTCTGCGGCTATGAGTGGATCAATGGGACTTTCAGTCCTTAACAAAACAGAGCATCCTGCAGAAGCACTAGCCTATATTAAATATCTATCGAGCAAAGAAGTTCAGGATACCTATTCTAATCTACAACTCCCAGTCTGGGAAGCATCATATGATGATCCAGCAATTGCTGCTGGTCGAGAGATGCTCGTGGGTGCAGCTAAGAAAGCTTTCTCCATAATGAATGTACGCCCAAGTGATCCTAATTATCAGGAAGCAAGTGCTATCTTCCAACAATATATCCAGCTGGCACTGTTTGGAGACCTATCACCAGAAGAAGCTCTCTCTATGGCGGTAAATAAGGTCAGGGAGATACAATAACGTGACTAACCCCCCAGTAAGGCACTACAGCCTACTGATCGCTCCCATGGTTATTATCATGGGGGCGGTAATAGGCTGGCCTCTAATCAGGACTCTCATGCTCTCTTTCACTGATGCTACAATGATGGGACTTAATCCCATCTCTTTTGTCGGTCTTTCCAATTTCCAGAAGGCTTTTTCAGATTCAGGGTTCATTTCAGCTCTAAAGATCTCTCTAATCTTCGCCGTTTCGGTTGTTACCATAGAAATGATGCTTGGCACCACTGTTGCACTCTTAGTCAATGAACCTTTCAAGGGGCGTAATATTCTGAGAGCATTATTAATTCTCCCATGGGCAATTCCCACCGTAGTAAATGCAATCATGTGGCGTCTAATCTATAACCCAGAGTATGGAGCCTTGAACTCACTATTAACCCAGATGGGATTGATTGATTCATATATCAGTTGGTTGGGTAATCCAGATAAGGCCCTAGTTGCCATCATCTTTGCGGATGTGTGGAAGAATTTTTCTTTGGTAGCACTAATCGCCCTAGCCTCCCTACAGTCATTATCTTCCGCTCAGATGGAAGCTGCAAAAATTGATGGGGCAAATGCTATACAACGATTTGGGTACATCACATTACCCCATATTATTCCTTCACTACAAGTTGCCCTTGTTCTCCGTATCATTGAAGCGGTGAAAGTGTTCGATATTATCTATATCATGACCAAGGGTGGACCGGCGAACAAAACCAGAAGTGGGAGTATCTTTGTGTATCAGGAAGCATTCACCAATTCCAGGATGGGATCTGGAGCAGCATTTGCTGTTATCATGGTCTCCCTCATAGTAATACTCATCTTATTTTATATGCGTATTCTGATGAAGAAAAAGTAGAGGAGGTAAAAAAATGCGAACATTCAGGTTTTCACGTTTCCTAATCTATTCTGCGGCATGCACCCTTTTGATCTATATTCTCGCACCTTTTATATGGTTGGTGATTATGTCGATCAGTTCTTCAGCAGATCTCACAACCAAACCACTACAATGGATCCCTTCAGCTCTGGATATCTCAGCATATCGAGAATTGCTCACGATGGGGATCAATAGCAGAGGAGAGCTGTTTCTCAATGGCCTTCGAAACAGTCTCAAGACAGCTTTAATGGCAGTCACAATCTCTATGCTGGTAACCATCCCTGCAGCATGGGTTTTTTCACGATTCAAAGGAAAGAAGAACATTATCTTGTCCTTAGCAATATTCACCTTTATGCTACCTCCTGTTGCCTATGCATTACCGTTGTATAGGATGCTTGCTAAGATTGGATGGCTCGATAAATCATATGCGGTAGCACTGGTTTACTGTACAATTATTCTTCCATTCTGTGTGTGGTTAATCAAAGAAAATATCGACAATATCCCATATGAGTTAGAAGAAGCTGCGTTTATAGATGGAGCTGGTATCTTTAAGAGAATCACGATGGTGGTACTTCCTCTTTTACTACCTGCTCTTGGAACGGTTGCATTACTAGCTACGATTATGGCATGGGATGAGTACTTCTATGCAATGCTCTACACCAACAGCAAGCAGGCGATAACCCTTCCGGTAGTCATTGCTAATCTAGCTTCTGGTCGACAATCAAATTATAGCCTTATTGCAGCTGGTGGGGTACTCGCTAGTACGCCCCCTGTCATAATCGGTCTATTATTTCAGAGATCATTAGTAAAGGGGATGGTCATGGGAGGAGTCAAAGAATGAGTTTTTTTGTAGGATTTGACATGGGAGGCACATCAATCAAGCATGTATTGATTGATTCGCAATATACCATAGTTGATAAAGGTAGTTTTAAGACACTAAATACAAAAGGTGCTTCAGGAGCGATTGAAGAAATATTACACGTAGTAGATTCATATGCTTCCCATGTAAATCAAGAGATAAAAAGCGTGGGGATTGGGTGTACTGGTCCTATCGATACCAGCTCTGGGATAATATATAATCCATACACACTACCGGGATTTGAAGGACATAGTCTTCGCGAAAGTATTGAAAAACCTCTTGGGATACCTGTATTTATTGATAATGATTCAAATACAGCTCATTACGGAGAATTAGTTCATTGCAAATTAACTACTCCTAACAGTTTGATGATCACATTTGGAACGGGTATTGGAGTATCAGCTCGGTTGGATGGGAGCCTATATAGAACCCCAGGTAACATACACCCTGAGATTGGTCATATGACAGTAAGTATCTCATCACCGGGCACCTGCTATTGTGGTCGGACTCATTGCTTTGAGCACATTATGTCAGGAACAGCAATCAATACATATGCTAGAAACATCTACGGGAAAAGACCAGAAGAAGTCCTTGAAGGTTGTAACAAAACTTCAGCTGAGGAATTTTTAAACAGGATGGTAGTTGCTACTACGGATGCTATATCAACATTGGCAATGATCTTCTCTTCTGAAACGGTCTTTATCGGTGGAGGACTACACGCGTTCATTGGAAAGTATGTTCTACCACCTGTACAGGAAAAGTTGACTGAGATACTTCCAGTATATGGGAAAACGACATTAGTCGAAGCACGTATGGGTCCTTTCGCAGGTAGCTATGGAGCCGCTATCCTTGCAGCTGAAGAGATATGATTCTCAATTGATATATAATTTTAATCTAACAAAATAATAGGAAACAAACATGGAACTATTTATTAACAAGTACTCTTCATTACTTAATGACAAAACTGGAATCAAATCAATCCTATTCGAAATGGGCACTCAAATGAACGATGCTAAAGAAACCTATCAGCAGGAAGAATCTGTAATCACTGAATTTGCCTATTCAATTAAAAAAACCGGGCGAATCATCTTATTAGGGATGGGAGCTTCGCATTTCGCAAATAAGATTTTCTCATTTCAACTAAGAAAGATGGGATTCTTTGCATTAGCCCTAACAGCCTCTGAATTCCTCTATGACCCAATACCTCTCACTGACGAGATAGTATTACTGACAAGTCAGTCAGGAGAATCTATAGAAACTATAAAATGCTTAAAATATTTAGACAAGATGAATGTTTATGGGATAACACTGAGCAGAGAAAGTATAATTGGCAAGAAAACCCGATCGATCATTGCCTCAGGAGGTATGGAAAAAGCTTATGCAGGAACACGAAGTGTTACTCTTACATTGGCAATCATGGCTTATGTAAGTGCAAAATTGGGAGCTTTCCCTATTGAGAGGATTACTGAAGCCATGGATTTTGTCCAGCAAAAACTTCCCGAGATGGAAAAAGCTGTAAAAATATTACATGCAAAACAGAGCTTAGTGGTCACAGGAAGAAGTCTTTTCAGTGGATTAAGCCATCTCTTTGCACTTGGTTGTCAAGAGCTTAGTGGCAAAGCAAATCTCTGTAACGAGACCGGCCAATTACGACACGGCCCACTTGAAGTCTTATCTTCAGAATCAGCACTAGTCGTCTTCAGACAGAGCGGAGAACTTGGTACCCTAGCTGAGAGTTTTGTAGCTGTAAAGAAAAAAACAGGGTGTGCACTCATAGTGATAGATTCATCAGAATCTACACCTCTTGAGGGTGCAGTTACGATTAAATGCCCAATCGGGAATGATATTGCAGCAACTTTGGCTGTCATGGATACGTTCCAAAGCTTGATGATTTCATACGCTTGTGGTAAAAATGATTATACAGGAATACCTAAATACAGTAGTAAGATCACCAAAAAGGAATAAGGATAATGTATGTTGTTATGGGATACTATAGAGACACAAAATAATTTATTCAGTGCTACAGACAAAAGGTTTATTGCCTACATAAGAAGCAATCCCAATATCATATACATGTCTATAACAGAAGTTATCGAAGAAAGCGGTATAAGTTATGGTTCTATTATTCGTTTCACAAAGAAAGTTGGCTGTTCCGGTTTTCAGGATTTTAAGATCCGCCTAGCCGGAGAGAACAGCCAACTGGAAACCAATGACAAAAAGAGTGATGAAGAGATCTCCTTTGTAGATAATTTCCATCAAACTACTGAAAAACAGCTGACGATAACATCAAGGAATATAGATGAGAACATATTAATTGATATCACAAAGCGGTTCATCAATGCTCGACAGATCATGGTAATCGGAGCTGGAGGCTCCCACCCCATGGTTGAAGAACTTGTTTATCGTTTAGTTCGGTTAGGATTCAACAATGTAAGTCATGAGCAAGATGAACATTATCAAGCATATAGAGTAAGCATGCTCGAACCATCAGATCTTCTTATTGTCTTTTCATTTTCGGGTTCTACAAAGAGTATCCTTGAAATAGTTAAGTTGGCGAAAGAATCTGAAGTCCAGGTGGTTGCATTTACGAATCATCTAAAATCACCACTAAGTGACCTTGTAGATATATCTCTTATAGCTGCAAGCCACGTTCCTGCCCTGAAAGCTGAATTGGGTACTAAAATACCTTTTTATTATCTTATTGAATTATTAAGTCAATATATCTATAAAGAAAGCGAATATGCAAAAAAAGCACTGCATCGTACTTATGAAGTTGTAGCAGATAAGCAAATCTGATCTCGGGGGTATTAGTATTTGATCACGTAAGTCAAGATGCAAATCGGTTCAACCTATTGGGTGAAGCGGGGCTCTTTACCATCTAATAATCCTTCAAGAGTGGCTATTTAGCATAATAGAAAGTATAGTTTTATCTGTTCCTTCCATACCTTCAATACATATTTTTTTAAGGTTCTGTAGTGTAGTGGAGACATTACCACTTATTATGCCTATCCCTTCTTCTATGGAGTTTCCATTAAGTGCTAACTTTGCACTCAATGAAGCAGCATTAACACAAGAGTAAATCTTTAAGGCACAAGTCTTTTTTGCACCGTCACAAATCATACCACTAAGATTTGCTATCATAAGATTAATTACACTTTCTATTTGATCTACGTTACCCCCTGAGAGGTAGACATATGCACAAGAAGCCCCAATAGCAGCCGTAAATGCTCCACACAATGCCGATAGCCTTCCTTTGAAGTGGGCAAGATAAATAGCTACTAAATTACTTAAAGCAAGAGCTCTCATAAGAGATTCATCACTCACTTGAAGGAACTCTCCCAATATAAGAGGTGGAAGAAAGGCTGTGATTCCTTGATTTCCACTTCCAGAATTTATCACAACTGGATGGATAGACCCCGACATCCTAGCATCGCTTGCTGCAGCAGAAAGAGCAGCAGCATATTGATATACATCCTCAATATTCTTGATCTCTTTCTGTGACCCGTTTTGTGCTATAAGACCAACATGTAAACCATAAGGTTTTTCTAATCCTGCTAACCCTATAGTTTTATTGTATGCAGCCATATCCATTAAATAACCACAATCATCAAAAGAAAAACTTTGTACTGCATCATAGATGCTTTTCAGACTCCATTGATTCATATTATATGGATCAATATGAGAGAGATCATTACTCATACCCTCTTTAACCAAAACCCTTCCATCTTTTACTTTCTCTACAACCATATCATGTTCATTAGCTATTGTAACTGAAGCTGACATATTCTCAAGTTCACAAAGAACTTTAACATAGATAGAGGGTACTTCAGGAGCAAGTACCACCTGAATATTATTATTTTCTATATAGGATATAATTTCTTGATGAGATCCATCCGAAATCTGTGAGAGAATATTTAAACCTTGAGAGGTGGCTCCATACAATACGCCCAAAAGTACGGCAGAGGCGAGACCGGTATATGAACTATGAGGAATTCCCACTCCCATAACATTTTTTATCATGTCACGACTAGCATATACCATAACCTTTTCAGGTTTACCCCCCAACAACTCTCTCGATAAGGCGCCAGTTAAGGCTGCCGATGCAGGTTCAGTACATCCCATTACAGGTTTTAACTCTCTTTTCAATGCTAGAAGATAAATTTCGTTTATATTATTCATAAAAAAACAATAACATGGATTGTGATATTTTTCTAGATAAAATTTCTTATTGTTTATTTTATATTTATATATACTTAATTCTATATTTTTTCATATTGTATTTATCATAAATAATGGTATTATTATTTATTTAATTATATAGAATTATAATATTTCTACTACAAATTATACAATGATAATATTATTAACACAAAACATTTTCTTTACAATACAGTAAACCTGTACTAAAATAATTTGTGTTAAGTATTAATAAATTATTTTTAACCATTAAATACTTATCCAATAATATATATAAACTTACGAAGGAGTAATTATGATTAAACCACAAGGGTCTTGGGTTGCAATCCCCACACCTTTTAATAAAGATGGATCAATAGATTTTGGAGGATTTAATACATTAATAGATTTTCATGCAAAAAACAGGACTTCAATGCTACTTGTAATGGGATCAGCTGGAGAAGTTTCTCTATTATCTTTGGAAGAAAGAAAAAAGATTATTACAAAAGTTTCAACTTATGCAAAAGGTAGGATACCTGTATTTTTTGGATCTTCTCTAGCAACAACAGAACAGACTATTGCTTTTGCTCAATATGCAGAGAAAGAGGGCGCTGATGGGCTGGTCTTTACTGCTCCACCTTACCTACTTTTAACACAAACAGCCCTTTACCAATTCTTGAGAGCGGCAATGGGTGCAGTTACCATACCTGTTGGAATCTATAATAATCCGACAAGAGTCGTCACTAATATCAACCCAGAAACTATAGAGAAACTATCTCTAGAATTTCCTCATTTTGTAGCAGATAAAGAAGCCGTACCCAATGTTCAACAACTTGCAGAGGTAAAAAGACGTTGTGGGGATAGACTTAGCATACTATGCTGTGACTTTCCTAAATATTCAATAATTCTACCAACTCTTGCTCTTGGAGGCGATGGATCTGCGAATATCGGAGGAAATATCATCCCTAGAGAAATGGCTCAAATGTGTAAACCATGGGATACAATCGAACAGGTAAATCTTTCTAAAGAACTTTACTTCACCTATTATCCTTTAACAAGCATGCTATATGCATTTAGTAATCCTATCATGATCAAACCTGCACTAGATTATATGGGCCTTCCAGGAGGGGCTTTACGAAGTCCTAACCCTAACCTCGAAGGAGCAAAATTACAAGAATTAAAAGATACACTTGATATGTTTGAAATTCGAGAAAAATATGGAGTGAAGTAGGTATAACATGGAAAAAGTTTTACACGCAATAGTTTTGAGCAAAGGGGATTCTGTTAAAGAAAAAATCGAGGCTTTTGTTACCGATAAAGGGTGGCAAAAAGCTATAGTCACAGGAGCACTGGGAAGTGTTGTAAATGTAACAGTTGGGAATGCTATGACACAGACTATCCCACCTGAAGTTAACTACACTCACATAGAAGGACCTTTTGAAATTTTAAGTTTTTGTGGAGAAGTAGTAAAAAAGGATGTTGGATCTTGGTTTACCCATATTCATATGGCGGGCTCTAAGGCAGATGCAACAGTATTCGGAGGTGGTATGCAAAAAGCCACAGTCTTTTTGGGATTACAAGTATTTCTCGCACAAGCGTGAAATATATTTTAAAAAATAAAAGGAAGGATTATTATGAGAAAATCGAAGAAAGCTTTTGTTGTAGTGTTACTCGTTTCATTACTCTTATCAATGAGTAATGTATACGCTCAAGGAGAAAAAGAGTCTTCTACAGATGCCGTACAAGACCCACAGTTTATTTCTTTAGCAGGTGGTTCTGTTGGTGGAGGATGGTATGTTCTTTGTGGGGTCATTGCTGAAATGCTAACACCAACCTTTCCCAATACCAACATCAAGGTAGTGACAGGGGGTAGTGTTTCAAACCCATTAAATGTTTCAGCAGGAAAAGTAGAAATTGCAACGACTCAAGACAATGTATACGCTGATGCAATTGCCGGTGTTGGACCTTATACAAGTGAGGGAGTTGTTTCTGATATCACAGGTCTATTAAGACTTGGAGACATCTATATGTCAGTTTTCCTTGTTGAAGAGAATTCAAAATTTGAATCAATCTCACAAATCATTGAAAATAAACTTCCTGTTAGAATCGTAACTGCAGTACAAGGTGCATCTCCTGCTTTAGCAACCGATCGTGTATTGAAAACATATGGGATCTCTGCTGAAACAATAAAGGAATGGGGAGGAAGTGTTTCTTATGTCTCCTATTCAGAAGCTACTGCTTTGATGAAAGATGGTCATGCTGATGTCTATTGTGGTCCTATCATGCCAGCAACACTTGAATTAGCCGTATCTAAAAAATTAAGACCTCTTCCAATAGATTCTCAAATAATTGATAACTTACATGAAACATACAAGTATGGTGTAAGTACGATTCCTGCTGGTTCATATGAATTCATTAAGAATGACCTTAAAGTTATTACAGAAAATCCTATCCTAGTTATATCCTCAAAACTTTCTGATGATATCGTTTATAGAATCACAAAGACTATTTGTGAAAACCCTACGAAAATCCAAAGTGCAAGTAAAACATATAGTAAATGGCAACCAGAGCTTGCACCACAAGTAGTCGGTGGTCCTATTCACCCAGGAGCAATAAAATACTATAAAGAAATGGGATGGATCAAATAATAAACCATGATTAAAAAGACAAGACTTATATCAACAGTAACTATGTTAGTATTTGCCCTCTCACTTGTGCTCATTGTATTTCATCTATATACAGCAGCATTTGGGAGCGTTGTGACACAGTTGCAACGTAGTTTCCACCTTTTGCTTACCGGAGCTATTGGTTTTCTTCTATATCCATTAGCTGGCAAAAAAAAGAATGTAACTTGGGTAGACTTCCTCTTTTTTAGCGTTGCTCTTGTAGCTTTTAGCTATATTGCAATTAATTATCAGGAAATTGCATTAAGAAAATCAATGGTCTCCCCCTTATCTACACTTGATTACATCGTGGGAGCTATTGTTATTCTTCTATTATTAGAAATTTCTCGAAGAGCTGTTGGTATAGTCATGTCTTTAATAGCTACAGTTGGCCTATTATATGCCCTTTTAGGTCCCTACATGCCAGGTGTCCTTGCACACAGAGGTGTCTCAATAAGAGATTTGATTGACTATCAAGTATGGGGTCTAGATGGGGTCTATTCAATGCCTCTGAGCATTTCTGCTACTTATATTATCCTCTTTGTCATTCTCGGTACTGTTTTAGAATTTGTTAAAAGTGGTGATACTATCATGGACTTAGGTAAAATAGCTGCTGGCAAGTATCGAGGAGGACCAGCAAAAGTGGCTTGTCTTACCTCTGCTCTATTTGGTTCAATTTCTGGGAGTGCTGCGGCAAATGTCTATGCAACTGGAAGTTTTACTATCCCGATGATGAAAAGAATTGGGTACAAAGGAGAAACAGCAGGAGCAATTGAAGCTGTAGCATCAACTGGGGGGCAAATTATGCCTCCTGTGATGGGAGCCGCTGCATTTCTGATGGCTGAGCTTATTGGGATTCCCTATATTGAAGTATGTAAAGCAGCCCTTATGCCTGCAATACTTTTTTATATTGGCCTTATCGTTGTACTAGACTTTGAAGCTGCGAGACTTGGTCTTTCTGGTCTAATGGCTAATGAAATCCCAAAGTTCAGAGATATTGTTGGTAAGCTTTATCTTCTATCTCCTATCGTTTCTCTTGTCATATTCCTATTAATTGGATTCTCTCCATATAAAGCTTCATTTTATTCAATATTAGTAGGAATGGTTCTCGCGATTATCAACAGTGATGTAAAACTCAACAAAAAGACACTCTTTGCTATTATTAGTACAAGTGGGAAAAGAGCCTCAATGATCGCTATAGCCTGTGCAACTGCAGGTATCATAATTGGAGTCATCACTCTCACAGGGCTAGGGCTCTCATTGTCATCACTCATTTTCTCATTATCCGGAGGACATCTAGTACCAGCTCTTCTTTTAATGATGATTACTTGTATCATTATGGGAACGGGGACACCCACTACGGTAGCTTATATCCTTGTAGCAACTCTCGGAGTTCCTGTTATGCAAGATCTGGGACTTCCTCTTATTGCTTCTCATTTGTTTGTCTTCTATTTTGCAGTAATCAGTATGATTACCCCCCCGGTAGCAATAGCTGCATTTGCCGCTGCTGAAATAGCTGATGAGGATCCTATAAAAGTTGGTTTCACTTCAATGAAGATTGCAGCAATTCTCTATGTAATACCATTTATCTTTCTATTTGACCCAACCATGTTATTAATGGGGAGTTTTGGGCAAATCTTATTTAGATTTTTGGCAATCCTTTCAGGCATTGTGTTCATTTCAGGTGGATTGACTCGATGGTTTATACGAAAACTCAAACGATATGAAAGTATCATAATGGTAGCCATTGGTACCCTTGGGTTAATCCCACTTACTATGATCAATGCATTTACTATTGCTCTTTTATTCGGTACATTAATTATCATTCGTATCAGGAAAAAGCGTATTAATGTAGGAGTTTGAAGAGATGAAAGAGATCATTGGTAATGTAATAAAACACAACAGAGAAATATGCGGATTAACCCTCAAAGCTCTTGCTGAACGGACAGAACTATCTGCTAGCTATATCTCCCAAGTTGAACATGGAAAAGTCTCGCCTTCACTTTCTTCTCTTGTGAAAATTGCTAGTGTCCTTGGAACGACAATTCAAGGCCTATTTGAAGAGATTGCTCTCCAAAACGAGACTCCTGTCATTAGAAAAGATGATAGGAGATTAGCCTCATCACTCAATGAAGGCATTTCAATCTCTTTTGCAACAAATAGTATACTTTCAAAAATAATGGAGGTAGCTGTCATTACATTAGATTTGGGTGCACAAACGGGGGATAATGCATCTTCATATAAACGTTTTGGTAGTCAAGTTATGTATGTTACTCGAGGAAAAGTAGAGGCACGGCTAAAAGACTCTACATATATTTTGCATAAAGGCGATTCCCTCAACCTTAACTCAGATGATCCTCATTCCGTAAAAAATATCCATACAAATACATCTGAAGTTATATTTTTTGTAGTTCCACATCACTAATAGGCGGTAATCATATATGCATACAATAGTAATTGGAGCAAATGCAGCAGGCTTGAGTGCCGCTGCAAAAATAATAAGAGCTAAGAATAATCATTCCGTTACCGTTTATGAAAAAGATGAGATCATCTCATTTGGTTCCTGTGGGCTCCCCTACTATATAGGAGAATTCTTTTCAGACCACACAAGAATGTTCTCTCGATCGAAAGAAGAATTTGCTGCATCTGGTATACATATCAAAATGCACCACACTGTGACAAAAGTTGATGTAGTAAAGAAAGAGCTTACTATTATAGATTCGGAAAATGGTATCCTACATGATCAGTATGATAACCTCATTATAGCTACTGGTGCATATCCAATTGTTCCTCCCTTAAATGGAATTAAGAAAAAGAACATCTTTACCCTGAGAACTCTTGGTGATGGAAATGCTATTAAAGAGGCCCTCAACAACAGTAGAGAACATGCTGTAGTTGTTGGAGCAGGTTTTATTGGGTTAGAACTAGTT
Organism: uncultured Spirochaetia bacterium; assembly: GCA_937125225.1. GTDB lineage: Bacteria > Spirochaetota > Spirochaetia > CAKZLE01 > CAKZLE01 > CAKZLE01. Next base: position 145,129 of record CAKZLE010000034.1, read on the forward strand.
GAGGCACTAAAAAGAGCGGGAAAAAATGTGACACTCATTGAATTAGAGGAAAGAGCTCTAAAAGCTGCGGTAAGTGAGGATATATCTCATCTTATTCATAAAGAACTTAAGGATAATGGAGTATCAATTGCTTTTAATGAGCGGGTAACCGCCTTTGAGGGGAAACAAGTAGTTGAAAAAGTGATAACTGACAAGGGGGAATACCCTGCTGATATAGTTATCCTTTCTATCGGTGTGAGACCAAATACATCATTCTTACAAGACAGTGGTATTAAGATGCTACCAAACGGTGCTATTGTTGTAGACACATTTGGTAGAAGCTCATTACCCAATATTTATGCGGGAGGAGATTGTGCTTCTGTACAAGATATGGTGACTAAGCAACCTATCTATTCCCCGCTTGCAACCACAGCGAATAAGCTTGGAAGAATAATTGGAGAACACATTGTGGGAAGAAAAAGGGACTACCCTGGCTCTCTCACATCCGCCTGTGTAAAAGTGTTTGACTTAGAAGTAGGTAGAACTGGAGCTAAGGATACAGTAATTGGAACAGCATCAGCAGTAGTAAAAGATAAAAACCAAACAAATTACTACCCAGGTCAAGAAGATATCCTATTAAAAATCATATATGAAACATTAACTCATAAAATAGTGGGAGCCGAAATTGCAGGGAAAAATGGAGCAGTATTACGATTAAATACCCTTGCTATGGCTATACAACTTAATGGAACCATTGAAGATCTCTCTTTAGGTGACTTTTGCTATGCCCCACCTTTTGGACGAACATGGGATGTGTTAAATATAGTAGGCAATGTTGCTATGAGTAAAAGCAAATAGTATTGGCTTATCCCGTGCTGTTACATAATTCATCTGGGTTCTTTTAAGTCTCCTAGTTTTGCAACAATATACCTCTATGTACAACTTTATGGTTAATGTATTACAAGCTTCTCAATTCTCTTCACAAAAAGGAAAGGCCTGTTAATTTTTATTGCAGATTCATAGCACCGTTCCATCCCTGAACATCACTTGGATATCCACCTTCCCATACACCGTGATGTGATCAACCAATATCAGGAACTGATCAATATCAAACTCTGTGATCATAATTTCCGTCTCTTTCATCAACCTGCAGAATCGCTTAATGACCATACCCTGTTGTTTCTTATGTTCTACCCGTGATGATATCTCCTGAAGCTTCTGCTGGATCTCCTGATACCTACTAGCAAGCTCATCATACTCATTTACACCTGCCCCGCCAGATGAGAACACCTGAGCACTCAGGCTCTTCTGCATCATCTCAGATAGCACTACCATTTCACGCTCAGGGGGTCGCTGCTATTTCTCTATTCCAAAGGTATCACTTCCCCTCAAGAGCATCTTTCCCATACGATCTATCACTGCATCCTTGTTTTCAAAGAGCTTATTCACCGCTTTCAGGTAGATTGCTTTCAACTCCTCTTCCCTCAAGTGCGGGGTACTGCATTTCTCCTCTCCCCCAAACTTCTGATTGCACTGCCAGATGGTAGTCCGGTACTTATCATTCGAATACCAGACCTTCGTTCCATAGAAGGAGCCACACTTCACCTTCCCCGAGAATATCCCTGTACTATAATGACGGGTCTTCTTATCAGAAGGCTGCTTTAGTTTCTGCTGCACCAATGAAACTACTGATTGACATGTATAAAACACCAAAATATTCAGACCCACAAAATTACAGAAAGATTCCTTTGGGAAAAGGTGATTCGAAACCTGAATAATTAGGTATGTGCTTGTAGGGATACAGTCGTCAACATTAAAAGACGACTAGACAGGTACAGAAAATTTGAGAAAAACACCTTCATCCCCGAAACCACTATCTCTTTTCTTCACTAGATCAATTAAAAAATCTAGCATAGTCTTTCCATGATCTACCGATATCCAACTTGCTATTAGTCCCCACATGAGCGTACATACACATACCAAAATCAAGGAGATTATTGTATGAGTAAGGATTGGACGAAAGAGGAGCTGGATCAGGTCAGTAAGGCCATGATCAAAAATGGCCATATGGGATATGAGGAATTATGTGAGTTGCTCGGGAACGGGGTATTAGCGGTCGAGAGCTCGGAGCTGGAAAATGATAGTAAGGAGGAACAAGCATGAAGATGATCATCCCGTACAACGTCACCGGTAAAAAACGAAAGAAGCTCGCTGATGATATCTCAGAAGCACTACACACCTTACCGAAGTATATGATGTACCCCACCTGCAACTACGAGATCGGAGACTGTATCCTAGACAGGAACGGGAAACTCACCATTCCAGAAAATCTGGAGGATACCACCGTGAAAGCTCTACTCGAGCATCTGAAGGATCGTGGCTACCAGAGTACTGGAGTTGAGGATATTGACAAGTTTACTATCAGCCTACCGAGGAAAAATTTCACTGAAAGACAGCTAGAGATGCTGGTGCAGATGGTCAGGGCAAAGGAAGGTTTGTTCAAACGTACCTTCCTCACAGATTCAGTTGATGTAATGACCACAGCCGACTGTGTATGCTTCCCCTGGTTCACCCTTACCGATGATCCTACTGAGGCGGAAGCCTATACCTCCTTCATCTCCAAACTCTCAGAGATGGCTTGCCGGCAAAAGCGCGTACTATCAACTCCCTCTGATGGTGATAATGATAAGTATGCTATGCGGTGCTACCTGCTCAGGCTGGGGTTCATCGGAGAGCAGTATAAAAGATCGAGGGCTATACTACTTAAAAACCTGAGTGGGAACTCTGCATTTAGGTTCTCTAAGTCCTAGACCAGAAGGTATATCAGTATTTTTCGATTTGTGAAGAAAATTGAAAAGAATATTTGTAATACATTAACCAAAAAGTTGAACATAGATTTATCTTACTGCAATACTCTGAGGCTTGAAAGAACCGGGGTGAATTATGCCACACCACGGGTATCAAGAATGGTTAGGGCTAACCATCTCTCACTTTTAATACTATATGGATCTCCCCATGTATCATTAGTTTTAACTCACGAAACATCCTGTATAGGATCTCTTTTCCTTTCTCTATGGTCATCTTCGAGCCTTCTGTGTTGATTTCTCAATAAATGCATCGATATGCTCTTGTTTAAACCTTACAGCGCTTGCAATCTTAATGTAGCTAATCTTCCCATAACAAACCCATTGTCGAAGAGTTTGTGCTTTTACCCCCAATATCTCTGCTGCCTCCTTATAGGTCATTAGATAGATAGTGGTATTCAATTCCTTAATAATTTCTCTGAGTTCCTGTAATTGTTCATTCATTGATGAACCTCCTTGTAATTTAGTGTTCTTAACAGAACATTTTAACAAAGATTTTATGTGAGAAAAGGAATTATCAACAACTCTCATCTGCTAAATAAATGGGGTTCTCATACAATAAGTTTTAGAAGTAGAAAAGAAAGACTCTAAATTTATGAATTAATACCTAGTCTCCTCTGATTCTATATGACAGGGGGAACTGAAATGGTTAGATTTGATACAGGAGATTCTTATGTTAAATGATATAAAGCCTTTATTAACAGTAAAAGAAGTAGCAGTAATATTGAATATTGCTGAAAAGACAGTACGAAAGTATGTATGGGAGAAGACTATTCCCTATTCGAAAATTAATGGGCATATCCGTTTTGAACAAGAAAGATTAGCCGCATGGATAAAAGAACGGCAAATCCCAACAATCCAGGAAATACTTGGTAGATAGATACTATTGGATGAATTATTAGATTGAGTTAATCACTAATCATCTATTTATTACCATATTTATAAGGTTATATCTGTATAATTACTCAGATATAGATTGTATTATTTTATATATATGATAAGATAATGAATATGAAACTACAAGCAATATTAAAAGCATTTTTCCCAGACCAACAAAGTAATAATAGGGATCACAGTACTGGTTCAAACGCTACCGAACCAATTGCAAAAGAATATGTTACTGATAAATGTATTCTTATAAGAATAAACCAAACTTATTCATCTAATATGACAGAAGACCAAATATATGAAGTTACGAGAAAATCATGGGTTTTAGATCCCTACAGAGCTAATGATGCTCACTATGTTATGGCAATAAATCATGGAATCTGTGTTGGAGTATATTTAATTTTTGAATGGAAATTTACTAAAGAAATGAACAACCGAAGGCGGTATGAGTTTATTGGAGAACCAGCTGAGCCAGCAATAATGGATAAGTACTATAGCCAGAACTTTGAAAGTTTCTGGAGTCGCGGTGCTGCTAATCCTATAACTTATGTTAATTGTTAACGATAAAACACATATATAAATATATGCCTATTAATGATAAGGTATTTACCTTTGATGCTATAGAAAATAAGGAATATCAATGAAACAGATAGATACTTTTTTTCCTGAAGAATTTTCAAGGGTCAGCCTTAATAATAATTATATTACTCCTACAAATCCTCAAAACTATATCTACCATTATACCAATATTAGTTGCATTCTTAGTATTCTCAGGAATCGTGAAATTTGGTTAATGGACCAATCAACACTAAATGATTCTGCAGAAGGGACATTGTTATCCAACAAAGTTATAGAAATGTTTGCTACCAAAAAAGATAAAAATATACTTTCCCAAATGTTCGATATAATTAAGACAAATACTTTTGTTTCATCGTTTTCAACTTTTGGGAATTTACTTAGCCAATGGCGCTGTTATGGAGATATTTCTATAGGATTTCAATTCCACGAGATGAAATATAATTCCCATATGATTGAAGATTCAAAGCAAACAAATCATTTAACTTCTGGATTTCAATTCTCTCCTTGCCAATATGCTACAACTAGAATTATTGAGGAAGAAGCTATAGCTTTGAAAAAGTATTTTAAGCAGTATTTACGAACATTTAAAAATGAGGACAATAGAGGACAACAACATGCACTTTTAACAATAGGACAATGGTTATTTACAACAAAGCATGCTGGATTTTTTGAAGAAAGTGAAATTAGAGGATTGTATTATTTGTATCAATGCAGTCCTTTTACATCGCCAACAGGTAAAAATTATCTTAAGTATAAGATAGCACCTGAAATGGTAAAACGGATTACAGTAGGCCCCAGTACTAATCATTCTGATAATGCCCAACAAATAACAGATTATATTTCAGATAATCCTGAATACAATCATTTAGAAATATATGAAAGCACTATTCCATATATAGATAAGGTTTAAAGATGGATATAAATGAGTTTATTTTTCAAATTATAATTTTACTTACACCGGGTTCTCTTTCTCTATTTATAATAAAACGATTCACTACACATAGAAGGGAATCAAAAGTAATTTCAAGTTTCAATGACCTACTAGCAATCATTATCTTAACTTTCATTAGTTGTATAGTGCTAGATATAATCATGTTTGAGTTTCTACCTGCCTATTACATTTCTTCAACTAAAAAAATGCTAACGAACTCTACATACTCTTATATTGAATTTACATATCTATTATGTATTAGTTCAATTATGGGGATAATATCTTCTATATATATCGAAAAAAAATTAGATTTTAAACTTTTAAAATGGCTTCATATATCAAACCATTTTGGAGAAGATGATGTTTGGCTACACTTTAATCAAATATCAAAAGGGAATTGGGTCAATATACGAGACCATAAACTGGATTTAATCTACTGTGGGTATATAGAACAATACTCTGACCCAGGAGAAATTAGAGAGTTATTAATCAGCGACGTTACTGTTTATTCAAATATAAAAAATAGTGATTTTAAATCATATTGTATCCCAAAACTTTATCTATCAAGAAATTTTGATGATTTTACAATAGAATTTATTAAAATGGAGAAAACAGATGTCAAAAAGGAATAGCCAAGGACAAAACGAAGAACAAGTTAGATCAGGAAATAATGGCGGATCAAGACCTTCTACAACAAAACCGACACAACCTCCCCCTACCCAGAAATAGAACAATTTTAAGTTATAAATAATAATTAATCATTATTTTATATAGTTATAAACAGTCATCCTAGATACCCCGAGCTTATTAGCAATCCAAGTCTTAAACTTACCGATAGCTATATACCCCTCTAACTCACCTTTATACGTATCAAGCTTCTTAATTACTACCTGACCTTTCTAACGACCGAGCTTCACACCTTGACGCTTTCGCTCAGCAAGAGCTTCCTTGTTTCTCATCTGGATATTAGATACTTCCCTCTCACATAATGCTGATAACACAGAAATAAACATCTTTGTAGCTGGAGTCATATCAGAATTGATTACTAATCCTTCTTTTACTAAATGCAAGGTTGTATCTGAACTCTGAATGATTTCAATAATTTCATTAGTTGCTTTGTAGATCTACTCAATCTTGAAAGCTCAGGAACGATTATATCAGTGACTTCACTATCCATTATAACTGAATAGATAGCTCATTGCTTCCAATCGATTTTACGACCTGAAATATTTTCTTCGATGTGGCCTACATTACCTAACTGTTTATATGAAGCATATGACTCTATATAATGGACCTATAAATGAAGACAGAATTTTGAAAAAAATAAGCTATACTAAAGAGTATGGAGAAACGAAATAAGTATTCAGCAGAATTCAAGACCAAAGTAGTGTTAGAGGTACTTCGGGAAGAAGAAACCGTCAATCAACTTGCAGCACGATATGAACTGAGTCCTCAGTTAGTTGGGCATTGGAAACGAGAGTTTATAGAACATGCCTCCGAGGTGTTCACCAGGAAGCAAAGTGCTGAGCGAAAATTGAAGAAAGAGCTTGAAGAGAAAGAAGAGAACTACCAGAAGATCGTTGGCCAATTAACCTATGAGATTGATTGGTTGAAAAAAAAATCTGGCCTCAAATAACACGTATATAGAACGAATAGCGATGTATGAATCAGGCAATCTGACGCTTTCAGTAACGCGTCAGACAGAGCTGCTGACTATTCAACGAACCAGCGTGTATCGGAAGCCAAAAGAACTCTCTCAGAGAGATTTAGAGAATATTCAGATCATGCATAGAATCGATGAGATTTATACGGCTCATCCATTCTATGGATATCGAAGAATTCACGTGATATTGAGTAGCGAGTGTGAGATAGGAAAGAACAAAGTATTGTCTCTGATGCAGAAAATGGGCATTTATGCGATATACCCTAAGAGGAACTTGAGTAAGCTGTATCAGAAACAATTTATCCACCCATACCTGTTGAGGAACCTGAAGTTCAGTCATGTGAATCAAGTTTGGGCTATAGATATCAGCTATATTCGTATGGGTGTAGGGTTCATGTACCTGTTTGCGATCATTGATATCTACAGCAGATATCTTGTGGCCTTTGAGCTTTCTAGTACGCTTGAGAAAGAGTTTGTGATGAGATGCTTGAAGCGAGCTTATCTGCATGCAAAACCAGAGATTCAGAATTCTGATCAGGGTGGACATTTTACCAATGAGACTTATGTTCAGCTAGTGAAATCAACCGGTATTCGAATCTCTATGGATAGTAAAGGGAGAGCGTTAGACAACATCTATATCGAACGATTCTTTCGTAGTTTGAAGTATGAAGAGGTTTATTTGAATGAGTATGATTCACCGAGATCTTTGAGAAGATCTCTTGCTGAATATATTGATTTCTATAACTATGAGCGGCCTCATCAATCATTAGGATATCGTACTCCTGGAGAGGTATATCACCAGGATGATCTATATACAAAACAGGCATAAATAGTAGGAGGAAGAGTCTTAGCTTTTCTGATTTTCTGTCTTGACAACTAGGTCCACCTTACTACCTCATACTTAAATTTGTTAGATTTAAGGAATTGATTCCATGGTACTTTGGTAGAATTATGGGAAGGGGGGTCTTAATCTCTAGAAGATCTTTACTTACAACGTGCAGGGGCCATCACGCAGAAAAATGCCTATTCAAAGGGGGGATTGACCCCTCATTTAATGGGTGTTAGTGAGTGATTCGATAGGTTTGAATTCTGAACTTTAATCAAAGAAATCAATGGCTTTCGGCATGGTATCAGTTTCAATAGCAGGCATAAAATCGCTGTACAGTACAGGTTTTCCAAAGCTTGAGTCATCTTTTAATGTGCTCAAGAAAAGGGTTGTCTTGTCGTTCATGAACCACACATCGTTCACCCGGTATTCTCCCTTCAGTGAGAGATAGCGGTTAGTGACATTGGCATAGGTTGGAGAAGATCCTGTGAGAGCCTCCTGTGCCCCTGCTGAGGCATGCAATAGGCCTGTGGGCATCATAACCGCCTGTTCTTGTAATAAACGCGCTGTCCTTGGACTTTGCAAAGAGCCGGTAGCCAGTACCCATAGCATTGAGGCTCCTCGATTGATTCATAGATTTTTGCATGTCCTAGAAGGTGAGCAGTTAGTGACTCTAGTGAATGTTAGGTGAATGTTCTTTCTCCAACTATCACTAGAATTATATATTATCCTGAAAGGAGTTAAGTCCATTTAGTGACAGTAGTGATAGTTGAAACCAACTCCATACATCATCTTTTCTATCCTTGTACCCGCTGTACAGTAAGTACAAACATAGTTTTTTTTATCCTCTGAGTTGAAAGTACTGTCACTACTATCACTAAATGATGATAATTACTTGTGTGGGCAAGAATAATTCTAGTGATAGTACTCATGAGTACTTTCACTACACATTCACTACTATCACTAAGTAAGGAATTCTGAGTCATCATAACCATACTCCACTGCATACTCGCTCTTTGCAATATCACTGAGGGTGAAGTCTTTATAGAAGTTACCGCCCTTCCCATATCTGACAGTCATCTCCTGAAAGGTGGAGCCAAGGTGGGATGCTAGATTCTCACGAAATTCTCGTGCTGTCTTTGCAAACCCGTTGTTGTTATCCTTGCACCATGCCTTGTAGACCTTATAGACCTTACCCGTAGTGCACATGTCCTTGATCTTCCCCTCTGGCCTTTTGATTATGCATTCTTCGTAAAATGCGATGGCTGTATTGTTGGTATGTCGATATACACGTCTAGCTTCAATCACTTCATCAGGTTCGGTGAAACGATATCCGTTATCTATCACACCTTTGAAGGCGCTCACCGCCTGGAAGATGATCCCCTCACGCTCTGCATAGAGCTTGTCTAAAAGTTGCTTGTCCTGTTGTGCTAGGGGTATGACATTATCACAGGGAATACAAATGATACGATCGTATACCCATGTGCCATCATCACCTCCAAACTTTGGCAGGCGGTTCATGCAGAACCACAGCAGTCCGTTATACACAAACTCAAATCCATTCATGCCCTTAAACTCAGCGAACAGACTGTCTCCCCCTGTGCATTTCTTGAAGGTTTTCAATTCACTGACAGTTACATAGCTCATGTCAGAGCTTCCTGCTAAACGTCTTCCGTAGAGGGTGCTCGTACCAAAGCGGGCTTCAATCTCAGCTAGATCGATACCGATGAAGTTCCCTCTACCTACAATACGCTCAGCAAGGCTTTTGAGTACTGACTTTCCGGTGTTACCATCACCATGGAGAAATAGTGCCTTCTTCATCCTCCATCCCTTGATATTGGAAATAACTGCACCGAGGAATTCAAGCAGAAGTCTTTTTCGCCCCTCATCTCCGCTTGTGAGCGTATCAAGGTATCGGTCGAACTCTGGTGTCGGGGTGGGGTTGGCATTCCATTTACAGGGGATTTGTATCGTTGATCGGTAGTCAGTAGCGTGTGGATATAAGGGCTCATCCAGTTCCTCTTCGAGGTTCAGCATCCCATTGGTGAAATTAATCAGGTGCTCATGATAGTTCAAGTCACTGATAGTGAGGGTGCTTAGATCGGTGATGAGGTGTTGCAGGGCATCATTCACTTGCCCCAGTTTAACCAGTTCCTCATCGTATGCTGCAATGAATCCTTTTATGATTCCTTTGCACATGTCATCTGAGAACAATTGGTAGCAACCATCTTGATATATATACTTAAGCGTACCACCGGTCGCGCTGTCACGAACGATCAAATATTCAAGATTCTCTCTGCAGTAGCGAGCCAATAACGGTACCGAGACATGGGGTATTCCCTCTGGGGTGAACTTAATGAAAACAGGAGCTGGCATAACTGAGCGATGGAATACACCATTACAAGCCTCAATGGCTGCGGTGATCGTAAGCTCTCGATAATCCTCACGTTCCCATTTCTCTCGCATCAGAGCACCCTGTCGGAAGATCTCATCAATTAACTGCGGGTCATTCCCAGTCTTGAAAGCGATAAGTGCACAGAGAGCACAGTCTGCAGCAGAGTCATCGTCACTATAAAAGCTAATATCCCCCTGATCAAAAAGGGTGGTAAACTTGTCACCGTTCTTCTGCTTGCGAAGTGACTGGATGATCTGGTCAGCCTTTATATTCCCATCTCGTTTGGTGCTATACTTCTTTTTGGCCTTTCGACGCATATCCTTGTCCAAGGTGGTGAGGATGGCCTGAGTACAATCCCGAAGTGGTTTATCCTCAATATGGTTCTCGGTAAATACAGCAAATCGGTTAGTCAGATCTCCCATATACAGCTCTAGATTGTTGTGGGGATTCTTCATGTAGAACTGACGGTCGAGTTTCATGCTTCCCTTCTCATTCCTTTGAGTTGGGATCTGGGAAAGATCATAGGTACCGTAGATGTGGATACCCTCAGTACTGACTGAATACTCCACGTAGGAGTCAAAGCGTCTCAGGAGAGTTTGCACAAATGGATCGTCAATATTCTTATGATCAACATCAAGAAAGAACATGCCATCAGGTATCCTAAACCCAAGGCCACTGAAGCTCTTATCCTCAACTGCTGCCTTTGCATCATCATAGGTCACCCAAGAGCCTGAGAACTTGTTATCAGTACCGCAGGAAGATCCTGTGATCGTACAGGGAACTTTAGTGGTATTACCGCCTCTTTTCACATAATTCCAGCAGAACCAGATACGTTGTGATTTCAGCTCCTGCATCGTGATTTCTCGTGTTGACGTCTTCGCAAGAGCTTTTACCATATGGGATCATCCTTAGTTGTTACATCGACTGATAGACCATCTAGGGCCATGCACAGCTTGTCATAGTTGATCAGTGCTTTTTTACCTATATAGATTGCCGGCAACTTGCCTGCCTTGAGTAATAACCGTAATGCATGCTCGGGTAACAACCCTGTTGCGGCTACTTCACGGATGCTCATCATCTTAGGTGGTGGGTTCTTTCTATTCATATCCAATCTGACCTCCTATTGCTGATCCTGATTGTTTGCCTCAGCGTTCTGGAGGACTTTTTTACGCCAGTAATTCTCATTGTGGCGTTTGACTTTGTCTGGATTATTCTTACGCCAATTCCGATAATAGGTGCGACGTTCACTTGCTATCGCATCCTTGATTTCTTTTTCTGTCATGCTGCAACTCCTTGGGAAAGTTTCTATTTCGCTTAATTTTCTCTTGTAAAACTTCGTTTTACTTGATAGTATAAATCTAGCACAAGAGATAAGAAACATCAATAAAAACGAAATAGTAAATATAGAGTACAAGTAATTCGTAAATCAAGGATGTAAGAACATGACAATACAAGAAGGAACACTAGCCTGGGAATTTCCTACAATTCTGCGGGAACTGCTAGAGAAGCACCCTAAGACGGGGAATAGAACAACGTTGAAAGAACTGGGCGAGGCTGTGGGTACTAGACAGCAAAGCATCAGTTTGTACAGGAATGGGGACACTCAACCATCTCCTGATATCCTTATTAAGATTGCTGCATTCTTCGGGGTATCAGTGGATTATCTGCTCACCGGTATCAGTAGTGAGAATAGAGCGGTTCATGAGCAATTAGGGCTTTCTGAGCAATCAATCGACCTGCTAAAAGTAGCTAAGAATTATCCTGACACGCTGGGTGTTATTGATGAACTACTTTCCGATGGGGAATTCTATACGTTCATACAGGACATCGGTGATAAAGCGAGAACTCTTAAATCCATGATGCAGGGTGATACTCCAAAAGTATCAGACGGTCTCAACAGATTGGGATATTTCCGATGGGATCTGCACACATATATCCAGGACTTCATACAGCGGGAATTGGACAAGAGAGACTTAGGTATTGAGTCTAATTGCTAGATCCTGCTGGATTGGGTTGACTCCAGGGCACTTTGAAGGGATGTATGGTACATAAGAACAGTTTACTTATAAGGGGATAAAACAGCATGCCAAGCATCAACAAACGAGGGAACACCTATAGGATTATGGTTTCTCTAGGGTATGATCTAAATGGGCGGCAAATCCGCAAGACCACAACCTTTACACCTCCAAAGGAGGTGACTGAAGGAAAGGGTGCAAAACTCGCAAAGGCCTATGCCTATGAATTTGAAAAACACTGTCAGGGTATGACAAACCTTAATGAGAACCTACGATTCTCAGAACTTCAGAAGTGGTATTATGAGCAGATTGCCATTCATAAACTCAAGCCTCCTACTTATGCAAATAACCGGTATATGATCAATATGTATGTGATGCCATATATTGGACATCTGAAGCTCAAAGATATCAACACGGCTAAGATTGATAAGCTTTTCAATGAGTTGTTTCAAAACGGCCGGAAGATGGAGAAATTCTGGCTCAAGGATAATGAGACACTGGGTTATGGAACTCACCGATCTGTTTCGCGCAGGACGGGGATATGCATGAACACGCTTCAGCGTCTAACCGCTGGGGAATCTATTACCAGACGTACAGCCCAGAAGATTGCAGATGCCCTGGGGAAGAATTTACACGAGTTATTTAAACCACAACAAATTGATAAGGGACTTGATGTTGGTACTGTCAAAAGAATCCGAACAGCGCTTTCCCCTATTTTTTCTACTGCTGTCAAAAAAGAGCTTCTGGCAAAGAATCCAGTAACCAACGCTACCACACCATCTCATGGTTCTGAAAAACAGAAAGAGTTCCTTGATGCTGAGCAATGCAGAGAGTTGTTAGGTTTTATCAATGAGCTGAATAATCCTCAGCTGAGCCGATTGATAAAGATGCTACTATTTACGGGGATGCGTGTGAATGAGCTTACGGCTCTTCACTGGGAAGATGTCGACTTAGATAAAGCTGCCATTTCTGTCAAGCGCAATTTGTATTATCTGGATGGAGAATATCACATCACTACACCCAAGACCAAAAGTAGTGTGCGGTGGATCACTCTACCACCTCAGGTGGTCCAGCTTCTCAAGGAGCAAAAGGAGTGGCAGTTAAAAAGAAAGATAGATGTTGGTGACAAATGGATAGATCGAGGAACAGTGTTCACTGGCATGTTTGGCCAGTTCATGAACAGCCACTACATCAATCTGCAGTTCAAGCGTCTGCTTGACAAGCATAATTTCCCTGATGTCCATATTCACGATTTACGCCATGCCAATGCTTCACTACTGATTAACATGGGTGTACCTGTGAAGGTGATATCGGAACATCTGGGGCACAAGGACACAAGAGTTACAGAGAATATATATGCTCATATCTTCAATGCAACCATGTCGCAAGCCTCTGATGCCATCAGCAAAGCTCTTAGCGATGTGGGTATCTGATACTCACCCAGAAACCCATCCTGCACACTTTTGGCTAGAACTGTATAACATACACACTTTGGCCGATTATCTGGTGTTTATCTGGTGTTTTAATCCCCAAAACGCTACACAACGAAACACGACGATGTACAGCTTGACCTCCCCCAATACGCCATTCTACGCCCTTATTTCAACAATATTAAACATTACCATGGTAAGGAATCCACGTTTGAGAAAGAAAATATTTACACTTTTGATAGTAAGGGAGAAATGTTATTAACCATTATGAGTTCTCTTGCTCAGGAAGAGTCACGCTCGATATCAGAGAATGTTACCTGGGGCGTGAGGAAACGATTCTCAGATGGAAAGGTATCGGTCCCCTACAGATCCTTCCTAGGTTATGAGAAAGGTCCTGATGGGAATCTGGCAGTGAATGAAGAAGAGGCAAAGATCATACGGTTCATCTATGGAGCAAGCCTTATGGGGAAGTCTCCATTCACCATTGCAAAAGAGTTGACCCGTAAAGGGATCCCGACTCCCAGAGGGAAGAGAGAGTGGGGACAGACTACGATCATCAGTATCCTCTCCAATGAGAAGTATACGGGGAATGCGATCCTGCAGAAGACCTATACTCCTGACTTCCTCACGAAGAAGCGAAAGGTCAATCATGGGGAGATTCCCAAGTATTATGTGGAGCATAGTCATGAGGGGATAATCTCTCAGGAACAGTTCGATCTGGTACAGCAGAGACTGAAGCAGCCCTCTGGTAAGAAGACCCGTCATTACAGTACCGGGATCTTCTCCGGTATGGTGAAGTGTGGAGACTGTGGATCCTTCTATGGATCGAAGGTCTGGCACTCGAATGATAAGTACCGGACTACCATCTGGCAGTGCAACCAGAAGTTCAGGGCAGAGAAGAAATGCCGTACCCCGCACCTGAGAGAAGAGGAGTTGATCCAGGTCTATCTGAAAGCGGTCAACAAGCTTTTTGAGAACAGGGATGCAGTGATCAGCCGGTTGGAGAAGATGCTCCTGAAGAATAGTGATACCTCTGAAGTTGAGAAAGAGCAGCGATCCCTTGAACGTGAGCTGGTAGTGTTATCAGAGATGATGCAGAAGAGCCTGAGTGCTCCGATATTCTCAGCTGGTGGGAATGATGCTAATGATTATGATGAGCTTGCAGATCGGTATCAGGAGATCGGGCAGAGATTACAGGAGATATCACTGGCGGTAGAACGGAAGAAACAGCAGACAACAGCCATCAAGCGATTCTGTAAGTTTATGAAAGAGACTGGTGAGGTGATCACAGAGTTCGATATTGAGCAGTTCTTCATCCTCGTTGATCATATGACGGTGTATGGGAAGGGGGATGTGAGATTGACGTTCAGGGATGGGGCGGAACTATAGGTAGAATAAAGATTATGGACTTGTTTGACCTCATATTTAGTAGATGAAATTGATACAATATGAGAAAACCGGTTTTCCTTTGTGGGAGATCGGTTTTTGTCCTTCTGTTAAGAGTATGATTCTGTTGATTTAGATATTTGTTGGGATCAAAGCATCATGAACAACTCTACTTAATGGGCCACTCAGGTATGGTTTTCGAATTTTTAAACTTCACTGGATCATTGATCCACGGGGAAGAAAAGAAAAACAAAGAGTACGCTATATCATTTATTGCAGTGCATTGGTAGGTCTAATGAGTTTCTGGGTTGAACAGAAATGCAAGATATCAAAAGAAGAATTATCCGACCTGGTAAATGACATTCTAGTTGGCCAGTTTTTTCGTATGAGCTAAATCTAGGGTTTCATAGAGCTCAAGTCTTGAGGATCACTCAGATGTCAAACACCTCAGGACGATTGGCTTTATTCAAGATCGATGATTGTGATCTCACAGAAGTACCGTATCAGTATTGTGATAAGGCAACTGAGAAGTCAGTCGGCAGCTCCACTACGAAACGATATGATGAGTGGACGGAGTGTAGGGGAAAGAGAACATCATTGGTTCTCCATGGTATTTGTCAGCAGAGGAGGGGGGCTGATGAGACCTCACGTAGCTATATGTAGTATCATGGAAGGCAGGATTCAGAGTAATTCAGAATCCTGCCGTAGTAACGTAATTATAGTACCGTGAGTGAATCGAGGACGGTGAAGTTGCACGTGGGAACCTATATAGATCTTGTCTTGTGAGTTTGTGTGTACTATGAATCTGAGAATTATAGTATTGATGTTTAACATTATTATGTTACAATCTTGAGCAAACATGGGTAAAATACTGAATAAACATATACGATTCATATGCATCTCATTAAGCATTCTGCTTATTCTATCCCGTGCTGTGCTTTTCTGCTCCGATTTCAGTTTCAGTTCATTGAATATGTCCAATGGGCTCTCAAATAACTCTGTATTCAGCTTCGAACAGGATTCGCTTGGATATATGTGGATTGGTACGTTCGGAGGCTTGAATAGATATGACGGAACTGAATTCATCACGTACAAACCGGACCCTGCAGATAAGAACTCCATTACCAGTTCCATTATTTTCGATATCTGTGAGGATTCTCAAAATCGTGTATGGATTGGTACTGATGGTGGAGGGTTGAACCTGTATGATAGAGTGAAGAACTCGTTCTCCTCATACAGATTCGATCCAATGACTCCTAGTACATTGAGTTCCGACCAGGTGTTTACCATCTTTGAAGATTCTTCACAGACCCTATGGATTGGGACAGGTGGTGGTGGATTGAATCGGATGAACAGTGATGGGACATTTTTTCAGTATGTAGTTGATCCTGAGGACCGTTTTTCGATTCAGAGTAATATCATCAGAAAGATCATTCAGGATTCTCGGGGTGTTCTTTGGATTGCCACCGATGGTGGTGGCCTTGCCAGATACCTGCCAGACAGGGACGTTTTCTCATCATACTATTATCAGGAGGAAAGAGTCTCTGAAGAAAAATGGTATTCTTCAGTTAAAGCCCTCTTTGAAGACAGTCAAGGAAGACTTTGGGTCGGGTTCGAGGATGGTGGGTTGACTGTTTTTGATGATTTTTTAAAGAAATTCATTCCTGTTCATCTTAATGATAATGGAGATCCCATAAGCGTACGTGCAATTACAGAAGATGAATCGGGATTGATCTGGGTTGGGAGTGATGGTCAGGGAATCTTTATCATTCAGGATCCTTTGCAGGATGATATGCAGATAACAGAAGTGAATGTATCTCAGGGGGAACTCAGTAGTGATCGTATAAGAGATATCTACATTGATATGACCGGACTCCTTTGGATAGGTATGAGAGATGGTGGAATAAAGCAGTTCAATCCCTTGTCAAAAGCTGTCAAGAGGGTCTTGACTGATCACCAAATCAAGGAGATTGTCGAGACTTATGATCATGCTATCTGGGCTGCCTCTGATGGTGGGGATCTGATGAGGATCGATCCTGATACTGAGGAGATCACCTATCCGATCAAGCTGAATGCGGAGGTCCAGCGTCTGTCGTATTCATTGATGACTGAAGGACAGTACCTCTGGATAGGCACAGATGGGGCAGGATTGTTCAAATATCATCTCTCGTCTGGAATAGTTGAAGAGCATTTCACGACAGACGGAGAGAGTAATCTGCAAAGTGATGTTATCTGGGATATTTTCAGGGATTCAAGGGGAATTTTATGGGTCGGGACTGAGAACGGAGGGCTTCATGCGTATGATGATTCAACAGGGTTGTTTTCTTTTTATCAGTTTGAGACCTCGGATAGTTCCAGTATCATAGGTAATTCGGTACGGGAGATATTTGAAGATTCGCTTCAGGACCTCTGGGTAGGGACCTGGGATGGGGGACTTAATAGGTTCATATCAGAAGAGGAAGGGTTTGAGCGATTCACACTCATTCCTGGTGATCTCAATTCTTTGAGTGATAATAGTGTGAACTCGATCTATGAAGACAGTGCTGGTCGCCTTTGGATTGGAACAACAGGGGGGGGGCTTAATCTGTTCAACCGTGAAACACGTACGTTCACCTCTTTTAGCATCGCAGAGGGGATGTGTTCTGATAATGTATTCGGGATTCTTGAAGATGGAGATCATAAGCTCTGGCTGCCAACTGATAATGGTCTTGCTCATTTCAATCCTTATGATCATTCTATCATCAATTATTGGAAAGAGGATGGTCTGATAGGGAATGAGTTCTCCCATAAAGCGTTTCTCCAGGATCAATCTGGAACATTCTATCTTGGTGGCAGGAATGGGTTGTCTTCCTTCAATCCTGAAGATGTCGTTCCAAGAACTGTGGATTCCTCATTTCTGATCACTGGTCTGAAATTGCAGAATAAGGATATCACTGTAGGACCATTGGTACTTGAAGACTCAACAGAGCTAAGGTCTCTACTGGACAAACCGCTTTACGATAATCCTGTATTATCTCTTACACCAAACGATCATTTCATAACTTTCACGTTTTCTCTCTTTGATTTTGTTAATTCATCAAAACATCAGTATGCTGTTAAACTGGACGGCCTAGATACCCGGTGGACTGACCTGGAGCATAAGAATAGTATCACATTCGCAACTATCCCCCCAGGTTCCTACACATTGCGAGTCAGGGCAAAGCATTACAATGGGTTAGAGCACCCACAGGAACTGTCCATGGCTATCAATGTAGAGAAGTTTTTTTATCAGCAGTGGTATTTCATCCTTGGGGTCTTTCTCTTGTTTACTGCGGTTACGTTCCTGATTTTCAAACTGCGGGTTAGAGCTTTATATAGAAAGAATGAAATGCTAAGACAATATTCGATATATATTCAGGAAGCTCGTGAGAAAAAGGGAAAAGCCATAGCACGGGAGATTCATGATCAGCTTGGGCAGGTCCTGACATTGTTGAAATTTGATCTATTTCGATTGAAAAAGCAGTTGGCTGAACCTGCGATTCCAAAACAAGCCATGATAGAGACCTCAGAATCCGCTATCAGGACTGTGGATGATGCCATCGAGTCTGTTAGGACGATCTCAACCAGACTCCGGCCGAGTGCCCTTGATTCTATGAGCTTCGCAGAGGCTCTGCAGTGGCAGATGAATGAATTCAGTAATAGAACAGGACTAAAGCTTTCGTTGGATATCGCGAATGAGGATCATGAGATACCTGAAGAACTTTCTATTATGATCTATCGGATCATTCAGGAGATCCTGACGAATATCATCCGACATGCAAAAGCCTCTGAAGTGACGTGTATCTTCCATGAGAATGATACGAACTACTATCTACAGATTGCTGATGACGGAGTCGGCTGTACCCAAAAGCAGATCAAGTCCAAACGCGCATTCGGCATGATCAGTATCCACGAACGCTGTGAGGCTTTTGGAGGAACGGTCCGTATCAGTTCAGACGCTATGAAAGGGGCTCCACTCGGTGGAAGAAAGAGACATAAGGGTACAAGGGTTGAGTTGCTCTTCCCGGTGATAGGAGAAGTATAGATGAACATTCTGATAGCCGATGATCACCCTCTCATCCGTAAAGGGCTGAGCCAGATTATCTCTGGTAGTATCTTGATCAAGCATGTTTTTGAGGCAAGTAATGGTAACGAAGCCATGGATATGTTGCGGACAGAGCAAATTGATGTCTTGATCCTTGATATCTCCATGCCGGATAAGGATGGGATCGAAGTTCTTAAAGATGTGAAGACCATATATCCCCACCTACCGGTTCTCATGCTCAGTATCCAGCCTGAAACACAGTATGCGTTAAGAGCCCTTAAATTCGGTGCATCAGGTTGCCTGAATAAAGCTTCTGCCCCTGAGGAATTGTTGGATGCTATCATACAGGTCTATAGAGGTAGTCGCTACATCAATGAGGAAGTAAGTGCGCTGCTCTTACAGAATCTTCAGCAGAAGCAGGTGGATCTTCCTCATCAGAAACTTTCCGAACGTGAGTTTCAAGTCTTCATCTTCCTTGCTTCAGGGAATAACCTCTCGGAAATCTCGAATAAACTTTTTTTAAGTGTTAAGACCATCAGTACATACCGTGCAAGGCTTTTGGCTAAGATGAATATGAAGAATAATGCTCAACTCACTTATTACGCGATCCAACACCATTTGATATGATCTGATTATTGCATGTAGGAAATATCCTACATGCAATAATATAGGCTTCCTACATACAGCACAATATCCATGTCTCATACTATTAAACATGATTGATCGCATGGTGTACAAACATACAGAACAGACAAGAAAGGACTGTATCGAAGTCCTGAAGACCCAAGGAATCTGGTGGGAATCAGATATCACGTATTCAGTTATTATCTATAACAGTTTTGATGAATCTTACACCCGACCTATTGCTACCGGGTCGTTTAGCGGTAATGTCATCAAGTGTGTTGCCGTCACACCGCTCTTTGAAGGTTCCGGCCTTGCTCAAAGAATCATCAATTACCTACTGGAAGAACTCTATGATTGTGGTTTTGACAACATCTTTTTGTTCACGAAGCCAAAAAAGACCAGATTCTTCACAGAGCTCGGATTTCATCAGATAGCTCAGGGGGGGGATGCTGTAGCCTTGTTGGAGCAGAATCCCAAAGGGCTCGAACAATTTTGTAAGAACCTGAAACAATATGCAAAAATTCCTGTAAACGACCTTCCCGTCTCGACTATCATTATGAATTGCAACCCCTTCACGAGAGGACATAGGTATATCATCGAACAGGCATCACAATCAAGCAGTATGCTCTATGTGTTCATTGTCTCAGAAGATGCATCAGCTTTTTCTACTGGGGCTCGAATTGAACTGGTGAGACAAGGGACCTCAGATCTGGAAAACGTAGTGATCATTGAAGGCGGTGATTATGTCATCTCCAAGAATACGTTCCCCTCATACTTTCTAAAATCGGAAAAGATCGTGAATCGATCCTACGCACAACTTGATGCGACTATCTTTGCAGAACATATTGCACCTGCTCTGAATATTACCAGAAGGTTCGTAGGAGAAGAACCTTTTTGTCCAGTTACAGCAGACTATAACAACCAGCTACAGGAGATTCTTCCCAGATATGGTATCGAACTCACGATAATTGAGCGTCTTGCTTATGAGATGAGGGCAATCAGTGCATCTGAAGTTCGAAGATTATTTGCTGTTGGTAACTTTGATGAGCTGACACAGTTAGTGCCGGAAACAACTATGGAATATTTAAAGAGTGAAGATGCAGTATCAGTCAGAAAAGCTCTGAAGAAGAGCCTTAAATAAAGGAACATCGGGAGAAAAGAGAGATGAAGATTGTGAAAACAGGGGCTGCGGGGACTCTGGAATCCAGTGATGTCATGATTACAGTGAGATCGAATGGATCGAATGGGATCGAGATAGATCTGAACAGTATCGTGGAGAAGCAGTTTGGGAAACAGATTCATGCCGTGGTCAAGAAGACTCTAGCTGATTTGCAGGTAGAGGATGCACTGATTGGTGTCCAGGACAAGGGGGCTCTCGACTGTGCGATTGAGGCAAGGCTGATCACAGCGGTCTATCGTGCTGCAGGAATCGAACAGGTCAACTGGGAGGCTCTCTCATGAGTGAACGATTGAGAAGAACGATGTTATATGTTCCTGGTAATAATGCAGGTATGATCAGAGATGCTGCGATCTATCATTCAGATTCCATTATGTTCGATCTTGAGGATTCAGTGGCATATCGACAGAAAGACGCTGCCAGGATGTTGGTGTATAAGAATTTAAAGACTCTGGATTTTGAAGGGATAGAGACAGTTGTCAGGATCAATGGTCTTGATACCCCTTATGGAAAAGACGACATAAAGGCCATGGTTAAGGCTCATCCCGACATAATCCGACTTCCAAAGACTGAGACTGCTCAGGATATCATGGATGTGGAAGAATTGATCGCACAGGAAGAAGAAAAACAGCATCTACCTCTCGGTACGATCAAGATGATGGCAGCAATAGAATCTCCTTTAGGGATCATTAATGCTTATAGCATAGCTACTGCTTCGGACAGATTGATTGGTATCGCGATTGGAGCTGAGGATTATGTTACTGCAATGAAGACTAAAAGAAGTCCTGGTGGTGTTGAAATACTCTATGCACGGAGTGCAGTTGTCACTGCTGCGCGGGCAGCAGGAATAGGAGCTTTTGACACAGTCTATTCAGACCTGAACAATGAGGAAGGATTTGCAGAAGAAGTACGATTGATAAAACAGCTTGGATTTGATGGTAAATCAGTTATCAGCCCAAGGCAGATCGGACCAGTACATGAGATTTTTGCTCCCACTGATAAAGAGCTTTCATTTGCTCAAAAAGTTATCGAGGCGATAGATGAGGCAAAAAGCAAAGGTTCTGGAGTCATTGCTGTGAATGGGAAGATGATTGATAAACCGATAGTCGAACGTGCTGAACGCATTCTTGAACTTGCCGAAGCATCAGGGATCATCATTCCTTCCGAGGGGGAGAATTATGCCGAATAATATTATTAATCATGAGATTCCAGATGTGATCCTCAAGCAATATGGGAGAGATCATTTTAGTGGGGCCTATACGAATACTCCGCATGTCCGTGTCGATAAAGGGAACAGGTCCCTGCCAAGACTCAGCAAGATTATTGATACTCTTGAACAGGTAATCCTGAAAAGTGGATTGAAAGACGGCATGACAATCTCTTTCCATCACCATTTTCGTGGGGGGGATAAAGTCGTGAATATGGTGATGGAAGTGATCTCGCATATGGGCATCAGGAATCTGACGGTTGCTGCAAGTTCGCTGACAACCGTCCATGCTCCTATGATCAAACATATCAAGGATGGTACGGTCTCCCAGATATATACATCTGGGATCAGAGGTGAATTAGCAGAAGCTATTTCAAATGGTCTGATGGATAACCCCATCATCATCCACTCACATGGGGGGCGTGCAAGAGCAATCGAAACTGGTCAGATCAAGATCGATGTCGCTTTCATGGGGGTTCCATCCTGTGATGTCTATGGGAATGCCAATGGTTATACCGGTACATCTGCCTGTGGGTCTCTAGGTTATGCGAAAGTCGATGCTCTCTATGCAAAGAAAGTTGTACTCATCACAGATTTTATTACTGAATACCCGAACACCCCTTTCAGTATTCATCAGGATCAGGTCGATTATATCGTCCAGGTAGATCAGGTCGGAGACCCCGCCAAGATCAGTACCGGGGCAACCAGATATACGACGAATCCCAGAGATATATTGATAGGATCTCTGGCTGCTCAGGTGATCGCCTGCTCAGGTTATTTTGAAGATGGGTTCAGTCTGCAGACTGGTTCTGGTGGGGCATCTCTCATCACAACAAAGTTCCTGAGGGAGTATATGGAAAAGCAGAATGTTCATGCCAGTTGGGCTCTTGGAGGGATTAATGCACAGTTGGTCAAGATGCATGAGGATGGATTGATCAAACGACTGCTGGATGTTCAGAGTTTCGATAGTGAAGCAATCAGATCAATCGGTGCAAATAGGTATCATTCTGAGATAGATGCTTCCTACTATGCCAATCCGCTTAATAAGGGATGTGCTGTCAATAAGTTAAATGTGGTAGTACTCAGTGCTCTTGAGATTGACACGAATTTTAATGTTAATGTCCTTACCGGTTCTGATGGAATCCTGCGAGGGGCTTCAGGAGGCCATTCCGATACTGCTATAGGTTCAGGGCTGTCAATCGTTGTCGCACCATTGATCAGGGGAAGGTCCGCTTCAGTAGTGAATGATATCCAGACGATTATTACTCCCGGGTCTACGGTCGATGTACTTGTCACAGATCGCGGGATAGCAGTCAATCCCAGAAGGAAAGACATAGCAGAGGACCTGAGTAGATATAAGCTTCCAATTGTACCAATACAGGTATTGAAAGAGAAGGCTCAGAAGATCGCCGGTATACCTGAACCGATCAATTTTGAGAAGAAGGTCGTAGCTGTTGTTGAGTATCGTGATGGGACAGTCCTGGATGTAGTTCGACAGGTTAAAGCTTGATATATAACACCTGATACCCACTGGTGAATATATAACTTGATATCACCAGCAAACCCACGGGTGAGTATATATATAACCAAATAAAGGAGAAAAGAAGAATGAGAAGAATGAGAAGAATGTCAAGGATCATGATGATCATCGCTGCTGCTGCAATTATGCTGACAGCATCAACTGCTGTATTCGCAAATGGACAGGGAGAGGCATCAGCTGAAAACTATCCTAGCGGGAATCTTGATTTTGTTGCACCGGGTGGTGCAGGAGGAGGTTGGGACCTGACGATCAGAACGACTGCGAAAGCCTTGAAAGACACGAAGCTTGTCAATGTTCCGATGCCAGTCCGAAACAATCCGGGAGCAGGTGGATCAGTACACCTTGCAAGTCTTCAGGAGATGAAAGGTGAGGATAGGACTATCACAGTATACTCATCACCTCTTCTGCTTACCAAACTCAATGGTACGACTGATCTCGGTCATAATGATGTAACCCCACTGGCTTGTCTGATTGCTGACTATGCGAGTTTTGTAGTTGCTGCAAATTCTCCATATAACTCAATGGCTGATATCATGAATGCTCTGAAAAATGATATCAAGAGTGTGAAAATCGGTGGGAACTCATCGGCAGGTTCGATGGACCATTTGCAGTTCCTGTTAATGGCTAAAGCTGCTGGAGTACAGAACTTGAACCAGATAGATTATGTCAGTTTTGATGACTCTGCTGTAGCTCAAGTCCTTGGCGGGCATATTGACCTGTTCTCAACAGGACTCTCAGAAATCGCATCTCTGGTAGAATCTGGAGATCTCAAGGCTCTTGGGCAAACAGCCGGCCACAGAGTAGGAACAGGAGTTATCGCAGAGATACAAACCTGTAAGGAACAGGGGATCGATGCGACATTCATTAACTGGAGAGGTATCTTCGGACCTCCTGAGATGCCGGAGTATGCAGTTACCTATTGGAGAAACACTCTGAAGGAACTTGTACAGACTGATGAATGGGCGCAGGCAAAGACTACTAATGGTTGGGATGATGCTTATATGGACGCTCCTGAATTTGCTGAGTTCCTGGATCAGGCAAATGCGGATTATGAGAGTATCCTCAAAGAGATCGGTATGATCAAATAAGATGTGAGCCCCGACTCACTTATCCTGGGGACAGGTCCGATAATTTTCCTGTCCCCTTTCTTAATTAGGAGATTTATCATGAAACAACCGTCATTACAGATGACAGATGCACAAAGGTCTTCAACTATTGCTGCAGTTTTCTGCATTACTCTGGGTGTCATCTACTGCATCATGACCTCTCTGCTACCGCAGGCTGCTGTAGGTATGCCTAATGCACCGAAAGTGTTTCCCTACGCTTTAGGATTTTCACTAACAGGACTTGGAATAGGGTTGCTTATTCAGCAAATTCTATCAATCAGACAGAACAGTCCAAAAACAGAAGTAAAAGAGAAATCTGAGACAGTCACAGTTGATTATCATACAAAACAGATTCTGCTAACGGTAGCAAATGGAGTTCTATATGCCCTGTTGTTCAAGAAGCTTGGATATGTTCTTTCGACGACTCTTTTTTTGGGACTAGAACTCTTCCTGTTCAACGGCAAAGGGAAATGGAAGGTTGTCCTGGCTGTATCTGTGATATTCAGCCTGTTTATCTATATTCTATTTAATAAACTACTTGGGGTCTATCTGCCAATGATGCCCGTCGTAGGGTTCTAGGAGGAATCATGGACAGCATTTTACAATTGATGCATGGGTTCACTGTAGCCCTGCAACCAATGAATATCATGTGGGTCACCATTGGTGGTGTCCTAGGTACTATAATCGGTATGCTTCCTGGTTTAGGCCCGGCTACCGGAGTCGCTGTATTATTACCGTTGACTTTCAGTATGGGGCCTGTAGCAGCTTTGATCACTATGGGTGGTGTCTATTATGGAGCTATGTATGGAGGCTCTCGAGCTTCTATACTTCTGAACACCCCTGGCGATGGTGCCGCAGTAGCAGCAACGTTCGACGGATATCCCATGACGAAACAAGGGAGGGCTGAAGCAGCTCTTGCCATCAGTGCTATCGCATCGTTTATCGGTGGTGTCATTGCGACTGTTTTTATGGTTCTTGTATCAGTGCCGGTAGCACGATTTGCTATCAAGTTCGGTGCTGCAGAGTATTTCCAGCTGTATGTCTTTGCTTTAGCAGCTACAGCATCGATGAACAAGGGGAATAGAGTCAAAGGATTCATTGCCATGATCATCGGTCTCATGATTGCAACCATCGGTATTGATGCACAATCCGGGGTCAAGCGTTTTACCTTCGGAATACTGGAACTACAGTCTGGTATCGATTTTCTTATTGTGATCATTGCGATTTTTGCATTGGGAGAGGTGTTCAAGAGCTTTAAGAATATTCGTGAAGGGAAGGCTAATATTCAGAAGGATTTCGGTAAAATCTGGATATCCAGAAAAGAGTGGAAACGTTCAGTGCTCCCGATATTACGAAGTGCTCCACTAGGATTTTTTATAGGAGCTCTTCCCGGGGCTGGAGGGACCATGGCTTCTCTCATGTCCTATAACAACGAACGTCAGCTCTCAAAGCATCCTGAAGAGTTCGGAGAGGGCGCTATTGAAGGCCTAGCAGCACCTGAATCTGCGAACAACGCGGCTTCTGTAGGTGCTATGATACCGATGCTCACATTGGGAATTCCTGGATCAGGAACTACCGCTGTAATGATGGGAGCTCTTATGATTTTGGGACTCAAACCTGGTCCTCTGCTGTTCCAGCAGCAGCCCACTATCATCTGGGGATTGATTGCCAGTATGTTCCTAGGGAATATTATCTTGGCAATCGTGAATATCCCTCTTGCCGGTGGATTGGTAAGAGTGTTGTCAGTACCTCCTAAGATCCTATACCCGATCGTTCTCGGCCTCTCTTTTGTCGGGGCCTATGCGATTAGCTATAGTGTGATGGATTTCTATATCCTTCTGATCTTTGGTGTTTTAGGATATCTGATGGGGAAAGCGAAGATACCGACTTCCCCGCTTATACTGGCCGTAATTGTCGGTAATAATATGGAGCAATCCTTTAGGCGTGCATTCACGATCTCTGATGGGACTCTTGGGATTTTCTTCTCATCTCCGATCTGTATTGTGTTGTTTGCTTTAACGATTATTTCTGTTGGTTATCCATTAGTTAAATCTGCGATACTTGCAGCCAAGAACCAATCCTAGTACGTAGATTAAGTTACCGGGACGGGGGTCCCGGTAGCTTGTTAGAAGTAAAAAGATGAAAGATCTTAATCAGTATCAGAGAATTCTTGATGATAGGACAAAAAGAGCGGAATTGATTCAGCGATATGCGAAGGAATTCCTTTTTTCAGTTATCGAGGTTTCGCTCAATATCCCCGGAATAAAGAAGGATACTCTCCGATTCCGGGCAGTTCATCTCCATTTGCTATCAAAGGTCTTGAATACCATGGATGCTCGACTAGTCTATTTGGAATTCCAGGCGGCAGGTCCCTTCGCATTACTCCTATCAGATACTGCACCAGAGAAACTGAAATCCCTGAGTATAGACTTGGAAACAGAAACTCCTCTGGGTAGGCTGTATGATATTGATATCTTTTCAACTTCTGGAGTGAAGATTTCAAGAGATAATGGCTTGAGACGTTGCATTATGTGTGATGAAGCAGCTTTCATCTGTGCAAGAAGAAGAAGCCATAGTCTTTCGGAGATTTCTTCGGCTATCGAAGAACTCATTGTACATAATGTATCTTTCCAGAATATATCACTGTGTGAGTCTTTCCTCGAGATCCATCAAAGAGAACATCCATCATCCACTGTCTGTTGTATCCCAACGTTCAGGAGAGGGTTAGCAGGTGTCATCGGTAGGTATGCCCAGCTTGCACTGCTATCAGAAGTGATGGTTACCCCCAAACCGGGATTAGTTGATAGGGAAGGGAGTGGTGCGCATAGCGATATGGATCTTCATTCCTTTATTGCTTCTGCATCAGTTCTTGGTGATGTCTTTGCAGAGATGGTCCAGATTGGTATGGATCATGAAGCAGATTCTGTTGCACAGGATATGCTACCTGCACTTCGACAGGTTGGAATATCTGGCGAAGAAAGAATGATGAGAGCAACAGCCCAAGTGAATACCCATAAAGGCAGTATCTTCTCTTTAGGACTCATGTGCGGTGCTGTAGGATACTCTTTGATGCATACTTGTTCAGATAGTCTTACGACAATCATCAGCAAGATATGTGAGGGTCTGGTTAAGCATGATATGAGTATGATGGATCGTTCGACCTATGGCAAACGTCTCTATCTCGACCATGGGATCTCGGGTGCTCGAGGTGAGGCAGAACAAGGTTTTCCTGCAGTGATCAGGACTCGTGATAGGATCAAGCTTCTGTATGAGCTTGAAGGCTCTGTCTTCTATCATAATCTCAACAGTGCATCCCTTCAGGCTCTTGTTGAGAATATTGCATCTTTTGATGATACGAATATTGCAGGAAGGGGCGGTATGCATATGCTGGGAAATGCAAAGAAGATGGCTCAAACCTATTTAGATAATGGAGGGGTTGCATCTGATAAGGACCTAACATCATTGAGGGGAATCGGTAATCAATTCAAAAGCTGGAATATCAGTCCTGGTGGAAGTGCTGATACGCTTGCTGGATCGTTATTCTTATTAGGGATATCAACTCTATTGGAGAGTTCTAATCGAAATGTTTTCCTACCTTTTGGGGTCAGCTCAGACACCCGATCATTTTCATGATGAGGATTTTACCTATTGAATGAGCTGGTTTCTATTCTCTGTCAAGAACAGTATAAGATCTCTGACTATCCCGTGGGTTAGTTTATTACATCTTCAAGCGCTTGAGCGGTAATAATGATGGTGGAGACCTGATAATATCTTCAATTTTTTTATAGGACCTAAACTTTCATGAATCTTATTAATCCCTTGATGCATTCTCTGAGTATTGTAATATTCAATAGCGTGTTTCTACAAATCAGAAAAAGTAACCCACGGGATTCGGATGAAATTAGGCAACACCACGGGAGAAGCTTATATTGCAAATTGTAAATACGATTTACAATTTACAAAAAAGTAGTATAATTAGGTTATGATTATAAATCGAAAACTTAGTGCTATATTGTTGAAAAGAAGTAAACAATATCCTGTTATTGCAATAGTCGGTCCAAGGCAATCTGGCAAAACAACACTTGCTAAAACTATTTATCCACAAAAAAAGTATATTTCTCTGGAAGATTATGATAATAGAGAATTCGCAATTGATGATCCTCGAGGTTTTCTTGCCGGGATTAGGGAAGGGGCTATTTTAGATGAAATACAACGGGTACCTCAATTGCTTTCCTATTTACAAACTGAAGTTGATGATAACCCTGAACCTGGCAGATTTATCCTTACAGGGTCCAATCAGTTTTTATTGATGAAGGGAATCTCTCAATCCTTGGCAGGGCGAATCTCAATAAATAGATTGCTGCCATTTTCTCTGGAGGAGTTAAAGACAAGTAGATACAAACCGGAATCTCTCGATCATCTGCTTTATACAGGAGGATATCCTCGCATATATGATCAGAATCTCGATAGTCAAGATTGGCATTCGAATTATCTGGAAACGTATGTTGAAAAAGATCTAAAGGATTTTATACAGGTATCTGATTTGCATGCTTTTCGCAAATTTCTCATATTACTGGCATCTTCCTGTGGACAACTGATTAATCTCTCCTCAATTGGTAATAGTATAGGGGTAAGCCATAATACAGTAAAAGCATGGCTTTCTGTTTTAGAAGCAAGTTATCTGATTTATCTTCTGCAGCCATATCATAATAATTACAAAAAGAGAGTGGTTAAGAGTCCAAAAGTCTATTTTTATGATACAGGGTTAGTTTCCACACTGCTTAAGCTCAAAGAATTCGGCCAACTTTCAAATCATTATATCAGGGGTGCTTTATTTGAAAACTGGGTAGTTATAGAATATGTTAAAAGTCAGTTGAACCGAGGCCTGACTGCTGATTGTTATTTTTGGAGAGACCATACGGGAAATGAAATTGATTTGCTCATTGATACTGTGGATAAACCATTTCCTATAGAGATTAAATCCGGTAAAACAATAAAGCGTGAATTCTTCAAAGGCATAGAGAACTTTACCAAAGTAGCAGGGGTTACTCATTCTGGATTGGTTTATGGTGGAGACCAAAATCAGGTACGAAATAATACTTCAATAATTACTTGGGCTCACTGGCCGGATGAGATTGACAGGATCTAATTGAATAGGCAACACTATGGAACTGCCTTAGATAACTACAAGATATATAGTTACTTTGTATCAATAACATCCATGAAACACATCTTTAGTAGATGTAATTGATACAATATGAAACCGGTTTTCCTAATCTAGGGAGATCGGTTTTTTTGGTTCAAGACTCATTAGAAAACATATTCAGCTCTAGAAATGGCTAATATTTAGTATGGTTTTATCATAAATGTAACTCGGATGAATTATGCAACACCACGGGTAACTTGTGAATAAATTAGATGGAAATATCACTATTAGATATGTCATAATTATCTTGACTACGATATATCCACGGAAATCAAAGAGAGTATCTTGTCGATGAGTTTATATCTATACATCTTAAGAAAGACTACTATGATTATTCAGCAGATGTCTAATGGTATAGGAAAATTCTTCAATCAAAACAGGTTTCGTCAACACAGAGTCAATATTATAAGTGTCCCTATTCTCCTCAGTAAGACTTTCACTATATCCGGTACATATGATTACTGGTAAATCAGGTTTGATTTCTCGCAGTCGCTTCACCAGTTGAAGACCAGACATTTTTGGCATCGTCATATCTGTTATCAACAGATCATAATCGTTTGATGCTTCAGAAAATCTTATGATCGCATACTCAATATCACTGGTAGCAACAACCTTGTAGCCTAGCATTTCCAAGACCTTCTTCCCCAATGTAACAATTTGTTCTTCATCATCTACAAGGAGTATAGTCTCATTCCCTCTGAGAATCTCTTTTTCTTGATTATCTTCGAGGGGAATCTCATGTGAAATCAATGGAAAGGATATAGCGAACTCAGTACCAACACCCTGTTCACTCGTGACAGAAATACTACCTCCATGGTTCTTAACGATTCCCTGAACTATCGCTAACCCCAGACCAGTCCCTTTCCCCCGCTCTTTTGTGGTGAAATACGGGTCGAATATCTTATTAATCTCATCAGAGGGAATCCCTATACCATTATCTCTGATTCTCAGGACGATTTTCTGTGCGGGGCTGTTAGCCTCCTGAACACTTCTTGATGCTTTAGTAGCATCTTCAAGTGACACCACAATTTTTCCTCCGACCATATCCACCGCATGGTAAGCATTAGTGATAAGGTTTACAAGAATCTGCGTTAACTGAGTAGAGTTCCCCATCACACGAGAGTTCATACTAGTTATGGATACTGTCATTTCAACAGTTTTGGGGATTGTTGCATCAAGGAGTCTCATTGTTTCGTTTATTATGTCCTGTAACAGTAAGGGCTTCAACTTATCCTCTGCATGCTTACGACTAAATGACAGTATCTGATACACAATATCTTTAGATCTTTCCGCTGAAATTAGAATAGGATCTATTAAATCCAATAGCTCTGAATTATTGCTGCACTTCATCTTAAGAAGTTCTGCATTTCCCATGATCGGTGATAGGAGATTATTAAAATCGTGAGCAATTCCTCCTGCAAGAGTACCAATTGCTTCAATTTTCTGTGACTGCTGAAGACGAGTTTCAAGTTTTATCCGTTCATCTATATTCCTTATGAGATATACCCAGCCAGTCAGCTTATCTTCTTCATTCTTCATCTCCACGATCACATGTTCAGTAGGAATGCTGGTCCCATTTTTATGCCTCAATGAAAAACGAACATCTTTAACAAAACCATGATCAGCCATCTCGGAATCAATAATACCTTTGAACTCCTGTGCATAGGTGCTATTGATATGTAGCATATCTATTGAGAAGCCCTCTAACTCTTCTAAACTATATCCAAAAATTTCCTGGGTTGCATTATTGCATTCTATGATAACAGGAGGCTTCTGGTCATCGAGTATCAGAATCGCATCTAGTTGACTGTTGAATACCTTTTGAAACCGTAACTTATTCTCCAAAAGGGCTTTTTGAGCTCGTTTTTGTTCAGAGATATCAGAAATACTTGTTATGAGATAGAGATTTAAATTTTCCTCATCTTTAACTAGAGCGGTACTCTCATCAACCCAAATCTCTGTGCCATTCTTATGGATATATCGTAGTTCGATTCGATAGGTCATCTGGTCTTCTTCCATCAGACAGCGAAGATTCTCTT
This sequence comes from uncultured Spirochaetia bacterium, assembly GCA_937125225.1. GTDB lineage: Bacteria > Spirochaetota > Spirochaetia > CAKZLE01 > CAKZLE01 > CAKZLE01. The sequence goes on from CAKZLE010000034.1 coordinate 177,047, forward strand.
TTCTCATAACAATATCATCGTGATGGATAATATCGGTAAAATGACTCTTTTGAATATCACTGAATGAGTATCCCAGTAGATCACAAAAGGCCTTATTGACCTTAAGGAACGCTCCATTGATCAAGGTCAAAGCAGTAGCAACTGTTGCCCTTTCAAACATGATACGAAATCGTTCTTCGCTTTCATTCAATTCATTTGTTCGCTCTTTTATTGCCTTATCCTGATTTTTATAAAGAAGAGAATTCCGTAGAACCAATGCCAGCACTTTGGATAATGTTTTCATGAGCTTAATCACAGTATCGATATGCTGTTCATCAGGCAACCCCAGCAGGAGTATCGCACCAACATGTTTTTGATCCAGATGCAATGGGATTGATAGTGAGAGGGAAAATGGGCTTGTTAGTAAAAATGAAGGCACCCCGTCAGGTTTTTTCAGATCCCATAATTCGATGTCATGCAATTCATGGGTGCGATAATACATCTCATGAGCTTCTTGTGTTTCAACCCAATGACGTTCACGCTTAGGGTTGATTTCTATGACCCTGTGAGAGGTTCCCATGCATTGGATCACAAAAACACAACGAGCACCTGTCAATTCTCTCATCTCATCAGCCAGATATTTTGCCAGCTGACCGGGATCGCCAGAATTGGCCATTATATTTTTCAATATATCAAGGGTCATCAAAGGGAATGCTGGATCTACATACAATCTATCTCTATTCATCTATCACCTCAGCTGTAGTCAATTCATTCAAAGCAAATTGTATTTCGTTTCGCAACAAATCAAGTGAGACCGGTAGTGATTCCCAGGGAAGTCCACAATACTTTGCACACGCATCCATTTTTTGTGATGGAACAGGGGCTAGTCCTGTATCGAGTAATACAAGCTTAGTATGAAGATCCCCCATCATGCTTTTCGCGTTGGTTTCATCTAGTCCAAGTTCACTCCTAAAAATAGATTCCCATCGATACATCCATTCAGGTAGGAGGAAGAATGCACCCTCATGAGAAAGCCGTCGATATTGTTCTCTCCCCAATAAGAGATCAATACAATTATTACACCTGGTACGTACCACTTCTGTTCTCTGAGAAAGATTTGATATGCTTGAGCAGCAATCACCATATATTAGCAGATATTTATGAGTCTTCAGGAAATCATCTGATAGCTGCGATTCAAGACTTGCTGCAAGTTTCTCAGGTTTCATATGAAGCATTGAACTTAAGAAGTTCACTTCAAGGTTTGGCCAGTATTGTTCTCTCAAAGTCTGTATCTCAGCTTTGAGAACACCACAGCTTACCATCGTTATTTTTTTATCGTCTTCATAGGTCATGAAGCATTCCACCCTACGTCAGCCAGAGCTTTTCTCATAGCGTGTAGGTTTTCAGGTGGAGTATGGTACAGGACATCTGCCCCCAGTGTTACCAGGATGAAATGTCTATCCTTCTCTCTGTCACGGTCTTCAAGAATAGATCGGGATATCTGTTCTATCTGGGAGGATTCCAACTGATCCAGGCTGGGGCCGTGAGGCCCACTGAGCAGGATGGGGTCAGGGCCCAATATTTGTCGAGCCTTGGAGAGCCCTTCCGTATGCAAAAGAGCATAACCAATTGCTGAAGGGAGTCCTGTGAGGATGTCTAAATGATCAAGCATGATAGTCCCTGCATGGTGTAATATCGAGGGGCCCTTTAGTTGGCCCAAAGCCTGCCTCAGCTTGGGACGTAACAGAGATTCCACTAGATTTCGTGGGAGTATTGCTGGAGAAGCATAACCGCAGGGGAGAAAAGTGACCATAGCTCCTTCATCGAAAAGACAATTTGCTAACTGAACAAAAAAGCGGTTCACCTTATCTAATACCAGTTCTGCTTGTTCTGACTCGAATAGTACTAGCTCTAGCCATCTATCCATACCGAATACCAGTGCAGGTATATCAATGGGTGCAGGTAAACAGGCCGCAATCTGAACTTTTCCTTCACATGCGATTGAGATGAGTCTGATTGATTCTCTGAAATAGAGCAGATAAGGATTGGTATCGATATCCGGTAACGCCATCTTTTCCCATTGTGCGAAAGATAATACCCCTGGCCTCTTGATGTTAGGGGCTTCGAATTCAGAGAATTTCAACTCACTGCCGAAGGCAGCCCCGATCAAGGCAAAGGCAAAGGGACCAAACAACATGTCCGGTTTAAATTCATCATAAACAGCCATCTGCCCGGCAGTATACGCTTCAGGGTCCGAGTAGAATTTTTTAATAGAACAGCTTGTCATCCGAGCACCATATAGGCTCAATATGGGAATGAATGCCCGTCGATCAAGAGGATCGCCTTTTATAGTTGACTCGATTCTTTCAAAACTATTCATGAACAGTCTCCTGCTGGAGGGAAGCTTCCCAAAGTTCATCGAAAAGTTCTGGGGCATCTATGGCCGTGGATGAGGAACCATCAGATCCGATTTCTTTCTCAAGGTTAGGACTCACCATAAAGACAGCTCCTCCTACTGCTAACTGGATATGACCGGACAGGTTCCTTCTGTCTAGCTCCTTGCGCAATTTCTTGATATTGTACGCAGTTGTCTTCATCATTGCCGATGCGCCAATGACTCTTGCTCCAATCTCAACAGCTGTATCCACAAACTCTTCAGCTGTGACATCATTACCAAGATCATAAACAATCCATCCATCTGCTTCAAGAAACGTTTTAACCATACGCCTTCCAAGAGAGTGAAAGTCATCTTCAATATTTCCTATAACAACTGGCCCCTTTTCAGATACAGTGTTCACATTATCTTTTTTGTTTTTGAGTGTCATGAATAATGCATCTTCAACGATCTTGGCTGCTACATATGATTGAGCTATTGAGAAATTCTCAGAGGTTCGCCACTCTTCGCCAATATGCTGCAGGGTGGGTATCAGAATTTGTTTCAAAAGTTTCTCGTAACCGTGTTCTTCTGACCACGCAGCAAGTAGGTTATTTGCTCCTTGTCGATCAGCTTTTTGAATCATTTCAAGCAACCGACTCTGAATATTTTCCAAATCCTACCCCCTGAAAAAAGTATTTTAAAATTCTTCTCATTAAAACTATACAGCATAAGATTTCAAATAGCAATTTTTATGATTATATGATGAGTATGATGAGCCCATTAATCAAAACCAAATCTCAACAAATTTAAGGTGGACTTACGCCGCAACGAATGAATCCTTCTGTTTTATCTATGATGATCCTAACTCCACAATCAACGAGCTAATAACCGGTTGGTACTCACCTATAAGGTCCTCCTGTATTTTTCCGAATTCCTCATCATCTATGATTCCCTGTTTGTTTAGTGTCTTCATCATGTAGATAGCCAGGTGGTAATGCTTCTCTGCAGTAAACTGTTCTTCAGTCATCTTTTATTCTCCTTTGGAGTACCGATCATAGATGTAACATTCATGACAGCAGTATTTACGATTCCTGTTTCCATATGAGGTAAACTCATCTCCACAGAAGGCACAGGTGAATGTGTAGTAGGCTTTTCTCTGTACCTGATCAGGATGTGCATTCCACCAGTCCATACGGCATCGATCTGAGCAAAATAGCCTTTTCTTATTACCGGTGGTATTCTTGAGTTTCTTTCCGCAATTCTTGCAACAGCCGGGGACGGTTTTAGGCACCTCGGCCCTTCGTTGTACTCTGTCCATCAGTCCATAAGATTTACAGAATGCTCGTATCTCTATCTTGGTGAGATCTAGCCTGTTAGCAATCGCGGTATATCCCATTCCTGCATTTCTCAGATCAGTGATCTGCCTTTCTTGTTCTTCTGTCATAAGGTCCTCCTATGGTATACCGGAAAACCGTACCCCTTGGAGGATCCTGGGATGAAGGGAGAAGGAGAGAAGAGGATTGACGAAGTGTACTGTGTTGACGATAGGAACACATCAAGGAAAAACTCTTGTACCTGAGATCCTAGGAATGATTTCAGGAACATATCTAGGCACATGCCATATATTACTGAAATATAAGCACTTACGGAGTAATAGTTCTTATGTTCTTACAAAATACTATAGAGATAAATATATATAAATATAGCAATAGCGGGCGCGTAGCAGGAGCGTATACGTATATACACGCGTATAGGGTTTTTAGGGTTCATAGGAACACCTGTGAGAAAAGTCTCCGGATCTGCTCTTGGGGAGATCTCATTTGGTAGTCTTTACTGAGCTGCATGGTAATGAGCAGCTCGGGGTAGGTGCTGCGATGAGATCACACTAGAACCTGAGCATCACGAGATCTGCTCCTGAGATGTAATCATCAATCATATCAATGATGCCCTGAAGCGTGATCTCATGAGCCGTTAAATGGTGAAATCAATGCTAAGAAGTGACTATCTGGTTATGAGAGAGTCCTCCATGATGCAAAAAGATGGACAATTGGGAAACATCATACCGGACTACACTCTCAATCTATGGACGACAACGATGCTACAGAAGAGTAAAAGTGGATAATGGACAACCCATTTCATGATAGTCCACTCTTTAGTCCGATGAGTAAATCTCATTTCACTAACAAATAACAGGAGGGGCAGGACAATTGGACAATATTTTCTTTCTATAGAGCTTATAACTTATATATAAAGGGACCTTGGGTATGTATAACCATATATCCGCACGTATAGGGAAAATTGATCCAAATCGTCCATTTGTCCGGGAGTGGCGATTATAGGGAAAGAACTGATCAGATCAGAGACTGTTCATTGAAAATCCTGCTACTGGGTAGGGATGCTTTTGGGTGATGATTACTGAGGTTGGTGGTGAAGGTTTTCTTGGTAGGGGAAGAATAGCAGACTCTTGGTGCTCCATTAGATCAGGGCATATAGGAAAGTTCAATATATCATGAGTACGTTGAGGATCATTAATACGGCATAATCACAATAAAATGATATATAGTCTTGTTAAATAGTGGAGCTGCCCATCAGGACCCGTTAAATGGTGCTATAGGGAAACCTCATCATATCCTGAGCATACCTCTGAACCCACGAGATGAATAGTAAGAATCTGCACCATTATGATACACAAATACATGGTCATAGCGCCTGTCACAGAAGAGTGCTCCCCCCAACTTACGAATATTGGATGGGGTCTTGATCCAACTTGATGATTTCAGATCAAACTCACCCAATTCCTGCAGATCTCGATACTGAGTCTCTGTGAGGAGCTCAATGCCGGTGGATGAAGCTAAATCAATAACACTACCACGAGGTTTGTTCTTTTTTCTTGAATCAAGCGCCCTCTGATCATAGCAGAGACTTCTTCGCCCCTTAGGACTTTCAGGAGCACAATCACAGTACATATACTCATGGGTGAGATCATCATATCCTATGATATCGGGTTCTCCTCCTGAAGCTTCCATTGCTGATAGGATGATGAGCTTATCTGGTTTAGCTTCTAGTACTCGCCTGACAGAGTTCCATTCGATACCCATATGACGATTCATATGCTTCACAAATCGATCTTTTAAGGTTTCAATTATATGCTCAATTAGTGGTGATTCCATCACTCCTCCTGAGTCCTGTGGTTGTCGTGGCCCATAGCATAAGTGTTAGGTTTCAGGACCCTTTATGATGAGCAGCTTTTAAAATATTTTCTGCATATTCAGGATATAATTCTTGTACACAATCAGGGCAAAGGCTATGAGTAACTTTAGTATCAGTATGTATTAAAAGATATTCTTCAATTGGATAATATTTTCCATTCTCATCTCTAATCTTTTTGCAGTGACTACAGACCGGTAAAGTTTCTTTCAGGGTTTTAATTTCATCCATTGCGTGTTGTATCACAGTTTGTTTTACTTCAAGTTCTTTACGATAGGCTTTTTCTTTTTCAAAACTCGTGATCAGGATCTCTTCGATCATGTATGCAAAATACGAGATTGCAAAATATATGGAGATGATTGAGAGGTAGAGTATTAGTGTCTCTAATGAAAGGACTTCATGAGAAGCTGGCAAATGAATAAAAATATAAATCAGGGATAGTGGTATGGAAAATGCTATGCACCAGATTTTCCCTTCTAATCTTCCCAGAAACAGAAAGAAAATCAGGGGAAGGATGAGAAAGAACACATAGTAGATATGAACTTCAGGAAATGTGCATACCAGTAATAACAGCATGATGGAAATGAGACTTGATGATAGGCGATACATTCGGAATTGGTTTTGTTCATTGAATACTCGAATCATTACAATGTTTACAATGAAAAAGAGTACTAGAGAACTAAAAAATAGATAATTCCCTGCAAACAAATGCCAGAGGCTAAACAGAGGAATACAGAGGGCTTGAATCTTCAGAAAATTCGTAAAGAAGGTGCGTATACTGTCTTGGAAAAGCAAATCACTTTTATTCATGGGATAGCCCCTTGATGCTTGGAATTTTTGGGCTCTCGTAGAAAAACAATTCTGATGACTGATGTTATCTCATATTGATAGAGAGATAATTTGATAAGAGTGTTTTGACAAGCTATCACTATGCAGAGAAAAAGTTAATAGTAGCTATGACAGTTTTTTGTGATAGCTTGTATTTTTACTTGCCGAGGTTTAACTACTAAACAATCAGGAACTGTTGGTTAGATTTGGATCATAGGAATACGAGATTGCCTTTGAGGTCTGAGTAGTCCTCTAAACCTCTGTGAGCATCACGAGAACTGACGCTAGGTCATGATCCCAGCAAACTATAGCAACTTATCAATGGTACCTTGAAGGGTTCTCACATAAGCCGTTAAATTGTGCGATTTGAGATTTAGGGTGGTTATCTGGACCAGATATCAGACCAAGATCTTGTCTTTTGAAGGCTCTTCTGCATAAGAGGTCCTATATGGCTTCCCATAACAAATATAGTTCGAAAGGTGGTCAATGACTAATTCTACCATCTATAATCATTAATATTGGGATTCGGACAATTGGACAAGAGTTTCTTACTATTGAGCTTATTGCTGTTCCTCTTGAAAAGGTATTGTTTTCCCTGAACGTTTTCACGGTATTGTAATCCCTGAACAATAACACAGTTTTAAACATCTAAATTACAAAAATGAATAATCATGGTAGTATTGAGTATGGATATATCAAAATTACGATTTAGGTTCTTTCGTTCTGAAGAACTTGTAACATCGGAAAATCCTCTTTATTGGAGACAATATGTCTTCAGTATATTTATTACTATTTTCATAGCTAGTGGACTCTATCTCTCAATCGATGGCGCTATTCAGTTCTATCATGAAGATAATGTACTCATGGCTCTTTTTGATATCTTCATATATTTAACTATGGTTGTAGTTTGTACGAATAAAAGAATTCCATATTCCATTCGGGAGAGTGTGGTGATATATATTCTGCTTATAACCGGTATCGTTCTGTTGATTACCACAGGTCCCTATGGGGCTAGTACAACATTTATATTCACATCATTTGTCTCCTCAGGTCTTTTTCATACTAAACGTAAACTGATAGTGCATTCTATTATCTCAATTCTAAGCTACTTGGTACTTAGTGCTTTAATGATGAAAGGGGCTTTTGTTGGGCTGCCAATTATGATTCTTAAAGATACCTGGTTGGTGGTTGTCTCAAATAATCTAGTGATTGGTATAGCGTTATCTCTGCTTGTATACATTGTTACTCAAGGTCTTGCAAAACAGACTGTGAGAACTCAAGAAAAACAAGAGTATTTGAAAAAGGTCTTTTCATCCGTTCAAGATGGTCTTATTACCATTAATCAGCAGGGGAAAGTCCTATTATTTAATCAGTATGCTCTAGAGCTATTTCCCAAGGACGAACTTGCTATTGGTAAAGAACTGCAAACTATTTTCAAATTTCCAAATAATTTACAAACTGAAGAATTTTTGAACCACCTAGAATTCACTATGAATACTGAAGCAGCAGTACTTTCAATGTTTTCGGCACCAATAGAATTATCCGATGGATTATATCATCCAGTGTCTTTTACCCTATCAACTATTCAGTCAAAAACTGCACATACAAAGTCTGAAGCTAATTCAGGACTGCTCATTGCTATTCATGATCTTACAGAAAAACAACAACATGAAGAAGATTTGGAACGATTTGCTTGGATTATTGATCAAGATAGTGGAGAGTTGCTGGATGATAAGGAGCTGTATATACAAACTTTTGATCAAGAAATGTTACAGGGACCTAATCATGTTATAGCTTCTTATATTCGTACCAAAATGATGAAAGCACTTAGTATGGAAATAGCGTTACTGCTTGATGGATCAGTTGCTGTTTATGAACAAAGTGGAGAAATGAGCTTCTTTCTAACTTCCTCTTCATGGGAGAAGGCTCTTTTCACAAGTGATATTTCAGATAGACTTATACTAAACCGTTGGGAAAATGCTGGCAGAATTGCTTTAGAGCAAAATAAGGTATATGAAACCGTTTGTATGTCTGGTTTACATCTCTATGCAGTACCCGTAGAAGTTTATGGACAAGCTGTTGGTACTGTTGTGTTAGCTTATGGACCTCCTCCAGAATCAAAGGATCGTATAGAGCAAATCAGTGATGATTTGGCTATTGATTTTAAAGTACTTTCTTTAGCTTCTTTGGCTCATAAACTAAGACCTCCTTTTATCATTAATACTGAAAGATCTCGATTTAGAAATATAGCTGAGTATTTTGGCGAAATTATTGAGAGAGCTTTTGCAGAACAAAATCTTGCGCATACAGAGAACATAAAACGAATTGGTGCTCTTACTGGGGGTATTGCGCATGATTTTAACAATATCCTCACTGGTTTATATGGATATATATCTCTTGCTCAATCGTTAGATTCGGTGGAAGAAATTCAACAGTATCTAATTGAAGCCGAGAATTCATTAGATAGAGCTAAGGCATTGACTCAAAGACTTCTCTCTTTTTCAAAAGGTGAGAATCCCCTATTTGACCAGTTTGATGTTGTCAGCAGTATTCAGGAGATTCTTAACTTTGAAATGAGTGGTTCTGCAATTAAGCAGGAATTAATTCATGATAAGGAGTTGTATACCCTACGTGCTGATAAAACACAATTTGAACAGGTGATTTCCAATGTAGTACATAACGGTATGCAAGCTATGCCTGATAAAGGAAAACTATCAGTTGAGTTACAGAATATAGTTGAAGCTAGCATCCCCTATGTGAAGATTAGTATCACAGATACTGGTATTGGTATTACTGAAGAAGCCTTATCACATATTTTTGATCTTTATTACACAAGCAAAGATGATGGAAACGGATTGGGACTTGCGACAGTGAAAGCAATTATTAACAGGCATGGTGGGCGAATTGAAGTACATTCTCAGGTAGGAGTTGGGACATGTTTTACGATCTGGTTCTTAACTGATCCAGAAAGATAAGATATTTGGGGGACCGTATAAAAAGAGTAAATTTTAGATAGTTGGAACTTGTGATTAAGCAGATTCATAAATAGGATGGAGATAGCATTCCATCGGCCCTGATCATAAGCGATGAGACATGGGGTATGATGATTTTTAGGATTGCAATAACGCCTTCGCATCATGTTTAAGTTGATCCACGATACCCTTTGAGTAGAGCGATCAGACCTCTCTGTAGCCCCTGAGCATCATGAGAGCATATCATGCTGCATGATCCCAATAAAATGATAGTTCTTATCAATGGCACCTTAGATCAGACTGTCAGGACCCGTTAAATGGTGCAATCAGAAGAAATGTGATCTGTAAATACAAAGCCGTGTATAGCTATTCAGCACTCACCCTGTTAGTAGATAGCAGAATCTCTTCTGCATGTTCAAGATATAACTCTCTGACACAATCAGGGCAAAAACTATAAGTGACTTTCGTATCAGTATGCATAAGCAGATATTCTCCAATCGGATAGTGCTCTCCATTCTCTTCTCTTATCTTTATACCAGGATCTTTCAATCTAGTGGTTTAGGGGATTTGAAATACTCCTATTGCGTATTCGTATAGAGATAAGCAAGCAATGAAATCCTCATAAATTATACTCTTCACAACCAAAAAGTTTCTCTATCTTTTTGGTTGTGAAGGCTGTATTGAGTTGAAATGACTCAATTCAAACTCGTCCTGTTGCATAATACATCCAGCACCAAATTAAGCTGAACTTCTATAATAATGGTGATGTAAACTCCAAAGAATTGACTTCTTTTTTAATCTACCGACTACAGGAATACTTCCCCCTTCTGGAATGTGTTTAACTCCTTGATGAGGACGAAGTGTATTATAGTAATTCACATATTCTGAAATAATTCTTGTCACTTGTTTCTCTGAGAATAGTAAAAAGTGATCCAGGGCTTCTCTTCTCACTGAACCTATCAATCTTTCAACATACACATTCATATTTGGTGCTGCTACAGATGTATTGACCGCCTTTATGTTATATTGAGTAAAATCAATTGAAGTGAACTGTGAACCATTATCATGAATCAATGTAACAGTCTCAGGTAAATCGTAGGTAAAATCAATAATTTGCTGTCGAACGAATTCTCTGGTTGGATATTCTGTTAAACGCCATCTGACTATTTTTCTTGTTCTCAGCTGTATGATTAAAAGCAAATAGAGTCTTTTCCCGAATAATGTATCAATCGTCATGAAATCAGTAGCGTATAAAGACTGCCAATGAGCTTTTAAGAACTTCTGCCATGTTCCGCTTGGCTGTAACTTGCCTTTTTTTCTATATGTCTGAAGTATTCTATTTACGGTGCTGTAATGAACAGAGATATGCAATTTTTGCAATTCATCAGCTATTCTCCTGCATCCCCAAAGAACATTATCCTGTTTCATTTCAAGAATGAGTTCCTTTATTGAGTTCTTTATATATGGTCTACCTCTTTTGTAGTTTTTATACGTCCAGAGATTCTTGATGAATTGTTTCTGCCACCTTAAGAGAGTATCTGGTTTAATTACGGTTAGATGCTTCGTCGCCCGGTCAGACAAGGATCTGATACATGCTAGTGTGAACCTATCTTTTCTTCTGAACATAAGTTTTTTACTCTGTAAATTTAGATGCCGTTTCAAAATCTCATTCTCTTTTTTCAGAAGAAGCATTGAAAAGATTATATCTTTTCGTTTGTGAAGAGAATTGAAAAGAATGCTTGCAATACATTAACCATAAAGTTGAACATAGATATATCTTACTGCAATAATTGGAGGCTTAAAAAAATCCAGATGAATTATGCAACACCACGAGGTTTTCTACCAGGATGTGTATGTTTGTAGCTCCAAAAATCTTTGATGAATTTGTGTTGCCAGTTCAAGACAGTTT
>CAKZLE010000035.1 GCA_937125225.1 uncultured Spirochaetia bacterium
TTTTGAAGATTTGGGAGGCTACCAGGCGTAATCCAAAGGAGAGATCCTTTGAATTACACAGAAAAACTTCTTGAGCCCTTTTTTTTGCCTCAATGCAAAAAATTCGGAACCAAGGTTTGTATGAGGGACTCCAAGGAACTGTTATAGTTATGAGAAGGTAATATGTTTCATCAGATAAAGAGGTGATTCACCTCAATATCTGGTTGTAAAAAGAATATGGCTGTAGTGTTTGAGGGTAGTACCTATTCTGCCTGAAGATGTTCAGGTAGTAATGTTCCCATAGATACTATCATCTTCAATGCCTGATCCACTGGTATATTCACCTCTGTATAATCACCTTTCTTGACCATGATTAAAAATCCATTAGATGGGTTTGGGGTAGTTGGGATGAAAACAGAGACAAGTTCTTCTTCTCCGAAAGAGATCTCTTCATTCGTGATGAATCCAACACTCTTTGTTACAGCATTCGGAAAGTTCACAACAACAACTTTCGAAAAACTCTTATTTTTCCCATTTGTAAAGGTCTGCATGATCTGTAGGAGAGACCCGTAGATGTTTTTGATCAGAGGTGCTTTCGAAAGACTGTTGTTAATGACCTTCATCACCCATCTTCCCAATACATTACTCGTGAGCAGGCCCACAAGAAATATAAATATGATTAAAGAAAGAAATCCCATTCCAGGATAATAGGTGCCGAGTAGGGCCTCAATCGGTATCTTTAAGATATTATCAGCACTCTTGACTAACCAGAACAGCAGATAAAAAGTGAGGGCTATAGGAATGATAGCTAAAAGTCCTGAGATAAAGAGTCTTCGAATTTTTTTCATGATTGATCCCCGATATTTAAGTGTACATGCTACTTCATATATTTGATGACGAAAAATGCTCAGTCTTAGCAATAAATTAACTAGAAAAGTGTTACTTAGCTTTGACTTAAGCAGGTTTTAGTACTATATTTTTATTATAATAAAAAAAGTAATGATTTGGAAGGAAGTATGAACATTAACAAGAATAAAACAAGATTGAAAAGATTTGTGGGAATCCTAATCATGTTATCTGTTGTCACCTCATTGTCAGCAGCTACCGCAGGGGTTCTTAGACTACAGGCTTATGTTCCAGAACTTGTCGAGATAACTGTATCATCGAATCAAGATGTTGGGACTCTTAATCTCACATTGAAAGAAGATAACCTTACCGTCGGTCATGTTGAAGAGCGTGCGAACTCTCAGACTGGATATGAAGTAGAACTTGTATCAAAAAACGCAATAGGTACAGGCATACCCTCAATGGTTGCTGAGGATGGCTCAAATCAGAGTCTTGAATACTCAATCTATTATCATGGGAATCAGGTAGTATTCGATACTACGGGTAAGGCCATTGTGACAAGTGCAACGACCTTGGTAAGTTCAGGTGTTACAAAGAGTGTCTCCATCTCCTATGATGGAACAGTAGTCGACCTTGATACAGGATATTATTCTGATACTCTTACTTTCTCGATTGTTCCAAAATAGATTAATAGAGAAGATAGGCACATAAACCACCCGTCACTGTCCCTATAAGCGCCCCTGCGAAAATATCAATAGGAAAATGTGATCCCGAACTAAATCTAAAAGTCCCACTCAATGTTGAGAATCCGAAGCTTATAGCTGGAATTGCGAGGGCCATAGAAGAATCCCTGTGTTCTTTTGCATAGGCTACAGAGACAAAAGAGGCAGCGGCAAAACTCAATGCAGTATGACCTGAAGGAAAAGAATCGGATGATTTTTGACCTTCTACCCCGAATCTATCTATATAGGCAGGGGGACGTTGTTTTTCAATAAAAAGCTTTAAGGTACTCTTTATGAGGAGAGTCGAACCTATAGCAGTTCCATAAGCTAATGGTAAACCCCAAGGGGAGTCTTGTTCTTCAAAGAGAAGTAGGGCAGGTAGAGCAAGGGTCGTATAGGTGAGCGTTGATGATAGCGTATCAGCTGTAGGATCGAAGAATTCTATCTCAAATAGGTCATTGGTCAGGTTGAGCTCCATAGAGTTATCATCTGCTGTTAGAGGTGACATGACAAACAGTATAAAAGACAACAAAAAGAACATTCTCTTAAACAAAGAATAGCTCCTTCCAGGAATCTCCCTCATATCTTTCATTCAAAAAAGTTTGTAGTTCTAGATGTGTTGGACAACTTCTTGCATCCTGCTGTGTGATACTGAAAGCTGCACAGGCATTCCCCATGTTGATAGCCTTATGTGGGGATGCTCCCCTATAAAGAGCTGCAATGAAGCCACTATCAAAGGCATCACCTGCTCCTATAGTATCTAGGACATCAACTTCAAAAGCAGGGATGAAGGTGGTCTTTTTTGAATCAACACAAAGGACTCCATCTTTACCCAGTCTAGAGATGACAGTCTTGTCCTCTGCTAATGCTCTAGCGGCTTTTTCGGGATCATGGATTCCTGTCAGAGGAATGATCTCATCATATGCGGAACCAAGTATGATATCAGAAGCAAGTAATGCGCGTTTGAGATTGTCTTCAAAATGGGCATCATCCTTGAAGAACTCCATTCTGAGGTTTAGGTCGAACGTAGTGATGATCTCAGATTCTTTTACAGATTCTATACACCAGAGTATCGCATCTGCAGAAGGTTCCTCCCGCAGATTGATCGTTGAGATATGTAAATGAGAGAAATCAGTCTTGGGGAAAGATAAATCAGTTCTTAAGAGTCTTGATTGGGCAGCACCTTCAGGTGGCCATACGAAGATTGTCCTTTCACCATCTGGTTCTATGACACCCAATACCATGTTAGTGAAATATTCGTCATCGTAGGTAAGATGCGTTAGATCGACACCATCTTCTGCGAGCTTCTTTGCCATGAGATGCCCGAAGGCATCATTTCCGGTCTTGCCACAGAAAGAGACTGGGATTCCAAGTCGTCCCAGTCCACTTGCTACATTTGCGACTGTTCCTCCTCCGGATACCCCAGCACGAAGCAACTCTTGAGCACTACGGTCTGATGCGAGAGGTAGGATGATATCAGGATTCACATCTCCAAGTGTCAGTACACCTTTAGAGGCTCTTTTAATCATTTGTTTCGTCAATAGTCCTTACCTCATTTTGAGGTGTGACATCTTCAATTCGAAGTGCGGCATCAGATTTATCGGTGATCTTACCTGCGACTGCTTTTCTCATAAAAGGCTTAAAACCGAAGAATACCTTCTCAAGTTCATCTTCACTTTCTCGTAATGCAGTCTGCCACGCTGGTGCGAAGCCAGGGGCTTTCAAAGACATAATCTCTATTGCTCTATCATAGACCTGAAAACGAGTGAGTTCCTTTTTTGAGGTCTTTGTAGAAAGGGAACGAACACTTACTCGTAGATTCTCATTCTGTTCTTTCAAGCCTTTGATTTCAGTCTTCATAGAGGTAAGTGAGTCAGATTCGATATCGAGTTTCTGAGATACGATATCCTTGATCTTCTGAATCTCTTTTTTGTTTATGCTCTTGATTCTTACTGTGTTGATGATAGATATGAGACAGAGGAGTAAACCGATACCAAGACCAATTAAAAAAAGTTCCATATGATACTCTCCAATATTATTCTGATTTGATTATTCTACTATACCATGTTGCTTTATCTCGTACAACTATTAGAGAAGATACAAAAAATCCTGCCGGATGGCAGGATTTGATCTCTTATTTATTCATATAGGTGCGCATTGCATCAATATCTGGTTCGATTGAGGGAGGTATGGAAACTTTGCCGTCAAAAGATTTCATATCCTTGAATCCTGTTCCGGTAAGTAGTACCAGAACTTCAGCTTCTTCCCCAAATCTTTCAATGATAGTCTCTTTATCAGCAATGACACCAGCCCAAGCAGCAGCAGCTGCAGGTTCAGCAAATAGACCTGAATCTCTTGCAAGTTCAAGCTGAGCCTCTGAGATATCATCATCATTGATGATAGTTGACCAGCCCTTAGATGACTTAATGTATTCTACTGCCATCCGTCCATTCGCAGGTGATGAGACAGATATAGAATCGGCTGTTGTTGTTGCCTTTTCCAATACCTTATAATCACCACTTTCCCAAGCTCTACTGATCGCATCACTACCTGAGGATTGAACACAGACTAGAGCCGGTACCTTATCTGTGATACCTGCTGCCATCAGATCATAAAACCCTTTATAGACACCTGAGATGATGACTCCATCACCCACGGGTACATATACCACATCGGGGAGTTTTCTTCCCATCTGTTCGAAGAGTTCTATACTGATACTCTTCTTTCCTTCAATCGTCATGGGGTTATAGGCAGTATTTCTGTTTATACCACCATATTCTTGTGAATAGGCGATTGAGAGGGCAAAGGCATCATCATAGGTACCATTAACCGGTATTACATGTGCTCCATACAATACTGACTGCATTAATTTGTTCACTGGTGCAGAAGCTGGTACGAACAGAACGATCTCAAGACCATAGGCTGCTCCCGCACAGGCCATTGCAGATCCCGCATTCCCAGTAGAAGCAAGGACTACTTTGTTCTCACCTTTACTGAGAGCTTGAGCAGCTATGAGTTGGGATGCTCTATCCTTGAATGAACCTGAAGGGTTTTGACCATCTAGTTTGAATCTCAAGTTCTTTATCCCATAGGTCTTACTGAGTCGTGGTGATGTGGCAAGAGGAGTATTCCCTACCGGGTATGCTTCTGGTGTTGGGATCTCATAAGGAAAGAAGTCCTGGGGTGTTATATGTTCTCTGGTACTCAACTCTTTAAGGTCCTCATGGTTAAGATCAACAATGAGGTTTCCTCGTTGAAAATCACCACTAGTCGGAAAATCGCAGGCAGGACATCGATACATGATCTCATCAGTATCATAACGGGTTCCACAATCTGCACATCTATAGGTAAAACGCATCGTATTACTCCTTATATATGAAGAAACCGGGCAGGTCTGCCCGGTCTTTTTTATGTAAGAATGACTTACAGCCCAACTTTCTCGTTGAATTCTGTGATAAGTGCATCGATCTTTGGTTCAAGAGCCTGGATTCTAGTCCAATATTCTCTGTCATACCATTGTGCATTGAGGTCTTCAAGTTCTTTTCCCTGCTGCTCGATCCATGTGTAGTATTTGAGGTTGTGCACTGCGAGTCTGTCATAGTAGCTGAGTTCTTTTGCATGTTCCATGGTCTGGTGCATGAGAGAAGCCTGATAGGTTCCTGCAGCATCCTTAGGAGTGAACTCTCCTCGAGCCTTATTCATCTCTACAAGACGAGATTCATACATCTCAGCTGAGTCTGTTAGAACAGTCACGATTACATCATCTGCTTCCATCTCATAGTATTTAGCCATTTTGATAGCACCAAGAACATTTCCGATTCCTGAGATTCCAAACAGTTCCAGTTTTTCGATGAACTCTTTAGTGACACCATCTTCTAGAAGTTCTTTTTTTCCGTTCTCTTCATTGAAGAGTCTGAAAAGGTCCATACAGTCATTATCATCAACAGCAAGGATCATATCGGTGTTTCTTACGTTGTGTATCCAAGGAACATGTTTGTCACCGATTCCTTCGATTCTATGACCACCAAAACCATTTCTTAAAAGTGTAGGGCACTGGAGTGCCTCAGCAGCTCCGACTAGTACTTCTGGATATCTCTGTTTTAGGTAATCTCCAGCAGCTAGAGTTCCACCAGAACCTGTTGCTGATACATAAGCTTTGAGTTGACCTTTGGAGATTTTCTCAGCATTGAGTAACTCTTCGATAGCAGATCCTGTGATAGAGTAGTGCCAGAGGTAATTCTCGAACTGGTCGAACTGATTGAAAATTACGATGTTGTCACCCCGTTCAGCATTCAATTCATGACACTTGTCAAAGATCTCTTTTACATTACTCTCACAACCAGGAGTTGCGATGACTTCACCAGCTACTTTCTGTAACCAATCGAATCTCTCTTGGCTCATCTCTTCAGGAAGTATAGCTATTGAGTCACAACCGAGAAGCTGTGAGTTATAGGCTCCACCTCTACAGTAGTTACCAGTTGAGGGCCAAACTGCTTTTTGAGCTGTTGAGTCAAAGTTTCCAGTAGTAAGCGCAGGGGCTAGACATCCGTAAGTCGCTCCTACTTTATGAGCTCCTGTTGGGAACCATTTACCGACTAGAGCAAAGATCCTAGCTTTTGTTCCTGAGATCTCTCTAGGGATTTCAATATAGTTTACACCATAATGTTTCCCACCTTTTTCTACAGGTTCGTTTTTCCATGTGATTCTGAAGAGATTCACAGGATCTACATCCCAAAGACCTGTCTTAGCGAGTTTATCCTCGATATTCTTAGGGTTGAGTGAAGGGTCCTTCATCTGTGCGAATGTAGGATATACAATCCCTTTTTCTCTACATCTTTGAATGTTTTTTTCTCTAATCTCTTCATGCATGGTTAAATCTATCATCATTTCCTCCGTCGATAGGTAATAAAAAATTTTAAGCTAACTTAGTAAAAAGTCAAATAACAATTAAAATATTTATGTAAACATAGAAATATCATCTGTTTCTTTATTTTTACACCAACTATAAAGGTAAGTCAACTATTATTTATTCTTATTATACAATTTGTTGCGAATTGTTGCAACTTATTGTTGACAGAACCAGTATAGGCAGTACAATATTATTAGGGATTTTTATAATCACGATTTTAAGGAGAACTTATGGGTGATATTATGAGACCTGTACCTTTTCGAGAGCTTTTGACTCGAATCGCGGCAGAATATAAAGAGAATCAAACAATTTTCGGAATTCATAAAGAAGATTTTTATAAGACAACAGAAAAGACTATAGATGTGTTAGGACAAAGCTGTTCGACACCAATTGGGCCTGCAGCAGGTCCACATACACAACTTTCACAGAATATCATCGCCTCCTATCTTACAGGTGGAAGGTTCATGGAGTTGAAGACTGTTCAGATTATGGATACCCTGGAGATCGATAAACCGTGTATTGATGCAAGGGATGAGGCCTATAATATAGAATGGTCTACAGAATATACTTTAGAGAAAGCCTATGATGAGTACATCAAGGCTTGGATCATATTACATCTGTTAGAGGAGACTTTCTCGGGGATAAAGATTAAAGATCCCTCATTCATCTTCAATATGAGTGTCGGCTATGACCTCGATGGTATAAAAACTGAGAAGATGCAGACATATATAGATTCTATGATGGACTCTTCAGGTAATGAAGTCTTCAACAGTTATATAGAGGAGATCGAGGCGCTCATCGTAGAAGGCGAATTCCTTGACTGCTTTGGTGCTGATGTAGATTATGCTCTACTTAAAGGAATAGGAGAGAGGATCGGTAGGACCATCTCTCCCTCAGTCACTCTATCGACAATGCATGGATGCCCTCCAAAAGAGATCGAGGCGATTTGCTCCTATATGCTCACAGAGAAAAAGATCAACACTTTCGTAAAACTCAACCCCACACTGCTCGGATATGAGTTCGTACGAAATACACTAGATTCACTAGGTTTTGATTATTTGCATCTGAGTCAGGAATCTTTCGATCATGACCTTCAATATCCTGATGCCGTTGCAATGCTTACAAGACTCATAGCTATTTCTAAAGAGCATGGAAGACTGTTTGGAGTGAAGCTTACCAATACCTTAGGATCTGTGAATGATCAGGGCGAGTTGCCTGGCTCAGAGATGTATATGTCAGGTAGGGCATTATTCCCTCTGAGTATCAATCTTGCTAACAAGCTCTCAATAGAGTTTGGTGGTGATCTTCCTATTTCATATTCCGGAGGTGCTAATGCTAAGAATGTGAAGAAGATTTTCGAATCAGGGATACACCCCATCACGTTAGCTACAGACCTCCTCAAACCGGGTGGATATGTGAGGATGAATCAGCTTGCAACAATCTGTGAGGAGTCTAAGGGGTGGATTGTTAACAAGATCGACCTCCCGGCATTGAATACATTAGCGGCAGAGTCTGTAAGCGCTGAATACAGTAACAAAGATTTTAGAGGAGTCGAAGCGATTTCGACTAAGAAGCCCCTCCCTATGTTTGATTGTTATGTCGCACCTTGTACAGTGGCCTGTCCGATACATCAGGATGTACCTGAATATCTTTATCTCATCGGAGAGGGGCAATATGCTGAGGCTTTAGCTGTAATCTATGATAAGAATGCACTTCCCAACATCACAGGACATATTTGTGATCATCAGTGTATGTACAACTGTACTAGAATGGATTATGAGGGCGCGGTAGAGATAAGAGAGATGAAGAGGATAGCCGTAGATAACGGCTATGATGAATATATCAAAGACTGGGAAGCTCCAGATCAGAGTGACTTCTCTGCAGCAGTCGTTGGTGCTGGGCCTGCAGGTTTATCTGCTGCTTATTTCCTAGCTCGTGCCGGTTTCAAGGTTACTGTCTTCGAACGAGAAGAGAGTGCTGGTGGTGTCGTTAGACATGTCATTCCAGGTTTCAGGCTTCCTGAAGCTGCGATTGAAGCCGATATTGAATTTATCAAAAAACATGGAGTCAAATTCGAGTTTGGTGTAGCAGAAGATTCTATTTCTGTTGAGGCCTTGAAAAAGGATGGATTCTCCTTCGTTTTCGTTGGAGTCGGAGCTGAGGTCGACAATCCAATGCCGTTAGAAGGTGACCGGACTAAAGTCCTTGAAGCGCTTTCTTTCCTCGGAGCGTACAGAAAAGATCCTTCATCAGTCTCCTTGGGAGAACATGTAGCGATTGTTGGAGGTGGAAACACTGCGATGGATAGTGCTCGAGCGGCATTGACAGTTCCTGGAGTGAAATCTGTAGATGTACTGTATAGAAGAACCAAAAGAGAGATGCCTGCCGATCTTGAAGAGTACGATAATGCAATAGAAGAAGGAGCTGTATTTAGATTCCTGACAAATCCAGAATCGATGAGTAAAGAGGGTGAACTAGTCTGTAGAGTTATGGAACTTGGGGCTCCTGATGCTTCAGGGAGAAGAAGGCCTGTAGCTACTGATGAGACTTTTACCTTACAGGTAGACTCTATGATCACAGCGATCAGTGAACATGTTGATGGTGAAGCACTAGAAGATATGGGTATTGGACTCAATGAACAGGGTTGGGCTATCGTTGACGACAAGACCCTTGAGACATCAGTTGAAGGGGTTTTCCTTATCGGTGATGCGAAAACGGGGCCTTCAACGGTCGTTGAGTGTATTGCAAGTGCAAGAAAAGCAGTAGAAGCTGCGATCGATAAGATTCTTGGTCCTGAGGAACATGATCACGAACATGAGCATGAACATGAGCACGAAGAGGAGTACGAAGAACTTTCAGAGCAAGAGAGCGAAGAGATTGAAAGTGCAGAGAATGCATTCTTCGGTGATATCGAAGCAAAGAAGGGACGAATACTTGATGCCGCACAGCGCACCATGAGTGATACAGAATTCGGTAAACTCGAAGCAAAGAGATGCCTTGAATGCTCATATATCTGTAATAAATGTGTAGAGGTCTGTCCTAATAGAGCTAATGTGACCATCGATGTAAGAAACAGTGGAATGTATGACAATCCCTTTGAGATCGTTCACTTAGATGCCTATTGTAACGAATGTGGTAACTGCGCTAATTTCTGTCCTTGGGATGGCCGACCCTATAAAGATAAGTTCAGCATTTTTAGTAGAGAGGATGATTTTAAGAATTCTGAGAATCCAGGGATGTATCTTACTAATGATGCATTGGTGGTAAGACTCGAGGATAAAACTGTCATGAATCTGACTATGGAAAGCGATGGAACCATCATAGAAGAGATCGATGAGCAATTTGCTGTTCTCATTGAGACGATCATGCTGAATTATAGCTATCTACTAGGGCCTGTTGGAGAATAATATGGGAATAACAGTTATAAAGAATGCTACTGTAATAGGATTTGCTCCCTGTGAAGTCAGGAAGAATGTCGAAATCATAATCGATAACGATCTTATCACCGCTGTCGGTCCTTCTGCTTCAGAAGGGGTAGATGCAGACAAAATCATAGATGTGAAGGGTAAGATAGTTCATCCAGGAATGGTATGTTCTCATCATCATTATTATTCAGGGTTATCTCGAGGGATTACTGCAAATATCCCCCCATCCCCGGATTTTATCTCAACATTGAAGAATCTCTGGTGGAGGATGGATAGAGCTTTAGATGAGGAATCGACCTATTATTCCTCCTTGATCTGCTCTTTGGATGCCATTAAAGCAGGGACGACTGCGGTGGTTGATCACCATGCAAGTCCCAATTTTATCAAAGGTTCACTACACCAGATAAAAAGAGGATTTGAAGATACCGGTCTGAGAGGGATGACTTGTTATGAGGTTACCGATCGAAATGGTGGCCTCGCAGAGATGCAAGCTGGAGTAGAAGAGAATATTGCCTTTGCAAAAGAGGTTGATGCAGATAAGAAAGACCCTGAGCGGACCTATCTCGTTGAGGCTGCAATTGGAGGACATGCTCCGTTCACCATTGCAGATGAGGGTCTTGAGATGATGGCAGATGCAATTAGCTCGACTGGGAGAGGGATGCATCTCCATATTGCAGAGGATGCATATGACATTTCCTGGTCTCATCATCATTATGGGATGGATATCATAGATAGACTTGATAGCTTTGGATTGATCGATGACAAGGCGATCCTCGTACATGGGATCTTCCTCTCTGATGATGAGATTGATCTCTTGAATGAGAAGGATGCTTTCTTAGCTCATAATGCTAGATCGAACATGAATAACCATGTTGGTTATAATAAGAATCTTCCCAAGATCAAGAATCTGCTTATCGGATCTGACGGCATCGGTGCAGATATGTTCGAAGAGATGAAGTTCGCGTTCTTCAAGCATAGAGACGCAGGTGGTCCGATGTGGCCCGGAGACTTTCTCCCAGCCGTTGCAAGAGGAAATGAACTGCTTTCGAGATATTTCGGGTCTCAGTTCGGCAGGATTGCTCCTGGTTATAAAGCTGACCTTGTCATCTCCGATTATCAGTCTCCGACTCCTCTTGTTCCAGAGAACATCGCAGGTCATATTGCGTTCGGTCTTGGTTCCGGCAGTGTGAACAGTGTGATCGTCGATGGTAAGATCGTCATGGAGAATAGAGAGTTCCCATTTGATGTGGAGAAGATGTATGCGGATGCTTCACAACAGGCAAAAGCGGTTTGGGATCGAGTAGATTCTTTGGTTTAAGAATGTAAGTGAACGTTTATTCACTTGTGATATATATAATTAATAACTATTAGGAGATTTTTTAATATGGAAATGCAGAACAAGATCCTTGAGATGGCAAAAGAGTACAGAGATTATACAGCGATCAATCTATCAAAGATGGTACAGGCAAAATCATACAGCAGCCAGGAAGAAGAAGTATGTAGACTTATCGTGACACTTTGCGAAGAGGCTGGGTTTGATGAGGTTCGTATCGACGGACTCGGTAGTGTCGTTGGTAGAGTAGGGTATGGACCTAAAGAGATTGCATATGATGCTCATATCGATACAGTAGAGGTCGGTGATCCTTCACAGTGGACCTTCGATCCATTCTGTGGGACTATCAAAGATGGTTTAATCTTGGGGCGAGGTACTTCGGATCAGAAGGGTGGTGCTGCATCAATGATCACAGCCGGTAGGATTCTCAAAGAACTCGAATATGGTGGAGAATACAGCTGTTATTTTACCTTTACCGTTATGGAAGAGGATTGTGATGGAATGTGTTGGAAATACCTGATTGAAGAAGAAGGGTTCAAACCAGACCTTGTAGTCTCAACAGAACCAACCTCTTGCCAGATCTACAGAGGTCATCGAGGACGAATGGAGATCCAGGCATTCATCAAGGGTGTATCATCTCATGGCTCTGCTCCAGAACGTGGAGTCAGCGCTGCATACAAAGCTGCAAAAGCTTGTCTGGCTATCGAACAACTCAATGCTGATCTACAGCCTGATGATGATAATTTCCTCGGTAAAGGTACAATTGTAGTTTCTCAGATCGATGTAAAAGGACCTTCACAGTGTGCAGTTCCAGATCAGGCTATGATCTATATGGACAGAAGATTGACTTGGGGCGAAGATGCTGAACTTGCTATCGGTCAAGTGAAGAAATATATGTCAGAAGCAATCGGAGAATCAGTAGATGCTATAGAAGTCATCATGCCGGAATATACAAAACGTGGATGGAAGGATGCTGATTATGGTCAGGAACTCTATTTCCCAACTTGGAAGATCCAAGAAGATCATTACCTTGTTCAATCAGCTGTTGAATCCTTTAAAGCACTCTATACTAAAGATCCAGTCGTAGATAAATGGACCTTTTCAACAAACTGTGTAGCTACTACAGGAAGACATAAGATCCCTGCTATCGGATTCGGTCCTGGAGATGAGAATCAGGCTCATGCTCCTAACGAGATCAACAGAGTAGAAGACCTTGAGATCTGTTCAGCATTCTATGCGATGCTACCCTATTCGTTAGAAGGAAAAAATTAGTATATTCAGTGCGGAGGATATGATCCTATGAAAAAAAGAATAAGTGATTCTATCCGCAGAGTCGATGCATTCGATAAGGCCGGCGGTATTACGAAGTATATCTCAGATATGGATTTTGAGGATCTTCAATACGGTCGGTTAGTCCGTGCTCTACGCTCTCATGCTAGAATCAAATCAATAAAAAGTCCAAAACTCCCGGATGGGTATTATTTCATCACCAAAGATGATATTCCCACCGGAGGTAAGAATGAGATCCAGCAGATCAGTAACGATTGGCCTGTATTCGTAAAAGATGAGGTACTCTTCTATGGTGAGACTGTTGGTATGCTCGTTGGTCCTGACAGACAGAAGATCCTAGACCTCGAAGATGCTATCTCGATAGAATATGAAGAGCTTGAAGAGGCCTTCTCGATAGATGAGGGATTAGCTCTAAAAAGTGGTAAGATCTACGGTGAAGATAACTGTTATGGTGATTACCATCTAAATAAAGGTGATGTCAAAAAAGGCTTCGCTGAAGCTGTGACTGTCTTCGAAGAGGAAATCAATACAGGCTATCAAGAACATGTCTACATGGAACCACAAGGACTCGTTGGTTATTACGAAAATGGCAAGTATGTCATCATCGCCTCAAGCCAGTGTCCTTTCTATATCAAGAAAGCTATATCTCCTGTGTTGAATACTGATCAAGATAATATCGTGATCAAGCAGGCTACGACTGGTGGGGCTTTCGGAGGAAAAGAACACTTTCCAGATATCATCGCTGCACCATTAGCTGTAGCTGTCGATGTGATCAGGAAGCCTATTCAGGTGGTCTTCGACAGAAAAGAGGACCTGAGCTTTACCGCTAAGAGACACCCCAGTCGAGGTATCTTCAGAACCGGTCTTGATGCTAAGGGGAATATAGTAGCAATGGATGTTGATGTGACCATCAACGCCGGGGCCTATATGAGTTGTTCCAATATCGTATTACAGAGAGCGATCTTCTCGATCAATAGTGTATATGACATAGCGAATGTACATGTTCATGGTCGATCTGTAGCGACGAATGCTTTCCCTTCAGATGCCTTCAGGGGTTTTGGTGCTCCGCAGGGGCTTTTCTTGGCTGAAATGCATATGTCTCATATTGCTCGAAACCTTGGTATCTCTCCTGTAGAATACAAAAGAAGATATTTTATGAAGAAAGGTGATACTACGATCACTAATGGTATCATGCATGATGAAGTCAAACTCGAAGAGATGCTTGAGAAGGTATATGCAGCTGGTTCCATTGAAGAGAAACTAGCTGAGTATACTCCAGGTTCCGGTAGAGGAATAGGAATATCTTTCTATCAGCATGGTGCTGGTTTCACTGGAAACGGTGAACAAGAGATTATTAAAGCAAAACTTAAGATGCTCAAACATGGGGATGGAAATGTTGAGATCCTACTCTCGAATGTAGAGATGGGGCAGGGGTTACAAACCACTTTCCCAAAGATCGCCGCACAGGTTCTCGAGATTCCAATTGAAATGATCTCTTGTGATAACCCAGATACCTCAAAAGTTCCAAATTCTGGACCTACTGTTGCATCACGATCATTGATGGTAGTTGGTAAATTGGTTGAGCGAGCTTCCCGAGAACTCAAAGAGCGATGGGATGAAGATGAAGAGGTCGAAGTACTGGTGAATTACATACATCCCGAAGGGTGTGAATGGGATCAGGCGACCCTACAGGGAGATGCCTATCCGACCTATGGTTGGGGTGTTTGTGCTATAGAGGTAGAAGTCGATCCTGCGACTGCAGAGGTCGAGACCAAGGGGATTTGGACCGCTCATGATGTTGGAGTGGCTATCGACGAGATGATCGTTCATGGTCAAGTAAACGGTGGAGTGATACAGGCACTAGGATATGGCTCACTGGAGAAATTAGATTATAAAGATGGCAAGTTCCAGCAGAATACTCTAGCTGATTATATCATACCAACCTCGATGGATTTCCCTATGATGAGCAGTCAGCTCATTGAGAATCCCTACGAGAATGGGCCTTTTGGTGCTAAAGGTTTAGGAGAACTCGTATTTGACGGTGGAGCTTCAGCTTTTGCTGATGCAGTCGAATATGCGATCGGAAAGAAGGTCTATAAGATTCCGGTTACTCCTGAATATATCATGGAGGTTAAGAATCGTGACTGAAATAGCATTCGTTTTAAATAATAAGAAGATCTCTGTAGAAGCTGAGGGAGCTACCCGTCTTTTGGATATCCTTCGTGAGGACCTCGGACTTACTGCGGTCAAAGAGGGGTGTGGCGAGGGTGAGTGCGGGGCCTGCTCTGTACTCAAAGATGGGCTTCTCGTCAATTCTTGTATGGTTCCTATAGGGACTGTAGCAGGTTGTAGCATCGAAACCCTAGAAGGATTGAGAAACTCAGATGAGGGTCGATGCATCATTGATGCTTTCGCAGATTCAGGAGCGGTACAATGCGGGTTCTGTACACCCGGTATGGTCATGGCTAGTATTGCCCTGTTAAGAGTTAATGCTCATCCGACGATCGATGAGATCAAGGTAGGACTGTCTGGGAATCTTTGCCGTTGTACCGGTTATGATATGATCATCAAAGGTGTTCAGTTAGCTTCAGAGAGAGGAGAAGGCATATGGTAAAGACATTTCACCCACGAACTCTCGAAGAGGCATTGAAGATCAGAAAAGATGAAAAAGCAATACCTCTTGCAGGTGGAACCGATCTGATGGTCAGATTTAGAAGTTGGGCTGGTACCCAACCCGATTTCCCATGGCCTGTCATGTTCATCAATCATCTCTCAGAGATCAGATATATTGATATACAACCGAAAGAGATACGAATTGGTGCTGGAGCCACATTATCAGAGGTAGAACAATGCTCTGAGGTTCCTAAAGTATTAAGAACTGCTGTCAGCCAAATGGCAGCACCTGCTTTGCGTAATCTTGGTACTGTAGCAGGAAATATTTGTAATGCTTCCCCGGCAGGTGATACGATAAGTGTACTCTATGCACTCAATGCTAGAGTAGAACTTACATCTCTCCATGGGGCTAGACAAATCTCAATCATGGAATTCATCTCAGGACCAGGTCGAAAGGACCTAGGAGATGATGAGATCATGACAGCTGTCATGATACCGATTGAGAGTTTCACCCATACACTGTATAGAAAAGTTGGCACGAGAAAAGCCAATGCTCTATCAAAGCTATCCTTCTGTGGACTGGCAAAGATCAAAGCCGGACGCATAGATGATATAAGACTGTCATTCGGAGCCGTTGGCCCGACTGTAGTTCGTTCAGTAGAGACTGAAAAAAAACTCATCGGATTATCCATTGAAAAGCTGAAGGAGCTATATTCTGAAATTCGTCCCGATTATGTGGCGATGGTTCAGCCAATTGATGATCAGAGATCCACTGCTGTCTATAGAAAGCAGGTTTCTCTCAATCTACTTGATCAGTATATTGAATCATTAACTATGGAGTCCTAATATGAGTACTGTTGTCCTAAAGAACATCTACTATCTGCATATCTCATCAGATAAAGAGGCATTGAGAGGGTATGATCTGCTCATGGCAGATGGAGTTGTTAAGAAGATTGCTAAGGAAATCACGGTTCCCGCAGGAGCTAGATCGATCGATTGTTCTACCCATGTGGTAGTCCCTGGTTTCGTCAACACTCACCATCACTTCTATCAGACCCTTACAAGGAATCTTCCTGCTGTACAGGATGCTAAATTGTTCGATTGGCTCAAACATCTGTATGAAGTTTGGAAGTATATAGACGAAGATGCGGTGTACTACTCATCTCTTCTTGCTATGGGTGAGTTGTTAAAGACTGGTTGTACGACTTCAACCGATCACCATTATCTCTATCCAAGATCTTTCACTGCCGATATGATGGGAGTCCAATTCAGTGCTGCCGATAGATTGGGGATGCGATTCAGTCCTACCAGGGGTTCAATGTCTCTTAGTAAGAAAGATGGTGGACTGCCACCTGATTCCGTGGTTCAGAGTGAGAAGGAGATTCTTGAGGATAGTCTTCGAGTGATTCAAGAATATCATGATGATTCATCTCACGCGATGAGAAAGATCGTTCTTGCACCTTGTAGCCCTTTTAGTGTTACTAAAGAATTGATGAAAGATTCAGTGAAACTTGCAAGAGAATATGGTGTTTCGATCCATACCCATTTAGCAGAGACCATTGATGAGAACGACTTCTGTGTGGAAGTCTATGGGAAAAGACCTCTTGCACTTATGGAAGAGTGTGGCTTTATCGGAGATGATGTATTCTATGCTCATGGGATCCATTTCAATGATGATGAATTGAAGTTGCTACAGGAAACACATACGCATATAGCTCATTGTCCCTCTTCTAACATGAGATTAGGATCAGGTATCTGTCGAGTTCATGAGATGCTCCCGATGGGAATCAACGTTGCTCTTGGTGTTGATGGCTCAGCCTCTAATGACTCCTCCGATTTTCTTGGAGAGATGAGGAATGCGCTTCTGCTTCAGAGAGTCAAATATGGTTCTGATGCGATACGCACAAAGGATATCTTCAAGATGGCTTCGGAGAATGGTGCTGAACTTCTCCACTTTGATGGTGTTGGAAAACTCGAAGAGGGGTATGCAGCTGATGCAGCAATCTTTGATATAAGCACATTCGAGTATGCAGGATCTTTATCTGATCCGCTTGCCTCACTCATCTTCACCGGCTATAACCATGGGACGGCATATACGATCGTACAGGGTAAAGTAGTCGTTGATGAAGGGAGATTGGTAGGTATATCAGAAGAGGAACTCTCCACTAAGGCTAATACTATAGCGGAGAGGATCATGAATTTGTCAAAATAATAGGGAGGAGAAGATGATTTCAGATTTGATTATCAGTAAATCACTTACAGAACTTCTACAACATAGAGCAGAACTAGGATCACGAAGTCTGTTCATTGCTGGTGGTACGGAGATAAACAGGCTAGACTCTCCTCATTCCGATGGTTCTTTCATCGGTCTGAGTATGGAGAATCTTGGTTTAGATGAGATTAGGGAGACTGAGGCTGGTATCACCATTGGTGCGATGGTCACTCTTCAACAGCTGATCGATTCGCCTGTAATCCCTGACTATATAAAAGCTGCTGCAGGATTCGCAGGATCCAGGACTTTAAGGAATATGGCTACAATTGGCGGAAATATTGCCTCATGTAGGGATGATTCCTACCTGCTACCTACCTGTATTGCAGCTAAGGCTAGGATACATACTATCGATATCGATCGAAAAGGGGAGATCCTCAATGAGGATATTCCAATAAGAGAATATGTTGAAAATTTCGAGAATTTCTCAGGCTGTTGTCTGTCAGAGATATTCATCAAGAAACAGGATCGTTTCGTGAAGACCCGAAGATACTCTCGGACGGCTCAAAGAACACCTGATGCCCTTATCTCTTTTGGTTCAGATCTGAAAGAAGGTGTTTTGACTGATGTTCGGATTGCCGTCGGGTCTCTTGGATGTGGGATCAAACGTCTTCCTATTATCGAACAAAGTGTGATGAATAGAGATCTTCAGAATGAGGAACAATGCTTGATGGCTGTGAAAAAAGTGATTGAACCTGCTGATGATATAACAGGAAGTTCGGAATATAAACAATATTTAGTTGGTATTACCATAACAGACCTTATGAATGAGGCCTTAGGGGGTCATGAAAGATGAAGATCGCTTGTAAGATAAATGGTGTATTCAAAGAACTCTTTGGTGATGCTGGGATAAGTCTACAGAAAGTACTCAAGAAAGAGGGCTATATATCAGTAAGAGACAGTGATGATGCAGAGGGGTTTGCAGGAAGTGATACGATACTGGTAAATGGTATACCCGTCTATGCAAATCTTATTACCTTGGCTCAAGTTGATGGAAAGGAGATTGTCACCCCAGAATCACTTTTAAGGGGTAGACGACTCAGTGTCGTACAACAGGCAATGATCGATGCTGGAGTAGTTCAGTCAGCATATAATGCTCCTGCAGCAGCACTCTTGATCACAGAACTCCTCGAAAGGATCAAAGATCCCACAGAGGTAGAGATTAAAGATGCTCTATCAGGGCTTTTCAATAGGGCTACAGGATATAAACAGTTTTTTACCGCTGTAAAACTAGCAAAGGAACGTATGAATGATCCTGGCTATACGACTGAGATAGCTCCTGAATTCAGGGATGATCTGAGAATCGTAGGAAAGGTGAAACCAAAGGTTGATGGGGCTAAACTCGTATCTGGGCAAAGAGCTTTTGTAGAGGATATGGTTGAGCAGGGTTCCTGCCATCTGAAGATGCTCCGATCTCCTCATGCCCATGCCTATATCACTCAGATTGACACTCAGGATGCAGAAGAACTACCTGGTGTGGTATCAGTTATAACCTATAAGAACTGTCCCGATGTCTATTATGGCTCTGCTGGTCAGGGATTCCCTGAGCCTTCACCTTATGACAGTAGGATGTTCAACCAGAAGGTCAGACATGTTGGTGACAGGGTCGCTGCAGTAGTAGCCGAGACTCCTGAGATCGCCCTTGAAGCGATCAGCTTGATCAAGGTTGAGTATGAAGTCTTGAAACCGATATTTACCGTTGATCAGGCAATGGCACATGACGCTCCAGTCGTGCAGAATGGGGTGGTTGAGTATGTAGTCGGTGCACCAGATAATCTAAATGAATATAATCAGAGTTCTGATAGTCGGGATGGTAAGGTCATTTATCAGTTCCCGCTTCATGCTGATTCACATAAGAACATCGCAGCAGGAGCACATGGGGCTATTGGTGATATAGATTCTGGTTTCAGTGAGGCAGATACGATCATTGAGAGGACCTATGAGACTTCACAGATTCAATGTACTCCATTAGAGACCCATATCTCCTATGCGAAGATGGATAATGACCGAGTCGTGATTCATGCATCGACTCAGGTACCATGGCATTTAAGAAGGATTGTTGCAGCTGCGCTCGGAATCAGCGAAAACAAGATACATGTAATAAAAGAGCGAGTTGGTGGAGGCTATGGTTCAAAACAGGATATCTTGTTAGAGGATGTAACAGCTTATGCAACATTCACTACGGGAAGACCAGTACTCTATCACTATTCCCGTGAAGAGGAATTCATTGGTAATAGTACTCGCCATCCTATGAAGATAACTGTTAAACTCGGTTCTAAGCGTGATGGAAAACTCACAGCTGTATATATGGATGTCAGAGCCAATACAGGACCTTTCGGAAACCATTGTCTGACAGTTCCGATGAATGCTTGCTCGAAATCCCTACCTCTTGTCCTCTGTGATAATATGAAGTTCGATGTGACTACCTATTATAGTAATATACCTCCTACCGGGGCTTATCAGGGGTATGGAGCACCTAAGGGAAGTTATGCGCTCATGACGGCTCTCGGAGAACTTTCAGCAGAACTTGGTCTCGACCTCCTCGATATCCTTGAGATGAACAGAGTTCGTGAGGGTTCTCTGTTGGAAATCTTAAGATGCCTTGGTGAAGGCAGAGAAGGAACACCTGCCCTAGTAAAGAGTTGTGGCCTCGATGGCGCGCTCTCTATAGGATCAGAGATGATTGACTGGAAAAAAGATGAACTATCAGATGATCCGAATATTTCGGTTGGAAAGGGTGTTGCTATTATACAACAGGGCTCTGGTCTTCCTGGTTTGGACCATTCTTGTGCTGACATCAAGATGCTTGCAGATGGGACGTTCATGTTACACTCTGGTGGAGCAGATCTCGGTACAGGTCTAGATACTGTATCAGTGAAATTTGCAGCAGAGGTCCTCTGTGTTGATATGGAGCAGGTATCGATACTTTCAGGTGATACCGACAATACTCCCTTCGATACAGGCGCCTATGCATCAAGCGGGACCTTCTTTTCTGGGAGTGCTTCTAAATTAGCGGCTGAAGACCTAAAAGCTAAGATCCTTGAGGCTGCAGCAGTCTCTTTAGAGGAAAAGGTAGAATACCTTAGTCTTCAGACCCCTGGAAAGGTAGTCTCTCAGAGTGGAAAGGAGATCACCTATTGGCAGTTAGCTCAGGATACTCAGGCAGGACTTGGTATGGGGCAACTCATGGGTTATGCATCATTCACAACAGAAGATGCAGCTTTCCCTTATGGTGCGCATTTCTGTCAGGTCTCAGTTAACAAGAGGACTGGTGAGATCAAACTCGATAAATACTATGCTTTGCAGGATTGTGGTACACCAATAAATCCTGAGTTGGCTTTGGGCCAGATCTATGGTGGAAGTTTCAAATCTATAGGTCATACTCTTTATGAGGATATGATCTTAGATGACAATGGTACTTGTCTCACTACTGATCTCAAAGATTACGGAGTTCCGATGATCTCAGAGCTTCCAGAAGATTTTCAGGCCATACTGATCCCCACTGATGATCCTTATGGACCATTCGGTAGTAAATCGGTATCAGAGATCAGTTGTAATGGAGCCGCTCCTGCTATAGCGAATGCAATATATGATGCAGTAGGTGTATGGATGAGAACATGGCCTTTCACCCCTGAGAAGGTACTTAAGGCTTTAGGAAAAATTTAAAACAGCATACTAGATGATGAAAGTATGAGTAATAAACCGTTTGTTGGAGGATGGGAAAAGAATATGGATAAAAACGAAATTAAGAATCTTATCGAAAAATTAAGTGAGTTGGATACAGATAACATGTATCTCAATGACTTCTTTCATACTTGGAAAGAAAGTGATGATGAACTGTCAGCAACCTTTGCTGTAGCTGATATCCTGAGAGGAATGAGAGAGAATAATATTTCGTCTAAGGTCTTTGACAGTGGATTAGGGATCTCTCTATTCAGAGATAACTCAACTAGGACTCGATTCAGCTATGCTAGTGCTTGTAACCTTCTAGGCCTTGAAGTTCAAGATCTTGATGAGGGGAAAAGTCAGATTGCTCACGGTGAAACAGTACGTGAGACTGCAAACATGATCTCTTTCATGGCTGATGTTATTGGAATCAGAGATGATATGTATATCGGAAAAGGTCATACCTATATGAAAGAGGTAGCAGAGGCAGTCGAAGAAGGTAACAAAGATGGTGTTCTTGAACAGAGACCGACTCTTGTGAATCTTCAGTGTGATATTGACCATCCAACCCAATCTATGGCTGATATGCTTCATGTCATTCATGAGTTAGGTGGAGTAGAGAACCTCAAAGGAAAGAAGATAGCCATGACTTGGGCCTATTCACCTTCTTATGGAAAACCACTTTCAGTTCCTCAGGGAATCATAGGGCTTTTCACTAGAATGGGTATGGACGTAGTTCTTGCGCATCCAGAAGGGTATAATGTGATGCCTGAGATGGAAGAGATTGCTGCAGAGAATGCAAAAAAGAGTGGTGGTTCTTTCACTCGTGTAGATAGTATGGAAGAGGCTTTTGTAGATGCCGATATCGTTTACCCAAAGAGTTGGGCTCCTTTTTCCGTCATGGAAGAGAGAACACAGCTTGTTGAGGATGGAAAATTCGATGAACTCAAGGATCTTGAGAAGAAATGTCTTGATCAAAATGCTCAGTTCAAGGATTGGGAATGTACTGAAGAACTTATGGCAAAGACAAAAGATGGTAAAGCACTCTATATGCATTGCCTACCTGCCGACATAACTGGTGTGAGTTGTGAAGAGGGAGAAGTTGCTGCTTCAGTATTTGATAGATATAGAGTTCCACTCTATAAAGAGGCTAGTTTCAAACCTTATATCATTGCTGCAATGATCTTCTTGAGTAAGTTCGAAGATCCTGCTACTAAATTACAGGAATTATTAGATTCTGCTGAGAAGCGAATCAAATAATCAGGTTGTTATAACCTATATAACCCAAACCCGCCGACTGTCCCCGCAGTCGGCATTTCTTTATTATAATGAAATAATTTGTAATGTATTATTCTTTAGTGGTCATAGATCTCATTATCAATGAAGATATCTACTAGGCGTGGGTCAAATTGAGTACCTGAACTGATCTTAAGTTCTTCGGTAGCGAATTCTTTAGGAAGTGCCTCCCGGTAGGGACGGGTACTTGTCATCGCATCAAATGAGTCTGCTATGGTAACTATTCTTACTAGAAGTGGGATCTCTTTTCCTTTAAGTCCATCAGGATATCCTTTCCCATCAAAACGTTCATGATGATTCCTGATAATAGGCAGATATGGTTTAAACAAGTCAATATATTCAACGATTTTAACTCCTGCCTCTGGGTGTAGCTTAATCGTTGCGTATTCTTCTTTGGTAAGGAGCTCTTTCTTGTTGAGTATCTGTTCAGATATTCCGATCTTTCCGATATCATGAAGAAGTGATCCTCCTTCTAATATGATCATTTCTTCAGAACTCAATGGTAGGAATTCTGCTATCTTCAAGGCTAATGTTCGAACCCTACTACAATGACCCTTTGTATAGACATCTTTCTGTTCTATGGTCTCAGAAAGAGCCTCGATAGTTGCCATTGCTGTCTTCATGATTGTTGAGTATGCCTCATCAAGTTTGAATTCAAGGTCCTTCTGATAGGTTGTATTTATATTGAATGCATTTGATTTAGCTCGTTCTTCCTGAGCTTTAGCTAGTACTCTTTTTACACAGTCAAGAAGTTCCGCTTTTCTTACCGGTTTTGAAAGAAAATCTGCAGCACCCTCTCTGATTGAATGCATTCCAGTCTCAAGATCACTGAACGCCGTCATCATGATGATGGGAATACTCGGATAGTTGCGATGAATGATCGGTAGTACCTCTAGGCCTGATTTTCCAGGCATCTTGATATCTAGGATGATCAAGTCGATTTTTTCACTATTCTCTAAAAGAGACTCGAGCAATTCATCCCCGTTGGTACATTTAGTAACTTGATAATCAGCTTTCATTAATATGAGTTCAAGGACTTTTCGAATCGCTGGGTCATCATCAGTTGTAATAATATGTTGCTGTCTCAAGCTTTATGATCTCCCTTTAGAAAAACGTTCTTGCAGGATAGAATGAATGGTACAGCTTTTTTATAGGTGTCATATCCCTTAAAAGTCTTAGGGAAGATATACTTATCTTCTATAAGGATAAGTAAAAAATTCCAAGCTGTCAGAATCATCATAAGAAGAAAAAGCTTCAAATTCCAAGCTACGAACATTATATTTATACAAGTATACCAAATAAATCCTGGATGTCGAGAGAAACTATAAGTTCCATAACAATATATTTCAGGCTCATTTTTATCGCAGTTAATTGGTTTCGATCGATGATAATAAAGTGGTATCTCTATCAGTACAGAATACACCAATAACAGAGTGAGAAGGAATAAGACAAATAGTATGATATACTCATAAAGAGTTAGCTGGACAAATCCGTATTTGCCTATTAATATGACATAGGGTAGACCTGTTAATAAAAAACCGACAGAACTCATATACCTGATTAGAGGTTTATTATATAATTGTGATAAATCATAAATGAATAGCAGGATATATCCTGCGGAGCCTAAAATAAATAATTTGATTAATTCCATTATTTATCTATACTATTACGAACGGGCACAATTGAAAAGTACATAAGAGGATTCTACATGATAATTGATGTGTCGACCATAATTCCAGCTATCGCATTCATCCTTTACGTCGTATTTGCCGTATTTGGTTTTTTGCAGTATCGAAAGGATAGATTCTACTGGTCATTTCAACTCTATATGATATTTTTTGCAATCTGGAGTTTTGGCTCGATGATGATGCATCTCAATAGCTCAATATTAACTCCACTAGCGTGGAACAAGGTAATGCTTGTTGGACTGCTTTCTGCACCATTCCCACTTGTTCATTTCATTCTTGATATAATGGAGATCAAGATCAGGTCCATTAGACTCTTTGTCTATTATAGTTATCTATTCATTTTGTTATTACTTTATCTGAATATCTCTGGCCAGGTCGTATCTGGTGCTGAGTTCGATGAAATGGGAAACTTCCATTATATATTGGGTAGAGGTGCAGTAATTGCCTATTCCATAGCATATGTCTATATGATATTGACTCTGTTGATACTTTTCATCGGTAAGCGATCGAAGAACAATATGCATTACGGCAAAGATATCTATCTGCCACTTATTGGTGTTGCGATCACGCTTATTGGTATTGCGACAAATATCAATCCTATCCTTGGAAGATATCCTTTCGATATACTTGGTGCTACTATCAATGCATTCCTTCTTTTCTATACGATCTATAAGTTCAAGCTAATTAACTATTCTCGTCTGGGTCTGAGTATCATCTTTTCAACGATACTTGCCATTGTTGCAGCTTTAGCCTATTTTGTGATTCTTTTTATGATCAGTATATTCAATGAGGACTTTGCTCCCTACAATATTACTCAATTATCAATTGTGCTGGGTATTGTCACCGTTATTGTTATCCATCCTATCCGGAATTTCATATCCTATCTCATCGATAAGATTATCATCCCTAAACGGCACCCCTATCAGGGAACGATCAAGGGGTTGAGTCAACGACTTACTACGATCGTAGATCTCAATGAACTTGGAGAAGAGGTTGTCGGAACGTTGAAGAATGGATTGAAGACAGATTGGGTCTTATTTGTAGTTAAAGAGATAAATGACTCTGAGGACATGTTCAAAGTTATATCTAATAATAATTGTAAAACAAATGTTAAGCTAGGAGCTAAAGTGAAATTCACTTTCACCGAAAAGGTGAAGCGCCAATTGATGAATTTTCAGAAAGAGAATTCCAGTTCTATACTCTACGCGACTCCAGATGAACCAAAATTCATGACAAGTGCTAAACTCCCTGATTCTGACGTAATGATACCTCTCATCTTCAGAAAGAAGATAGCAGGTTATATCCTCATAGGTTTCGACTATGAGAAGATCATGATGTCAAAGATAGAACTCGAAGCTTTAGAGATCCTTGCTGCTCAATGTTCACTTTCATTGAAGAACGCACTATCTTTTGAACAACTCAGGAATCAGGGAAATGAACTGATCATGAGTAATAATAAACTCGAGGCTATATTTAATGGTATCGCCTCTCCTGTCTGTATGATCGATATTGATTATACAATCAGAGAGGTCAACAGTGCTGCCTGTGGCTTTGTTGGTAAGAATAGAGATGAAATGATAAGTAAGAAGTGCTACAGGGTCCTCTTCAATAGAACAAGACCTTGTTCCTACTGTAAAGCCTTGGATTGTCTACATGCGGGTGCAATGAAGACTACAGAGGCGGAAGTAGAGGATAAGGTATATTCGTTCCAGTTCCATACCATTCGAGTTCCTCAAAACTCGAAAGGACAGTTCATTGAAATCATCAACGATGTTACTGAGACAAAAACTCTTCAAGAAGAGTTGGTGAGAACTGAGAAAATGGCAGGAATCGGAACATTGGCAGCTGGAATAGCTCATGAGTTAAATAATCCCCTAGCTGGAATTCTTGGAACAGGAGAAATTATGCTTTCAGACATCGAAGAGGATTCCCCTATGAAGGAGTATATCGAAGATATTATATCGTACTCCAAGACAGCAGCAGATGTAATCAAAGAGTTATCAGTCTATACGAGAAAAGAAGAGAAAGAGATGCAAGAGGTAGATATCGTCAGGGTTCTTGAATTCTCTTTAAGGTTGGCTTCTAGAGGGAGTGAATCAAAGAATATCACGGTAAAACGTAATTATCATGCATTACCGACGATAGAGGCGAATGAGAGTGAGTTACAACAACTGTTCCTAAATCTCATAGTCAATGCAATGCATGCTATGGATGGAAAGGGCACTTTGACTCTTCATTGTAAAGAGATTAAAGGTTTTGTCCATGTATCGGTAAAAGATACTGGATCTGGAATATCTGAGAAGAATCTAAACCAGATCTTCACTCCCTTCTTCACTACAAAAGCTCCTGGTAAAGGAACTGGTCTCGGTCTATCGAACTGTTATAAGATCGTAGAGAATATGGATGGTCGTATTAGAGTAAAAAGCGAAGAAGGCCAGGGTGCAGAGTTCCTTGTAATCTTTCCCATAAACGAAGATGGCAAAACGAATATAAGTTTCTCCCTGGTAACCGATGATGCAGCATTGAATGATGTATTCTATATACAGAGAAAAGTCCTAGTAGGTGAAAAAGGTTATCTTGAGGAATCGATCCATAGAGATATTGATGAGAAGGCAGTACATATTCTGGCCTATCAGGGTATACAACCAGTTGGAACCGTATCACTACTCACATCAGACCATGTCTGGCCACTTCCAATATCTAAGAACTTTGATATCGAATCTGTTCTTCAGACGAGAAAATGTTCTGAGATCATACGATTAGCGGTACTTCCTGAGATGAGGAATACTACCGTTTCGATAGGACTGATCATGCTCGTATTCCTGTTTGCACGTTATCTTGGTGTAGAGGAGATGATCATCGATGTATTCCAGAGTGATAAGAAGACTATCAAACTCTATAAGAAATTCGGCTTCAAGGAGGTCGGAGTATTCAATTCACCAGATCCCGTAACAGTTTTGATTCTACAAAGTAAGACTACCTATGAAAAGGATAACAAACAATTACATCATTTCATCAAACCCTTATATAAGAAGTTGATCAATATGTTTGATTTTGGTGAACATACACCGGGGATCATTGAAGAGATGAACAGAATAGTACCATTAGAGGTTGTTGAACAGACTGCAGAAGTGAATGACTATCTAGATGAGTTCATACCTTAGTCGAATAAGATATTCTACCAATCTGGTTGGAAGGAATCTGCGTAGAAAGTACATTCTGCGTGTTCTCTTTCCAATCGGATTATAAAGAGCAGGACTTTTTTTGCCGATTATCTTGAAAATCTGATTTGCAACATACTCCGGGCTCATCCCGTCAGAAATACTCTTGTCTCTCTTTGTTTTAGAAGCTGAAAGTTGTTCCTCATAGATTTCTGTCACATCATCATTATTGATTTGAGGCAAGGATGTGTTTACAAAATCAAAAAAGACATTAGATACGAATACTCCAAACTGAAACATCTCACTTCTAAAAGCGAAAGCATAGGCATCTAAAGCTGCCTTGGTCGCGGCATAAATAGAAGAGAAGGGAACCGGAGTGTGCGCCGCGAGGGAACTAACATGGAGAATCTTTCCTCTACCGGTGATACGCATCTTTCTAGCATAAAAGCTATCCAATTGTATGGTGCCAAATAAATTGATTCTAAAAAGATCCTCGACTGTCTCAGACCTGAGATCCTCTACAGCCCCTATCTGTGATAGTCCGGCATTATTGATTAGGATATCAGCCTCTGGTACAGTTTCACAAAATGAAGAAATCGAATGTAAATCTAATAGATCAAGGTTCACATAATGAACTCCGGGTATGATATTCTCACTACTTATGGTATGTATATTCCGTGAGGTACCAGTTACTTTATAACCTGCATCGATACAGATCTGAGCTAATGCTAGGCCGATTCCCTTAGATGCGCCAGTGATGATGATGTGTTCTTTCATACGTACACTCTATTCAAAATAAAGGCCGTCCTCAAGAGAGAACGGCCATAAATCGTATAAAGTTGTTATTCTAAGCTAAGAGCTTTAATACGAACAGGATAGCGATAACGATTGTGAGGACGTTAACCTCTTTTGCTTTTCCGGTACAAAGTTTGAGGAGTACCCATGAGAGCATTCCGACCATGATACCATCAGCAATACTATAAGCTACCGGCATGATGATGAGGGTCAAGAAAGCTGGAATTGCTTCTGTGTAGTCATCAAAGTTGATCTCTTTAACTGGTGAGATCATGAATAGACCTACAAGGATCAATGCTGGAGCTGTTGCAGCACCAGGGATCGCCAGGAATAGAGGTGATACGAAGAGTGCTAAGAGGAATAATACTGCAGTAGTAAGAGCTGTAAGACCAGTTCTTCCGCCTTCAGCTACACCTGCAGAACTCTCTACATAGGTTGTTACGGTACTTGTTCCAAGACATGCACCTACAGTTGTTCCAATAGCATCTGCCATAAGAGCTTGTTTGACTTTAGGAATATTACCTTTACTGTCAATCATACCAGCTTTGGTAGATACACCAATAAGTGTTCCAACAGTATCGAACATATCGACAAAAAGGAATGTGAAAAGAACGATAAGCATATCGAATGTGAATACATTAGCAAACTCGAACTTGAACAGGATCGGAGCAAGTGAAGGAGGAGCCCAACTTCCGTTTGGAGCCTGTGTGATACCCATAGGAGCACCAATAAGAGTTGTCGCTACGATACCGATAAGTAACGCACCTTTTACCTTGAAAGCAAGAAGTACACCTGTGATGACAAGACCGATGACTGCAAGAAGAGCAGTACCAGAGGTGAGGTCACCTAGGGATACAAGAGTAGCACTGTCAACGATGATACCAGCATTCTGGAAACCAATGAATGCGATAAAAAGACCAATACCTACAGATATAGCTTTTTTGATGTTCAGTGGAATACAGTTGATGATAGCTTCTCGTACGTTGAAGATCGTCAAGATAATGAAGATGATACCTTCAAGGAATACAGCAGTTAATGCGAACTGCCATGTGTAGCCCATGGTCAATACGACTGTATATGCGAAGAACGCATTGAGTCCCATACCTGGAGCAAGAGCAAAAGGCAGATTAGCAGCAAAGGCCATAACCAATGTTGCAATAGCTGCTGAAAGAGCCGTAGCGGTAAAGAGTGCACCAAAATCCATTCCTGTTTCACTCATGATCAAAGGGTTTACAATAAGAATGTACGCCATTGTCAGGAATGTTGTAAGACCTGCTAGTACTTCAGTCTTCACATTGGTTTTGTGCTCCTGAAGTTTAAAGAATTTTTCCATCAATCCTCTCCTTTAGAAATTGTTAATACCGAATCATTGTACTATGTTTGGCTGGCCATGTACAGAAAAAAATAATTATTTGTTGCAATATGTTGCAGGCAAGTATGCCACATGGTATTATAAAAACACACCAGATTGGGGGAGTTATGACAGAAATAGAGCGTATGACGCAATTTATAGATATAGCAGCTGGAAGAAAGAAGGCTGAACTTGTGATAAAACATGCAAAAATCGTAGATGTCTTCAATCATAGAATCATTGAAGGATCATTAGCCGTTGCTCAAGGAAAGATCATTGGTATCGGAGCTTATGAGGGGGAGCATGAGTTAGATGCACATAATTCATATATCATACCCGGTCTTATAGATTCTCATGTACATATCGAATCCGGTATGGTATCTCCGGAACACTTTATCAGAACAGTCTTACCGTGTGGTACAACTACTATCATAGCAGATCCTCATGAGATCAGTAATGTCTCGGGTCTTGCTGGAATTAAATATATGCTTGATGCGACAAGGAATGTCCCTATGAATGTATATATGATGTTACCCTCTTGTGTTCCAGCGACTGAATTTGAACATTCAGGTGCTAGACTAGACTCTGATGCTATCAGGTCACTCATCGATGAGGATAGAGTATTAGGTCTTGGAGAGATGATGGACTATCCAGGAGTAGTATCCGGTAATGAGCAGATTATCAAGAAACTTCTGGTGGTAAGTAACAATGGCAAGAGAATAGATGGACATAGTCCGATGTTGGAGGGGAAAGACCTCACAGCCTATGCTGCCGCTGGTATCTCAACCGATCATGAGTGTTCGACTGTAGATGAGATGAGGGACCGACTCTCCCGAGGGATGTATGTTCTGATTAGAGAGGGGTCAGCGGCGAGGAATCTGTCTGATCTGATCAGAGGGGTTAATGAACATAATTCAAGAAGATGTCTGTTTTGTACTGATGACAGACAGCCTGAAGATATCCTAGAGACCGGTCATATCAATAACCATCTGAGATTAGCCGTCTCCTATGGAGTAGATCCAATCACAGCTGTTCAGATGGCAACCATCAACGCTGCAGAATGTTATGGACTCGCTAAGGTTGGTGCCATAGCTCCAGGATTTCAAGCAGATTTTCTTATTGTAGAGGATCTAGAAACATTTACAATCAAACATGTTTATGTGAAAGGACGACTTGAAGCTAGCAACGGGCAGATGGTCAGGACTTTCGATGAGCAGTCAATAAGTTCCGTATCAGGTACTATGCATGTAAAAGAGTTTCCGATCGAAGCATTGAGACTACCGCTAGAAAGTGATCTTGCAAGAGTTATCAGAATTACAGCCCATAGTCTTGTAACTGAGAATGTGATTAGGAAGGTTTTTCGTAATGAGGGTGGTGATTTTATCTCTCATGAGAATCTTGATCTATTGAAACTCGTTGTCGTGGAAAGACACAATTCTACAGGTAATATTGGGATAGGTATTGTTGAGAATTATCATTTGAAGGGTGGGGCCGTCGCGACTACTATCGCTCACGATTCTCATAATATCATCGCTATTGGTGATAATGATGAGGATATTTATTGTGCTATTTCCGAACTAATCAGAATTGAGGGAGGTATCACGATGTGTGCTGATGGAAAGGTGATAGATTCTCTTCCACTACCTATTGCCGGTCTCATGACGAACAGAACATCCGAATTCGTGAAGGTGAAACTCCATGAGATGCATGAGAAGGCCACAAAGATCTTTGGTATTAATAGTGATATCGATCCCTTTATGACCTTGAGTTTTATGTCATTGCCAGTTATTCCAGATCTAAAACTAACGGATATGGGACTTTTCGATGTTCGAAAGTTTGGTTTTACCAATATTTCGATAATATAAAAATCAACGACGGAAGACTAACGGCCTTTCGTTGTGATGTATCACTTCTATAGGGGTATCGTACAGATCCGAAATTCTTGCACTGGTAAGTGCTTCAGATACCGGAAGATGTGCAAGTAGTCTCCCCCTCTTTATCATAGCGATTGAATCGGCTGTCTCTGCTGCAAAGTTAGGGTCATGAGTAGTGAATACTACCGTATGGCCTGATTCAACGAGTCCCGTTATGATGTCTTTAACAACAGCAGTATTCCCTGGATCTAGACTGCTTGTCGGTTCATCGAGAATGATCATTTGTGGTTCCTGTGCGATAGATCTTGCAAGCATGAGCAGTTGACATTGCCCTCCTGATAAAGAGGTGACACTTCGATAGGGTGAGAGTTCAAGACCCACCTGCTCCATCGCCTGTAGAGCAATATCAATATCTTGTTGTTTGGGATTTCCGAGTTGAGGAAGATATGGTGCCCTTCCGAACAGAACATAATCAAGAAGGGTGAAAGAGAATTGGATAGGTTCATTCTGTGGGACAAGACTAATCAGTTTTGACCTGTCTCGTTTACTATAGGAGTGTATGGGATTCCCTTTGAGTAGGATCTTTCCGGTATTTGGAGCTCTCCAACCAAGGAGTATATCGAGAAGTGTAGATTTTCCGGCTCCATTCGGTCCAAGTATAGCAGTTACCTTATTCTCTACGATTGAAAGATCTACATGATATAGTGCATCCTGTATTGTTGTTGGGTAGGAGTAGGAAACTTGACACAAATCAAAGAAATGGTTCATATGCTCTCTCCAAGACCTCGGGAGGAACTAAGTAATAACACGAACAACACAGTCCCTGTGATACTCGTAACTATACCGAGAGGCATCTCTCCTGAGAAGAGAGACCTTCCAATAGTATCACAAACGAGAAGGTAAACGGCACCAATGAGCATCGAACCAGGAAGGGCCATAGAGGCATTCGCTCCGAAAACTCTTCTTGCTAGATGGGGGACGATCAAACCAATCCAACCCACAAGGCCGGAGACCGATATGACTGATGCGGTACCTATGGTTGCAAAAAGAAGCATGATCCTCTTCTCCTGTATGGGAGAAATCCCCAATGTATGGGCAGTTCGGTCTTCTAGTGAGAGAATATTGATTCTCCATCTGAAAATATAGAGGACTACCAGAGATAGAAGAGTGACAGGAAGGATAGATATGACTTGGGGCCAGGTTACATTCCAAAGGCCTCCAAGTAACCAAAATGTTATCTCCTGGAGTTCGCTCATAGGGTCTGCTGTATATTTCAAAAAACCTAGTCCAGAAGAGAATAGGGCTGATACTGCGATTCCTGAGAGAACTAGCCTAAGTATCCAGCCACCATAATGAAATCTTTTAGCTAATAGGAATGAGAGGAGTAGACCGAATACGGCAAACAGTGCAGAAATGATCTGTATGAGATAGGGATGGTATCCTATGAAAAGGATACATATGGCAGCACCGAAGGCAGCTCCTTGTGATA
This sequence comes from uncultured Spirochaetia bacterium, assembly GCA_937125225.1. Taxonomy (GTDB): domain Bacteria; phylum Spirochaetota; class Spirochaetia; order CAKZLE01; family CAKZLE01; genus CAKZLE01. The sequence continues at coordinate 32,707 of CAKZLE010000035.1, forward strand.
CTCCTAGGAAACCTGGTTCAACAAGAGGATTCGAGAAAAGCATCTGAAAGACAAACCCAGAAGCTCCAAGAATAGCTCCAGCTATAATGGCTGTAATGATTCTGGGTAATCTCAATCGCAAGATGATGGTTTGGGCTAATGGATCCTGAATGATCGTTGAGATCGGAGTGAATCCTGCTTGAGGGTATCTTCCAACGATGAGTGAAATGAGTCCAAGGATTAAGAGAATCAAAAAGATCCCTAAGGCTCTTTTTTTTGTATTCCCATTCTCTTTTACATATAAAGTTGCCTTAGAGTGATTTTTCATAACGTAAGATGATATCCTTCAAAGTCTGTTCATCAGTAATCTGGTAGAGTTCTGTATAGAATGTTTTGATCTTCTCGGTAAAATCAGAAGAAGACCCGGTTAGATCTTGTGATAACCACTGTAGTCCTAGAATCCATCGGGTATCAGGTTGTGCCCAATTATGGAAATCTGCTGGAAATGCTTTTATCTGTGAGTTCTTCGCAGCCTTAAGATTCTGCCATGCATCTGATCTTTCGATTTCATCTATGAACTGTGATACTGGGACCTTGTAGCTTACAAGATAGATTCTTTCAGGATCCCAAGAAGCAATCTGTTCAAAATTAATCTTCTTCCATCCTGAACCCATATTCGCCTCTTTCCAGATTGCCTGTGCCCCTGCAGTCTCAGTGATATAGGTCTGAATCCATGATGCAGGAGCACTCTGAAATGCAGTTACACCATCTTTTGCAGAACAGTACAGAAGAAGTGTACTATCTTCAGTTTCAATTGATTTTGCGTTTCTCTCAACTTCTAAGAGCGCCTGTGCATAGAATTGTTCAATGTCTTTGGCTCTCTGTTCTTCTCCTAGAAGGATAGATAATTGATTGATCTCATCAGTGAAGGTCTCAGGATTCTCCAGGTTCATCGTGAAGACTGGTATTCCTAAAAGTTCCAACTGTGTTCCTAGTGATTCATAGTTTCTTGATTTTATGAGAACTAGGTCAGGATTCTCAGAGGCTAGCTCTTCAGCACTGACTGAATGGGCATAGCGGTCAGTAGTAAGAAATTCTGGAGCAATATAGGAGTAAAAATCGCCCATTCCTTGATTTGTCAATCCAAGACCCACTACATGGTTACGAGCTTCTGGAAATAGATACAAAGCATCTGAAACAATTAATGTAGACTTTCCTGCAGCGATAATACGTTTTGGATAGGCATTCATCACAATCGTATGTCCCAAGGCATCGGTGGCTTGAATTGTCTTCGCTGATTCCATTTGGAGTTCATTAGTACCCTGTGCGGTCAAAGAGACGGGAATTAGGATCAGTATCAGTAGTAATCCAATAAATGTATATTTGTTCATGGTTTCCTCGTGAATTAAAAAAGTTTATGTGATATTACCATTATATTAATAAAAAAACAATGGCTATGAGATATTAAGAACTTCACCATTCATCAATCTTTCTGTGATTGAATACATATTACTTATGATACCTACCTTTAGATTCTCTTTCTCTCTGTAGAAGTCAAGACAGGTTCCACAGACCTGTATCTCAACACCGTTGCTCTCTAGTCTTAACAGGTCTTCCAAAGTATCGGATCCTTCTAAGGTGAGATAGATCGAGGAGTTCATGAAAATTAGAGAGGCTGGGGGACTTTCGAGCTCTGTTAGGGTATAGATGAATCCTTTCATGAGCATGGTGCCTAGTGCCGCATCACCTTCACCTAAATATCTTGAGGTGAAAAGAACTATTTTTTCATTCTTTTTTTCTTCATCTATAATCACAAGTTCTCTATCGCCGACTAATAGTAAAAAACCATACTCAGTCTCATCTACTTCTACATCAGTATAACCATAACGAGTGAGCATACGCAGGACATTTTCCTTTGCTGCAATATTATCAACAAGAATCTCTAATAAAGTAAAGTCCCCCTCATCAATGGCCTGTTTTGTCAAAACTACCGGTTTTGGACAGGGAAGCATTCTGGCATCAATCGATTTTTTCATATTTAATCCTTTTTTCGTTCTTTAGCATCCTGTAGATACTATCGAGACCTGCGACCCCAGGTAATTTTATAGAACAGAGTAGGGAGAAGCCACACTCTGAACTTATATCTGTAGGTGTTGGTATCATTCTGAATTCAATGGTTCCTTTTTTTTTAAGGATAGACTCCTGTTTCATAATGAAATGTGTAGAATAGAAGGTATGCAGGAAATGATAATCAGACAATGATGATCTCCTCTTTACCAGGCTTGACCTCGCCGATCCTAACTACATTAATTTCTGATTCTTTCATCTGTCTTTCAAGTTCACTACATGACTCTTTGGGAATTGAGAATAGAAGTCCACCGGAGGTCTGGGGATCAAATAGTAGATCGATTATATCTGGGTCGATAGAGTCATGATCCTTGATGAGACTTTTTCGAAATTCCTTGTTTCTATAGGTACCCTCAGGAATGAGACCCATACGAAGATATTCTTTCACATCTGGAAGTACCGGTATAGAGGAATGATCTATCTCAATGGTATAGCCATTACCGCTCAGCATCTCACAGGTATGACCTAGAAGTCCAAAACCAGTTACATCTGTACAAGCAGTAATCGGTAGATTCCTAAGGATTTCAGAAGTCTTTCTATTCAACGTAGACATAGTCTTTGTCGCAGCATCAAGAGCTTTCTGAGAGACCATCCCACCCCGAAGAGCCGTATTTATAATACCAGTACCTAGGGGCTTCGAGAGGTAGAGTTGATTTCCAGCTTCGATCCTGTTATTGAAAAGGATCGAATCCATATCTAGAAGACCAGTGATAGAATAACCGAATTTTGGTTCTGGATCATCAATACTATGTCCTCCGACTAATGGTGTATCGGCCTCTCCGAGTGCTTCGAGACCTCCTTCAGTCATAGCTCTCAGATATGAGATATCTAATGTATCTTTCGGGAAACAGACAACAGATACTGCAGATATCGGCGTACCTCCCATAGCATAGATATCACTAAGTGCATTAGCAGCAGCAATCCTACCGAACAGGTATGGGTCATCTACAATAGGAGGAAAGAAATCAATAGTCTGTATGAGAGCCTGCTTATCATTGATTCTTACGATACCACAATCTTCACTCGTTCGGTAATCAGCTATGAGGTCCGGGTAATCCTTTTGTGAAAGACCACAAAGGGCTTTATCAAGTAGTCCAGGTCCCAACTTTGCTCCGCAACCTGAAAATCTGGTATATTCGGTAAGTTTAACAGTTTTCATTGATGAATTCCTTTATTTGAAATATGAATGCGTCTATCTCATCTTTTGTGGTAAAGAGCCCTGGGGAGACTCTCAGAGTCCCTCCCTCTTCAAGTGTCCCTAGATGCTCATGCGCCCAAGGTGAACAATGCATACCTGAACGTATTGCGAATCCTCTTGAATTGAGGAATTCTGTAATATCTGAAGTTTGATTTCTTTTGATGGTAAAGGATACTACAGAGCCCCGATTATGTGGTGGTGAGAACAGATTTATCTCTGATATTGATTTCAAGGCACTATAAAGATGATCTGAGTTCTCTCTTTTGATCGAATATCGGTCTGATCGGTTTAATAGATATTCTAGTGCAGCCTTCAAGCCTGCGATACCATGAAGGTTCAAGGTCCCACTCTCATATTGGTCAGGAAGAAATTCTGGTTGTGTATCAGAATCAGATTTGCTTCCGGTACCCCCATAAATCAATGGACGAGGGTTTACCTGATCTCCAATTATCATGATTCCAACTCCAGTAGGTCCTAAGAGACCTTTATGAGCAGAACAACAGAAGATCCCATAATGCATTGCAGAAAGATCTATTGAAGTATCTCCAGTAATCTGAGCACCGTCAATGATATACGGTATTCTATGGTCTTCCAGGATAGGGAGAATATCATTGATTGGATTGATTGCCCCAGTCACATTTGATTCACCTGTAAAAATGAACAGATCAAAATGATTACTCTCAATACGGTTAGTCAAAGCCTTCAGAAGTATTGTCCCATAACTATCACAGGAGACAAGATCAATCTTGATTCCCTTTTCATGCTGCAGAACACGTAGTGGCCTTGATACTGAATTATGCTCCATGGGAGTGGTGAGTACACGCATTTCTTCAGTAAGAAGTCCATTTATCGCAATATTCAAGGCCTCTGTTGAACCACTAGTGAATATTATCCTATCACTAGAATGAAATGAGAAATAGGAAGCTATTTGCTCTCTGACTTCGAAAAGGAGTCTGCTAGCATCTATACTAGATCTATGGGAAGATCTGTTAGCATTACCCATTTCCTGAGAGAGGGCAACAAAGACAGCTTGAGCGACTCCAGGTGCCTTCGGATATGAAGTTGCTCCATTATTCAGATAGATGTTGCCCATAGTTAATTAGTTTCTCCCCGATTTCCAGGATAGGATGGCTTCGATGACTCCTCCGGCTACTGCTCTCGCTTTATCAGATACTCGATAACAGTATTCAGGGTCATTTCTTGGATCAATATCTCCGATCTTAAACCCCTTGGTCACCGACATGTCAGTTGAAAGAAGTCCCCTGATTACTCCTGTGATTGTAGCTGGTACTTCAGTCGTATCGATCAGGGCAATAGTCTCTCCTTTCTTGATGGAGTCCCCGATCTCATGTTCTGTAAAAAATCTTCCTTCACAGGGAGCTCGAAGAACTCTTTGTGAAGTAACACCCGCTATCGTACCAGGGATCCCCGTATCTGCAGCAGCAGGTCCCTCCCAGATTACCCTTCCTAAATCATGACCTCTGTTGGTTTCGATTACCGCATCAACATCACTTTTTGCGGTAAAACCAGGCCCGAGTCCTATGACTAAAGGAGCCATATCCATTGTAGTACCCAGATTTCGTTTTGCAAGGATTGCATCTATCACGATGGTCGGCTTCATAGCCTTAAGAGCCTTTCCTGAAGGATCAGCCATGATTGGTATGATACCATCATCCATAAGGCTTTTAGCCTCACTGTATGAGGTTGTGGCAACCGCTTTGATTCCTTCAACCATTGTCTCTCCGTCGAAGATAGCCTGTGCGAAGGATACAGTTCTCCTAATGACGGTAGGATTATCTGCCTCTAGGGCCATAACCCTGAAACCACATCGTAGTAGACGAGTTATGGTGCCGGTAGCAATATCACCTGCACCACGAACGATGACAAGATTCTCTGCTTTGGAAGAGAGCGGTAGGGCGCTTGTCTTTGAACAGACATGCATGATCTCTGAGACGACACTCACTGCAATCTGCTGAGGGGTCTCGGCCCCAATATCAAGACCTATAGGTGCTCTCAATCGTTTTATCCAAGCTTCAGAAACTCCTTCAGTCCTTAATTGTTCCTTTAGATGAGCGACCTTCTTTCTTGATCCGAGCATACCTAGATAGGCAAGATCGACCTCTTTGAGATGACTCAAAGGGTCAAAATCATGATTATGAGTAGCAATCACCACTGCGGTATTTGGGTTGAGGCTGAGTTCTTTCATGATCTGTGTTATCGTGGGTGCGACAACAATGCTTTTTGCCATGGGGAAACGTTGCTTATCAGCGAATTCCGGTCGTGTCTCGGCTATGATGACAGCCATTCCGACTGAGTGTGCGAGCCGGGCAATCTCTAAATTGACATGTCCACCACCAAATAGGATGAGATGAGTGGGGGCTGCGATAACTTCTATATAGATATCTAGGTCACCACCGCAGAGCATATCGATACTGTTAACCGAGCCATCGGTATTCAATCGATAAGTTACCATCCCAGATTCATCAAGTATGATCCTTTTCTTTGCCTCTTCTATAACATAGGCTTCTGCAATACCACCACCTATAGTCCCAAAGATCTCGCCTGATCCTGTTATGATCATACGAGCCTTACTTCTAGGAGTAGAACCGGTAGCAGCGATGATTGTTGCAAGGGCGAATGCTTCAGATTTTATCTCTAGTTCAGCCGCTTTTTGAAATATATTCATGACTTTCTCCTCAATTTATAAACTCAAAGAATGGTACAGACAGAAATGTGGTTCTAGACTTGTCATGAGGATACCATCAATAGGTAACTGTTCAAGTATTAAGCTTTCCTTGATCATTTTTAGGGTCTTGCTTTTTATGGTATCTGCCTTATTCAAAACGAGTATTTTCAATGCATGTTCAGGAACCTGTTTAAATAATCCCTGAGGGTGTTCTATGAGATCAATATACGTTTTAACGTCTAAAGGTCTATCATCTATATCTGTAATTTTATTTGCATAGGCTATTCTCTGTATCACCTCTTCAGTCTTATGTTTACCAAAAGAATCTAACCCAATGACACCAAGAACTATATCCGTTGTGCTTGGATGCAGAGGCTCCCTTCCATTTGGAGCTTTTATTGATTTTCCTCTTGCACCATCTGACTCTGTAATGATCAGTGATATTTTTTTTCTATGTTTAAGATCATCGAGTATCTCAGGAGGGAGTCCCTGTACCTTATTGGTTTGAGGGTAGTATTTAGAAAAGAAGAATAGAGTTCTTGCAGAAAGACCATATGCTGTTTCATAAGTGATTATCTCATCATATAGCCCGTCATCTTCAGGGTAGAACATCTGTGTTGTTGTTGTCCCAATACAGATACCCGTGTCGCCCCTAGATTTCCATTCAGAGACTAATTGATGGAGAATTGAGGTCTTACCTCCTGCACCTGCTATTGATATGGTCATAGTAGGTAGGAAAGGGTGTGAGGTCTTGTTTTGATAAATCGTTTCTATAAGTGAAATCAAACAACAATCCATTATATTTCTTAATATATATTGGTTCATAAAAAATGGGAAGTAGTCAGTTGCATAATAGCTAGATTCAAAGTAATCTTATGATACTTGTAAAGTAGGATGGTAAGGATGAATCGATTGCATGATGAGATTTATGAACTGAATCAATCTCAAAAAAAATTATCTCTTGTTGATACGGAAACTCGGAACTCACTATTACTCAAGCTTAGTGCTTCATTGGTAGAGAAAAAGGAGGAGATATTCCGTGCTAATAGAGAAGATATCAGAGCTGCTGAATCTGCTAATTTAGCCCTACCGCTCCTTAAACGTCTTAAATTCGATGAACAGAAGTTGTCTTCTGCTTGTGAGGGATTGAGACAAATAGCATCCCTTAAAGATCCTATCCATGCAGTGATATCACAGAAAGAACTTGATGATCGATTGATCCTGACTCAAGAAAGTTGCCCCATCGGTGTCATCGGTATGATTTTCGAATCACGACCTGATGCCCTTATACAGATAGCTGCACTATGCCTGAAAAGCTGTAATGGGATCGTTTTGAAGGGTGGTTCTGAAGCCCTCAGAACAAATATGGTCCTTACAGATATCATTAAAGATGTGAGTAGGTCCGTACTTCCCGAAGAGATCTCTGATCGGTGGATCACTCTTCTTGAGAGCCGAGAAGCGGTAACAGAGATGCTGGAACTTAATAAACTCATTGATTTGATCATACCAAGAGGTTCAAACTCTTTCGTACAATACATCATGAATAATACAACGATTCCGGTATTGGGACATGCAGACGGGATCTGCCATTGTTATATAGATGAATATGCTTCGGTTGAGAAGGCCGTTAGGATCTCCATTGACTCCAAATGTCAATATGTTGCTGCTTGTAATGCTATTGAGACTATTCTCATCAATGAGAGAATTGTAGAGAGAGTCCTCCCTGACCTTGCTAAGGTTCTGAGATCCGCAGGTGTTGAGATCAGAGGAGATAAGAGAGTTTCCTCTTTGATCGATTGTGTTGAGGCTGTCGAATCTGACTGGTCTGAAGAGTATCTTGATCTTATCATCTCAATAAAAGTGGTAGCAGATACAGGTAGTGCAATAGCACACATAAATACCTATGGTTCATCCCATACAGATGTTATCGTCACAGAGAATAGGGAACAGGCTGAGTTTTTTCTAGAGGCTGTAGATTCTGCAGATGTATACTGGAACTGTAGTACTCGATTTGCAGATGGCTTTCGATACGGACTTGGGGCAGAGGTTGGCATTTCGACACATAAGATCCATGCGAGAGGGCCGGTCGGCCTTGAGGGGCTCATTAGTTACAAATGGAAGTTACGAGGTGATGGTCAGATAGTAGCTGATTACAGTGGAATAGAAGCGAAGAGTTTCACGCATAAGGACCTTCTTTAATGGTGCTAGAGGATATTGGTATGAAGAGGGACTTTTCAGACAGTAAAAGGGTAGTGATCAAAGTCGGTACGAACCTGCTGAGCACCAATGATGGTGTGGATATGCAGTTCATGGAAAAAATCGTCCATGAGATCCAGATGCTTCGAAACATGGGGTATAAACCGCTACTCGTCAGTTCAGGTGCTATTGGTATGGGTGCAAAAGAGCTTGGGATATCTCAACCAGCGAAGAACATCATAAAACGGCAGGCCTATGCCTCTATCGGACAGCCTCTTCTCATGCATAAATATCGACTACTCTTCTCCTCCTATGGTATCATTGTGTCACAGATACTCCTTACCCGTAATGTCTTGAATAACAGAAAGAGTTTTCTCAATCTGAAGAACTCTGTCGAGGACCTTCTTGCCATGGGAGTCGTTCCGATCTTCAATGAGAATGATTCGATTTCAACAGATGAGATTGGTACTGCTTTTGGGGATAATGACAGCTTGAGTGCACTTATCGCTAGTAAGATCGATGCGGACCTTTTAATCATCCTAACGGATATCGATGGACTATATACGGGGAATCCTAAGAAGGACCCAAAAGCTCAGTTGATGCATTATATCGAAAAAGTCGATGAACATATCATCTCCTGGGCTTCTGGCGCAGGTTCATCTTTTGCCACAGGAGGGATGAGGACAAAGCTGACCGCTGTTCAGATTGCCTCACAGGCCGGATGTGGCAGTGTGATAGCGAAAGGTACAGAACCGAATATTCTAAAGAGGATTCTTGAAGGTGAGGATATTGGGACCTATTTCCAATACGCACAGAGGAAGTCCCAACGTGAACGATGGATTCTTCAATCTACCACGACAGGTCGGATCCTCGTAGATGATGGGGCCTTGGAAGCCTTAAAACGTCATAAGAGTCTTCTCCCATCCGGTATTAAGGGGGTCGAAGGGGTCTTTGATAGGGATACGGTTGTCATGATAAATGATTGCGCTAAAGTTGTCCCATCTTTCAATAGTAGTGAGATCGAGAATCTTATCGGAATGCATAGTAGTGACATTCGAGATAAGATAGGAAATGGTCGACGTGATGTGATTGCAAGACCAGAAGATATTGTCTTCCTTGAAGATTGAGAGATCGATGGAGAATAGGGGAATGGTTTCAGTATTTTCCTTCGTGATCTTATTGAGACGCGAATATCGAGACAGGCCTGAGGAGAGAGAACATCTACATGCCCTGATCGAGGAGCTCCATGAACGTTTTCGAGTTCCGATTACGATAGTTCTTTATAAGGGGAATAATGCATCTCTTATGAAACTCTCGCTATCTTCAGAGCTGATACAGACTATCATATTTGAAGAATACTCTTCAGCCGGACATTATATCAACAGTGCCTTAGATCAAGCTAAAAGTCCCTATTGTTGTGTGATTTGGAATGATATGAATATTGGGATAAACCTTGATGAAACATTGACTAGTTGGTTGTTAGAGCAAAATTGTATCTGTGCTGTCTCCTTTAACTTCGATCAGTTCAATGAACTTCAGCCCTCTTTAGTTCAACCAGTCTTTAATAAGGTGCATGGGTTTGGTACCATACCAGTTTTTCCTTCTACAGAAAGAGAAGACTCCCTTTTTCCGTATGATTATATGGGAATCTATGATGTAGAGCTCTTTAAGAGCGTTCATGGTTATGATACAGTATTCCTAGAAGGTTTCTGGCAATTATCAGATTTTGGGTTATCTTCTTGGGTGAGAGGACGGCCAATACGGATTTGTTCAGGATTCAAGACACGATACCTTGAAGAGATACCTGTACTTGAGACCTCGAAGTCTAAACATATGAGAAGATTTGAAGCAAAACACTTCAATTTCTCTTTGGGCGTTGAGCTACAGATTCAAATATCAAGAAAGCACTTGAAATTGATTCCTGAATATATGAAAGAGGACTACCAGAAAGAGTCTAGGGTGTTCTTACAGCAGGGAAAAGATCTGATCATTAACTGGAATCATGAGCTTTAGGAGTGAGTGGATGAAGAGATTATTACTAGTAGCATTGATACTAATCACATTGGTATTACCCTCTGTGACATCTGCCGAAGCCTTCTTCTCGCTTCCTGTAGCGACGATCATTCTGGATGCGGGCCATGGGGGAAAGGATCCAGGTGCTGTTGGAAAGATCACTGAAGGTGAACAGAGTATTGATATCTATGAAAAAGAGATCAATCTACAATTAGTCAAGTTGATCGGAACAAATCTCGAAGAACTCTATCCTGGTATTGAAGTGATCTACACCAGAAATGGTGATGATTATATATCCCTCTGGGAGAGGACACAAATAGCTAATTCTCATCCATATACACCTGACAGTAGTAAATTATTCGTCTCAATTCATGTGAATGCTGCGGGGACCGAATCCGCTAGTGGCTTCGAGATCTGGAGATTACAGAAGAGCATAGAGAAGGACTTCTTCACGACTTCACTATCTGAGAGTGGAGTTCTTTCAATGACAGAAACCTTGAATACTACCTTGAACGGTGAGTTAGACGCCATGACCACTCGACTCTCTCAGAGTATTGAGACTTCCCTGCAGTATAATCTTCCGGTAGGAGTGAAGGATAGGGGAATCAAAGAGGGGTCTTTTTATGTGCTTCACAATTCCTGTATGCCTGCGGTACTTATTGAGACTGGATTTATGACAAATGAAGATGAGATCAGAAGATTGATCGACCCCATCTATCAGCAAAGGCTATCAGAAGGGGTCGCGATAGGAATCATAACCTATCTAGAATCTCTCATTATCGAATAGTCACTTGATTCTCTCTATAGGTCTCAAGCAATGATTGTTTAAGGTCTTTCAACTCTTCTGAAAGAGAGACCTTGTAGATGTGTGGATTAATCTGTCGTTTATAAGACATATGAAAAGCCTTCAATTCCTCTTTGACTCTTGTCTGCAATTCAAGAAGTGTACATTCTTTTGATATTCTTTTCCCATTCTCAACCTTACAGGATAATAAGGGTTTAATAGAATTGATCTCTGAAGCTCTCAAATCAAAGTAGTCTTTATCTATCATAGGGTGGAAAAATCGATAATTCCCATCTTCATTGACCTCTTCATGAGTCAAGGCTATAAGGTCGGCTTTTGGATTTTCATTATTTCCAAAAAAACGATATACCTGTTTTATACCGGGATTAGTGGTCTTCTCGTAGTTGTTCGAGACCTTCATCGTAGGCTGAATGATATCATTGTCATCCCGTTTAGCAGCAAGCTTATAAACACCATTCATAGAAGATTGAACACCACCTGTTACAAGATGTGTACCAACTCCCCAGGAGTCTATTGGTACCTTGTCTGCAACGAGCATAGAGATGATCTCTTCGGTAAGATCATTTGATACCGCAATAAATGCATCATCAAGCCCCGCAGCATCCAACCGGAGACGTACCTCTTTACTGAGATAACTCAAGTCACCACTATCTATTCTGACTCCAAGTCTTTTTCCTTGAGCCTTCAATTCTTTTCCTACGATAATGGCATTCTCAATACCTGTTCCTAAGGTATCATAGGTATCAATAAGCAGGATACAGGAGTTTGGATAGAGATTTGCGAACTCCCTGAAGGATTCCAATTCTGATGAGTAGGACATGACCCAAGAGTGAGCCATTGTCCCACTGACTGGGATATCAAGGAGTCTTCCCGCATAGGTATTAGATGTTGCAGTTGCGCCACCTACAAAGGCCGCTCTAGTAGCCGAGAGCGCTCCATCGATTCCTTGGGCTCTCCTGAGTCCGAATTCCAAGATCTTTCCACATCCAGAGGCATGATAGATTCTAGATGTCTTTGTTGCAATCAAAGATTGAAAATTGATTGTATTGAGAAGAAAACTCTCGATAAGTTGAGCTTCGATAAGTGGAGCCTCAACGCGGATCATAGGTTCCCCTGGGAATATGATCGTTCCCTCATCCATAGCAAAGATCGTCCCTGAAAAAGAAAAATCCTTCAGATATTCAAGAAATTCCTCATGAAAGGTATCCAAGGATCTTAGATATTCTATATCTTCATCAGAGAATCCCATAGATAGGATTCCCTTGAGTGCTGTGTCGAGGCCGGTAAAGATCGTATACCCATTATTGAACGGTTGTGTCCTATAGAACATATCAAATACTACTTGCGGATTGTTCTTTGTGAGGTAATAACCTTGGATCATAGTCAATTCATAAAAATCGGTAAGTAACCCTGAAATATTCATATTATCTATTCTCTTTGCTGATGTGATCCATACCCATATAGGGTTGAAGTGCAGTCGGAATGCTAACTGTCCCATCGGCCTGTTGATTGATCTCTAGAATTGCAACAATTGCACGCGAAATAGCGATTGCTGTGCCATTAAGGAGATGTAGATATTGAACTTTCCCATCCTCATCCTTATAGCGTGTCTGTAGTCTTCTTGCTTGATAATCTGTACAGTTAGAGGTACTTGTCACCTCTCCCCATTCTCCATTCTCTCCTCTTCCTGGCATCCAAGCCTCCATATCGAACTTACGATATGCAGGGGCGCCTAAATCGCCTGTACAGGTATCAACGATCCTATAGGGAAGATCTAACCCTTGGAATATTTCTTCTTCGATCGCGAGCAACTCTTGGTGTATGGCATCAGATTCTTCTGGTAGTGCATAGATAAACATCTCTACTTTAGAGAACTGGTGTACCCTGTAGAGACCTTTAGAGTATTGTCCGGCAGCTCCAGCCTCTTTTCTGAAACAGTGAGAGAGACCTGCAAGTTTGATTGGAAGGCGTTCTTTTGCAATGATCTCTCCAGCATGATACCCCCCCAATGTTATTTCTGCAGTTCCAACAAGACAAGTACCAGTATCTTCTAATGAATAGATGTTACTCTCTTCACCTCTTGGATTGAAACCGATTCCCTCGAGGACCTCTTCTTTAGCAATATCAGGGGTTATAGTCAGTGTGAATCCATGCTTTCTCAAAATATCGAGGGCATAGCGTTCAAGAGCTAGTTCTAGAAGAACTGCTTGGTTCTTTAGATAGTAGAACTTTGCTCCACTCACGCGTGCTGCTGTATCAAAATCTATTAGATCAAGATCCTGTCCGATCTGCACATGATCCTTAGTTTCAAAATCAAATTGCGGAATAGTACCCCAAGTACTTATTTGTAGATTGTCTTTATCTTCTTTACCGATGGGAGCATCAGGATGTGCATAGTTAGGAATTCTTTTTGCTTCGCTAAGATATTGCACTTCGACCTCTTTGAGGATCTCTTCTTGCTGTGCAATCTTGACTTTAAGATCCTTACCCTCTGCAATAAGAATTTGCCGTTCCTCAGGGCTCATTTTGCCTTTCATCTTCTTGGCGTTCTCGTTTCGTGATTTTCTCAAAGCATCAACTTCTTGAATAAGAAGAGACCTCTTTTCCTGAAGATCAAGAACTGTCTCGAGGTCGACATGCATAAATCTGTTTGTGATATTCTGTTGGATCTCATCTTTTCTAGTGGTCAACTGTTTTAAATCAATCATGATAGTTCCTTATTATTGTTTTTCAAGTTTCAAGCCACGTTCAGCAGCAGCTTTTACCGCTCCCATGACTGTTCCGGTGAAATTCCCCTGTTCCAATGCATGGATTCCTTCGATTGTAGTACCTCCGGCAGAGGTGACTGAGGTGATGAGGGAGGCGGGAAGCTCTTCTGAGTCTTTCATCAATTCGATTGCACCCGAAAAGGTCTCGGCAGCAATAGTGACCGATTGGTTATATGGTATACCTTGTTGAGTCCCCCCTAATGCGATAGCATGGAGGAACTGATAGAAGAAGGCAATAGCCGATCCTGAGATACCGATGAATGCTGACATCTGCTTTTCCGGAATACGTGTGATAACTCCAAAAGTAGCCCCTATGGATTCCGCTAGCCTTGTGAGTTCTCGTGATGCCTCTTCATGAGGTGAGATCGCTGTTAAGGCCTTTCCTACAGATGCTGCGATATTTGGCATGAATCTTATGATCTGTTTAGAGGATAGTGATGAAGAGAGGGTCTCAAGAGAGACTCCTGCAGCGATCGAAATATAGTTCTGGTTAGGTTTTTTTGCCAGAATGGGGAATATTGATGGTAAGATTTGGGGTTTGACAGCTAGAATTATCAGTTCCGAAGACTCATTGAGTTCTTCGACTGATCCTGCAATCTTAGCTGATACCTCTGTAGCCAAAGATGAGACCAATTCAGAATCAATATCATAAATGACAAGTTCAGTTATGAATTCACTGCTCTTAGCTAAAGCTCTGATGATTGCAGCACCCATGTTTCCACAACCCAAGATCCCTATTCTATGCATAGTTGCCTCCGACATATGAGAAAAAATCTTATGTGAATTGTAGAGATAAGATGAGATAATTGCAACAGATAGTCTTTATTATCAGCTATTTTCAACTGAATCCCAAGTAGTCGTATGGAGTTCTCCCATGGTAAGTAGGGAGTTGAAGCTATTCTGTCGAAGGTATTCATATGCTGCTATTGAGACGGTATTAGAAAGATTCAACGATCGGGCTCCGGATATCATAGGTATTCTGACAGTTGTGTCTCTGTATTTGATGATGAGTTCTTCAGGGAGCCCTTTTGATTCCTTACCGAATAGAAGATAGGTGTCCTCTTCATAGGTGATATCAGAGTAGATATGTTCTGATTTTGTCGTATAAAGATAAAGAGGGTCTTCTCCATGTATCTTTAAAAAACATTCTAATGAGTCATATTCATGCAGATCTAGTAGGTTCCAATAGTCGAGACCAGCTCTTCTTACGGCTTTCTCATCAATTTTGAATCCCAGTGGGTGCACAAGATGTAATGATGCTCCTGTGGCAGCACAGGTTCGAGCAATATTTCCCGTATTCTGAGGTATCTCCGGTTCTATGAGGACAATATGTAGACTCATCTGTTTAATCCTTCTTTCTTTGTAGAGAGTGATCTGTATTCAATAGGTCTGAAGCTTTCATGATCTTATTCCCCTTTGAACGTAATTTCAAGACAGTTTTCTCAACCGTATGTTTTCTTTTGTAATCATCATAGAATAGCTCTTCTTGCATCGGTTGGTCTCTTTTCTGTACTGAATTTATTGATACGCCTATGAGTCTGATCGCAGAAGCCCCATCCCATCTCTCGATAAAAAGTTCCCATACATAAGCAAAGATCTCTTCGGCTGAATAGATAGGTTTATTAGGGGTGTATTGGGCAGAGAATGTGGAAAAATTAGAGAGCCTGTACTTGATACCTACAGTGGTAGCTATGAGACCCTCTTTTAATAGCCTGAACATGACGTGGTGGGCTAGTTGATGTATCAATCCTCTGAGTTGTTCTTTATCAACAGTATCTGCCTCTAATGTAATCTCATTACTGACAGATCGACTCTTTGCGGTAGTAGAGAAGAAGCCAGGATCCTGACCTCTTACAGCTTGGAAATAAAAAGAACCTGTAGAATCTCCAAAGACGCGTTTCAGGTAGGGAAGGGTGAATGATCTGAGATTCTCTACTGTGTGAATATGATGTCTATTCAGATTCTCAATACCTTTCTTTCCGATACCCCAGATCTTATTAAGAGGCTGTTCTGAAATGAACAGATATTCCTCTCCCTGGGGTACAAAGCATATCCCATTCGGTTTATTTCGGTCAGATGCCATTTTTGCAATATATTTGTTTGAGGCGATACCTATTGAAGCAGTTAGTCCAGATTCTTGTTTGACAGCATCCTGAAGCCTTATGGCTGTCTGTTCTACCGGTCCCCATAAGCACTCTGTCCCACTCATATCAAGGAATGCTTCATCTATAGATATCTGTTGCATAGTTGGGCTGAATTCAGAGAATATCGACATGATATGCTCACTGACTCGTTGATACCGTTTCATTCTCCCTGGAAGATAAATTCCATGGGGACATAATTCTCTTGCCTTGAATATCGGAAGAGCTGAATGAACACCATAGGTACGTGCTTCATATGAACAGGCAGAAACAACACCTCTATTAGAGGTTGCTCCACCAACTATGACAGGCTTTCCTTTTAGTGAGGGATTATCGTATTGCTCGACCGATGCATAGAATGCATCAAGGTCAATATGAAAGAACCAAGTCTCACCCATCAGCTTCGATTCTCATCAAGAGTATATGTTAAAGAGGTTTTACGATTAAAGCTCTTTTGAGCAGTGGTGATAATTACTTCGATAAATTCTGCTTTTGATATCTCACTGGCCTCTAGCAATTTGAAGAATAGGCTGGTCTCGGTCATTCCTGGGATCGTATTGATCTCATTCAAATAGAGCCTATTTGTATCTTTCTCCAAAAAGAAATCAACGCGAGCAAAACCAGAACAACCTAGATACTCATAGACCTCTTTTGCATAGGATTTAATTTGATAAATGATCCTCTGTTCGATAGCGGGAGGAATCGAATAGGTTAGTTCTGGTACAAGATATTTCTCTTGGTAACTATAGATTGAATCACCAGTTTCGATTGAACCTGGAATGGTGATTCGCAAAGACTCCTTATATCCAAAGACTCCACATTCAATCTCTTGAACATCAAGAAACGGCTCGATAATTGCTTGATCATCATAGAGGAGAGCAGTTTTGACAGCAGCTTGGATACTTTCCCCATCAGTGACTTTTGAAACCCCTACAGAGGATCCTCCGCAATCAGGTTTTACAATCAATGGAAGTCCAACCGTTGTAACAATCTTATTGATATCGATTGAATCTTCTCGAGATATGATAAAGTAATCTGTCATCGGGATCATGGTATCTTTGAGTAGTTTCTTCGTAAGCGATTTTTTCATCCCTATACCACTTGAGGTATGATCAGATCCAATGAATGGTATGGGAAGTAATGATAACATTCCTTGTAGTCTACCATCCTCTCCATGAGTCCCATGAGTTAAGGGTAGTAGGAGGTCTACCGGTACCTGTTCCCCTTTGCAAACAAGACCTACTCCTGGATTAATGAATATTTCCTGTTCTTTGTTCTGTGAGATTAGGATAGCATTCCCTTTTGATCTCATCTTCGGTTGTAGATAGAACCTTCCCCACAGATCGATGCCGATCAAGGTTACTTCGTATGAAAGATCTTTTAGAATATGATACATCTGAAATGCTGAGAGACAAGATATAGCATGTTCCGTCGACTTTCCACCATAGAATAATGCTATATTTCTCATACCAATTCCTCCTGAAGATTCCCTAAGTGTTCTTCGATCAACTTCTGTTCATCCCAAATGATATTCTGCCCATCTATCTGAATGGAGGATTCATGACCTTTTCCAAGAAAGAATATCATATCCCCATCATTTGATGCCTCAAAGGCCATCTCTATAGCTTGAGACCTATCGGGGATAGAAAGGCAATGTTCTTTTTGAGAATCATTCATCTTTGATAAGATCTCTTCATAGATATCTTGCGGTGCTTCATTTCTAGGATCTTCAGACGTTATGATAAGAAGTCTTCCATATTCAGCAGCGATAGATCCCATCAGAGAACGTTTTGAGTGATCTCGACTCCCCGCTGCTCCAAAGACGATGATACTCGTATGATCTGGATTAGTCAGATGATAATAGGAAAAGAGTTTCCTAAAAGAATCTGGAGTATGGGCATAATCGAAGATGATCAACCGTCCATATCGCCTATATTCCTTTCCTCGGCCGGTGATCAATTGAAGATCAGTGACTGCCTCTATGACCTCTTTTCTATTGGCATCCTCAATTGATAGAACGGCAGAAAGAGCTGCTGCTACATCTAGTAGAAAGAAGGGTTGTTTGAAAGGTGCTGAAATATGACTGTCGAGACCGAAATGGTCAGATTGTATATGTAGTGTTGAATCAGAGTTCTCAAGGGAAATTAGAAGATCAGCAGAGTCATCCTCAAGGGAGTAACTTATAAGATTCCTACATAGTAAGGTGATCTTCCGGTAGTGATTTCCATCTCGATGTGCAATCGCTATTCCTCTATCTTTCTTCAAACGTTTGAAAAGAGATAGTTTATCATCGATATAGGAGGCTACATTCTCATGGAAATCAAGATGGTCAGATGTCAATGATGTTGTGATAGCCATATCAAATTGAACATCAGCTAACCGAAGTGTTTTTGATGACAGCGCATGAGAGGAGGTCTCTAATATCGCAAATCGTACACCATTTTTTTGAGAACAGGCTAGGAACCTATGAATATCAGGTGCTTCAGGTGTTGTCATCCTCGTGGGATTCTTCCGTAAACCCGATCCATCATCATAGGAGACGGTAGATAATAGTGATGCTTTGATACCAACCGTTTTTAATAACTCATAGATGAAATGACAAGTTGATGATTTACCATCAGTACCGGTAATGCCGATGATCTGCACTTTGTTAGCTTCTGTACCAAAAAACCAGTTACTCACTTTAGAGAGAGCCTGCCTTGATGATGAGACTTGAAGATATAGTATCTCAGGATCGTAATAGTCTAAAGGATTCTGGTGTATGATTGTGTGTGCCCCCTCTGATATCGCTTGCCTGATAAAATCATGACCATCAAAATGCTCACCTGGTAACGCAACATAGAGGGTATTTTCCTGTACTGATCTCGAATCATGAGTAACCTGAGTTATAACTGCGCCCACAGGTCCTTGTGAAGCAGAGTAGGGGATTAATGTAAATAGTTCAGAATTATTACGTTTGAAAACCATGGATATATGGTAACAGGTGTTTGGGTTGTGAACAACGGAAATGATGAAAAAAGTATTAGAGAGTATAGATATCCATTCGTCTATCTTCGATGATATCATTTCGTTTGCTTATCTGCTTGTTTAATGCCATCTTAGGTGTTATGTCAAAAGATATCAATTCTGTCCTATCCCTTGAAGCAGAACAAAGGACTTCTCCTTTTGGATCAGTAATCTGGGAGCCACCTGTGAAATTCAGATCTTGTTGTGTTCCACACCGGTTGCAAAGGCACCAGAAGATCCTGTTCTCCATAGATCTCACACGAGTGGTCAATTGTGCGGCTCCTTCGAGAACCAGATTAGAAGGATGACAGATGATCTGGGCTCCCTGTAACATGAGAGATCGAGCTGCCTCTGGGAAATAGTGGTCGAAACAGACTAGCATCCCGATCTTTGCACTCTTATAGTCAAAGGTAAAAAAGCCGGAGTCACCTGAATCGAATACGAGTGTTTCTCGATCAAAGAGATGAGATTTCCTATAAGTCACCGGATCAAGCCCCGGTCTAAAACAGATAGAACTGTTGTATATCTTTCCGTTGTAACTGTCGAGCTCTGCATATCCAAGGACTATAGCAGTTTGAGTATCTAGTGAGCACTGTTTTAGCTTCAATAGCCAAGGACTATCAATAGGGAGAGCATTTTCACGAAGTTGGTCTCTAGATTCGAAGATATATCCGGTCAAGGAGAGTTCAGGAAAAACGATAAGATCAAGCATGGTCTCTTTGATGACGTTACAGATTAATGAGACATTCTGTTCAATATCATAGGCTATAGGGTTAAACTGATAACATCCGATTCTCATTTCAATATTTTTCCAAACTGTGAGTAGTAGGCATCTAGGATCGTCAGGGCTGTCATAGATTCTATCACTGGGATAATCCTAGGACAGATACAAGGATCATGTCGCCCTTTGATCTCGATAGTCTCAAGTTCTCCAAGAGCGTTCATGGCCTGTTGCTGCTGAGAAATCGAAGGTGTTGGTTTTACAGGACACCGGAAAACGATCTGTTCACCTGAACTGATACCTCCAAGTATTCCACCAGCATGATTGGTGAATTTCTTACCATCAAAAGAATCATTGTTCTCTGATCCTAAGAGAGCCGCGACCTCAAACCCTTTGCCAAACTCAATGCCTTTTACCGCACCGATCGAGACTATAGCATGTGCAAGGTTTGCATCTAGTTTATCAAACATGGGGTCACCAAGGCCTGCGGGGATATTATCGCAAATACATTCGATGATACCACCACAACTGTCTCCTGAGTCTATGATCTTTTGTACTTGGTTTAACATCTTTTGAGCAGCTAAAGGATCAGGTGCTCTTAGACTGTTCTTTTCGATCTCTTCAAGGTCTATAGTATCACAACTGATTCCAGCGAGTTCTTTAGTATAGGCTGTGATAGTTATACCGATTTGATTGAGAAGTTGTTTAGCAATAGCCCCAGCAGCTACTCTTGCTGCCGTCTCACGCCCAGAAGATCTTCCCCCACCTCTATGATCTCTTAAACCATATTTGAGTTGGTAGGTAAGATCAGCATGACCCGGTCTGTAGACATCTTTGATAGCAGAGTAATCAGCACTATGATGATCACTGTTATTGATGATCATGGCTATCGGGCTTCCAAGTGTCTTATTCTCGAATAAGCCAGAAAGGATATGTACCGTATCAGATTCTTTTCGAGGGGTAGTAATACTACTTTGTCCTGGTTTTCTTCGATCGAGTTCATTTTGGATAAGTTCAGGATCTATAGTAAAGCCAGGCTCAATACCATCAAGTATTACCCCGATAGCTATGCCATGAGACTCCCCAAAAGTGGTTATGGTAATCTTGTTACCAAAGGAATTGCTACTCATGTACTGCTCCTCAATAGTTGTTCAATAGCTTCAAGGAGTCTTTCAACACCATCTTCAATCGTAGAATCCGTAAGGGATTTTACTTTGATAGATGCACTCCCTCGATAACAGGCATCACGGGAGATGAAGATCTCATGGAAACTTTCTTTGGGATTCGCTGAATCAAGGAATGGAGGAATACCATTTTTGATGATTCGTGAATACAGAACATCTTCTCCTGTTTCGATATAGATCATGGAACCGGTCCAAGAAAGAAGTTCAAGCAATGTGAGATTATCACAGATCCCACCTCCTAGAGCGATAATCTGAGTTGATGCATTGTCTTCTTCCTGTTGATTGAGGTAGATATATTGATGCATAGTCGCATATTCTAGGAGCATAAAGTTATCTTTTCCAACGGTATTATAAATCTCACGAATACTCAGATCTGACAATGGTGAGAATTCACAAAGTTCAAGCATGAGTTCATCTAGATCTTTGAAGGGAAGCCCAAGTTTTTGAGCTGCGAGTCTTCCCTTTGTAGTTTTCCCACTATGTTTGATCCCAGTGATATAGATATAGGTTGAATCTTTTTTAATCTTCTGTTTACTCGTAACTTCATTAAGGCGGTCGAAGAAAAGTTGGAATTGTCTTTCTTCTATCGAAGTTTCGGGTGAAGTTGGGGAAGGTCTATATTCTGTTTCTGTGGTAATACCACCAAGAATCTTTTTAGGAGTTATCTCCTCTTTTTCTGTCATAGAAGATGGGTTTTTAGGTTCTAGTGGAACACTCCGAACGAGAACAGGAGTTGATTCTCGTGTTTTAGGAGGGTCGGTTTTTGCATCTTCTAGGGGAATATGGTCATCGTCGAATGTATGGAGTTGTGATGCTGCAGGAATCTTCACCTTCTGAGGATTATTCCTATTCTTTATGCCAAAACGGAGAAAGAGACTGCTGAGAAAAAGGATCAAAAGAGCTGTAGGTGTCAACATCGCTATATAGAGGTCTGAACTCTCTACAATTGCAAAGGTAGTCTGTGGGTCTATAAGGTCGAAGACTCTGATTGCACAGAGTATGGAAGCTGCAAGAAATGGGAGCAGCCAATACAATCCAGATTTTCGAAAAATCGCTAAAAAACAGGTCAGTGCGGTCAAGAAGAGAAAAAAGATACTTAAAAGATCGATATAGAATGTATTCATAATCACCTCTGATTGATTCAACTAAACCTTACCATTATACTTGATGATATAGCAAGTAAAAGGGGTCGATAATGTTGATTAATGAATTACCCATAGAGCAGCTCACCGCCCGAATGAAAGAGAAGAAAGAAGATATTAGAGGCTCATATTTCAGAGATACGACAGCGATCATACACTCCTATCCATTTAGAAGACTTAAACACAAGACACAAGTATTTTTTGCTCCAAGTAATGACCATATATGTACGAGAATCGAACACGTTCAACATGTGGCTACAATTGCAGCTACTATTTGTAAGGGGCTCTCTCTCGATGATGAACTTGCATGGGCTATAGGTCTTGGTCATGATCTAGGACATGCACCATTCGGCCATGTTGGAGAAACCGTAATATCTGAACTCAATGGGGAGGGGGGGGGCTTTAAACATGAGATCTATTCTCTTAGAGTCGTAGACCATCTTGCCTACTATGGCACAGGCCTCAATCTTACCTATGCGGTGAGAGATGGTATCATCAGTCACTGTGGAGAAAAATTCGAACAGGTACTTAGTCCCGATTTTGTGATTAAGGATCTTTCAACGATCAAAGAGCGAATCATACTTCCCTCGACATGGGAAGGGGTCGCTGTGAGGGTGGCAGATAAGATAGCCTATCTCGGTAGAGATTTCGAAGATGCCGTGAAACTCAAGATCATCGATAGGGAGGAGATACCCAAAGAGGTTCTATCTGTCTTAGGTATGACGAACAGTGAGATAATCAACACATTAGTATCTGATGTGGTAAAAACAGCCAATGTAGGGAAGGGGATCGGGTTCTCTGATAAGGTATTCCATGCAGTCACTATGTTGAAAGATTTCAACTATAAGAAGATCTACAAATCACATCTACTTGCAGATTACCATACCTATTTCGAACGTATTCTGAAGATCATACATGAATATCTATCAGGACTCTATACAAAATATGGAGATGATTGGGAAGGGTATAAACGAGAACGCAATCTCCTGGCCATCAGATTCGGAAACTATATCAAGAAGATGCAGGTTTTCTATGAACAGGTAGATGGTAACTATGATCATCTGATCATCGATTATATTGTTGGTATGAGTGATAACTATGCACTAGATTGTATCAATGAGATCATCACACCTAAATATATGAATGAACAGTTCAATAGGTTCTTGATGGATTAGGATCAATTCGAAGAGAGTTTTTCAATCTCCTGGATGAACTGAGTCACATTGTCGAACATCCGATAGACAGAAGCGAATCTCACATAGGCCACAGGATCTATCTCATAGAGTTTCTTCAATACCAGATCTCCAATATCACGAGAGGAGACCTCTCGTTTGCTACCAGCTAGTATCATAGATTCATCTTCTATCTCATGGAGGAGATTCTCAACGACTTCTTGACTGATCTCTCGTTTTTGCAATGAGGTCTGAAGTCCCTGTTCGAGTTTGAGTATATCAAAAGCTTCACGCCTTCCATCTCGTTTGATGACCATGAGTGGTTTTTCTTCTATCCTCTCATAGGAGGTGTACCTATAACCACAGGTGAGACATTCCCTTCTTCGACGAATAGTTGATCCGCTTGAGTTCTGACGTGATTCAAGTACTTTATCATCCATAGAATTACAATGGGGGCATCTCATGGTAAAACTCCATAACACTTAATATAGGACTATTTTATCATAATTATTCAATGATGAAACCATTATTTATGTTGATTATTAAAAATATTGTATATATAATAACAAATAGTTGTAATAATAACAAGGAAGACAGATGGACACTATCAGTAACTGCGTGAAGCGAATAATAGATAAGAAACCCTTTCTCATTGAATCGATGTCTAGAGGAATCGTGAGTTATGGAAATCTAGCTGATATCATATCTGAAGATATCGGGATGATGCTCGATAAAGAGGTCAAGCATTCTGCTGTCGTCATGGCTCTTCGCCGGTATGGGGATGAGTTGAAAAGACGAGATGAAAGCAAAGAGACTTCCACTATTCAGTATGAGTTATTGATGAAGACCAATATATTCGATATCAATCTCGTAAAGACTACAAGTGTTCTTGAGAAGATAAAGAAGTTATACAATATCGTGACGATAGAGCGGGGAGATTTCCTCAATATCACCCTTGGTAATAATGAGGTGAGTATCGCGATCAGTGATAAGTATGTCAAACAACTGAAAGAACTTCTTAAAGATGAGAAGGTATTACATGAACTAGAGGATATGGTTGCTCTCACGGTGATATTCACCGGTGACTTCCTACATACACCTGGGGTAGTGTTCGAAGCTGTCAGAAAACTTTCCTGGAATAACATAAATGTATATGAGATCGTCTCCACTATGAATGAACTTACTTTCGTCATAGAGCGTTCTGATTCTATCAATGCCTATGAAGTCCTGCAGAGTTTCCTTTAGCTTAGCGGGTGATCTTGATCTCTATAGTGTCCCATTGTTCAGTTTGTTTCAAAGTCTCTATAAAACTCTGGTTAATATTCAACAGTAACTCTTCTACAAATGGATTTAACGGGAAGGCTTTGTTATTGATGGAGATCTTGATCTCCGCACTCTTATCAGTTTTCATGTTTATCCTCTTAATTTAGACTATAGTCGCTTTGGATAGTTCATGATACCATAAATCATGCATAAGAAGATCACTATCATAACTGGTGAAATAAACAGTGGTAAGACTACTCAACTCAAACATCTCATAGAGACATTTACTGATAAAAGAGTTGGTGGTGTCATAGCAGAGGGGCTTTTTGATAATTGTAAGGATCGGAAGTCAGGTTTTACTGTTAGATCATTGGAAAGTGGGGAGTCCAGGCTACTTCTTTCCGAGGTTGAAGTAAAGGGAATGATCCCTGTAGGAAGGTTCTGGATGTCGGGTGAAGTGCTTACTTGGGCTTGCGACCAGATCAAATATGGGATTAATGGCGATATAATTGTGATAGATGAGATAGGACATCTTGAATTGCAGTGCAAAGGATATTATGATGTGCTGAAATTGGTTCTCGATGAGTTTCTCGGTGAACTGATATTGGTGATCCGAAAAGAGTTGATCTTACAGGTCCAAGAGTTGTTTTGTCTGGACCCTGATGGTATTGACTTGATACAGGTAGAGAACCGGAAGCGTCAGGAGATTAAGTGATGAATAACGAATGGTTATGGCTAGTGATGTTGCTAGTCAATTTTATAGCAATACTAGTGAGTTATAGGATATGGGGTAAATTGGGTCTTTATATCTGGATACCGATCTCTGCTATCATTGCGAATATCCAGGTGACTAAGACGGTCAATCTCTTTGGTTTCGAGGCGACGCTAGGGAATATTGTCTATGCTACAAGTTTCTTGGTCACAGACATTCTAAGTGAGAATTATGGGAAGAAAGAGGCGCAAAGAGCTGTAGGAATAGGTTTTTTCTCATTGATCATCATGACACTGTTAATGAACCTTGCACTCTACTTCAATCCAGCAAAATCAGATTTTGTACAATCAAGTATGCAGACGATCTTCTCACTCATGCCCAGAATCGCTTTCGGGTCGTTAATAGCCTATGGGATTTCTCAACTTCATGATATATGGGCCTATGACTTCTGGAAGAGGAGATTCCCTGCTAAGAATAAGATATGGATCAGGAACAACCTCTCTACGATGGTGAGTCAGTTGATAGATTCTATAGTCTTCACCCTTATAGCTTTCATGGGAGTATTCCCTACTGCAGTGATGATCGAGATCGTTATAACGACGTATATACTGAAATGGGTTGTAGCCATAGCAGATACTCCATTCATCTATGTTGCAAAGAACTGGAAGGACAAGAATCTCATCTCCTAGAGATCCTGTTGATCAAATCATCAATATGTTCGGGGGAGCAGACTACGACATACCCTGAAGAGGTCTCTCGTGCCAACATCTCATCTGTGTAGGTAAAAGTTCTTCCATCAATATATTTCATGGTAAGACCAACCGACTCAATCACTGCATGGGATGCAGCAATATCCCAGATAAAACTATCAGAGAATACTGCCGCTTGAATATGATTGAAGATCGCAGGAGCAAGAATGTGGAGGATATTTGATCCAAAGCTTCTGAGCTTCCCCGTAATCTTGGTAAAATCAAGTGTTTTATAGGATCCTGAACAAACCACAAGCTGAGTTATTGTAGAGAAGTCTTTCTCACAGAGAAGAGGTTCCCCATTGATGAGAGTCTTCTCGCCGGGGAACAGTGTAAGTAATAATCCATCAGGTGTACCGACGCCCCATCTCGGGGCTGAGAGGATAGAACCTACCGGCTCCCTATCTCTATTGAGTATTCCTATAGCAATACACCATGAGGGAAAACCCTGAGAATAGACATCTGTACCATCTATAGGATCCAAGACGAAGATATAAGGGGAGTCCATCGAAAGAGAGGTCAATTTCTCTTCCGATATGATACTGCATTCGGGGAAGTTCTTTTCGATTGTCTCGATAAGATATTCACTGATATAGAGATCTGTCTCTGTGAGGACCGACCCATCATCCTTATAAGATCTGATGATATTACTCTGTGCATTAACAGCATATTCAGAACAATGACCCACTGCGGTGATAAGTTTTTCAAATGGTTCTTTTCTCATTGTTCTCTCCAAGGTAATCTACGATACATTCATTATCAGTAAAAATCATCTTTTAGTCCATATAGCAAAACAGGGTAATAGCTGACGCTGTATTGAATGAAGAGACTCATTATGTTAGGTTTCATCTAGTTATGGATAAGAATAAAATCTACTCGAAAATACAGCTCGATCTCATCACTCAGGATATTCTACCAGGTATTCGTAAGAGAAAGAAGGATATATATATCGAGGGGGTGGAATCACCAGTGACTTCAGTTCTTATTGATGAAATAAGGACCCTTGAATCTGGGAATATATGGGTTGTGTTTCCTACCTTTGAAGGCGTCAAGAGCACACGAGATGATCTTAGAACTTTTGAAAAGGATTTTATTTTCTATCCATCGACGGAAAAGGAGCTCTACTCGACCATTCTAGATAAGAGTATCAATACAGAGGATCAACAGCATCGACTTCATTCGATTCGGGAGAATCCCAAGGTTTCCAAAATCATTCTAACGACCGTAAGAGCCTTCATATCACCTGTTGTCGAGCCTTCAGGAATTGAAGAGCAGACCCATTCCTTTTCAGTAGGTAAACTTATAGAGCCTGAAAAAATTGCAGACCTACTTGGTACTGCAGATTTCTTGAGAGTTCCCAGAACAACAGCTCCAGGAGAGTTCAGCATCAGGGGTGAGGTCATAGATCTTTTCTGTATGGATCAGGATCTTCCGATAAGGATCTTTCTCGATTGGGATAGGATAGAGAACATCGTATTCTATGACCCCATATCTCAAGAATCTGTCAAACATGTCGAAGAGGTTACGGTCTTCATTGGTTCACAGAACAATGATATGTCTACGATCACCACCTTGAAGAGTTATATAAAGAAAGATGATGTGATCTGCTATATGGGTGATACGAGTATCCTTACATCTCAGCAATCTGTCATTACAGAGAGTAAAGCTCGTTTCCCTGCACTTTATAATGAGAATCCTGAACTAATCAGGCCTTCTGATTTACTTCTCGACATTGAATCTTTTCAGAAAGATCATGGTCGTAATATTCATTTTCTCGACCTGAAGGGACAGCGTGAAGACCGCTTGAGTTATGTGATGGGTGGACCGAGATCATTCTTTGGGAATATCAACTATTTTAGAGAGGAGATAGACTCTCTTCTAGACGAATCCTATGATGTCATCATTTCAGCTGGTTCTAAACTTCAACAGGAGCGTCTCATCAATATGATTCATGATGAGAGGATCATGGTGTTGGAGGATTCCTTCAGTTCTGGATTCAATCTCCCAAAGAAGAAACTCATAGTGATCTGTGAGCATGAGATCTTTGGTCGAAGACGTAAGATTCAGAAAGCTCATGTACATTATAAATCTAGTCCTCTTGATTCTTTCATAGATCTTAATCAGGGAGACTTCGTTGTCCACATCAATTATGGGATAGGACGTTTCACCAAAATAGATAGAATCAAGGCTGGGGGAAAAGAGCGAGACTATATCGATATCGAATATGCGAATGAAGATCATATCTTCATTCCTATTGAGCAGGCTAATCTCGTACAAAGGTATATTGGAAGTGAAGGTAAAGCGCCTAGACTCGACACGATCGGTGGTAAATCCTGGGAAGGGAGAAAGGCTAAGGCTAGGAAGTCTGCTGAGGATCTTGCTAAAATGCTCATCGAATTATATGCAAAACGGCAACAGACACCTGGTTTTCCCTTTGCAAAGGATACCGATTGGCAGATCGAGTTCGAGGCTGCTTTTCCCTATGAAGAGACAGAGGATCAGTTGACCTGTATTCAGGATGTGAAGGATGATATGGAAAGCACGCAGACCATGGATCGATTGATCTGTGGTGATGTTGGTTTTGGTAAGACTGAGATCGCTATCAGAGCTGCTTTCAAGGCTGTCATGTCAGGAAAGCAGGTTGCTCTTCTAGCCCCTACAACAATCCTGGCAGAACAGCATTTTGAAACTCTCAAGGAGCGAATCGGTTCCTATCCCATAGGAATCGGGATGCTATCTCGATTCGTTACGAAGAAAGAACAGAAGAAGACCGTTATATCTTTCAATGAACAGAAGCTAGATATACTTGTTGGCACCCATCGTATCATCCAGAAGGACCTAAATTTCAAGAATCTTGGACTTATGATTGTTGATGAGGAACAACGATTCGGAGTGAAAGATAAGGAGCGAATTAAACAGCTGAGGACAGCTGTTGATTCATTGGCATTGTCTGCCACACCAATACCTCGTACTCTTTATATGTCCCTCCTGAAGATTCGAGAGATGTCACTTTTAACGACCCCACCTTTCCAGAGAAGACCGATAAAGACAGTCATAGAGGAATTTGATGAAGAGCTCATAGCTCAGGCTATCAGAAAAGAGGTTGCACGAGGTGGTCAGGTATTCTTCCTCCATAACAGGATCAGAACTCTTGAAGAGGTTCATATGATGCTCAGAAGGATCGTTCCTGAGATCTCGGTCGATTTTGCCCATGGACAGATGGATGCAATAGAGATCGAGGAGAAGATGAGGAATTTCGTTCATGGTGCTTATCAGGTCCTTGTGGCTACAACTATCATCGAGAATGGAATAGATATACCGAATGTCAATACTATCATCATAGATAGAGCAGATATCTATGGTATTAGCCAGCTCTATCAGTTAAGAGGTAGGGTAGGTCGTTCGAACAAAGAAGCCTATGCTATCCTACTCTATCCTAGTAGACATGTATTATCTGAGATTGCTATGAAGAGGTTGAAGATACTCTCAGAACATACGAACCTTGGTTCCGGTTTTAAGATCGCAATGAAGGATATGGAGATCAGAGGTGCTGGGAATCTGCTTGGACGTGAACAGCATGGGCAGATGTCCGCAGTCGGATTGGATATGTACTTGAGAATACTCGATGAGGCTATCGCAGATCTGAGTGATCTCCCTACAGATAAGGATCGAGAGGTTTATCTTGATCTTGATTATTCAGGGTATATTCCCGATGAATATATCAAAGACCCTAGTGTGAAATTCGATATATACAAGAAGATCGCATCTATCTCCTCTCAAGAGAATCTGATGTTATTAGAGGCGGAACTCGAAGATAGATTCGGGAAGATGCCTGAAGATATGACTAATCTTCTCTATATTGCTGAATTGAAGATCCTTTGTAAGAGATTATCGATCTTCAGCCTCAAAGAGAGACGTGGTACTGTTTCAGCAGAGTTCTCAAAAGTTGCAGATATCTCCATAGAGAGGGTTTTGCAACTCATACGTGAGAGTAATGGTCAAGTCACCATCGACCAGAAAACTCCAAATATCATGTTGTTAAGGACAGAAGCGGTCTCATTAAAAGATAAATCTTTGTTCATTCTAGAACGATTACAACGATTATTATAAGGATTGAGAGATGGAGAATGAAAAACCAGAAGAAAGAAAGATAAAAAGTTTTGTGATCCGGGGAGGTCGACTGAGTTCACTACAACAGAGAGCAATAGACAACCTCTATGATGAACATGTCATTCCCTTTAGCGAGACACCTCTGAACCTTCAAGAACTCTTCTCAAAGTCGCAAAAGACTATCATTGAGATCGGATTCGGGATGGGGGCCACCACGTCGAAGATTGCTGCAGAATTTCCAGACACCAACTTTATCGGTATCGAAGTTCATCGTCCGGGAATAGGTAAACTTCTCAGTGAGATAGATAATCTGAGATTGAAGAATCTTAAGATCATCGAACACGATGCAGTCGAGGTCTTGGAAAAGATGATAGAGCCTGAAAGTATTGATGGATTCCATATTTTCTTTCCAGATCCATGGCCAAAGAAAAAGCATCATAAGAGAAGATTGATTAAAAGTCCCTTCATTAATCTACTCTCTTCCAGATTGAAACAAGGTGGCTATCTCTATTCCGTTACAGATTGGGTTCCTTATGCTGAACAGATGTTAGAAGTATATTCAAATGAGAAGATGCTAGAAAATAAATATAAAGAATATGCTTCTCCAATAAGTTGGCGTCCGAGAACCAAGTTCGAGATGAAGGGATTGAAAAAAGAGCATGAGATCAGAGAACTCTGGTTCACCCGAACATAAAGAAAGGAGCACTTAACAAGTGCCCCTTAATTGGTTATATAGTGAAAAAACTATTCTTCTTCAGCTTTTGCCTTTTTGATCACCTCTTCGGCAGCCTTTCCAGATAGAATCTGATAATGATCGAATTCCAACTCGAAAGAACCAGTGCCTGAAGTCAATGATTTTAGATCGATAGCATATTTGAGCATCTCGGATTGAGGTACTTCTGCTTCAATCACTTGGATACCTCCACCTACATCTTCTTGTCCATGTACTCGACCACGTTTGCCACTGAGGTCTGAAAGAATATCACCAAGATATGTATCTTCAACAAAGACATGAAGCATCATGATAGGTTCAAGGAGCACAGCATTAGCCTTTTCCATCGATGCTCTAAGGGCACCTTTTGCAGCAAGCTTGAAAGCCATCTCAGAACTATCTACAGGGTGTTCTTTACCATCAATGAGTTCAATACCAATATCTACAAGTGGATAACCGGCTAGGAACCCATCTTCCATAGCTTCGTGTATTCCTTTTTCGATTCCGGGCATATATCCCTTTGATACTGATCCACCCTTTATGAGGTTTGCGAAACTGTAGTATTCTCCACGTGGCAGAGGTTTGACATTGAAGATGACTCTTCCATACTGACCATGTCCACCTGATTGTTTCTTGTGTGAATATTCTGCAGTAGCATTTTTTGTGATTGTCTCACGATAGGCAACTCTAGGTACATTAGTGGTAATCTTGATTTTGTTCTTCTCCATGACCTTATTGAGAATCATATTGAGATGTAGTTCACCCATACCTGCTATTACGTTTTCCTTTGTCTCCTTATTGAAGTTCAATTGGAATGTGAGATCCTCTTCAGTTACTTTATGCAAGGATGCATTCATCTTATCTTCAGATTTTTTATCACCTGCGGCTATTGTCAATGAGAATATCGGATGAGGTAGTGCAAGAGGGATAAAAGTATATTTCAATTCGGGAGAACAGAAAGTCTCATTTGTAGCAAGAGAATTCGACTTTGAGATGATTCCGATATCACCGGCGATCAACTCTTTGACTTCGATTAGCTTCTTTCCAATAGCTTTATAGAGTTTTCCAGGTTTCTCTTTTTTACCAATATGAGGATTAACGAGTTCTGTGTCACCAGCAATCCTACCCGTGACTATTTTGATGAAAGAGAGTTTACCTGAGAACTGGTCGATAGTTGTTTTGAAAGAGAAAAGAGAAGGTGCTGAATCTACATGTACTGGAAGGATTTTCTCCTCGTCATCTTCAAGAATCTTTTCATTGATCTGATCTGGAGAGGGAGCTGCCATGGAGAGAAAATTCAATAGCGATACGATTCCATTATTCTTTGCAGCACTACCACAAAGAACTGGAGCGATCTTATTCTCCCTGAGGCCCTCTAATAGACCCTTTCTGATCTCATCAGGAGTCAAGGTGCCTTCCTCAAAATATTTCTCAAGAAGATCATCATCACCTTCAGCTGCAGTCTCAATCAGAGTCAATCGATAACTTTCGACAAGTTCTTTCAAGTCGTCAGGAATCTCTGAGGGTCCATCTTTCTGACCAAGTTCGGGGATGAGATAAGCTTTGTTTTCTATAAGATTGACTACACCACGGTACTCTGCACCAGATCCCACAGGGATAGTGACAGGAACACATGTTTTTTTGAATTTATGAGTAAGGTCATCAAAGGATGAATCAAAACTTGCTCTATCAAGATCCATCTTATTGATAAAGACGACTCTCGGCATGTCTCGTTTATTCAGTCTTCGCCAAAGTTTTATGGTCTCGATCTGTACACCGGCACGGCCGTCAAGAATCATAAGTGCAGATTCTGAGGCTCTGAAAGAAGAGACGACTTCACCCACGAAGTCAGCTGTTCCCGGAGTATCTAAAACATTAAAGTCTTTCTCTTTCCAGTTGAAGCAGGAAAGGGAGGAGTGAATAGAGATCTGACGATTGATCTCCTCATCAGTATAATCGCTTACAGTCTTACCAGAATCCACATTTTCGGCTTGAGAGATAACACCACTATAGTAGAGCATATGTTCTAACAAGGTGGTTTTACCAGTACCGTTATGACCAACAATAGAAATATTTCTTATATTTGCGCTGGTTAAACTCATATAATCCTCCTTAATAAATTAGTTTGAGTCAAATGTAACTGTAAGATGCGTAGGGGCATATGTCAACAATAAAAAAAAGCAAGCATTGAGGTAAAAATACCTAATGCTTGCTACTGTTTTTTAAACTATTTATATATAACTATTTATACATTAACACACTTCTAAAGGGTTTTTGGAGAGAAATGGTGAAATTCTATTGCAAAAGTTCCACGACCCTGTGTAAGTGATCTGAGTTTTGTAGAATAACCGAACATATTGACCAGTGAGGCCTGTGCTCTGATATGGTCGATCGTAAGTTTGCTCTCCATGGATTCAATGATTCCTCCAATTGAAGTTAGGTGGCTGATGACATCTCCAACATTATCTTTAGGACTCATAATATCTACCTTCATTACCGGTTCTAGTAGTATAGGTTTAGCATTTCTACAGGCCGTATCAAAACACATGGAAGCTGCTGCTTCATAGGCAAGCTCTGAAGCGGTCAACTCATTGTAACCAACCTTCTTCAGTTCAACTTTTACATCAGTGATAGGATACCCATATTGAATACCTGATTTGAAAGAGTTCGTAACACCGCGCTCGATTGCATCAAGAAGTTCCTGAGGGATATCTCGTTTGGTAAGTTTTGTCTCATAACTATTACCGTCTCCAGTAGATTGTGGAGATACCACGAGAGTTACCTCTGCATGATTCTCCTTACTAGCGATGATCTTATTAAAAATCTCAGTCTCACTTCTCTCAGAGGTGATAGATTCTCTATAAGTAACCTGGGGTTTACCAAGCCTCGCCTCTACTTTGAATTCTTTCATGATACGAGTAACGAGTACATCAAGATGGAGTTCTCCCATTCCTGAGATGATCAACTGACCCGTATCAGGATTCTCCTTGGAGGTGAAAGTAGGGTCTTCTTTGGTAAGCATCTCTAGTACTTTCTTAAGTTTCTCTTG
This sequence comes from uncultured Spirochaetia bacterium, assembly GCA_937125225.1. GTDB lineage: Bacteria > Spirochaetota > Spirochaetia > CAKZLE01 > CAKZLE01 > CAKZLE01. The sequence continues at coordinate 66,440 of CAKZLE010000035.1, forward strand.
ATCTGAGATAGTCTTTGGCTCGATTGCCACAGATATTACTGGTTCAGGGAAGTCTACATTCTCAAGAAGTACCTGATATCCCTCAGATCCAATCGTATCACCAGTCTGAGAGAATTTAAATCCTACGGCAACTGCGATATCCCCAGCTTCGACAAAGTCGATGGCTTCAGGTTTGTTCGCATGCATCCTGAACAGTCTGTTGATCCGTTCTCGCTTTTTCTTGTTTATATTGAGGATCGCTGAACCTTTCTTAATCTTTCCTGAATAGACTCTGAAGAAACACAAGGGACCTGCTTCTCTGTCATGCTGAATCTTGAATACCAGGCCAAGGGGTTGTCCATTTGGATCATGAATGACATTAACCTCTTTATCGGTTTTGGCATTGTGACCGATAATTGGTGGGATCTCTTCTGGAGAGGGGAGAAAATCGACTATCCCATCAATAAGCGTCTGTACACCTATATTTTTCAATGCTGAACCGACGAATACAGGAATTCCAAGTTTTTCTATGGTTATCTTTCTTATAGTCGCTTTCAATAATGAAAGAGGAATATCTTCTCCCTCTAGGAAGAGTTCTGTCATCTCATCAGAATGAGAGGAGACGACATCTATCATCTGCTCTCTCCATAATTCAGCAAGATCCAAAAGATCCTCTGGAATCTGAGAACGTAGAATCTCACTTCCATAGGTGGTTGGTTCGAATGAAATATATTCCATATTGATTAGATCAATAATTCCTTGGAAATCTGATTCAGCACCATGAGGTATGAAAAGAGGGAAGGGGTTTGCTCCGAGCTTGTTCTCAATCTCATCAAGTACAGCAAAGAAATCAGCTCCTAGACGGTCCATCTTATTGACGAAGGCGATCTTTGGGATCTCATACTTCTCTGATTGTCTCCATACCGTCTCTGATTGTGGTTCTACACCACCAACAGCACAAAAGACTGCTACGGCACCATCAAGAACTCTGAGAGCACGTTCAACCTCTGCAGTGAAATCTACATGACCTGGAGTATCGATGATATTTATCTTCGTCTCATCCCAATAACAGGTTGTAGCGGCTGATGTGATAGTTATGCCTCGATCTTGTTCCTGTTCCATCCAATCCATGGTGGCTTCACCATTATCAACCTCTCCGATTCTATGGTTCTCACCTGAGTAGAATAGTATTCTTTCTGTGGTCGTTGTCTTACCGGCATCGATGTGGGCCATGATACCAATATTCCTTGTTTGTCCAGCGCCCATTGTACCTACCTCATTTGCTTTGTTTACGGGCCGGATAATAACATAAACAGAAAAATGATAAAAGAGTAAAAAGTGTGTTGACAAATATTTTCCGTTTTGTTATATTTTGTCTCGTTGCAAGGGTGATTAGCTCAGCTGGGAGAGCGCCTGCCTTACAAGCAGGATGTCGGCGGTTCAATCCCGTCATTGCCCACAATCAGATGAAAATAGCAAGGATATTATCCTTGCTATTTTTTTTCTTAAAATCAGTTTACCCCTCAATCCTATAGATATAAACATTTCAGTACTCCTTTAACAAAATCGGAAAATATTTCGTTTTTCATACTACACATGAATAGCGAAATAACTGAATTAACCATAGTTCCTCTTTACCAGATACTTACTCCATGCTAAAATATAAGTAGTAAATTAGTAAACTAGTAATTAAGGAGGTTTGTATGAATATTCCTACAACATTAAAACATAAACCTGTGGTCGTTTCCGATGATTACGAAAAGATCGATGGTCGTTATTCGGGGGATACCGATGTGAAGGGACTGTCTCTTGGTCTTGCACAATGGAATGATAGAGGGAAAGTCGATATCTCAGCGAAGATATGGAGACATTCTGGAAAGAGGTGGTCTAGACAGTCTGAGGAACTACCACTTCATAGGGTGTTAGATCTTGCGATATTCATCTTGCGATCAAAGCTCTACTTCAAAGATTCATATGTTTTTGAGAAGAATTATGATCCTGAGAATCCTGTAATCGATAGAATAGGGATGCAAGGTGATGCCATGACGGTCAAAATGTGTACAGATAATGAACTTCTAGATGAGGACCTGAAGTTGTTTCTTCAGGTCTTGAGTGAAGATGATGAACTCTTGAGTGAACGTCTGACTCAATTGGGTGGACTTCTTCGTGAGATGGGATATTGATCACTATAAAGAATAAATCAGGAAGTTTTATGGGTAATGATAAGAATCTTTTGAATGAACTCCGTATATATATGATTTCCATTGGAATGTTTCTGGTAATCATGACCTTCTTTGTAAATATGACAGGTCATTCTGCGATAGGATTCACTGGTCTCTGGTATGAGTTAGATTTGCGGATTGAAGGGAGCATGGCTACCTGGCTTGAGATGTTACTCATCCTTCTTTGTGCAATACCTAGTTATCTTGTTTACAGAGAAAAAGATACTCCAACTATAATTAGAGCCTTCTATCTGTTGATGGTTTTTGCCATACTATTTCTTGCTGCAGATGAGATGCTTTCGATTCATGAATATATCGGACAAAAGTTCTCAGAAGCCACAGGAGTCGGTGCTGGGACCTTCCTAGAAGGCTTCTCCTGGGTATTATTGTATGCACCAGCTATGGCAGTAGGATTGCTCATGTTCCTATTCTCAACGAGAAAACTATTTTTGACGGCTGATAGCAAGAGTAAGAGGCGATTTATCCTTGATCTGATAATAATTTTCCTATCTGTATGTGGAGTCCTGCTATTAGAGATTTTCGAAGCCTATATATTCTCTCAGAATTCAAAGCCCCTTATATTACCCAGCTTTGAGGAGAGTCTCGAGATTCTTGTGATTCTCGGATTTTATGATTTTACCTATACACTATTTAATATGTATTCGAGTAGAAACGTTGATGAATGATACCATTAAGAAAAAAGGATGGACCATGAAAACAATATGTGAAATGATTCCTGGCAATCGCAGGTCTGCACTTGAAAAATACTGTGATTCACTTATCAAAGGTGAGCGGGGAAGAGCCTCTTGGGATTCATTTAAGAGTGAATTCGATGATATAAATGCTGAAGATGTCATCTATCTTGTCGATTACATCATGGAGAGAGTTCCTTCAATAGAAACCGTCAAGCTTATCGTGAGTCGACTGATTCATGCTATCTCATATACTCTGAAACCTATCATGTCTGAGAACCCTCCTGAATTTCTATCGAACATGCTTGAAGAGAATGCTGCTATAGAGAAATGTTTGCTTAAGATCAAGAATAAGTTGAAACAGAAAGATCTTTTACTCGAAGAGAATGAGTTATTAATCTCAAATTTGGATGATCTGCTTTTTGTCCTAAAGAATCATTATGAAAACATGGAGAATCTTGTATTTCCTGTTCTTGAAAAAGAGATGAGTGAACATGCCTGTACTGCATTGATGTGGAGTATTCATATTGATGCCTATAAAGCGATTGAAACGGGTAAAGTCCTCCTGAGTTCCACGACGATAAATCAAAAGGAGTTCCATAGACAGATGGGTATACTCTCTTTCGCAGCAGGAACGATTATTTTTCGAGAGAATATGATTCTATTTCCTGCAATGTTGAAATTGTTACCTGAAATGCTCTGGGATACTCTATCTCAGTATTTGGCCGAAGAAACCTTTGTTACTCAACGGGGTCAGCAGACTGAAAGCTTTGATCTTGGTACTGGTACTCTAAATAGAGATCAGCTCATACAGCTCTTCAGTAACCTTCCGGTAGATATCACACTAGTTGACAAGGATGACTCTGTTGTCTTCTATAATACACCGAAAAAACGATTCTTCCCGAGGACTCCGGCAGTCATCGGTCGTAAGGTCCATCAATGTCATCCTCCGAAGAGTATTGCCATTGTAGAGCGGATACTGGATGGGTTCAAAGAAAAAAGACATCGAAAAGCGGAATTCACTATTCATATAAAAGATCAATACCTTTTAATAACCTATTTTGCCCTTTATGATAAGAATGATGTTTATGATGGAGTTCTAGAGGTCTTACAGGAGATCTCCGATATACAGAGTCTGTCTGGTGATAAGAGACTCCTAGACTGGGACGATTAAAAAAATCTCTAAGACAGCTTTAGTTATCTCATGATTATTGATAGACTAATGAACGGATATCATATTATTGAAAAAGGTAGGTATGATGGAATATATCAAAGAAGCCATTACGAGATTGACTGAAGAAATCGCGATCAGTGCCAAGAAGGTAGATCGAGATCCAGCAGATATTACCCTGATGGCGGTAAGTAAGACTCAACCGATAGAGAAGATCATTTATGCTCGTGAAGAGTGTGATATGCATTGTTTTGGTGAGAACAGAGTACAGGAACTCAATGAGAAGTTCTCCACATATCCTTTAAGCAGTGAGCTTCATATGATAGGACACCTCCAAAGTAATAAAGTCAAGAAGGTCGTTGAGCAGGTAGATTGGATTGATTCAGTAGACAGTTTGAAGATTCTCGAAAAGATCGAGAAGGCTCTTCAATCAACCGATAGATTGATAAAGGTCCTCTTTGAGTTCAATACGAGCAGAGAAGATGCTAAATCAGGATTTACCTCTAAAGAAGAACTCTTCGAGGCAATTGAAGCCTGTTTTGAGATGAAACATATCGAGATGAGAGGTCTGATGACTATTGGACCATTAGGTGGTGATGAGAAAGAACTCAGAATCGCTTTCTCAGAATTAAGGAGCCTCTATTATGAGACCATCAAATGTTATCCTGAGATCCAGTTTGATACGATCTCTATGGGGATGAGTTCAGATTTCAGGATCGCAATCGAAGAGGGATCAACGATGGTCCGAATAGGTACCGGTATCTTTGGTAAGAGGGACTATGTTTAGAAGAGGGATCTCGATTGTAGTAATCTCAGCCATCCTGTTCTTAATCCCTGCTTTTTGTTTTGCTGAAGATTCAAAAATGCAGGATTATGAACCCTATACAGAGATGGAGTTCTCATCGTTTGCCATAGATATGAGAAGAGCTGAAACAATCTTCTTCGGATCTTTACCCCTTACTTTTTTAGCAAGTTCATTAGCTGTCGGTATGGTAGATGCTGTATTAAGTACTGATCTACCTACTACTGGAATTAGTTTAGGAGCTTCAATAGGACTATCTTTGACGATAGCTGTGATCGATTATGTATTAGGTCTTGAAGAGGAGAATCAAGTTGAATAGTAGAGTTTTTACCATGACTGTCCCTGAAGATTATGTTCTCATGCGGGTAGATGCCTTTATATCTCAGGAGATCAGTGAGATCTCAAGATCACAGATCGATCTCCCTACAACTGTCATTAAGATCGATGGTAAGATCTCAAAGAAGAGTAAGAAAGTACATCCAGGGAATATCATAGAGGTAGAGATCATTGAGACTATCCCTGAGCATATAGAACCACAACAGGTTGATTTCCCCATAGTATTCGAGAATGAGAAGGTAGTAGTGATCGATAAACCTCAATCATTAGTCGTACATCCCGCAGCTGGTAATTGGAATGGCACATTGGTTCATGGTCTGTTATATCGCTATAAAGAGCTTCGGCAAATGGATCAGAGTAGGCCTGGGATCGTACATAGGCTCGATAAGGACACTTCAGGTGTCATGATCGTTGCAAAAGATACCCCGACCATAGAGATGCTGAGTACTCAATTTGCTGAAAGGAAGACACAGAAATTCTATATTGCGATCGTAAAGGGATCCATGTTAAAGAAACGAGGAGTCATCAAGACTCAGATCGTCCGAGATCGAAGAGACCGGAAAAAGTTCACTACCAGTGATGACCCTGAGCAGGGAAAGTTCGCAGAGACACATTATCTTGTTCTCAAGCAATATATGGGAGCAGCACTGGTTCGTCTCACTTTGAAGACTGGTCGTACCCATCAGTTGAGAGTTCATATGAAACATATCGGCCATCCCATAGTCGGTGATCCCATATATGCTAAGCCCCTCAAACAGTTACCTGATGTCACCCTCATGCTTCATGCTCTTTCTTTACAGATAGCCATAACTGAGGACTCTGGTGAGATAGTAGAAAGGAAGTTCATTGCACCGATGCCGGAACGTTTTAAAAAAGCTATTCGCTCACTTCATGAGTGTGCACCCGCATCTCATGTAGCAGGTCTTCGTTAAACATAGACTCGATTTTCAAAGTAGACGGCGCCCCATGGCCTGGGAACATGATCATGCGATCATCTAATGGTAATAATTTATCTTTGATTGACCTCATAAGGAGGGAATGGGATAGTTTTGAATCGGTCTCTCCGACTCTACCTGAGAGGAGTACATCGCCTGTGAACATCGCTTTGTCAATGATATAGACGATTGAATCAGAAGAGTGACCAGGAACATGTAATGTATTGATTTTGATCCCTGAAAGCTCGAATTCGTGATTCTCCGGTAATGGATGATAGGCTGTTGTCAATTCTCCAAATGGTGAATACGAGTAGATATCAAAGTCATAGATCTTAGAAAGGGTCCCGATACCGGCGGTATGTGAGGGATGCCTATGGGTCAGAAGAATATGCCGAATATAGTAGTGATTGCTTTCAATCAATTCCAGTAACTGTAGATCCATATGTCCTGGATCGATAAGTATCGCATCACCTTCATCATTACCAATGAGATAGGTGTTCGAAAATCCAATGACAGAAAAATGAAAGAATATCTTCACCTTAACTCTCCCTTGAGAATGTGGCTTCTTCGAAGTTAGAGAATTTGAAACTCACGTTCACCCGTTTGCTTGCTACAAAATCAGCTTTTTTCAAATTACAATCCTTGAAAGAGACATCCTCTAGGATCGCATTGACGAAATCAGTGTAATAAAGATCAGAATCATCAAAAATACAGTTCTTTGCATCGATACCCACAAAATTCGAATGTAATATATCAGATTCAGTGAAGTCACAGTCTATGAACTTTGAGCCAGAGAATACTGAATATTTACTCACAATCCCCTTAAACTTGCAACGTATGAAAGTCGAGAACTGGAGAAAACAGAGTTGAAGGTAAGAATTAGAAAAATCCACATCGATGAATTCACTATGAGAAAGATTACAGGCATATAGTTTTGAACCGGAAATATCTTTCTTCCTCATCTCAAGGCCACTTATCGAATAGGATCCTATTGTTTCATGCTTTTCTAATCTATGGGTGAAATCAGCTGAGAGCTCTTCTCTATCCTTCGAATGGAAAAGGCAGGTGTCAGTACCTGAGACGACATAATCATGGCAGCTAGGTTCTTTGCAGAAAGTAAAATCAAACATGTTTAGAGAGTAACAGAATACTTATAGTTGTCAATACCTTTTTAACAGTATACATTACAAGATATGAGTGAGATACAGGGAACCGTTTTACAGGGAATCAATAATATATTCAGGATTAAGACTGACGAGGGTGATGTCTATCAGTGCAGGATCAAAGGAAAGATACTCACAGGGGCTGAAAATGAGTATAATCCTCTTGCTCCAGGGGATCGTATCGTCTTTGAACCATACCAGTACAATGAGGGGATGGTTCTAAGAAGACTTGATCGGAGGAATAGTTTCAGAAGGTGGAACTTAAAAAGAGAGAGTGTACAGACTATAGCCGCGAATATCGACAGACTGTTCTGTATAACCTCTGTATCACTTCCGGAATTCCGACCCAAGTTCGTCGACCGGGTATGTGTGTGTGCTGGGACGATTCCAGTAACAATCGTTCTAAATAAGATAGATCTTGGAATCCCTCAAGAGGTCCTAGAAGAGTTGAATTATTATGAATCAATGGGGTATGAGATCATTATGGTCTCTGCCTTAGATGATGTAACTCTGAAACCTCTAGAAGAAGGTATCAAAGGTAAACGTACGGCCTTCTTCGGACAATCGGGAGTTGGGAAATCTACCCTGATAAATCGCTTGATTCCTGATGCAGGTCAATCTACCGGAGAGGTTTCTAAGAAGTATAATAGGGGGAAGCACACTACTAATTTCGCAAAATGGATCGAAAGTGAAGATTTCTCGATCATAGATACCCCAGGAGTTAGAGAGATTGAGATTCCCCTTATGAGCCCTTATGATATTGGTTATTCCTTCAAAGATTTTTCTCCATATGCCTCTCAATGCAGGTATTCACCCTGTCTTCATGATGAAGAACCAGAATGTGCTGTACGAACAGCAGTAGAAGAGGGGAAAATCAGCGTAGATAGATATGAGAGTTATCTAAAGATCATATATACGATGATCGAGAGAAGAAAAAAAAGATATTTAGGAATGACAGAATGAATGAATTTGTCATAGATGAGAGTTCATTACAGGAATTGCAATTCTCATTCTTACTAGAGGGTCTGAAACTTCAGACCTTTTCTCCAGAAGGTCGAGATGCTTTTGATTCATATCAATTCTTCACTGATAACAGTAAGTTAGAGTACCAGAGAGATTTCATAGCTGAATTGATGAGTATTTTCGCCGTAAAGAACTGTATGGTCGCGTCAGTTCCGGAAATCTCCGATTTCATAGAAAGGATGCTAAAAGACGGTCTTCACCTAGAAGGAGAGCAGATTTGGAAAGTACAGGAATATATTACTGTCACAGCAAATCTAAAAGCTCTTTTTGAGGACGAGGAGATTGAGACTCCTCTCTTAGATGAGATACTTGATCGGATTATAGATATGAGCACTTTGACTAATGTGATAACAGAGTATCTTGTCTCACCTGGGATCATCAGAGAAGATCACCCCCGAATCGTAAAGAAGATGCAGGCAGTACGACAGGCAAAGAGTACCCGATCCTCTCTTGTGCAGAATTATATAAACTCTGGTGCTGATACATTACAATCAAATCAAGCGGCGATGAGAGAGAATAGGCTAGTCCTTCCCATCAAGTCAAAGGATAAACAGCGCTATCCAGGTTTCGTGCATACTTCATCACAGACTGGAAATACCCTTTTCATCGAACCCTATGATCTCATAGAGAGAAATAATGATGTTTCAATAGCAGAACAGGAATTGATCATTGAGATCGAGAGAATCTATCGAGAGATCAGTGATCTCATTCGTGATCACCATGAAGATATCATGATATTACGAAGGGTGACAGAAGAATTCGATATCCATTATGCTAAAGCAAGGTTTTCACGGAAGAACAATTTTACACGACCTTTAACGAGTAACCGGTCAATCGATCTAAAAGGGATTAGACATCCGATCCTTCAAGAGAAGGCAATACCTATTTCGATCAAAGTAGATGAAGATACCCGTTGTATTGTCATGTCTGGCCCTAATGCCGGTGGAAAGACCGTAACTCTTAAAACCATAGGATTCATGGCTCTGATGAATCAGATGGGTATGTACCTTCCGGCTGATGATGGCTCAGCGCTTCCGATATTCTCCTCTGTATATACAGATATTGGAGATGAGCAGTCAATTGAATTGGATCTTTCTACCTTCTCAGGTCACCTCAAACGGATCGGTGATATCATGAGACATGAAGATGAGGACTCTTTGATCATCTTTGATGAGCTAGGCTCTGGAACTGACCCTATAGAGGGTGCAGCTCTGGCGCAAGCGATCATTGAATTCAGTTATGAAAGATCTGGGCTAACTCTCGTAACGAGCCATCATGCCTCTTTGAAGCAGTTTGCCTATGCTCATGAAAATGTAATGAATGCTTCTATGGAATTCAGTGAATCGGCTAAAAGTCCCACCTATCGTGTCATACTCGGTGAGCCGGGAGATAGCCATGCTATAGAGACTGCACAGAGAATGGAATTCCCTAAAACAATCATTGACAGGGCAAAGGATATCGTCGGTAAAGAAGTCATTGAAGTCTCAGCGATCATGAAATCTCTTAAAACTCGCGAAGAGGAGTTGAATGGGAGAGAGTCTCATATTGCAAAAAGAGAGAAGACTCTTAGGACGCAGGTGCGAGATAGTGATCTTTTCAATCTGAAATTACGACAGAAAGAGATGATTCAAAAAAGAACGGATGTTACACAACTGCAAAAATATATAAAAGAGAGTCGTTCTCTCCTTGAGACTACTATTAGAGAGCTCAGAGAAGAGGAACTTACCAAGGAGAGAGTCGCAAAAGCAAGAGAGCGGATTGAAGCTTTAGAAAGACGCTCAACAGAAGATATGAAATCCCTGAGGAGTGAAGAGGAATCTTTTATTGATCCTGTAGAACCTCAAGATGACACTTCATATAGAATAGGTGATAGAATTAGAGTCAAGAGCTCTGGGACAACAGGTAAGATCATCCGAGAGGGTAAGCGACGAGAATGGAATGTTGAATTGGATAATGGTCTTAGATTGACGCTTTCTGAGAGTAATTTCCGAAAAGAGATGGTTACAAGTAAAGACAATAAAGTCTCTTGGCATACAAGGGTCAACTATACCTTAGAAGGGTCTAAGGGGAGTTCTGCTACATCTGTCGATGTAAGAGGTATGACACTCTCAGAGTCATTGGAAAAGATTGAAAGATTTATCGATTCAGCAATTATCAGTGATTTGCATGAGTTGTCGATCATTCATGGAAAGGGAGAAGGAGTACTACAGAGGGGAATTCATTCATCATTATCTCAAATGCCGCAGGTAAGAGATTTTTTCTTTGCAAAACCTGAAGACGGTGGATATGGTAAGACTTACATCATACTCATTTAGAAAAGTATGTAATAAGTAACGTTCTCAGTTGTTATACAATTATATGGAAAGACTTGGATTTGAAGATAAACAACACCTCTTGAAGATAGCCGCAATCGTAGTGATGGTGCTGATACTCATGGTCTTCATCTCTCTTCCCCTTGATTCTTATCTAGAGAATAGGATACAGGCAATCCTATTCGATGATTTTGTCACTTTATCAGAAGAGACAGGTTACTTCATAGAGTATGAACAGATTGAAATCGATCTCTTCAGTGCAGTTTCTTTGAAGGGACTTAAGATACTCCATATCGATAGAGATACTCCTATCGTCACTGTTGAAGAGTTAGTTATAACCTATACCCTAAGAGATTTGCTAAAAGGACCATCGAGAAAAGATATGTACTACTCACTCAGTGGGATGGAACTCACTCTCGAGACAGATGATATTGAGAATATTCAAACAGCACTTCAGAAATTATTCACTCAGTTCACACCTCAGGATGATTTTTTTACTCATATCTCTGGTACTAACATCAGTGCAGAACTCAACGATCCGAATAATTTTGAACTCAATGTCGAGTTACCAGATATTTTGTTGCTGCTAGGAAACAAGAATATTTCAGGATCATTAATCGAACCTGTTCAAATCACCTTTTTTAGTAATGAATTCTCAGATACGATGATGAATTCATTGATGGCTTTTTCCTATGATATCGCAGAGAATCGTGGAGAAGCTGATATCACTGAAGCAATGTTAACCTATGGAGATATGTTCTTTGAAGAAATTAGTATTGCAGGTGAATTGACTCCCGAACATGGGGGTGCTGATGTTTCTATGCCTGGTTTACTCTCTCATGTGACTTACAAGTTGGCTGAGAAGGAGCTCTCCACAAAGCTCCTTCTTGATGAATTTGAGATTGGAGATATCATCAAGGTAATAAAGGTCTCGTTACCTGAACAGTTATCATCTGCTGACCTTCCAGATATATCGGCTGAGATCGATGTGTCTTATGATTTGGATTCAAAAGATTTAACCTATGATGGGGAACTGTCTGTCGAAAACTTCAAGGTTGGGGACTCTATTGAACTTGGGGCGACACAACTATCGGTATCAGGGTCTGAGAAATCTGTCATAGTACAAGAATTTCATACGAGTATTCTTGATTATATCATTGAATTCAAGGGATCTTTCGATGATTATCTGTTCTTCGAACCGACAGGTCTTCTTAAAGTCTCAGAGAAGGAGAGTTCTTCAACACTCGCAACGATTGATTTTCAGGAGTACAATGATCAACTATTCATAGATATGAGTTCAGATCTTTTGGAAGGTGGATCCATTAAGAGCTCTGCGGTGATAGATGAGAATAATATCAAGTTGGTAGGAGAGTTCTCTTATGAAAATCATTCGTATGATTTCGATTCAAACCTCGATATTGGGAATAGGGTATTCTTAACGGATATAGAGAATGGAACTGCTTTGATCCAAGTAGACCTGACAGATTCCCCAATTGTTTTCACCGGTAGTATCCATAATTATCCTTTAGGAGAGATAGCCTCTCTTGAAAAAGCCCAAATCTCTGGTTCCTATATTGATTTCCAACAGTGGATGGTTGAATTGGAGGATATCAGGATAAGAGATGTGATCTACAATGATAATGAAGTGATGCTTGATCTATCTACAGTAATCACGCCTGACTCAATTAATCTAAGAGATATCGTCCTAACGGAGAATGAGCAACCTCTTTTTGGTTCAGGTTCAGTGACTTATGCTTTTGATGATATCTTAAAGCAACCGATGATCATAAATATGGAACTGAGTAATGATGTTGAACGTTTTTTAGTTGAGGCTAGATATGAAGATCAATGGCTTTCTTCAACGATAGATATCGTAGAGAGCAGATTGACACGACTTCCTATACCTATTGGTAGCGGTTATGCCAAAGGCTATGTATCTATCAATGGTAATCTTGATGATTTTCTCATCTCAGGGACGATGGAGATCGAGAATGGACGGCGTCTACATTCCTCCTATTCAGGAGATGTCAAATTTGACGTTACTCCTGATCGATTCAAGATAGACTCATTCACCGGGAATGTGGGAGATGTCATGGTCACAGATCTTGATTTTATCTATGATTTTGATGAGCAATTCATAGATGCGATCGCTGCGATAGCATTGACTATGGATAGGAGAGATTTTCAAGCAAATCTTATCTTAGGCACCTCGTTAGGGGAATATGATCCTTCATTGAGTAACTTCAGATCAATCCTTCGTGATGAACAACTGTTCTTTGATATTGCTATGATCGATATGGTCCTTGATGATGAGGTGATCTCTGATCAGTTCGTAAAGGCTACCTATGATAATAAGACTCTGCATCTATATGATGAGGAAAACCTTGGCTTTGATGTTAAATATCATACAGATGATGGCTCATTCTTTGCAGAAGTACGAGATAAATATCCCATATCATTCACACTAGAGGGAATCCTAAAAGATGGTGAGATTGATGCTGTGAGTAACGATGTAGAATTGGAATTCTCATTATATCAACAATTGGGATTACCATTCCTCACCTTTAATGATGGTTCTGCAACTGGGCGTTTCAATGTGATTGGCAGTCTTGGAGATCTTGAATATTATGGAGAGTTCTTCGGCAGGTCCTTATCTGCATCAATACCGTATACTCCAGAGGAACTCCTTATTGATGATATCTATATTTCACTTATCGGTAAGGAGATCATTTTCGCACCCTTCTATATCAGGACCAAGGATACCGTCAACGAGGCGACATTTAGCCTTTTTATAGATGATATCATACCAACCGGTATGGATCTGAATCTTATGATTGCTGATGAACAGGCCGTTCCTATAGATTACGAGTTCAACCAATTCAAAGTGAAGTATATCGGAAGAGGTTCAGGTGATATCTCCTTGAGCGGAGATTTCAAGGAACTTTCTATCGTAGGTGATGCTACAGTCTCAGAAGGAATGGTTTCGATTTTGCTCAATGCAGTGAAAAAAGAGTCTCGGAATCCGATTGCTTTTGTAGACCTTGTGGTAAATACCGGAAAGAACCTGAATGCAGTCTTTCCAAATCCTGAATTACCGATACTCACTGCAGTTGCTAAAGAGGGTGAACAATTGAAAGTACTTGTAAGACATGCACAGAACAAGTTCACTGCAAACGGTGATATAGGGATAAGAGGCGGCGAGATTATATATTTTCAGAAGAACTTCTATATTGCCGAAGGAGTGATGAACCTGAACTTTACACAAGATACCATTGACCCTAGGGTATCAGTCATAGCTAAACTCAAAGATTTTGACAGTAATGGGGAGAAAGTGGATATCATATTATCTGTCGAGGATGATTCAGTATTTGACCTTTCCCCAAGTTTTTCTTCATCTCCATATAAGACGCTTACTGAGATATCACAGATACTTGGTAATAATATTATTCCGGATGATATTTCGAGTAATAGTGATATATCTACAGCCCTTGCCGTTGCGACTTTAGCCACTGATGTAATTCAGCAGGTTGGAATCATTGATATTGACCCTATTGATGATTTAGAGTTATCTATACGTAACGCTTTGAATTTAGATTTGTTCTCTATTAGAACGCAGGTATTACAAAACATATTATTGGATACGATCCCTGGTGATTTCAGCAGTACGATAACCAAGAATCCTATCGCAAGATATTTAGATAATACCACTATATTCTTGGGAAAGTATATTTCTGATGATATGTTCTTACAAGCAATCATGCAGTTGACAGTTGATGATGACTATAATACAGGTCTATTCATTACTGATGATATAGGATTAGATTTTGAAGTGAGTTATGAATGGAACAATCCTCTCAATACTCTTACGATTTCTATGGCTCCTGATTCCCTGGCCCTAAAAGACGTTCTTGACAGCGTGAGTATTGGTATGTCTTGGAAATTAGCATTGTAAAAATGGAGATTATTTTATGAAACGGGTTTTAAGTGTATTTTTACTACTATTTGTAGCTTTTCAATTTGCCTATGCACAGGAGGCAGAACCTAATACAGTCGAAGGAAAGGTCATAGAAGCGATCGTCTTCGAAGGTCTCCTTAATGTAGAGGAGAGTGATCTTGATGAGGTCACAAAGCCTTATATCGGACAGGAATACTCAGAAGAGATTCTCAATAGTCTTCAGGCTGAATTGTATTCTTTACAGTATTTCTCCTATTTTTACGCCTATGGTGATGTAATAGGGGATAATAAGGATAGACTTAGTATTAAATTCCAGGTCCAGGAACTTCCCTATATAGCTTCTATCACCTTTAGAGATAACAACTATTTCAATGATGATGATATTGAGGAGTTGTTAAAGACCAAGGTTGAGTCTTTCTATAGTAATGCAGTTCTCCTAACCGATATAGAGGCTCTAAAGACTGAATATAAAGACAAAGGATATATCAATATTGCTATTGAACAGGTCATCGAGACA
This sequence comes from uncultured Spirochaetia bacterium, assembly GCA_937125225.1. Taxonomy (GTDB): domain Bacteria; phylum Spirochaetota; class Spirochaetia; order CAKZLE01; family CAKZLE01; genus CAKZLE01. The sequence goes on from CAKZLE010000035.1 coordinate 81,547, forward strand.
GATGAAGAAACAAATCTTGTTGAGATTGTATTAGAGATCTCCGAGGGGAAACAGTCAAAGATCGATTTAATCGAATTCGAAGGTAACACCTTGTATTCGTCCAACTCTCTTAAACGTGTCCTCAATTCAAAAGAACAGTCCCTTTTCAATAAAGGAAACTACTCTGAAACTTCGATACAGCAGGATAAGAATGCTATTTTACAATACTATCGGGAGCGTGGTTATATTGAAGCTACCATCATAGATACAAGGATCGATACAAATACTGATGATGAATCAAAAGATCTCATCACATTGACCTTTGTGATCGAAGAGGGGGAACAATGGTTCTTCGGTGGAATCGAAGTTGAAGGTAATGAAATCTTCAGTGATGATGAGATACAGAAGAATATAAATATCGTAATTGGGGATCCTATCAACATTGTTAGTCTACAGCAGAATATATCAAGCATTGCTGACCTTTATTGGAATGAGGGCTATATCTACAATGATATTTCTCCACAGGAAGAGAAGAACGAACGAGATCATACGATCTCTTATACCATCTCTATATCAGAGAAGCAGCAAGCGTTTATCGAAGATATAATTATCAAGGGTAATGTAAAGACAAAAGATCAAGTTCTGTTCCGAGAACTTGCTATCAAAGTCGGCGATGTATTCAGTAAGGAAGATTTTATCGAAAGTGTTCAGAATCTCTATAATACAGGAATCATTGGGAATGTCGATTATAATGTACTATTCGGTTCTGCAGATGGTTTCATAGTCCTTGAATTTGTTGTTGAAGAGTCAAATAAGGTAGATCTGCAGTTTGGAGCAACCTTTGGAGGGTCTGATGATTTCCCTGTTACCGGTTTCTTATCATGGACTGATAAGAACTTTCTAGGGAATGGTCAGGATCTTTCTATCACCACGAACATCGCTTCTTCAACTCAGAGTCTTGATTTCTCTTTCGATGAAGATTGGCTTGCGAATCAGCGTTGGAATGGAGGTATATCCTTTGGTCTGAGTCACAATAGCTATGATAGTATTCTACAAGACCTTATTGGAACAAACTTCACAGATGATGATTATTATGATGGTATTGCAGTACCTGATCCCTATAACAGTTATGAAGAATATATGGCAGCACTCGATGCTGATGATGAGATAGCTGAAGAGTATCTTATGGAATATGAACAGTATAAATTGTCGCTTGGGTTTGATACTGGATATACGTTCCATACAGAAGTTGGTAGGATCGGGTTGGGCAGTGGTTTGGATTTTGCTCTTACTAAGGTTATTTATGATGATTCACTTTATCGACCATACAATCCTATAATAAGAAATAATCTTGATTCCTGGAACTTTACGAACAAGATGAGCCTAGCCTTTAACTGGGATGGTCGAGACCTGATCGAGAATACTACTACAGGTTTCTTATTGAGCGACAGTATCATCTATGCAGGTGGGTTGCTTGGAGGAACTTCGAGCTACATCAAGAACAGTTTAGGAGCATCTGGGTATGCAACACTATTCAGTTTGAATCAGAATGAATTGAACCCTAAGAATGTAGTATTATCACTCAGATCAAATGTCTCACACATCTTTCCTCAATTTTTCAGTTATGGTAGTGGCTTCGGCTGGGAATCACAACCATATGCTACTCAGTCTGAGAAAATGTATATCGATGGTATGAATATCGTTAGAGGTATAGATGATCCAATCTATAACTTGGAATTTCTTTGGGATACGACTTTGGATGTCACGGTACCAATTGTCAAGAATGTTCTATCTGGTGAGATTTATGCTAGTGCAACCGGTTATAAATCAAATGTTGAAGATTCAACAGAACTCAGTATACAGGACTTCTATTTCAGTATGGGTGGAGGTGTGAAACTGGCTATTGCAGGATTTCCTCTTGGAATCTATCTGACTAAAGTTCTATCCTTTGATGAGAATAATGATCCTGTATGGCAGGCTGGTGATATCTTTTCTAATGACAGTAATGATAGTTCCGGATTGAATCTTGTACTTGCTATAACATATAGCCTCTATTAAAGAACGGGAGTGACTATTTGACAGGTAATGAGACTCCGATGATGAAACAGTACAGGTCGATTAAACAGGATCAGCAGGATGCGATCCTGTTTTTCCGACTTGGAGACTTTTATGAAATGTTCTTCGATGATGCGGTTGAAGCATCCCAACTCTTGAATCTTGTCTTGACTGCCAGACATGGGGTTCCTATGTGTGGTATTCCTTATCATGCAGCAAAGACCTATATACGAAGACTCATAGATGCAGGGAAGAAGGTCGCCATCTGTGAGCAGACTGAACTGCCTAAGAAAGGGAAAGGGATAGTTAACCGTGAGGTAACGCAGGTCATCACACCAGGTACTAGGATAGATGAAGATTTCCTTGATGATGCAAAAGCCAATTTCATCTGTTCTATTGCGGTGTCTGATATACATATAACCTGTGCTTTTGCAGATATCTCTACCGGTGATTTCAGGTTGATTGAGACGCAATTAGATACCTCTTTTGATTACCTGAAAAGTATCATCAAAAAAATACAGCCTACTGAGTTTCTTGTACAAGAATCCTACTATTTCGAGAATAAGAATTTCAGAGGACTTTTAGAACAATCAGGGGTTCTTGTTAATAAATATCCTGATTGGTTGTTTTCTGTCTCAGATGCCCATAAGAAGTTCCTCTCTCATTTTAATTCAGTCTCATTAAAACAGTTCGGGATCAATTCTGATGATTCAAGACTCGCACCAGCAGGAGTACTTTTTGATTATTATAAACAGAATGCGAAAGGATCTTTAGCTCAGATCAAGAAACTCATCAGTATTGATGACAGCTCTTTCGTCATGATCGATGAATCAGCGCAGAGGAATCTTGAACTATTGAAGAATCTTCAAGATGGGAGTGAGAAATACACTCTTTTTAGTGTCATACGTCAGACGAAGACTGCTGTAGGAACGAGACAATTAAGAGATTGGATAGTCAATCCTCTAAATTCTGTGAAAGAGATTCAAGTCAGACAGGGGTTGGTGACCCACTTCTATACTCATCAAATATTACTAAATGACACACGAGAGAGTTTTAAGCAGATTTTGGACCTTCAGCGATTATCAACTAGGATATTGATGGGGAAATCGAACCCACGTGACCTTCTCGCTGTGAGTCAGTCTGTTTCTGCCTTCTTTAGTCTAATAGAGGCTCACCCAGAACTTGATGAGATGTTCTTTTCAATTGCAGATGATCTATTGATCGGAGAGGTGAAGAAGATCGTAGAGCATATTGATCAAGCAATCAATAGTGAAATCAAAGGCTCCTTTGAAGAGGGTAGGGTAATCAATGATGGTCATAGTGAGGAGTTGGATCAGCTTCGATCAATAAAGAATGACAGTAAAGATGTGCTAAATGCCTATCTTGATTCGATCAAGGTCGAAACTGGGATTACCAATATAAGGCTTAAGAGCAATAAGATCATAGGTTATTTCATAGAGGTCTCAAAATCACAGACCCATCTAGTTCCTGAATCCTTTTTAAGAAAGCAGACTCTAGTGCAAGGGGAGAGATATACTACAGATGAGTTGATAGAATTGGAACGAACTATCTATAAAGCACAATCACGTAGTGGGGAGTTAGAGCAAGTCCTTTATCAGGAGATCATCGATCAGGTGATTGCTGCGATTGACGAATTGAATATGATAGCTGATTGTATTGCAGATATAGATTGTTATCAGTCTCTTGCCTATTGTGCTATGAAGTATGGTTATAGCAAACCTGAGATTGTCTATAGCAATGTCCTAGAGATAACTGGTGGTCGCCATCCAATAGTAGAATCGATCATGTCTCCTGGAGATTTCATACCCAATTCTCTTAGCATCGAAGAATACGCAAAAAGGTCGGCCCTGATAACTGGACCGAATATGTCTGGGAAATCCACCTTTCTAAGACAGACCGCCCTTATCGTATTGATGGCACATATGGGATCATATGTCCCTGCTGACAGGGCTGTGATAGGAATCACCGATGCAATTTTCTGTAGAGTCGGAGCCTCAGATAATCTCGCAAGAGGGGAGTCTACATTTCTCATTGAGATGAATGAGACAGCTTTCATTTTGCGAAAAGCAACTGAGACTTCTTTAGTGATTATGGATGAGGTCGGTAGAGGGACGAGTACCCGAGATGGATTGTCGATCGCATTCGCAGTTATGCATAAACTCCTTTATTTAAGATCGAAAACTCTTTTTGCGACCCATTATCATGAACTAAACTCGTTAGAACATGAGATGTTGCAGAAACTCTATCTTGATATAAGTGATGAACATGGTGAGATTGTCTTCTTGAAAAAAGTAAAAACAGGGGTTGTGTCCTCTTCTTATGGTCTACATGTTGCAGAATTAGCAGGAATTCCTGCAGATGTTCTACAAATGGCAAGGGCCCACCAACATTCACAAAAACAGAACACGCATCAACCTGAACTATTTATTGAATCCTATAATACGAAAGCCGATGATTATAAAGTATCTCATCTTAAAGAGATCGAGAAATTGCTAAAAAGGGCCGATCCTGATGCAATGACTCCACGGGATGCTGCTCAATTCTTATACGAACTGAAAGATATGATTGAATCAGATTAGACCTTTTACTGTTCAAAACTCATATGAGTCTATTTATTAGAGTCTGCCCCATCTGTGGAAATCATATACCTCAACGAACGCCGGTATGTCCGAAATGCTTTCAAAGGATTAAAAGTGAATCCCTATATTTATCATTTCTCAATACTTGTAATAGATGTGGTATGCCTTTGTTGGCCAAAGAATTCAGTTGTCCACGATGTAGAGATAAAGAAGATTTAGAAAATACCTGTTTCAGCCAATCCTTCTCACAGTATGAGGGGCTAATAAAACGCGTAATAAAACACTATAAATTCCAGGGAGATCGGACACTCCATATTCTATTTTGTGATTTGTTCGAATTGATGCTCGAAAAATATAAACAAGAATCTTATACGTTAGTCCCAGTCCCTTGTTCATTGAGTTCCTATAAGAGAAGAGGTTGGGATCAGATGAAGGTTATATCAGATGAGATGAAAAGACGGGGTTATCCTGTATTTGAGGCAATATCGAGAGAGAATCGAGATATTGAACTCAAAAAAATGGCCAAAAGTGAAAGAGATGAAACTATTGATGGATTATATTATCTTGATAAGAAAGAGGTGAGCAGGCCCTCTCAGAGCCTTTTGATCATTATAGATGATGTAATAACTACAGGAACCACATTAAGATACATACGAGATATGTTGTATTCAGTGTATGGGGGACAAATAATAGGGATGTCTATCGTTATGGATTGACTAATATAGCTCTAATTGTTATAAATAGATATCAGATAAACACGGTTTTCTGGAGTCGATTGTTCGGCTCCTTTTTTAATGGGATTATGATAAGAAACGAATTAAAAGATAAAGAGCTGTATAAACAATTAGCGCCACTACTTCTCAATATAGGCATGAAGATCATTGAGATCTCTGAATATGAGAAAGATGGACGCTGTACCATCCGTTTGGTCATTCAATCACAGAATGACAACACCACGATTAAAGATTGTACTTCGGTACATAAGATCGCTTTTCCTCGTCTAGAACTACTGAGAAACTCTCGTGATGTATACCTTGAGGTATCAACACCTGGAATCCAGCGTCCGATCAAAGATGTAGGTGAATTCAATGCTTTCATTGGTAAGGATGTTAGAATCCTTTCCGGTGAAGACTGGGTCGATGGATTGCTTCTCCTAGCCGATGAGCAGAAGATCACGATCAAGAAAGCAGAAGATGAAGAGCAGGACATTCTTTATAACACGATTAAAAGAGCTAAGCTCGTATACAATTGGGAGGATAAGAAATAATGGCCACAGGATTGAAAGATGCAATTCGAAGCCTTGTTAATGATCGAGGGATTTCAGAAGAGCTTATCCAGAGAACTATAGAAGAGTTCCTGTTAGCAGCCTATAAAAGGAAATTCGGCACAGTAGAGAATGCTGTAGTCATCTTCAGTGAAGATGGTGAAGATGTTGCTCTATATGCTAAGAAGACCATTGTCGAGGATCTCGAAGATGAAGTATTGGAGATCACGTTAGAGGATTCTCTCAAGTTCAATGATGATTGTGAGATTGGTGATGAACTGCTCATAGATATAGATCCTAAAGAGTTCGATCGAATCGCTGTTCAGACTGCAAAGCAGAAGGCGAAACAGACTCTTAGAGATATTCAGAAAGATACACTTTATTCAGAATTCAAAGGTAAAGAGGGTGAGATGATCATCGGATACTACCAGAGAGAAAAGAATGGAGAAATCTTTATAGATCTTGGAAAGACCGAAGGTGTGATGCCTAAGCGTTTTCAGTCACCTCGAGAGGTTTATAGACTTAACGATAGAATCAAATGTCTGGTTCAGAGTGTTGAGAAAGGTAATACGGGTCTTAGGATCACCCTTTCGAGAACTCATACAGAATTTGTTGCAAAATTATTCGAAATTGAAGTTCCTGAAGTCTATGATAAGACTATAGATATTCAAAAGATGGTTAGAGAGCCTGGTTATAGGACTAAGCTTGCCGTACATACCAATAGAGATGACATCGATCCAGTAGGGGCATGTGTCGGACTAAAGGGTGTTAGGATACAGACTATCGTTAGAGAACTCGAAGGCGAGAAAATAGATGTCCTCAGGTATGAGGTCAACCCTATTGAATATATCAAAAATGCCCTTTCACCTGCAGAGGTAAAGAGTGTATATATCCTAGATGAAGGTAAGAGAACGGCTCTAGCAGTCGTTGATGAAAGCCAGCTTTCTCTTGCTATCGGTAAACAGGGACTCAACGTACGATTAGCCAATCGGCTCGTTGACTGGAATATCGATGTAAAGACTGAAGAACAGTTCAGTGAAATGGATATAGCTATAGAGACTAAACGAGAACTTGAAGCTCTCTTTACAGATGATTCAGATGATGGTGAGATCACCAATATCGCAGAGTTGCCGGGTCTTGAAGAACGATTGATTTCTTTCCTCGATCAGAATAACATTGTATTGATCGAAGACTATATAAATAGTAGTGAAGAGGATCTGCTCAGTATCCCTGGGATCACTAAGGAAGATCTGGAATCAATCAACTCTATCTTAAACGAATATGTTGATATCGTTGAAGAAGAGGCTCAAGATGAAGAGTATATTGAGACTTTTGAATGCCCCGAGTGTGGCCATGAGATAACATCAGATATGGATACTTGTCCAAATTGTGGTGTTGGGTTGAGTTTTGAGGTCGAAGAGGTAATAGAGGGAGAATAATTGGACAATAATATGACTGAAGATAATATGAATAAAAAACCCAAAGCGACACTTATCAAGCATAAGAAGGGCTCTGAAAACTCTCACAAGGCTGCAGCTGAAGACACGAATATTCAGAATCAGTCTCATGTGGTAGAAAAGAAGAAAGTCGTAGTAGTCAAGAAGAAGAAAGTCGTTGTGAAGCGACCAGTAAGTCACCATCAGGAAGATAAACCTGTTGCTAAAGAACAACCAAAAGAAGAAACCAAGACAACAGTTCCTTCTAGACCACAAGCAGATAGACCTCCTCAACAAAAGAGTGCACCACAATCTGGAACTCCAACAGCACCTCCAAGACCAAGTGCTAACACCTCTGAACAACCAAGAACTCAGGCTCAGCAGCCACAAAGCAATGATCGCTACAGAGGTAGAGATCAGCAGGGTACAGAGCAGAGACGACCATATAATAATAATCAGAATAGAACTGGTGGATACAATCAGGAACGAACTGGGGGGTATAATCAGAATAGACCCGCAGCTGGTGGTACTGGCCAGGAACGTACCGGTGGCTATAACCAAAACAGAACTGGTGGTTATAATAATAACCGTCAGGGTGGATACAATCAGGAACGAACTGGGGGGTATAATCAAAATAGACCCGCAGCTGGTGGGACTGGTCAGGAACGTACCGGTGGCTATAACCAAAACAGAACTGGTGGATATAATCAGAACAGACCTGCTGGTGGAAACACTGGTGATCGAACTGGTGGCTATAACCAAAATAGAACTGGTGGATATAATCAGGATCGTACCGGTGGATACAACCAAAATCGAACTGGTAGCTATAATCAGAACAGACCTGCTGGTGGAAACACTGGAGATCGACCTGGTGGCTATAATCAGAACAGACCTGCTGGTGGAAACACTGGAGATCGACCTGGTGGATATAACCAGAATCGAACTGGTGGATATAACCAGAATCGAACTGGTGGATATAACCAGAATCGAACTGGTGGATATAACCAGAATAGACCTGCAGGTAGTGGGAATACTCAAAATAGACCTGGTGGAAGACCCCCCTATAACAGTCAGCGTCCTGGACAGAGGCCTGGTGGTAATGCTGGTGGTTCTAGAAAACCTTTTAATTCAACTTCTCCATCTATCGATGATGGTAAAAAGACAATAAAAAAAGTTTTTAAAACTAAGAGTAAGAAGAATTATCAGAAGAATAGAAAATTCGAAAATCGGGAAAAAGATTTCCAGATCAAGAAGAAAACTGTTATTCGTGCAAATCCCGTACCGAAGAAGATCGACATCATGGAGGTCATCACTGTATCGGAATTGGCAAAGAAGATGAACTTGAAGGCATCAGAACTCATCGCAAAACTGATGCAGATGGGTATGATGGTTACGATAAATCAGCAGATAGATGCTGAGACTGCAACAATCATAGCGTCAGAGTATGAGTGTGTTGTTAATATTGTCTCTCTTTATGATGAGACTGTAATCGAGACTGCAAAAGATGTTGAATCTGAACTTAAAGCAAGACCCCCTATCGTCACTGTCATGGGGCATGTCGACCATGGAAAGACAAAGTTACTTGATGCAATTCGAGAGACCAATGTGGTTGATGGTGAGTTCGGTGGTATTACCCAGCATATTGGTGCCTACACAGTCGCTACTGATCATGGTGATGTAGTATTCTTGGATACACCAGGACACTCTGCTTTTACCTTGATGAGAGCCCGTGGTGCCCAGGTTACAGATATTGTCATCTTAGTGGTTGCTGCAAACGATGGAGTAATGCCACAGACGGTCGAGGCAATTGACCATGCTAAAGAGGCAGGAGTTCCGATAATCGTTGCTGTAAACAAAATAGATCTTCCTGAATCGAATATTGATAGAGTAAAACAACAACTTTCTGAATATGAATTGTTGCCTGAAGACTGGGGTGGAAGTACTCTTTTCTGTGAGATTTCAGCCTTGAAAAAAGAAGGTATCGATGAACTCGTAGAAAGTATCCTCCTTCAATCTGAAATGCTGGAACTAACAGCAACATATGATTGTAAAGCTGAAGGTAGAATCATCGAGTCTAAGGTTGATCATGGACGAGGTATCGTCTCTACAGTAATTATACAGCGAGGTACCCTTAAGATCGGAGATCCGTTCATTGCTGGAGTATATCCAGGAAAAGTACGAGCGATGTTCAATGATAAGGGCCAAAAAATAGATATAGCAACACCTGCTACACCGGTAGAGATTCTTGGTTTTACCGGGATCCCTAGTGCGGGTGCTCCATTCCAAGGGACTGATAATGACAGACAGGCTAGACAGGTTGGTGCTAAGCGACAAGAGTTAGAACGACTTGGTGAAGCTCAGAATGTGAAGAAAATAACTCTTGATAACCTCTTTGACTCTATTCAGGATGGAGAGGTTCAGGAACTGAAAGTAGTAATCAAAGGTGATGTGCATGGTTCTGTTGAGGCTTTACAGAGTTCTTTGGAGAAATTATCTACCAAGGATATTCGATTGCATGTGATTCATGCATCAGCAGGAGCTATCATAGAAAATGATATCAACCTTGCCGTAGCATCTAACGCCATTGTAATCGGATTCAATGTAAGACCAACACCTAAAGCTCAACTTTTGGCAGATCGTGAAAAGATCGATATCAGAAAATACAATATCATTTATGATGTTGTAGATGATATCAAACTTGCTATGGAAGGTATGTTATCTCCAGAGCTCAAAGAAGAAGTCATTGGTCAGGTTGAAGTACGTGAGACATTCAAAGTTCCTAAGATCGGTCTTATCGCTGGTTGTTATGTACTAGATGGAAAGGTCAAAAGAAATGCTACAGCTAATATCATCAGAGATGGTATTAAGATATACACTGGTAAAGTGACTTCACTCAGACGTTTTAAAGATGATGCAAAAGAAGTTGCTGCAGGTTATGAATGTGGTATGGGACTCGAGAACTATCAGGATCTAAAGGTTGGAGACATCTTTGAGATCATCGAGATAGTTGAGGTAGCCAAGAAGCTCTAATTATGAATGAAGTTTCGCAAAAAAGATTAGAATCACATATTATAGAATTGATCAGTTCCCTTTTAATGAAGGGAGCTGTCAAGGATCCAAGATTGAGCAGGTTCCTCTCGATATCTAATATCAAACTTGCTAAAGATCTTTCTTTCGCAAAAGTCTATGTCTCAACATTTGAAGATGAGAAGACTTTGGAAATGTCAGTATCGATCCTGAATAGAGCCTCAGGGCTCATTCAGGCTAGACTGGGGAAGAGTCTCAAGACTCGAAACACCCCCAAACTGCAATTCGTGAAAGATGTTTCGATAAGAGATGGTATTGAAGTAAACAAGAAGATCGAGGATCTACAGAAGTAGATATGAATCCTCAAGGCATCCTTCTTGTAAATAAACCTAAAGGTATAACCTCATTCAAGGCTTTAGCCCCGATAAAAAGAAATTTCGGGGTCAAAGTCGGTCATACAGGAACTCTTGATAGATTTGCAGAAGGTCTACTTGTTGTTTTGATAGGATCGATGACACGAATGAATCCTATGTTCACAGGCTTTGATAAAAGTTACGAGGCTGTCATCACCTTTGGGAAAGAGACTGATACACTAGATCCAGAAGGAAAGGTGATCAAGGAGGGCGAGATCCCCTGTTACGAAGAAATTAAAATGCTACTTCCTACCTTCATCGGGGAATCTGATCAGACCCCACCACAATTCTCTGCTGTACATGTAGGTGGTAAAAGAGCCTATAAATCTGCATTAGCTGGAGAGGAAGTCGTCATACCTCCAAGAAGAATAAACATAAAGGATATTCGTCTTCTATCATGGGACTCTCCTGAATTGAAAATATCTGTTGATTGTTCAAAAGGTACCTATATAAGATCACTTGCACGGGATATTGCCTATAAATTGGGTACTTGTGGTCATGTGACTCAGTTGAAAAGAACTTCAGTTGGACAGTTTGATATTAAAGATTCTACATTACCTGAAGAGTTATCCTTTGAACATATTGTCACTCCTTGGGATATTTTCGATATTCTTGGTGGGATTTCAAAGATTACAATAGATTCAACTTATATCAAAAGCATTTTGTGTGGGTCTTTACCAAGAGATAGATGGATACTTTCAAAACAGATTAAAGAAAATTCTACACTTTGTGGAGTATTCACCATTGATAATGAGTTATTGGGTGTTTGTGTTTGTACAATTGATTCGGGTGATATATCATATGATTCATATAAATTCGTAGTTGCGGCAGGAAACAGGTGAGAATACTCGATTTTAAAGCATTCGTCGAAGATAAACCCTTTTTAGATAAACAAGTATATATGGCTTTAGGTGTATTCGACGGTATCCATCTAGGACATCAAGCACTTATCCAGAATATTGATCATCGTGGAGATGAAGAACACCGATTCTTATTTACGTTTACAAAGAATCCAAAACAGTTCTTAGGCATTCAAGGATATGATAAACCCATCACAACGCAGCGTCAGAAGATTGATTTAGTAACAAATAGTAAGATTGGTAATATGGTTCTCATTGACTTTTCTGTCGAATTTAGTAAACTACGGGGAGAAGATTTTTTTTCCATGATTGAGGAATCCTGTGATCTTAAGTATATCGTTATTGGTCAGAATTTTGCTTGCGGTTTTAAAGCACTGTTCACAGCCGATAAAATACAGAGGAAGTTCGAAGGGACGAAAACTGTAGTTGATGTAGTAGAGTCTGTTCTTATGGAAGAAAAAAGGGTTAGTAGTTCTAGAATCAGGAAGTTAATACATTCCGGTGATTTCAGGACTGTTAAAACATTGCTTGGCAGGTCTTTTACTATAGATATGGCCACAAAACCTCATATCTTAGCTAAAAGGACTTTTAATATAGAGTTAACTAGCATTAGACAGATACAGCCGCCACCTGGATCTTATAATGTTATTTTCAGGGATTCTCAGAACGTGGGTCACCATGGGAGGATCGCAGTCAGCGATTCAGAGATTTCCTGTGTAAGTGGATCAGATTTGGATTCACCAATACAATACATCGAAATAGTTGATTAAGAGAGAATAGGAGAAAATCAAAATGGCTTTTACAAAAGAGAAGAAGATTGAAATAATTGAAACATATGGTGAAAACGCTCAGGATACAGGATCTTCAGCAGTTCAGGTTGCTTTGCTAACCGAAAGAATTCGAGAACTACAGGATCACTTCAAAGCAAATAAGAAGGATCATGCTAGCAGACGTGGTCTGTTAAAGATGGTTGGTAAAAGAAGAAGACTTCTACGATATATCAAGAATACTGATATCGTTGCTTACCGAGAACTTATTGCTAAACTTGGCCTGAGAAAATAGTTATTCGCTACAAAGACAAAGGTGAAAAATAATGTTACAAACAATTAGTGTTAAAATTGGAGAAGAGGAATTAATCCTCGAGACTGGACGTATGGCTAAACAGGCTAACGGATCAGTTTTCGCTTCATATGGTGGATCTTCAGTACTTGCTACAGCATGCTGTGGTAGAAATGAGATCGAAGGTCTTGATTATGTGCCTCTCCAGGTAGAATATAATGAGAAATACTATGCTGCCGGAAAGATTCCGGGAGGATTTCTCAAAAGAGAAGGAAGGCCAAAGGATAAGGAAATTCTTGTTTGTCGATTAATCGATAGACCTATGAGACCCCTATTCGATAAGGCTTTCAAAAGAGACATTCAGGTTGTTCCAACCGTAATCTCTACTGATCAGATTCATACACCAGATATCGTAGCGATGGTTGCTGCTTCTGCAGCTGTTACTATATCAGATATACCTTTTGATGGTCCTGTAGGGGCTGTTCGAGTTGGTCTTTGTGATGGTGAATATGTAGTTAACCCTACATTTCAGCAGATCGAGACTGCAGAGATTGATATTATCGTATCAGGAACAAAAGATGGTATCACCATGGTTGAAGGTGGAGCAAAAGAAGTCTCTGAAGAAGCACTTCTAAAAGCTGTTGAGATTGCTGAACCAGTAATCAAAGAACTCTGTGATGCACAGCTGAAACTAGCTGAGATTGCTGGTAAAGAAAAACTTATAATTAATCATGTTGAAGAGGATACGAGTTTTGCTGATCCGATCAGAGAATTTGCTTTCCCTAAGCTTGAAGAAGCTTGTTTCGTGATTGGTAAATTTGTAAGATATAAAGCTATCAAAGACGTATATAATGAGTCTTTAATCAAGTTTGCTGATATCATTGATGATTCAAATAAAAAAGATGTTGATAAGCTCTTTGAAGACATGGAATACGAGATCGTTCGTAAATCTATCTTGGACAAAGGTGTTCGAACTGATGGACGAGGTTCTGAAGATATACGACCTATTAACTGTCAAATCGGTGTTCTTCCAAGAACTCATGGATCTGCACTGTTTACTCGTGGAGAGACCCAGAGTCTAGCTGTAACTACTTTAGGGACAGTCTATGATGAACAGATGGTAGATAACATCGACAGTGAAAAGAGATTCAATAATTTCATGCTCCATTATAACTTCCCTCCCTTCTCTGTAGGTGAGTGTGGTCGAATGGGTACTGGTAGAAGAGAGATCGGACATGGTCATCTAGCTCAAAGAGCTTTAGAAGGTGTACTTCCTACAAAAGAGGATTTTCCCTACACAATTAGAATAGTATCTGAGATTTTGGAATCAAATGGTTCCTCTTCAATGGCATCAGTCTGTGGTGGTTCCTTATCACTACTTTCTGCAGGTGTTAAGATAAAAAAACCGGTTGCTGGTATTGCTATGGGTCTTATCTCTGATGGAGACAAAGCTGTCATCTTAAGTGACATACTTGGAGAAGAGGATCACCTTGGTGATATGGACTTCAAAGTAACTGGTACAGAAGATGGAATCACTGCTTTCCAGATGGATATCAAAATTGATAATGTAAGTTCAGATCTGATGTATCGAGCTATGCAGCAGGCTAAACGAGGTCGAATGCATATCCTCGGAATCATGAATGAAGTCATTGCAGCTCCTTCAGATGATATCTCTGCTTATGCACCTAGAATTGAAATCATTACAATCGATGAAGAAAAGATTGGTGCGGTCATTGGACCTGGTGGAAAGAATGTTAAGGGTATTGCAGAGGCTACTGGCGCTGATATCAAGATTGATAACAGCGGAAAGGTTATCATCTATGGTAAGGATAAAGAATCAGCATTAGAAGCGAAAAAGACTATCCTATCAATCGTTGAAGAACCAGAAGTGGGAAGAATCTATCAGGGAACTGTCAAAAGAATCACCGATTTCGGTGCGTTCATTGAGATTATTCCAGGAAAAGAGGGACTCTGTCATATCTCTAAACTTTCTAAACAGCGGGTTAATAAAGTTTCTGATGTTCTAGAAATGAACCAAAAGATTCCTGTCAAACTCATTGAGGTTGATAGAATGGGTCGTATTAACTTAAGTTATGTCGACGCACTCAAGGATGATGAAAAATAATGATTGAATTACGTATAAAGGCAGCATCAGGAGCTATACTACCGAAATATGCAACTGCAGGATCTGCAGGTGCTGATCTTTATGCACATATTCAAGACCCTGAAGGACTATGTCTGGAGCCGGGGCAGAAAGCTCTTGTTCCGACTGGTCTATTCATGGAAATTCCACAGGGGTATGAGGTGCAGATTAGACCTCGATCTGGTCTTGCTGCTAAGTTCGGCGTGACTGTCCTTAATACTCCTGGTACCATTGATTCTGATTATCGTGGAGAAGTTAAGGTAATACTTATTAATCACGGTAGTGACTCATATATAGTTAATGAGGGAGACAGAATCGCTCAGATGGTAATCGCTAGTGTGATACAATGTGATTTCACACCAGTTGATGAGATCAACTCCTCTGAACGAGGTGTTGGGGGATTTGGTTCAACCGGTAAATAAAACAAACGGAGAGATTCTTTGAACAAAGGACGCGTGCATACTCTTCAACGATATATTCTTAAAGAGTATGCTCTCTCATTTCTTATCTCTTTTCTCTTCTTCTTTTTCATATTCTTTGTAAATCAGATATTACTCGTTGCAAGGAACATCCTGATTAGGAATGTCTCATTCACGGATATGCTCAGAATACTCCTTTATTCGATTCCAATCATACTCTCTTATACTTTCCCATTTTCCTCTTTAACAGGTGCCACAATGGCTTTAGGGAACCTCTCGTCAAAGAATGAGATTCTTGCGATGCGTACTAGTGGTGTATCCTATAATCAGATCTTGGCACCGATTCTTGTCTTCAGTATCATTTTATCAGGTGCTTCCTTTGTGTTAAATGATATTTTTCTACCACTTGGAACGATTCAATATAAAGCCTTATATAAGGAATTGCTTTATGAGAATCCAGGTTTAGATCTTGATTCCTATACTGTAGCAAGATTCAATGATCTAATTTTTGTAAATGGTAAGGTTGAAGAGAACGTGGTTGATGATCTACTCGTAATTGATACTTCAAATAACCAAATAAAAATTATATCCGCAAAAGAGGCCCATCTAACTACTGAAAACCTAGATCAAAAGATATCATTAGATTTGACAGGGGTTCAAAGTATCACTCCAAATAGTAGTAGGTTTGATGATTATGATTTTTATACCTCTGAGGAGATGAAGTATTTTCTTGAGATGGAATCGATAAGTTTTAATTTACTTAGTGTAGCTCCAAATGAAAAGAGTATGCGTGACCTTTATAGTGATATTGAGGATAAGAGGGACGATATAGCAGCTAGAGAAGCCTCTTTAGCCGTGAATCTAGAGGAATTGAATTATAGGATCGCATCAGAATATCTTAAAGATGCTTATCATGAGAATAAAGTTTCCTATGAGGCAGAAATCAAGCAACGTAAGAAGATATTAGAGACCTCAGTATTTAGTAAGACCTTGAAATACTATCTTTTAGAATTCTACAAGAAAACCGCCTTGCCATTTGCCTGTTTATTTCTTGTGATATTTGCCTTCCCATTCAGTATGATGCAAATGAAGAATGGTCGTCTTGTAGGTTTCTCTGTAGGGATAATCACCTCTGTTGTATATTGGTTCCTCCTGTTTGCCGGACAGACTATGGGAACAAGAATAGGACTTGACGCTTTTATCATCATGTGGGCACCGAACTTCATACTATTTAGTATCGGAATCACAATCATGTTGATTAGGAGACGTGCATGAGGATTTTACGAAACTATCTTCTTAAACAGGTCTTGAAGACCATGGTGAATTCTATAATGTTCTTTGCCGTGATAGTGATCCTTCTTGATCTTTTTGGTAATATAAATATGTATATTACCAATGATATACCACTTTCACAAATAGGGTATTTAACTTTACTTTATATACCAAAGGCTATCTCCTATTCGATATCTCCTGCACTCATGTTCTCGATAACCTTTACCATATCTTCTTTGCATTCTCGTAATGAGATAGTTAGTATCCTGAACTCAGGCATATCCTATTTCAGATTCATCAGTTCACTCTTATTTCTTGGACTTTTTCTGAGTATTGGTGGATTTCTTTTTCAGGAGGTACTTGTTATTGATAGCTTCTCTGAAAAAGAGGAACTTACGAGTACTATCATAGGATATTCGACCTCTTATAATAATAACAATGTAGTACTGATTTCTCAAAAAAGTAATGAGGTCTATTATGCTAGATACTATAATGACAAGAGATCCGAGATCTCTTCGTTGATCATTATAACAAGAGATGATATGGGTGTTGTTACTAGGCGACTTGATGCGAAGAAGGCAACTTATGTAGAAAAAGAACAGAGTTGGATGCTAAATGATGTCACTATCTATACCATCGATGAGATGCAAACTTTAATGGCAACAGAGCAGGATATCATGGTGCTACAAGATGAGAATATCAAGCCAGACGATTTAAGAGATATTACTTTTGATATTCAGGAGATGAAGATACAAGATGCTAAGCTTTATATTGAAAGACTTCGTTATATAGATTTCAAGAAATTCCTCTCTTTGCAGACAGATTACTATGAGAGATTTGCATTTTCTTTAACACCTTTGATAGTTGTGATCATCTCCTGTTCCTTAGGGAGTAGGTTCAAGAAGAATATACTCTTGTATAGTCTGCTATTATCGATTATTATTTCGGTGTTTTATTATATTTTCGAAATGCTCACGATATTATTGGCAAAACAACATTATATTCCCCCTTTGTTGGGAGCCTGGTTACCGGTAGTTTTGTTTGGTGTATTGAGTTTACTCATGTTGAGGAAGGTACGTACATAATTATGGATAAAATATTCACATTGACACATCAGGATACGAATTCAAAAGCAAGGAATGGTTATATAGATCTTCCTCATGGTAGGGTTGAGACACCTGCTTTCATGCCGGTTGGTACTAACGGAACTGTCAAGGCTCTACACCATACGACTATTGAAGAGATGGGGTATAACCTGATTCTTGGAAATACCTATCATCTTTATCTTAGACCTGGAATAGAAGTGATAAAGTCCTTTGGTGGTCTTCATCAATTTAGTTCCTGGAAACATAATATCTTGACCGATAGTGGTGGATTTCAGGTCTTCAGTTTAGCCTCTTTTAGGAAGGTAAGAGAGAAGGGTGTTACTTTTCGGTCTCATATTGATGGTTCTTATCATGAACTTACCCCAGAAAAAGTAGTAGAGATTCAACGATATCTTAATAGTGATATTCAGATGTGTCTTGATGTTTGTACTCCTCCTGACCTTTCATTGAAAGATTCTATCAATGCCATGAATATTACTCACGACTGGGCTAAGAGGGCAAAAGAGGCGTGGTTAGGTTATCGTGAAGATTATAAGGGTAATCTGTTTGGAATCATACAGGGTAATTTCTACAAGGAACTAAGGAAACAGAGTGCTGAGACGATAAGTTCGCTTGATTTTCCTGGTATTGCGATTGGTGGACTATCAGTTGGAGAACCTTTCAATCAATATTCAGATTTTCTTGCTCATACAGTAGAACACATTCCAAGAGATAAACCCCTTTATGTCATGGGAATCGGTAACCCCGAATATATCTTCGAAGCAGTAGAGAATGGGGTTGATATGTTTGACTGTGTACTACCTACAAGAACTGCTAGAAATGGATCAGTCTTCACTAATGAGGGCCTGATCAATATGAAGAAGGCAAAGCATGAGTTCGATCATGGTCCAATCGTAGAAGGTTGTACCTGTAGAGCTTGTACTACATATTCAAGAGCCTATCTGCGGCATATGTTCAAAACGAAAGAGATCCTAGGGTCTATGCTTGCAAGTGAACATAATCTAGTTTACCTGAAGAACCTTATGGATAGGATTCGTGTTTCGATCAAAGAGGATAGATTTACCGAATTTAAAAGAGAGTTCTTTGCAACCTATGGGAAAAAATAGAGAAGCGAAACAGAAAGATTATACTGAACGGAATACCTATGTCATCATGATATCTACTTTGATATCAAGGATACTAGGCATCGTGAGGATCAGTATAATCTCAATGATCTTCGGTGCCTCAGGAACAGCAGATGTCATAAATTTTACCTTTAATATTCCAAATAATTTGAGGAAACTCCTTGCTGAAGGAGCTTTATCAAGTGCATACATCCCTGTACTTTCAAAGTCATTGTTGAATGATGCTAAGACTAATGAGAATAACTCACAACTGCTTGTACAGAATATGTTAGGTCTACAACTCATGATCCTGATCCCGTTGATCCTAGGAGTATTTCTGTTCGATGAACAGATTATAAGAGCAATTTCGAGTTTTTCTGATCCATCACAGATTGATTTATCAAGTGACATGCTCACCTATTTCTCGATCTATCTTTTGTTCATTTCATTAGCTGCTGTCATCAGTGCTACGCTCCATTGTAAATCAGTCTTCATCATAACGGCATTCGCACCTTTAAGTTTTTCCATCGCAGTAATAGGTACACTACTGTTCTTCGGACGTGATCAAGACCCCCTTTCTTTTGTAGTAGGGGTACTTATTGGTGGATTGCTTCAGCTGATTATATTGGTTCCTGCTTTTAAAAGGGAAGGTTTTATTGTACTCCCAACATTAAGAGACCGATCTCCTCATATGAGACAAGTTTTAAAATATTGGTTACCAGTCATGATAACCTCCTCGATTGCGATTATCAATCAACAGGTTGCATATTTTCTTGCATCCGGACTTCCTCAAGGAAGTGTTACATCATTCAGTAATGCGATAATCTTTTGGCAATTACCCTATGGATTATTCTTTAATGCTATTGCAACTGTTTACTTCCCCAAAATGAGTAGAGACTTCTATAAAGATGATATGACTTCACTAGAAAGTCATATGCATAAAGGCCTAAATCAGTTAATGCTATTCATCATTCCTTCTATGTTCATCCTGTTGTTGCTTAGTGATGAATTTGTTGCTGCAATTCTTCTAAGGGGGCAATATACCCTAGAAAACACTTATCTTACCGGAAAGGTAGTTAGGATGTATACCTATGGTCTCTTAAGTCTTTCTTGCTATAATTTTCTTTTGAGATTCTTCTATTCTATCGGTCAATATAAAGTCACTCTAATTTCTTCGATTATTGTAGCCTGTAGTGATATTCTCTTGTCGGTAATATATGTAGGGGCAGGGTATGATGTATCCTATCTTGCTTTAGCAAATAGTATCAGTTTTACCCTTGGCGTGGTTTTCCTGTTATTGCATATTAGATTTAAAACATCTTTCAATATGCATCTACAAAAGTCATTTAAAAGTTTGACATTCATCGTCCTTCTCTGTATACCAGCAGTTTTCTTGTCGTTTCTCTTTAAGAGTTACATGGGAATCCCCATTTCTTCAAGTGGTTCTATCAAGGGTATTACGATAACATTAATCAATTCTGGGTTATTCGGAGTAATCATCTTATTGTTCTACCGTATAGGGAACGTTGATATCACCTGGATTCAAAAAAAGCGACTGAGTTAACAGCCGCTTCATTATCAAATAGAACTAAACTATTAGATTGCTCTTTCTATCGATAAAACCTTGTAGGAGTATTCTCTTTCATTGATTGTGAAGTCCAACTGTTGGTCTTTGACACTGTTTAACAGTGCTGAACCAAAAGGTGCTAGATAGGATATCACATTATTAGAAGGGTCGGACTCCCATGGTCCGAGTATGACATAGTTTTCATCAGTAGAGGTCTTGAGATTCTTAAGGCTTATCTTAGTACCAAATGATATCTTCTCAACATTAACCTCTTTAGGATCGAAGACGACTGCTTTCATCATCTCCTCTTTTAATTTACCTAAAGCGATGTTAAGAAGTTCTTGTCTCTCTTTACCAGCAATATACTCAGCATTCTCTTTTAAGTCACCAAGAAGTCTTGCTTCTCCGATCTCTCGTGAATTATCAGGAATATCTACCTCAGTGATTTTCTTATAATCTTTTTCCTTCACTTTAAGCATATCTAATGTTACAAGTAGTCCTCCAGTTATACTGTCTGATGTGATTGAATCTTCTGGAAAAAGGAAATTAGGGTATCTTTCTTTGATAATATGTTTTATCTCGATCTTTCTTGCTGGAGCAAGATCTTTCACTTCATTAATCATTGGATAGATTCTCTGAATTGAACTGAGTTCACATACGTTGAAGTAGGCTAGCAGTTCTCCCTCATCGAAAAGTAGAGAATAGGTAGTCTTAGAGAGCTTTCTATTCTTACTAACATCTTTCTTGTTCTCAATAGCTTTATAACTGAGATCCAATAGATGGATCAATGAGATTACTATCTTATCATAGGTAATCCCAATCTTTGAGATCCAGAAATCCTGGGAATAGTTTTTCACTAACCATAAATAGGTCTCAGGATCCTCTTTATAGGAGGAATATGACTGGGTGAAGATAGTAAAGGCATCCTCTTTATGCTTGTTACTGAAAAGTGTATCAAGGATATAGGCAGATTGATAATGTTTGAACAGATCTTTATAAACATCTGGCCAGTATTCAATCTCACTCTTCAATTCATCTAGGAAAGCACGTTTCAATTCTGCATCTTTGAGGAGAGCGAACAATTGGTCTATCTGTTCGACCTCTTCTATCATCTCTTTGAACGTGAAATCAATGGGGAACTGTAGGAATGGATAACTCTTCATCAGTTTCTTGACGAATAGGTAACTTGCAACGACAGTATCATTAACAGATACAAAACTTTTGATAATACTCGTGAAATATGAAAATATCTCAGCAAAGTAATCAGAGTCCGGGTCACTGTTAGTAAGGAAATCTCTTACGATCTTGATTTTCTGATAAAGATCCTTCTCACCTTTAAAGAGATTTAATGTTTTTTCATCAAAGGAGATAGGGGTTGAACGAACCATATATTCATCTGAAGATTCAGGATTAATACTGAATAAAGGATCAGTTTTTAATAATTTCTTTGCATTGGCACTCCAAGAAAGCCATTCATTATTGGTTAAAACTGATGGTACGAGTTCTGCTTTTAGAGCCTTAAGACTCAAAGAATTATCAAAACTCGTAATTACGCATTTCAATGTCCAATGAACATCCTTTTTGATCTTAGTCTTCAAACGGTCTTTAGGAAAGACTGATTTTATGACCCAGATATGATTCTTAGGTAGCATTTTCAATGCTTTAATTCCCATTTTTAGAGACATGGTATGATCTCTTTTTGAAGAGAAATCGATAGTTAAGGACTCTTTGTTCAGAGATTTAATTCTCCCGATGCCCCATGTCTTATGATAGACGAAGGTACCCTCATCGAAAGAGATATGTTTTTCAAAATCTTCAATAGCAGATTGAATATCTCGATAAGACTGAGTGAGATTTGACATCTCAATATAATTATTGAGTCGGCTGTGATCTTTATATTTTTCTTTGTAACAGGCAATGATCCCAGTTCTAGCAACGGTATTGGTTGGTTGGTAGGAGAGAATCATCTTGAGGAGTTTAATAGAAACATCCCAATCCTCTTTTGCGCTGTAATACTGGTATAGTTCATCAAGAAGTTGAGAAGCTCGTTCTTTGTTAATACCTTTCATAATCCTGACATTGATATGCATCAGATAATCATATTCTTCAGGGATCATATTGAGGAATTTTCCCCAGATATCTTTTATCTGATTAAAATTTCTCTTATTGATGAATCGGTGCATACATTTTTTATAGTAGTCGATTGCAGTCTCAATCTCACCTTGTTCTTCATATTTCTCGGCTAATATCTTAAGGATTTCAGTCTCTTCATAGTCGATCTTGACCAATCGTTCCCATATTGCAAGCTTCTCATCCTCTTTCCCCTGGTTTTCATAACATTCAGAGAGAGTCTTGAGGGCAATCTTATTCTCTCCATAAGAAAGAACTTTTAGTGATAAGAACTCTACAATATTCCACTTTCTATTATCGTAAAAAAGATTGGTAAGCTGAATGAGATTTGAATCATCTATGAAGTGTTTCATCAAAGAGATGACTCCTGAGATATAGAGGCCTATTATACTTGTCTTAGTATGGAAGATATGTTCATCACACATCTCCTTGATCTCTATCAAATCAGATTCATCGATAGTTTCGATGATTTCATTCAGTTCCAAAAAGCTGTTAATTGTATAATTATTTAATGTAGCTCTTGTCCATTTTTCTTCATGTAAAAGTTCTTGTATCTTTTCTAACATTACATAACTCCATATATAGTAAATAATAACTAAATTTTTCCGCTAGTTGAAAAGTGCATATGAATCTTACAGAATCAAAACATAGAAACTGTCAATCCAAGGTCATATCATTGGTTGTATTACTATACAGAACTTCTGTATATAAAAAGAAATGGATATCAAATTGAATATAAATCAAAACACTTAACTATAGAATATAGTATATTAATGAGACTTTCAATAAACTATTCAAATTTTATATAATTTCTCAGGTGTTTTTTAATAAATCTAAAGTGTATAAGAAACTGAAGACATGAGAAAATAGGTTCGCTTTCATCTATGTAAGAATGAGAATAGAAAAATTTGATTCAATATGAATGTTTATAAAGCTTTTAAATTGTGAATCTTTTTGGTTGAAATAATTGACGGAATCTTAGAAACCTAGAATATTGAGTTTTATCTTACATTTTGCTATAAAATAGGTATGAAAGAAAAAACATTAATAGTAGCGCCATCTGTATTATCTGCAGATTTTTCAAAGATTACTGAAGAGATTGAATCTATTAAAGCAGCAAAAGCTCAATGGATACATCTTGATGTCATGGATGGGAATTTTGTCCCAAATATTACCTTCGGGCACAAGTTTATAAAAGACATAAGATCAAAATCTGATCTTATCTTTGATACACACCTAATGGTCGATCACCCTGAGACTCATATAGAAGACTTTGCCCAGGCAGGTTCTGATTATATAACTTTTCATATTGAAGCAACTACACATGCGCATAGAGTCATCCAGCAGATTCGTGCTACGGGTAAGAAGGTAGGAATCTCAATTATCCCTTCGACACCGCTTTATTTGATAGAAGAGTTACTTTCTGAGATAGATCTCATTCTTATCATGACCGTGAATCCAGGGTATGGTGGGCAAAAACTTCTCGATATCTGTATCAAAAAGGTGATGAGATTAAAAACATTGAGAGATACTCATGAAGATTATTCATTCCTTATATCTGTAGATGGAGGGGTTAATCTTTCGACTATCAAAAAGGTGAAGGCTTCTGGTGTTGATATAACGGTGGCCGGGAGTGCTTTTTTCTCAGCTGAGGATAAAACGATTTTTGTAGAAAAAATGAAAAATGCATAGTATTACAAAGGCATATCTATGAAAGCAGTAATACAAAGAGTTAAAAATGCTTCGGTTACAGTCAATGGTATGATAACTGGTAAAATTGATAAAGGTCTGCTTGTATATCTTGGTGTTGAAGAAAGAGATGAAAACAAAGATCTATACTATATTTCAAAAAAAATAGCAAATTTGAGAATATTTACTGATGATGAAGGTAAAATGAACAGGTCTGTCAAACAGATATCTGGAAGTGTTCTTCTTATCAGCCAGTTTACTTTATGTGCCGATACAAAAAAGGGTAACAGACCCTCGTTCAATTCAGCCATGGAACCGGTGGCAGCTAAAAGATTCTACCTCGAATTGCAGAGAATCCTTCAACAAGATTTTGATTTACCGGTCGAAAAGGGGTCATTCGGAGATCACATGGATGTCTTGTATACGAATGACGGCCCAGTCACGATAATTATCGAATCACCATAGTTTTTTGAATCAAAAATGATTATTTTCTGTTATAGTAGGTTATATATAGTTTTGGAGGTTGAATATGGCAAAAAAGAGTACTCAAAACAAAGTGCAGCCAGTTGATAATAAAATTCAGGCATTGGAATCAGCCAAATTGCAGATTGAAAAGCAGTTTGGAAAAGGGTCTCTGATGCGATTAGGTGATAGTAATATAGATTATACTATTGGGTATATCCCATCAGGTTCGATTCTTCTTGATGAAGCATTGGGAATAGGTGGTTACCCAAAGGGTAGAGTAATAGAGATATATGGGCCTGAATCATCAGGTAAGACAACTTTAGCACTTCATGCGATTGCTGAATGTCAAAAACAGGGTGGAATAGCGGCTTTCATAGATGCAGAGCATGCCTTGGACCCAAGTTATGCAAAAAACCTTGGTGTTAATATTGACGAGTTATGGATCTCTCAACCAGATACAGGTGAACAGGCTCTTGAGATTACAGAATCTTTGATCCGTTCTGGAGCAGTAGACATCATAGTAGTAGACTCTGTTGCAGCCTTGACCCCTCAAGCTGAGATTGATGGAGAGATGGGAGATTCTCATATGGGTCTTCAAGCACGACTCATGAGTCAAGCTTTAAGAAAGATCACCGGAATCCTTTCTAAATCAAATACTAGTATCGTTTTCATTAATCAGATTCGAATGAAAATCGGCGTGATGTTCGGGAACCCTGAGACCACAACCGGAGGGAATGCTCTTAAATTCTATTCATCAGTAAGAATCGATGTAAGAAAGATCGAGACACTATCAAAGAATGCTGATAATGTTATTGGAAACAGAGTAAGAGTGAAAATCGTGAAGAACAAGATGGCTCCTCCTTTTAAAAAGGTTGAATTAGATCTTATCTTCGGTAAAGGTCTGAGTTATGAGGGTAGTATACTCGATGCAGCGGTCAAATATGATCTGATACAAAAGAGTGGGAGTTGGTATGCTTATGGAGATGAGAAGATAGGACAAGGTAAGGATAATGCAAAAGAGTTCCTGATTGCCCATAACGAAATTCTTGTTGAGTTAGAACAAAATCTAAGAAAGATCATGTTCCCCAATCAATATCCTGAAGAGACTGTTGAGGAAAAATGATCTGATAATGGATGAGATAGTAGAGGACCAAGAGACAGAGACTAAGAAAACTCAGACGAAAAAGCAATTCAAGTTGCATACGTTTGAGGGTCCTCTTGATCTGTTACTATTCCTTATCCAGCAGTCGGAGGTCAATATCTATGATATACCGATTTCTGAGATTACTGATCAATATCTTGAATATCTACAATTAGCTAAACAGATCGACCTAGATAATCTAACCGACTTCTATTCTATGGCAGCAACCCTCATCTATATTAAGTCACGTATGCTTCTTCCCGTAGAGGTTGAATTTGATGAAGAGTTCGAGGATCCTAGAAAAGAACTCGTAGATCGACTCATCGAATATCATAAATTCAAAAAATATGCTGAACTCATAGAACAGAACTATTCTCAAGATGACTATTATTTTATACGAAATAAGCACCAGAGTTCTCTTCCCTTCAATGATGAGGATCTATGGAGTGAGATTGATGTTTGGGACCTTTTAAAAACATTCTCTTCTCTTTTATCGAATATCTCTCCAGAAAAAATCTTCAACATATATGAAGAGGTTTCTGTAAAAGAGAAACTAGCTCTCATGGATGAGTTATTCGAGCATACAGATGAGATTGCTTTTATGGATTTAGTCGTTCATGAAGAATCTCCATTAGATGTAATATGTTCGTTTTTAGCGATCCTAGAAGCCGTAAAGTTTAGAAAGATTTTGATCTATCAAAATACGATGTTTGGAGATATCCGAATCAAATTTCGACCTGTAGAAGTGAAGAAAGGTAATGATGATAAGTAAACGGGTAGGGAGGCTTTATGTTATCAGAAATAGCTAGAGTAGTTGAAGCTATTCTTTTCCTTGAGAATGATCCTATCAGTCTTAGTCATATGGCGAAAGTAACCGGTTCTACTGAACTTGATATTGCTCAAGCACTTCAGGAAATTGAAGAATACTTTTCAAAATCTTATCATGGGATAGAGCTTACTAGGAGAGCTGATGAATACCAGTTCCTTCCTAAAAAGGATTTGTGGCCCAATCTTAAGGAGCGATATGGTAAGAGAATAGATAAGCGACTCACTAAGGCTACTTTAGAGACCTTGTCTATCATTGCCTATTCTCAACCGATAACTAGAAAAGAGATAGAAGCTATCAGAGGAGTTTCCTCCGATACAATCCTGAGGATCCTTAAAGAAAAGGAACTCATAAAAGTCACAGGATATAAAGAGGGCCCTGGACGGCCTTCTCTATATGGTACAACTAAGAAATTTCTTAAGAATTTCAATCTTTCGAGTATCTCATCCCTACCTAAATTGGGTGAGATAGATGAAGAGAGATTCTTAAGTGTAGAGGATGAATAATAGATGAATGAAATATTTCCCATGAGATTGCAGAAGTATCTAGCTGCTTGTGGATTAGGATCTAGAAGGACTTGTGAACAGTATATTGCTGATGGAGATGTCTCAATAAATGGTATTATAATATCCCAACATGGGACAAAAGTCGTAGAGGGAGATTCGGTTTGTTATAGGGACAGAGAAATGGTTCTCCTTAGAAAAAAATATTTTGTATTAAATAAACCTGCTGGGTATCTGAGCAGTAACTCAGATCCACATCATGAGGATTATGCGAGAGATTTGATCAATGAACCTGAAAAGAGTTCCCTCTTTCATGTTGGAAGACTAGATTTATATTCGACTGGTATGATTATTTTCACGAATGATGGAGCCTTCGCACAAAAAGTCAGTCATCCTAAATATGAATTTGAGAAAGAATATTTTGTAACATTAAGACAGCAGATAAATGAAGATGATTTTATTCAAGTCCAGAAATATGGTCTTGCAGATGACGGGGAGATGTTAAAGATCAAGGAGGTACGATTCCTTGATGAACATTCTATGCATTTAATATTAAAAGAGGGAAAGAACAGGGAGATTCGTCGTATCTGTTATCATTATGGCTATACGATTGATAAACTGCATAGAATCCGGATAGGTGAGGTCTTATTAGGATCTTTACCAGAAGGGTCTTATAGAGAGATGACAGAAATTGAGATTTCATCAATTCTAGAAAGAGGTGAAAATACATGATTGTTGCTATAGATGGTCCTGCAGGAGTCGGAAAGAGTACCATAGCAAAGAGCATTGCAAAAGAGTGCGATTTCTATTATTTGAATTCAGGAAATTACTATCGTGCTATCGTTCTAGAACATTTGAATCGTAAAGGTGATCCTTTTGATGAAAAAGCCCTTATCGATACTGCAGAATCCGTTGAGATGCACCTCAAAGATGGTAGATTATTTCTTAATAATCTAGATGTTGAGGATATGCTTCATACAGACCAGATTGATGTACATGTAGCTAGGATATCTGCGATTATCCCTATTAGAAAAATAGTGAATAAAGCATTGAGAATAGCTGCAGAGTTCAATAATATCATAGTAGAAGGTCGTGATATAACGACAGTGGTATTCCCTCATGCAGATCTGAAATTTTATTTTGATGCATCTATTGAAATAAGAGCCAAAAGACGGTATAAACAACAAGATACTATGTTAACTCTTTCTGAGATTGAAACAGAGATTGCAAAAAGAGATGAGATAGATAAAACAAAGGCCTTTGGAGCTTTAATGGTTTCAGATGATGCTAGTTATATAGATACATCGTACTTGACCATAGATGCAGTTTGTGAGAAAGTAGTACAAAAGATTAAAGACTTAAGGTAAATTAAGGATCAGGAGAGTTACACGTGGCAACCGAACAAGATGTCGACAAAACAAACGAAATGCAGAACCTATTACAGGAAGAATATCTTAAATCTCTTGATGGAATCGAAGATGGCCAACTGGTTGATGGCCAAGTTGTTCAGGTTAATAACGAATTCGTCTTCATTGACGTTGGTTATAAATCTGAAGGACGTATCCCGTTAGATGAATTCACTGAGACACCAATTACAGGAGATTCTGTAAAGGTTGTCATAGTACAAAAAGAAGGTCGTGGCGGACAGATAGTCGTTTCCAAAAAGAAAGCAGATGGAAAAGTAAGATCAGAAAAACTTAAAGAGGCAGCTGAGAATGGAGAACCTGTTGAAGGTACTTTCTCTAAAGTCATCAAAGGTGGATTCGAGATCGATCTTCTCTTTGACATCAAAGGATTCTGTCCATTATCTAAAGCAGACCTCATAAGAGTAGAAGACCCAGAAACCTATGTAGGGATCAAGGACTTCTTTATAATCGATAAGCTACATACTGGGAGAAAACTTAAATCTGTTCTCTCAAGAAGAGCTTTTCTAGAAAAGAGTATCCAAGAAAGAAAGAACAAGTTTTTCGGAGAAGTTCAAGTTGGTGATATTGTTGAAGGCGAAGTGAAGAGTTTCACATCCTTTGGTGCGTTCATCGATCTTGGTGGATTTGATGGACTTCTTCACATAAATGACATGAGCTGGGGCCATGTGACCAGACCTAAGGATTTCGTAAAGAAAGGACAGAAGATCTCATTGAAACTCATCAATGTTGATTC
Organism: uncultured Spirochaetia bacterium; assembly: GCA_937125225.1. GTDB lineage: Bacteria > Spirochaetota > Spirochaetia > CAKZLE01 > CAKZLE01 > CAKZLE01. Next base: position 110,764 of record CAKZLE010000035.1, read on the forward strand.
TGAGACACAGAAGATAAACCTTTCCTTGAAACACTTCACTGAAGATCCATGGATGAGTTTTACCTCTAGATATCAGCTCGATGACGTTATTTCAGGTACAGTCACTAAACTCACAGACTTTGGTGTCTTTATTGAATTAGAAGAGGGAATCGAGGGACTCGCCCATATCTCAGAACTCTCATGGGTCAAGAGAATCTCACATCCAAGAGAGATTCTTTCAATCGGTGATTCCGTTAATGCAAAGGTCCTCTCATACGATCTTGATAATAAGAAGATCTCCTTAGGTATAAAACAAGTTGCGGTCAATCCTTGGGATACTATCGCAGATAGATATCCTATTGGAAATAGAATCTCAGGGCCAGTCGTTAAAGTGACAAACTCAGGAGCTTTCATCAACCTTGAAGAGGGGATTGACGGATTCTTGCATATGGACGATATCTCCTGGACAAAGAAGATGAAGAACATGGGTTCATTCTGTCAGGAAGGAGATGTTTTAGAAGTTGTAATAACAAAGGTCGAATCTAGAAATAGAAGAATCAGACTTGGTGTTAAACAATTAGAAGGCAATCCATGGCAGACTCTTAGACAGGATTTTCCAAGAGGCAGTGTGATCGATGGTGAAGTTACAAGTGTTACCGATTTTGGTGTATTTGTTCGAGTCGTTGGTGATATCGAAGGACTTATCTCTAAATATAATCTAATTGGACCGGAAGAAGAATATTCAGACTCAGTACTTGAATCATTCAAGTCAGGAGATTCTGTGACTGCTCTTGTAACCGATGTGAATGTCCACGCACAAAAATTATCTCTTTCTATCAAGGAACTTGTAAGAAAGAATCAGAGACAGGAGATGTCTAAGTACATCCATGATGATGATAATGATGATACATTCACATTTGCTGATCTGCTTAAAGAAAAAGACTTTAGCGGAGAATAATAAATTACTGACTTGGTAGGTTAAACACTATGGCAAATGTAGAAGAGAAGAAAAGTGTAAGTACAAAGCTTTCACAATTTATCATAAGTAAAAGTAAGATCATTTTGATCGTTTGTGCAGTTATCGTAGTTGTTGTGGTGGTCACTGGTATCGCCACAGCCGTTAATAATAATGCTCAGCAAAAATGGATGACAGCAATTGAAACAGCAGAGACGGATTATACAGACTGGAAGGCTTTGACTGTTGAAGATTCAGATCGTGATTTAGAGGCAGAAGAACTTGAAATTGAACTGCTTGCAATCGTTGATGGAGCAAAGAACAGTTACCCTCAGATGAAAGCAACATTTTTATTAGGATCATTGAGTTTTGAGTTGAAAGATTATACAGAAGCTGCATCTTATTTTGATTCTGTTCAAAAGGATTATGCAGATACGTATTTAGCTCCAGTAGCTCTTATGAATAATGCGGTAGCATTAGAAATGTTAAATAAGAACGATGAAGCTCTTGATAGATATCAGAGATTAGTTGATACCTATGCTGCTGTATCTCCTGAAGCATCTCATGCAATGTTCAGTATTGGACGTATCTATGAAGGGCAGGGTAACCTGGATCTTTCTAAGGCTGTTTATGAACAGCTTATTGCAGAATATGAGACATCAGAGTGGGCTAAATTAGCACAGGTGAGATTAATAACTATCGATTAGATAAAGGTAATTATGAGTCTTAAAGAAAAAGACAATAACAGTAGTCTGGTTAGAAGAACAAATCATTTGTTCAACTTCTGCGTGATACTGCTTATTGTCTTTTTTTTAGTATCCTGCGGAATACCTAATCCTTTACCAGAACTTGATAATATATCTATTACCAGTATTGAATTCAATTCTACAACTGATGGTGACAAAGTGGAATTTGATTATGATGACGGGATAGATGATGATATTCTCGATGTGGCCGATACAACTTTTGGATTTAATATCTATTATGAGTATACTGACTCAGAAGATGAAACGAGTGATGCCTCAAGAACGAATACTTATAAATCTGAAATAGCTATTAATAATGAAACTGTTTGGAAAGAGGAGACTCCTAGGTTGGAGATATCTGTTCCAGAACAGGAATTACATGCAGAGATTTCCTATGTAACAACTAGTCATTTTGAATTCAGATTATATGATGATTCAAATATTGCTATTCTGGTGAATGGTGAAGAAATGAATGGGATATATGATGTAGATGGAGATTCACTATTTTTATCAGTAAATGATAATGAGAGATATCTTCATCTTTACATAGAATTTTTTATTCGTAATGCATCTTATAGTCCTAGTTCAAATTATTCAGATTTAGAACATATTGGATTCATCGATACAAATAATCTATGATAGAAGCGAATATATATAATACTTTAAATAATGTATATTCTGTTGTAAATATAATATAATTAAAGGTACACTTATGAATGAACATATAACCGATAGATCATCTAATGATAAAATAAGTAAATCATTTTTAAGACTTCACGATGTTCTTACCAAATTGAGAGCTCCTGAAGGATGTCCATGGGATAGAAAGCAAACTCCTGAGTCCTCCTATAAGAATATTATTGAAGAAGCCTACGAATTTATCGATGCTGTTCATAATAATGATATAGATAATTGTAAAGAGGAATTAGGAGATCTTTATTTAGTAATTACCATGATTGCGATTATGTATGAAGAACAATCATTATTCACTATTTCTGAAATTCTTGATAATACTTCTGAAAAAATGATAAGACGACATCCTCATGTTTTTGAAAATGCAGTTGCAAATAATCCTGAAGAGGTCATAAAACTCTGGGATACTATAAAAGAAACAATAGAGGGGAAAACGACTTCACTTGAGAATCCTTACAAACATATCCCTAAATCCTTACCACCTTTAGAAAGAGCTGAAGAAATACAGAAGATTGCCAGGAAAAAAGGGTTTGATTGGCCTTCAGCTGAAGGTGCAATTGAAAAGGTACATGAAGAGTTACAAGAACTTCATGAAGCGATTGAATTGAAGAACCATTCAAAGATTGAAGAAGAACTAGGAGACCTTATTTTTTCAGTTGTCAACATCTCCAGATTACTAAAGGTGAACCCCCATGTTTCTTTACATAAAACGAATGAGAAATTCATTAAACGGTATAATGATATGGTGATTTTATTTGATAAGGACCATGAAAAGGAGTTCTCAGAGGCTTCGTTCGAAGAGATGGATATCTATTGGGAAAAAGCTAAAAAGTTAAACCTCACCTAGCCTCTTCAGTTAAGACTTTTGCCAGGTTTTCTCCTGATTTACCATAAAGTTCGATTCTTTTTACATTATATCTGCTTAAAAAATCATATTTCTTCATTTCTGGATCAATCAGTTTCAGGATATTCCCTACCTTACCTTTCTGTTCAAATATTGAAACAGTTGCTGAGGTTCCATCAGTTGTTAATAAGGTAACATTAGATTGTTCTTGAACAATTAATTCAGTAATCCTAAATAATTCCTTTGTATCATCATCAGAATCAATGCTGAAGGTATATGCAGATCCAGAATAAGCTGAAGAGATTGATTTATGTCCTAAACCTTTTGTATTGAATGAAATAAAATCTACTCCATCAGGTAGAGAATTATTACATAATTCTAAGATTTCATGTTTAAAAAGCTCGTTTTTATATTTATCAGGTATTCTGAAGAGCATTACTTCTTCTTTTCCCGATACTCCCAATGGTAATGGTGAAGCAAATTCTAATCTTGGTTTTGGATTAAAACCGTGAGTGAATTCTATAGGGATTCCTGTTCTCATAAACATTCTTTCAAAGATATTCATCATATTAATATGCGAATAATAGATTGCCTTACCGTTTTTCTTATAGGTAGCAATTATATGGATAAACTTAGGTAATTCCGCAATGTCTACTTCTGGTTTATGATCATCAACAAAAGTTTCATTAGAAGTTTCTGCATCTAGTATTTCACTCATTTTTTTGGGATTACAAACACCACAATTATGATCACATACTGGAGCACAGATAGGAGTAGGTTCAAATCTAGAGGCAAGAGCATATTCATTTTTTAAGAAACCCTTCCCTGCTCCTACCGAAATATCATCCCAGGGCAAAGGGGCATCAATAGGAGTCATATCACAACTCTCATGGAGAACATCCCAAGATGTTTCTTCTATAGCTTCTACCCAATTATTTTTATTGAAATATTCATCCCAAGCATCTAATCTTGAGCCTTTGAAATAAGCTTTCTCTATGATATCACTTACACGTTCATCACCTCTTGAAACCATTCCTTCAAGATAAGAAGTATAAGAATCATGAAAACTCACCTTTACTTGTGGAAGTCGTCTGATAAGAAGTGCTTTAATATTTTTTAAATGATTCAATGCGAAATCAGGTTCTAATTGATTAGACCATTGGAATGGTGTATGAGGTTTCGGAACGAAAGTCCCGATATTTATATTCATACGTATCTTAGTAGCTTTATAGATTTCTGAAAGAAATCCTGCAATTGCTTCAGGTTCCCTTTCCAAATCTGTAAATGGTAGGCCAGTCATAAAGTAGAATTTGGCCAATTTCCACCCAAGATCCTTTGCTTGTTTGATTATAGATATGATATCTTCACATAAGACCTCTTTGTTCATTGCCATCTGCCAGTTATGTTCTGGTGTTTCTATGGCAAAGGTTAAACCGCTCCTTCTCACTGTTGATACAGCCTTCAAGACTGGTAAAGTAAAAGAATTTACTTTTAGTGAAGGCAAAGAGAAAGAGATATGATTTTTTTCGTGACGTTTATTAAGGGAAGAAATCAATTTATCTAGATGTGGATAATCCCCAGTAGATAATGAAGAAAGTGTTATCTCCCTATATCCGTAGTTCTTTAAATTAAAGTCTACCTCGTCTATAATTTTAGGAATATCTTTTTGCCGATAAGGTCTGTAGAATTCCCCGGCATGACAAAACCTACAACCATTTGGACAGCCTCTCATGATTTCAATAACTCCGTGTTCCTGAACAATAGAAATATTAGGAGCAAGAAAATATTGATCTGATACTGGTTGATCCAAACCAAATCTCTGGTTAACTAATGCTACCGCTTTTGGTTTTCTTTTAGACCAGATTGATGGGTGTTCCTCTAATGATAAAAGTTTTCCCTCTCTATTTTTATTACTTTTCTTCGCTTTAACAAGTTTTTTAAGAATATCCCCTAGACCTGGTTCAGATTCAGAATCTCCAATGAATATACCATCTATCCATGCTCCAAAAGGCGCTGGATTCGTAATTGCTGGACCTCCTGCAATCACTATTGGATGTCTTTCTGTTCTATCCTCAGTATGAAGAGGAATCAAACCTGTTTCTAATACTGCAAGTATATTGGTAGCAGCAAGTTCGTACCCTACTGTGAAGGCAAGTACATCACATTCATGTAAAGGTATTCCATATTCAAGGGTATAAAGCGGAATTTCTTTATCGTGCAGAATTTTCTCGAAATCAGGGGCTGGACTAAAAACCAAATCACATAGTACATGAGGAATAGAATTACAAAGATCAAATAATATTCTTACAGCATTATTTGACATCCCTATTTCATATAAGTCAGGAAAACATAGTGCGATTTTCAACTGAATATCTTCATCTAGAGGTTTTTTCTTACCAAATTCTCCTCCAATATAACGTCCTGGTTTCTCGATGTTCAATAATATATTTTTTAAATCTATTTCTGGTCTAATTATCATCTTATTCCTCTATGGTACAATTTTTTTCGATTTCTCTATCATTGTTTTAGACTCTATTAGATTGCCATCCTGCTCATATAGCAAAGATAGTGTTTTATAGATATTCTTAAGTAAGATAGGATCCGTGATATAGTTAGATAACTCTATGAAAGACTGTAACGCTTCATTTGGAAATAGTTCTGTCTTGATAACATAAAGTTCGTATAATTCCTTCTCTGAAACTGCTAGATGAATAAGAAATTCTAATTGACCAGCTGCCTCTTTATACATTCCAAGTGCAATATATTTGTTTACGAGAAAATATGCAATTCTTCTAGAGTCTAAACCAGCTTTTTGTAAGTATTCTTTTGCTATGTAAAGATCTGCTGAATTTGCTGAGGAAATTCCAAGATATACATATAAGTTTGAATTTATAAATCCATTTTCTTCTGCTATAAGAAGATTATCTACTGCTCTATCAAAACGTCCTGTATTGAAATATGCAGCGCCTAAGAGGTAATGAATTAAAGGGATAACTTTAGTACTTTCAGGATAGAGTATTTTAAAAAGTTCTAGACTTTCAATACTGTTCCCGTACTGTTTTAAATTGAAATTACTTATTCCGTAAAGGTATAGGTAAGTCTGTTCAACTCTTTTTTTATCATTTAATTGATTATAGGAGTTAATAAAACTCTGAAAATCACCTGAATAGAATTCCTTAAAAAATTGCTCTTTCTGTTTTGAATCTTTGAATGTAGAAATAGAAACAGCAAGGATAAGTAACACCATGATCGTTGTTATAATCATAATGAGATATGGTATTATCCTTACTGTCTTCTTTGAAAAATCATTATTCATAAATAAAAAATCCAGGTCTATAAGCCGGGTTCTGTTGTCGACGATCATCTATCTGCATACCTTATTGCTAAGATATTCTAGCGACCTACCCGCAGCATTAAAGCGAACAACTATGCTGCTGTTTGATCTTGCTCCTGAAGAGGTTTACCCTGCCCTGTCTGTTACCAGACAGGCGGTGGGCCCTTACCCCACCATTTCACCCTTACCTGCAAGCAGGCGGTATATTTTCTGTGGCACTTTCTGTAGCTTCAAAAAGAAGCTCCCGGGAGTTACCCGGCATCATGTTCTATGGAGCCCGGACTTTCCTCTCTATACATAAAGTATAAAGCGATCATCTGACCTAGATTAAATAATAACTTTAAAGATCGAAATCATCAAGATCGACGAGATCTGCTAATGCACCCTCTTCAATATCATCTGCACCAACTGCTGATCCGATAACCTCTTCTTCGATATCTTCGAAGTAAAGAATTCTACTACAGTAGGGACAGAACATGAAATCTTTTCCTTTTCTTACATCATTAACAAACTGCGCAGGAAGTGTCATATGACAACCAGTACAAACTGTATCATGAATTGGTACAATACCAACTCCTGACTTGTTTTTAATGATCCTTTCAAACTTGAATAGAACATCACCATCGATATCTGGAACGATCTCATCTTCTTGTTCTTTTAGAATATCAAGTTCTTTATTTTTCTCGCTGAGAATAGTTTCCATCTTCTCCTGCTCAACTTTTACCTCTTCTTCCTGAAGAGTCATGAGATCTTCCTGGTCTTCAATCTGAGAAACGAGTTCTTCTTGAATGTTCTCTTTATGAAGGATAGTCTTTCTCAACTGTTGTTCTTTCTCTGTAGCATCCTTGATTTCTTTGTCGAGTGCCTCATATTCTCGTTGAGTTGTGATGAGATCCATCTGTTTTTCATAATTCTCTCGTTCTCTCTCAGCATCATCTAGTCGTATTCTGATGCTTTTGATATCATTTTTAATCAGTTCAAGTTTTTCATTCTTTTCAAGATAGTTCTTCTTACCACGATTAAGCAATTCGATTTTTGTGCTTAACGTCTTTGGAATTTCTTTCACTTCATCTTGAACATCATATTTCTTTGATAAAATGGTCTGTAAGGCCTGCAATTTAATAAATACTTCCTGCATCTATATACTCCTAGTTATATTATACATAATCCTTTAATCGTCTACTTCTTTTCGGGTGTCTTAATCTTCTCAAGGCTTTAGCTTCAATTTGCCTAATTCGCTCTCTAGTGACTTCAAAGTATAAACCAACCTCTTCTAAAGTCAATGAATAGCCATCCTCTAATCCAAACCTCATCTTCAAGACTTCCTGCTCTCTTGGAGGCAGTGTTTTAAGAACATCTTGTAGTTGTTCTTGAAGTAATTTGAAAGCTGTCTGGGTCGCAGGATTCTCTACCTCTTTATCTTCTATGAAATCGCCGAGTAAAGAATCTTCTTCTTCACCTATTGGAGTCTCAAGAGAGATAGGTTCTCTTGCAACATTCTTTACTGTTTTGACTCTTTGTGGAGTCCACCCTAACCGTTCAGCAATCTCTTCATCAGTTGGTTCTCTTCCAAAAACTTGCATCAACTGTCTAGATTCTCTGACGACTTTATTGATCTGTTCTATCATATGTACGGGAACTCGAATAGTCCTAGCCTGATCAGAAATTGAACGGGTTATTGCCTGTCTGATCCACCAAGTCGCATATGTTGAGAACTTATATCCTTTACGATATTCGAATTTCTCTACAGCTTTGATCAATCCGATATTTCCTTCTTGAACTAAGTCAAAGAAATGAAGTCCTCTATTGGTATACTTTTTAGCGATAGAGACCACAAGTCGAAGGTTGGCTTGAATCAAACGATCCTTTGCACTCTTCATCATGACTCGGCCATGCTCTATTTCTTTTGCATCATTGATGATTTCAGAAATATCATTTTCGAAATCAAATTCAATATTTTTGAGTTTTTTCTCTGTAAGTTGAATCTGTCTGATCTGTTCTTTTATAACATCAGTCGTCATCTGTAGTTTTTCTTCAAGTGCTTCTCTTTTACTCGGTATAGCAAGGGATCGTCCCATCTGTCTGAGTTCTCTAACAGAACTGACACCTAATCGTGCTTCTAACTGATCTCTTCTATTCTGGTACTCATATATATCTTTTTCTGATTGTACGAACTTATCGGTAAAATCTATTATCTCATCCTGTTGAAGAACGAATTGAGAGAGTTTCTTCATAAGCTTATCTCTCTTCTTTCCAAGATCTTCATCCTGAATAAAACTACCACCTTCACTTTGAATCTTTTTTTTCTGTTCAACATAATTCTTAAGTGGGGCATTAACCTCTTTGATCTGATCTTTATAGGCTTGATTGAGTCTTTTTTGTTCTGAGAAGAAATCAGCCAATTCTTTCTTTGACAGTTCAAGTTCACTCTCATCGATCTTCTGGGCAAGTTTTTGTTGAATATTAGACATACCTGTGATCATGATCCCTGATTTGAGTATGACACTTCTGATGATATTCTCACCCTCTTCCATCTTCTTTGAAAGCTCAACTTCTTGTTCAGCAGTTAAAAGGCTCTCTTTACCAATCTCTCTTAGGTAGAGTCTAATAGGATCGTCAATTGCAGCTTCACCATCACTATAGATGAGTTTCTTTGACTTATGAGATGGTTTTTTTACAGGAGCCGCAATTATTTCTTCAACAACCTCTTCTGCCTCTACGATTTCTTCTTCATCTTCTATGATCTCAAGATCCTCATCCTCTTCGAATGCTACCTCTGTGCCAGAGTCAAAGGATCCCTGTACGGCAGGATCTACGGCAGTTTTAGATTTAATGACTTTTACACCATTTTTTTCAAGAAGTTTGACGACTTCATCCGAGTTATCAGAATTTGCAATAGAATCTGGTAAGAACTCGTTCATCTCAGCTAAAGTGATCTGTTTCTTTTTCTTACCGAATACTAAGAGTTTCTTAACTAAAGGATCTTGTGATAATTCTGGCATTAACTATTCCTTATACGTCCAATTTCTTCATCTATAAACTTTTTCTCATATAGAAGATCCTGCAAAATCTTTATATCAGCATGAGCAGAATTCTCTTCTACCTTTATCTGAGAAATGACAGATTTCCTGTTTATTTCCAGTTTGCTGATCTTATACCTCTTCAATATATCATCAATCACATTATCTACATGGATAAGATACTGATCAGAGCCGTAATTCTCAAGTATAAAAGTTCTTACTTCATCATGTTCAATTCGAAGAATAAGATTCTCGAAACTTGATTCACCCTCACGAAAAGCCTCTTCAAGTGCAGTATATATATCAATTGCCCTATAATCTTCAAAATCGGCAATCTTAACCTGTCTTCTGACATTAAGAAAATATTCACGATTATGAATGATCACCATCATCAGATACAGTTCAATTGATAAAGAACCTGATTGCACACCAATACGCTCACGTGATTGTTGTTGACTATTACGTTTGACTTTTTGCCTTGTTAGATCTTGCATAATTGTCTTTTCGTCAACATCAATAATCTCCGCGAGCGTTTTTATTGAACTAGATAATTTTATTTCTGATTGTATTGCTTCTAAATATGGTCTTACCTCATTAAAGACAGATAATTTTCCGTTCGGCGAAGAAATGTCATGATTTTCTTTCGCCTTGTTAATCATATACGTAAAACTATTTATACTCTTTTTTAGAATATTTTTCAACAAGTCAATATCACTATTTTGTAATATCTCAGCAGGATCCTTATCTTCAATTGAAATAACTTCTGTATCAATGCCTAAGGGTTCAAGAATAGTGATGGTCTTTCTTGTCGCTTGGACTCCAGCATTATCAGAATCAAAAAGTAGTATTCCATTTTCCGCATATCTTTTGAGTCTTCTCCCCTGTTCAGGTGTGAAGGCCGTACCAAGTGGTGCGACACTATTCATTATTCCTGCTTCATAGAGTGCAAGAACATCAAAATATCCTTCACAAACTATGAAGGAGTTCATCTTCTTGATAGCGGGAAGGCTCTGATGGAGGCTAAAGAGCGCTTCTCTCTTGTGATAGATATCAGTTTCAGGAGAGTTTAAATATTTTGCATTATTGTTTTTATCTAGGGCTCTTCCACCAAAAGCGATAATATTTCCTGATTGATCTGAGATGGGAAACATGAGCCTATCTCTGAAAATTGGATAAGTAGGGTTATTCTTTGAAAAGACTCCACATTTCTTAAGGAATTCATCACTGTATTTTTTCTTTTTTAAGAATCGATAAAGCCAATTTGGATCTGCTGGAGCATAGCCTAGTTGGTAATCATCTATTGTAGTATCCGAAATTTTCCTTTCATGAAGATAAGTAAGAACTTTCTTTCCCTCATCTTTCTCTTTTAAAATGTAGTGAAAACTTGCGGCAAGTCTTTTATAGAGTTCATACATCGCCTGCTTATCAGATCTCTTTTCCTGTTGTTCTGGAGATTCCTCTTCAAGTGCGATCCCTGCTTTCTCAGCAAGTTTCTGTACTGATTCTATAAAAGTTATATGTTCAATTTCCATAAGGAAGTTAAAAATCGATCCACCTTTCCCACAACCGAAACAATGATAAAAACCTTTATCATCATGAACGGTAAAAGAAGGAGTTTGTTCATCGTGAAAAGGACAGAGACCCCAAAGTTGGCCCCCTTTCGATTTAAGGGAGATATAATCTGAGATCACATCAGATAATGAGATTTTGTCTTTTATTTGCTCTAATATATAATCAGGAATCCTGGCCATAACAGTTTAATTATAGAATATTTTAGGCTGATTGGCTTTTCTTTTTTCCAACCATTCTTCAATTTCTTCTTTTTTATGTAATTCCCCATGATTAATTCCGGGGCATTCCTCAGATTCTCGGTCCCAATCTTCTTGAGACTCAACCAATGCTGCCCAGAATGGGTAACTTCGACACTGAATGGGTCTTACCGGATAGATGCTGCAGCCTGAATCTGTTAAGAATATACAATCATTATTAGGACGCTCGATAATACTGAGCATATAAAAGGTGCCCATTTGGACCTTTTTACAATAAGTCTTAATAAAATTTTCTTGTGATAATCCTAAATGTTTATGAATTATTGATATCTCTTTTTCAGAAAGAAAGACATATCCTGGTTCATCTTTGCAGCAGTGAGAACATTGTACACATGAGAATCTTAATCCATGTTCATAAATATGATTCAATAGTTGCCTCTCAAAGAAAAAAAAAGCCTTTCAACTGAATGAAAGGCTTTTGGGGAGAGAAGGATTCGAACCTTCGAAGCTATTGCAACAGATTTACAGTCTGCCCCCTTTGGCCACTCGGGAACCTCCCCAAATACGTTTTTAAACGTAACAAATAACATTAATAATGTCAATCAGCCACCTGTCAGATTCGAACTGACGACCCCGAGATTACAAGTCACGTGCTCTGGCCAGCTGAGCTAAGGTGGCATCTTTTTTGATGCTTAGGTAATGTACAAATTAGTCTTGATATTGTCAAGTATGTAGAAAAAGAAAATGATCTTTCTTTTCATCATACAAGGTCGGGTCGCAGGGTCTTTGCACCTTCAAGATAAACATGACTAAAGTGATCTTTGCTTTCTGCATTCACATGGAAGAGAAAACGTATCGTATGTGGTAATTGGTTTTTTATCTTCAGTTCCTGTAAACAGAATAGTACTATCCCTTCTATTCCACCTTCTCTAAGTGCAGTAGCAGGGTTATAGCTTATTAGATCATCGGTCTGACTAATGATCAAACTGATAATTGATTCAATATTGATAGAATTTCGATCTATAATCTCCTTAAAAAGTTTCATAGTACCCTCAGATATAGCATGAGGTGTATCTTCGTTTATCTGTATAGCTCCTCGAATAGCTTTAACCATTATAGATCCTTCCTGTTTGTTTTATTCATAAGATATAAAGATTTTTTATTGTACTGAAATAGAATCCAATTACAAGTATCAGTACTACACTAAGAATAGTAAAGATAAAATGAAGAAAATTGAATCTTCGTATGATAAAGATCTCTAAGAATGAAATGATTATTGATGAGATAGATATAATCAGATACATCACACATAGTCTAAAGATGATTGTATGAAGAATCGCATAAAAATCATATAGATGTTGATGACTACTTATCAACTGCCAGATGAAACCTAAAAAAACTATCGAGAAAAATAGGTAAAGTTCTATTTTTATTAGTATTGGTAATATTCCTTTTTTCTGCATATAGACATTCTATCAATTTTTTCTATTGATTTGAAGTAAATTTACTTCTAAGATACAATAAAGAGATATGAAGTTACAGGATGTACTATGAAGAAATTCTTATTATGGTTGATTCTCATCATTATAGTCGGCAGTGTCATATTCTATATAGGTTGGACACAATACAGATTGGATCAAGATATGTATGGTGTCATATATACAAAGACCTCAGGATATTTTGAAGAACCGATAGAATCCGGACATTTTTCTTGGTCAGGGTGGAGACTAATACCTGGTAATTTAACGATAACTCAAATTCCATCTAGTAGTCGTAGCATTTCGATCAGGGCAAAAAAGACTCTGCCTGCTGCTGATTCATATAAGATGATGGTCATTGGTGACCCGGTATTCTCATACGATGCGGATATCACAATTTCCTATTCATTAGAAAAAGGTTCTGTCGTTGCACTTGTGAGCAGTTATGGAGTTAATGAATTGAATAGTACAACGTGGTTCCTCGCTAAGGATGAGATGGTTCGTTCTATAGCTCTTGAGATAATCACAGATTACTTTATACATAAAGATGTTTCTGCAAGTAAGGATATGATTTCTGAAGATATAAAGGGGTATCTTTCTACTCAGATAAAAACCTATTTCACAGAACTGAATATCAATGATATATCAATGACCTTCAATTCTCTCCCTGATTTTGAGATCTATTCACAGGCCAAAAAAAGCTATGAAGAGATGGTAGAACTCAAGAATGAAACATTGGCTGATGCAATATTACAATCTCCAGAGATGATCACTGAAAATATGCTCTATATAGATAAACTGCAGAATTACGGGCAGCTTTTATCCCAATATCCTATTCTATTAGAGTATCTAAGGATAGAACAAGCCCAGTAAGATTTAATGATAAGAGATTCCGATTAGTACTCCTCCACCTCGTTCGATGCTTATTTTAAGATGGTTGCCGGTAGTTCTATTACTCGTACTATGTTGGGCTATAGAAATGGGGAATTTGTCTAGCTCCCATTGTAGTCCGCAAGAAGTGACACTTATAGGTTGATCGCTTAGACCAAGAACAGATACCCCCTGGCCTTTAATACAATCAATATATAACTTATCTTTGATAAAGTGGAGGCATTCAAAAGATGTATACCACCGCACTGGAGGAAAAGTGCTTTTAAAAAGAGCAATCAAAGAAAATGTATGATCTAATCGTCCTTCACCTCCTCCAATCATTATGATTTCGTGAGGTTCTTCTAAGGCCTTTATATGAGATATCGCAATTTCTGTATCCGTAAAATCCTTATCTTCTGGATATACAAGTGTGTTGACTGAAGCATCCGGTTCAATAGAAATCGAATCCATGTCGCCTACAAGAAGATCCAAGGATATCGAATCACGAAGAGCAAGATTATATCCTGAATCTGCAGCGATTGCATAATCATACTCTTTTAGCTCTTTCTGGTAATCTACTGTTTCTGGTGCACTCCCACCGATAAATAATAGTGCTTTTTTCATAATCCACGATTCTTTGCTTGCTAAATTCTTTAAAATCATATAATACTGTAAACATCATTATTTATTCTATATTTTGTGTAATATATCAATAAAGGAGCTAATTATGAATGATTATAAGAAAATATTCAAATCTCTTGGCATCGAAATACCTACGATTCTTATACCGAAAGACGAAATCGACCTCCAAAAATGGGCAGTTGTTGCATGTGATCAGTATACGTCAGAACCTGAGTATTGGCAATCAGTCGCTAACAATGTAGCAGATGATCCTTCTACCCTAAATCTCGTATATCCAGAATGTTTCCTTGAGGAAGATGATCCAGATGCAAGAATTAGCTCAATCAATAAAAAGATGGAAGAATATATTGATGCAGGTATATTCAAAGAATTTCCCAATACATTTTTCCTTCTCTACAGAGAAACAAAAGAGGGTTTTGGCAGATGGGGTTTAGTAGTGGCTTTAGATCTAGAAAGATATGATTTTTCAGTTGGGTCAACCAGCCTTATACGAGCTACTGAAGGGACTATCATCGAAAGGATTCCACCAAGAAAGAGAATCAGAAAAGATGCTCCTTTAGAATTCCCTCATATTATAGTACTTATTGATGACGATAAAAGAAGTATTATAGAACCTCTAGCAGCAAAGAAAGACACTCTCAAAAGAGTCTATTCCTTCCCATTGATGAAGGATAGTGGATCTATAGAAGCATACGCTATCGATAAAGCTGAAGATCTTCAGATGCTTGCACAAGCATTCACTAACTTAGCAGATCTTAGAGAATATAAGAAAAAATATAATAAAGAAGATCTTCTGCTGTTCGCAATGGGGGATGGAAATCACTCTCTTGCAACCGCTAAATCATGTTGGGAAGATATTAAAATAGACCTTTCTGATGTACAGAAAGAGACTCACCCTGCTCGTTTCGCTTTAGTAGAACTTGAGAACATCTTTGATGAAGGGTTGATATTTGAACCAATTCATAGGGTACTCTTTGAAGCTGATAAAGAAAATATCTTGGAAGAACTCAATAAGAACTGTTTGAGTTTTGAAAGAATCGATTGTACATCGGCAGATGAGATGTACAAGATGATTCATAAAGAAGATTCTTTCCAATATTTTGGGATTGTTGATGAAAAGCAGAGTATTCAAGTGATCAAAGTGATTGGTGCAGAAGCTCAGATTGTTGCAGCTACATTACAAAAGACCCTTGACGCCTATTTGAAAGATAGTGCGACTACCACGATAGATTATACCCATGGAACTCAAGTTACCTACAATTTAGGAATACAAAAAAATAATGTTGCGATATTCCTTCCTGCAATCTCTAAAAATGATTTTTTCTCTTCGATTGTTCATGATGGAGCTTTACCAAGAAAGACTTTCTCAATGGGAGAGGACTTTGAGAAAAGATTCTATATAGAAGGAAGAAAGATTACTGAATAGCAGTAGTTTATTAATAATAAGGTTCTTCTAACTTTTAGAAGAACCTTTTTTTGGAATTCGGTGTGTGAGAAAAGTCAGTATGAGAAAGAACATCAATCCAATGATAGCAGCTATTGTAATCAATAAGGTATTTGAAACAGGTTCAATCTCTTCCGAAGCAATTGTATGAATGATCGTCGGAGGAGTCACATTTTTATCTTCAGCATGAGCTGGTAGATATATTATAGTCTCACCACCTGTCAGACCATATTCTTTAGCTAGATTTGAGATATATTGAGGATCTTGCAGTCTTGTATACTCTAGTTTCAATTCTGTATTCTCAGCTTTGATTTCTTGATATATAAGTTCTAGTTGTTCCATTTTTTCGATCTCTTTATCTGTGTTTATCAACCCAAAATGACCATAAGTCGTCAGTCCAATGGCATATACTAATAAAGAGATAGCAATACTTAACAAAACATGTGGTTTATTCATAGCTTTATATTGTCTTTTTTTTTTATATAAATATGATATACTATAACAGAATTCTAGTGGAGTATACATGTATAAAAGTAAAAAACAGAATTATCCGGGTCTTTATGGAAAATTCAAAAGAATAGATTCATCAAATTTTGATGATGAACAACAAAAACATAAGCGCCCAGAATATTCTAATGATGCAAATCTAGAAAATCTGGATGATCTGATACGCACAATCAAAGAGAAGACTCAAGAGTATGCTGAGCCAATTATTACTAATACTATAACTGAACCAGTAGTTAAGAGTGATAAGAAATCTAAGGTTAAATCTGTACA
The DNA here is from genome assembly GCA_937125225.1 of uncultured Spirochaetia bacterium. Taxonomy (GTDB): domain Bacteria; phylum Spirochaetota; class Spirochaetia; order CAKZLE01; family CAKZLE01; genus CAKZLE01. The sequence continues at coordinate 127,315 of CAKZLE010000035.1, forward strand.
CAAATCTAAAAATTATGATTCAGAACTAGATCAGTTAAAGAAGAGTAGTAGTATTCTCAATACTGTTTACTCAATCAAGAATAAAGGTGATGAAGAAGAAAATGGGGAGGATGAACTTTTCTCTAAACTGATTACAGATTCTGATTTTATCGATGATCTTGAAGAAGATATGTTAGATGTCAGTTCTACTACTCACTTTTCTTATGACTTTCCTGAGATTGAAATAAAAGTGAATGAACTATTGGATATGCTTGATAGTCTTTCCTCTTCGGAACGTGGAGAATTGGTCAAAAAAGAATATATATCGTACCTCTTAAAAAAATTGAATAGATAAGGAATTATAACATGGCAAACAAGCTCAAAGATTTTTTCACTGTTATTGTTAGTGCTGTGATTATAGGAACATTAGCCTATACTGCTGTATACCTATATCAGTTTTACCGGATATATGAGGGGTTCGCAAATGTGCCCCTAGAGACTTATAAGGATCTTCTTTTTAAAATAGCACCCATATTCATTGGTGCTTTTCTCATAATGGCTTTGATTGTTTCCTCTAAAGAGAAAACTAAGGGTGTTACCAAACCTATATCAGTATCCCAAAAGCAGTTAAAAAACTCGAATTTCTATTCACTAGACCTTCCCGTAGAGGCAGAGAAAGAGGATATTAAACTAGAAGACATCGAAGAGCCCCCACGAAGAAGCGAAATCCCTGAATCTGGAGAAGAAAAAGTTTTCAGCTTCAAGACTTCAAAGGTTTTTACTGAACAACCACCCGTGTTGGAGAGGACTCCCATTATTGAGCCAGTTACAAAAACTGAAGAACCCATGACAGATGATTCTTCTTTAGATATGAGAAAGATTTTTTCAGAGGATCTCTCATCTGATGAACTTGATTTCCTTAATAGAGACACTCCTGAACCAATAACCCCAATTTTTGAACAGCCTCAAGTAGTACAACAACCTTTTGCCAATACTACCATGGGCCAACCCTGCTCAGGAAATCAAAATATTCAATATATTCCAGTTTATGCTCAACCCATGGTATACCAACAAGGCATGCCTATTTACCAAAATCCCTACTATACAAATCAACAGCTACCCCCAGGTATGATGTATTCTCAGAATCCTGATATGCAAAATCCTGAAGTAGTCACACCTCCTGTACATCAACATACAAATCCAATCCCTAAAACAGATACAGAACCGATTACTCAAATTTCTCCAGAGCCTAAAAGTAAAGAACCATTAGGCGAAAACGATTTATCAAATTCTTCAGAAAATGGGCAAATCAATAAGATGTATGTACCACCAGTTGATACACCATTCAATGAGAGAAATGATTTTTATGAAAGACTTCAGCAAGAAGTTGAATATTCGAACAAAAAGAAATATGAGGTCTCCCTCATTCTTCTTAATCTTGAACCTAAAAGATTTGATAATGATTTCCAGGTTTTTGACGATGCAGTAAAAAAGTTTTTTGATGAATCAGCCTTTATCTTTGAATATGTACAAGATAATACTTTTGCAATAATTTTACCTTTCTTCTCATTTTTTGAGACTCAGAAGGAATTGATAAATCTGTATGATTTTCTCAAGAAGGAATTGCTACAGAGATCTACCTCTTTCAGAGCAGGCTTCACGAGTAAGTTCAATAGATATGTTGATTCTGAGACGATCTTATATGAGACAGAGGTGGCATTCAAGAAAGCTATTCAGGATGAGGATTTCTGTATTCTTGGTTTCGAACCTGATGTCAACAAATATGAACAGTATTATACATAGGGTATTTCAATCTTCTTGAGATCTCTACAGAGAATGGTATCAGGAAAGACCTCTTTAGCATCATCAAGTAGTTTATAGAGTTCTCTATCTGTATATCTGGGGCTGAAGTGTATCAGTCCCATTCTCTTGATGTTTCCAGCATCCTTAGCAATCTGTGCAGCCTGTAGCGCTGTAAGGTGTCGCTTCTCTTTTGCGGTATCTTCCAAACCCTTCTCGAACATTCCCTCACATACAAGAAAATCCGCTCCAGAAACATGGCCAGCGATAGATTCAATATATTGAGTATCAGTCACATAGGAAAACTTTCTACCAGCCCTTTTATCGCCCATAACCTCATCGGGTTTTATGGTACAACCATTATCTAGTGTGATGGAATTACCTGCTTGTAGTTTCGCCCACAGTGGACCAACGGGAATCTTTAATTCAATAGCTTTTTCCGGGTGGAATTTTCCGGGTCTATCATGTTCAATAATGTTATAGCCATAACAGGGCTTTGTATGTTTAAGTTTAAATACCTCAACATAAAAGTCCTCTTCTTCACAGATTATACCACCCTCTTCTACTGCATGGAAAATGATCTCATAGTTGATATACATATCAAGGATCTTTCTGTTTGCCTCTATATACTTTTCCAGTTTAGCAGGTCCATAGATATGCAACGGATCCTCTCGATCAACTTGTGACGATAGCATAAGTAGTCCAGGAAGTCCTGTGACGTGATCTGCATGCATGTGGCTGATGAAGATTCGGGAAATCTTCTTCCATTTGAGGTTTAAACGTTTAAGAGCAACCTGAGTACCCTCTCCACAATCAAAAAGCATCAATTCTCCCTCTCTTCTTATCAGAACAGAGGTAAGGAATCTATTTGGAAGCGGCATCATACCGCTTGTTCCTAAAATGTACAGTTCTAAACTCATATGTTTAATTTCCCTAATGTATTATTTTGAGTATTTCTTTGATCTCCATAGTAAGGAAATCTTTTCTCTTATCTAAAATATGCCCGAAAAGTTTTAGGCACATCCTTGCATCGGCAACAGCTCGATGATGTTCCTCATGGCCAAGACCAAGTGATTCTATCAAGAACTCCAGTGAATATCTACTGGAATCAAGTAGTTTACGACTGAATTTCAAGGTATCGAATACAGCGATATCGTAGGTAGTCAAAAGCTCCTTAGTCAGAAACTTCTGGAGGAAGGGTATGTCAAACTCAGCATTGTGTATTACTAAAAGAGATCCAGTAATGACCTTTATGATATCTTCTTTGATTTCACTGATCCTAGGAGCTCCGACTAGCATATCATTATCTATTCCGGTGATTCGTGTGATATGCTCTTTAACTAATTGATCTGGCTTTACCAATGATTGATAACTATTTGTGATCGATCTATGTAATGGATCATATTCTGCGATGCCTATCTCTATGATCTCATTTGCAGATACATCGAGACCCGTTGTTTCAATATCTAAACCGAGTATTCTTGTCTCAGTCATTTTTTTCTCATCTGTACGTAAATCTATAAAATCAAAGAATCCATCCATTTTCAGCTCCTTTCATTTAGATATGTTACTCATTAAGCATATGTATCGGCAATATCCTATGTATTCTTTTTATCGGTATAATAGAAGAAATACCAGCCAATAATGTAGTAAGCAAACCTACAAGGAGGATCTCTTCCCAGTTCAAGACAAAAGGAAGTTCTATAAGATAAAAATCCAAAGCAGAGAAACCTAATGATTTCAAACCCTGTAAGATGTTGTTCAATTGTGAACTCAAGAATACGCCGATCACTATACCAAAAAGTGACCCAATCGCCCCTATTAGAAAAGAAATCAGGGTGAAGGTAGTCTCTATAGTCTTTTTTGGGACTCCAATGGATTTCATTAATCCTATATCTAGATATTTCTCTTGTATAAGCATGATACAGGTTGAGGAGACATTGAAAGTTGCAATGATGATAATCAAGACCATGATGATATATAGGATCAATTTCGAAGTCTTGAAATTATTATATAAAGACCTGTTGAGTTCATCCCAGGTTATGACGTATCCTTGACCACTTAAGGCCTCTTTAATCCTTGAGGGAGATTCTGAGGCTTCTGAAGACACAAAAACTCCATAATACTCATTCGCATCATCCTTCATTATCCTACGAGCCTGTTCAATATCAACAAAAGAGAGAAATCCATCAAGATCTTGATACCCAGATTCAATGATTCCGGTAATATGAAATATTGATGGTTTTATCCGAGCTTGCCCCGATTGCTGTGTGACAGTAACTACTGCAATGGTATCTTCTATCCCCACCTCCAGAGCTTCTGCGATAATAGAAGTTATTATAATGTCTGCAGAATCAAAGATATTAAGATCTCCAGCTATAAGCTCAACCTCACTGGAAAACCTTTCTGAAAGAATATAATCCTTTGAGACCCCTTTTACATTGGTTGTATAGGAACCATTTTCTGAGTAGAAAAGACAGAATGTCTCTCTGACTGGAAATACCTCTTCAATGATAGACTCAATCTCTCCATTATCTTGGGAAGAAAAGGATTGTACTTGTGCATGAAAACTCGATAAGGTGATATACTTACCGGTTATCCCAGCTGTCATACTGTTTGCAAGGAATATTGCAATGATAAGGGGTATAACTGAACAGGCTATCACAATGATAGATGATATAATATGCTTTCTTTTACCTTTTTTCCCTGGGGTACGAATACCGAGTATCCTTGTTGCCCATAAGAATGAACCTTCAAATCTCAATCTAACTGCCCCTCTAATTGACCTGCCGTGAGAGTATAGGAACAAGTTCCCCTACTCGTAATACTTGGATCATGGGTAACCATGATCAGATTTCGATTATAGTGTTCAACAATCTCAAAAAGTAGATCTTCTATCTTACGAGAATTAAACTCATCAAGATTTCCAGTTGGTTCATCAGCAAGTATAAGAGATGGATTATTGATAAGAGATCGAGCTACTGCAACTCTCTGACGTTCTCCACCTGAAACCTTCTTGGGATAATGATTCCTTCTTTGTATCAGTCCTACATGTTCTAAAAGACTCTCAGCCCTATTTAGAGCTTCTCTCTTTCTGATACCATTCATAATCGCTGGGAGGGCTATGTTCTCAAGGATTGTAAAATCATCAAGAAGGAAATGAGATTGGAAGATAAAACCAATTTCATCTCTACGATATTTTTCAAGTTCTGATCCTCTCATATTTTCTACATGTCGTTCATTTAATATGATAGATCCACTATCAAGGGTATCAAGACCACCAATAAGATGGAGGAGCGTACTTTTTCCACTTCCGCTCCGACCAAGTATCACAGCAGAGGTTCCCCTATCTAGTGAGAAATCCAGATCCTTTAAAATTTGGAGATTCTCATCCCCGCTCTTATAGCTTTTATTTAAAGCTTTAATATGTAGGACGATATTATTATTCATATCTCATGATCTCCAATGGTGGTTTACGAATCAATACTCTTATTGCAGAATATATAGATAATAAAAAGATGATCAAGACAATCACCGCTAGAATAACAAGTTCTTTTCTATAGAGAACAATAGGAAGTTCCTGTATGAAGATAGTTATATTTTTCTGAAGGAGAAATGAGGCAACCTGTTCGATAAGAATAATGATTTCATTGATATGATTGGTACAAAGAAGCCCAAAGATCGTACCAAAGAATATTCCTATAAGAGACAGAACAAACCCCTGAACCAAGAAGATCCCATAGATTTCAGAGGTTGATGAACCAAGGGATCTTAAAAGTGCTATCTCATCTTTTTTATGAAAAACATATTTTTCAAAGGATGCCTTAGAATTCATTATAACAACTAGGAAAATGAGAGAAAGCAATACCATCATCCCATACTTCTCTAACATCAACGCAGAATATAGTCCGTAATTTGCCTGTTTCCAATCTGTGACACTCTTAACACCTTCAAGTTCTAAGAGGTCATCTTGTAGTTTGGATATCGAATTCAATGATGCCTTAATACCTATAGAGGGTTGTTGATTGGGAAGGACTTTGCTCAAGGTCTCCTCATTTATAAATATCATCTGAGTATTTATTTCAGAAAAATTACTTGAGAATATTGATGAAACGGTATTTGAAAAGGTAAGTGGTACATGTTTGACAATCTTTCCTACACCCATCAGAGTGATCGAGATCTCAGAGTCTATTGGAGCCCGAAAAATCCTACTCATATACTCACTGATCAAAATCTCTTGTGGGTCAAGTCTAGTCGGTTCCTCTAGAATATTTAGATGTTCTATAAATCCCGTATCTGTGGAAAATGCAGTATTTTCAATGCCCCTTAGGAGTACCGGATAATATTGATCGTTTCGGTATTCGATAAGGGCATTGGTGTCTAGGAACCTGACAGCAGATTCTACCGAAGAAAACTGCCTGATACGGTCCTGAACCTGATATATATCAGCATCTTCGCTTAACTCAACCTGGAGATGATAGGATTCAATCTCTCTTAGATCAGATAGGTAACCAGATTGAAGACCATTCATGATACCAATTACTATAAAAATCGCTATAAACCCGATAGTAATACCTAATACGGTGAATAAAGCGGAGGTATATCGTTTATTCCTCCTACTGAAAAGGAACTTCTTAGCAATATAGATAGACGATCTCAAGGATCGAAAACTATTAATCATTTATCACCTCTATAATCTCATTATCAGATGAATAGATGATGGTCGCATAGTATATACCGTCAAGATAAACCTTTTCTTTGCGACCATCCTCTTCATAAGTTACTTCTTTATGGAGAAGACCATTATTCATGATTCGAATGGTTCTTTGATCAAATTCATTTAAACTGTAGGTATATTTCATGATACCTTCTTCCGTTTGAATTTGTTTTTCATATAATACACCATTTTCATCATAGGAGTTAATAAGATGATAGTCTTCAGAAGAGTTCAAAGTTGAATTGAAAACTTCTTCCAGGAGTTTCCCAGATTTTACACTGCTTATTGTTTTCAATTGAGTTTTGTAGGTATGATCTACTAAAATCTCGATGTTTGTATCATCTGAAGATTCGAGTATTCTCTCATTTTCAAGAATGCCACTTCTGTAGGTTAAGGACGTCTGTTTACCATCTTTAATGAGGTTTACCTTGAAAATATCGTTGCTACCGATAGCAAAAGTATTCTGTTCTATTGAAAAGATTAACGTATGATCAAGTGATTGTTTATGATCAAGGTCTTCTTGATAGACCATAAGTCCTTCAAGACGTCCTTGTGCATTAACAAAGAAAAATGATTTCTTAATAATACCATCTGACTCTCTTACGATAGAATAGAGTTGCCCTTTAGAATCATAAAGATAAGTCTCATTCTGATAACTCCCATCAACAAGTTGGCTCATAGTAGAGATTTGATTATTTATATGATGCGTCTCAATGAGAAGGTTCCCCTCTCCATCTTTACGATCAATATAGGTATGTACGCCCTCGTTTACTCTTTGTTCAATCCACAAGAGTTGATTATCGAAGTAAAGGCTTTTTCTTAAAGTATTATTTTCATCAATCTTAACATAATATCCTGATGGGAAAGGAGGGGCTCCCTCTAATTCAAAAAGTTTTTGCCCTATGGTATTTGACGAATAAAAGTGGACCTCTACAGCATGAATACTTAACGCGATACAAATATACAGTATTATGAGTATTGGCCACTTTCTTATCATGCCAATCCTAATAATGAATCAATAAAATCGGCTTTATTGAAGGGTCTCAAGTCTCCATATTGTTCTCCTACACCGATATAAGCAATAGGAATATTGAGTTTCTTTCCGATTTGAACAATACTTCCACCCTTTGCAGCAGAATCATATTTAGTGAGAACTATTGCATCAACATCTACTGATTCATTGAAAAGTTCAGCCTGTCTTAGCCCATTTTGTCCAGTTGTTGCATCTATGACTAGAATCTTCTTATAGTTCTCTTTTGGTAACTTACTTGCAACGATCTTATCGATCTTTTTGAGCTCTCTTAGTAGATTTTCCTTCGTATGCATCCTCCCAGCGGTGTCGGCAAGGATAACTTGTTCTTTTCGGGCGATTGCACTATCGATCGTATCAAAGATTACCGCACCAGGGTCAGAACCAGGTGATTGTTTCACGATCCTTGTGCCTAGTCTTTCTGCATGAAGTGATAATTGGTCTATCGCAGCAGCTCTGAAGGTATCAGCTGCTCCTAAGACTGTAGAAATATTCCTCTGCTGGAATAAATGAGAGATCTTAGCAATCGTAGTAGTCTTCCCTACACCATTGACTCCTAAAACCAAGAAAATCATCGGTTTATCCTGCGGTTCAATGATAAAATCAATACTCTCTACATATGCGGAGAGTATGGTCTTCATCTCCTGAAGTAAGGTAGTTTTATCTAGCTTCTTCTTTTTAGAGATTTCTCTCAGATCCTCAACAAGTTCGAATGTTATCTGAGCACCAAGATCTCCTTCGATCAAAGTATCTTCTAGATCTTCGAAGAATATCTCGTCGATCTTATTTCTTCTGAATATATTCGTGAGTTTTTTACCAAAGAAATTTTCCATATCAAGCCCTTTCTATAATAGTTTGTTTAATAGATCCTATGGTAGTAATCCAAAAGATCGATGATAGAACGAATACCTAGATAAACCGTGGTGGTATTACCAGCAAGCTGTAAGGTCTTCCAGTATCCCTGATTGGTAGTATCATACATGAATTTGGAAAAAATTGATATAGGAAGAGTGAGAATCACAGTCCCTAGAGAGTCATAGAAACTCCTCTTTCCTATTGCTATTTGTTCCTTGAAATCAAGCCAATATGGTCGGAGGTAGATGACCTCCTGAAGGGATGATTCAGACAAGGATTTTCTGAATAATTCAAATCCATCTAAGTCCATTTCAATAATATCTGAATATTGGCGATCATACTGATTGGAAAGAATAAAGGGGGTCTCTCCAACATTCTGTGCATTTATCGATAATGTGGCACCTAATGGCATCGAGGAAATATAGTGCTGCTCTCCATTCAATCCATCTTGTTCTATTTCAATCTCCTGATAATAATCTAGTACAGCAATATTCCTCTTTTCAAGCAACACATCTTCAAGATAGATCGAAACAGCATAAACCCCTTTGGGAAGTACATTGAATATCTCATGAGAGGGTGTGGTGATAACGGTATTATTCAGTTTTAAAGTTATCTGATGTTTATGGTCATAATCTATATGAAGGATTCCTGTCTCGATATCAGTGAGATCTTCGACTACAGCCTTAAACATCTTGGAAAGTTCATCAAATAGATGATTTTTCGTTATAATATTTGAATAGAGTGTATTTCTCGTGAGATCTCGATCTACTTTGATAAGTTCAAAAATAAGAAGATCTTCTATATGATTGAAACGTCCGTAGACCATCGTATCTAAATTATCTTTATTAAGATAATAGGAAGCAGTTATGTCATTTTCTAAGGTGAAGATCGTTGAATTATCAAAACTTTTTCCCTCAGAATAATAAGAGACAATACTCGAGGAAGTGAATTCTGTTTGGAACAAAGAGATGAATTCATTTGAGGTAAAAAGAGCTGAAATATTATCATATAGTTCAGAATAAACAGAATCAATGATATATTGCTGTTCACCCTCGACACTGATGCTTTCATGTAGTTCTATAGGGAATAGTCCAACATTCAATATTTCATCTACTGCAAAGAGACCTGAGGAGAGAGTACAGAACAGGCCTATTGTTAACAGGATTCTTAATCGCTTGATTCCAATCTCCAGGTAAGATATGTCTCAATTAATGTATCAATTGCACCATCCATCACAGACTGTATATTCCCGATCTGATGTTGTGTACGATGATCCTTAACCATGGTATAGGGTTGAAAAACATATGATCTGATTTGATTTCCCCAAGAAATATCTTTCTTTTCCATAGCGTGTTTAGACTGTTCCGCCTCTTTTTGTATTCTGTAGTACTCAAAGAGTCTAGAGGTCAATACTTTCATAGCCATTGCTTTATTCTTATGCTGGGATCTCTCATTCTGACATTGCACGACTATACCGGTCTCTAGATGGGTGAGTCTCACTGCAGAATCTGTCTTATTGACATGCTGACCACCGGCACCTGATGCACGATAGGTATCAATCCTTATATCTTCAGGTTTGATATTGACATCAATAGTGTCATCGATCACCGGAGATACATATACTGATGAGAATGTTGTATGTCTTCTTTTGTTTGAATCAAAAGGAGAAATCCTGACAAGTCTATGCACTCCACTCTCACCTTTCAGATATCCGTAGGAATTCTTTCCATTGATCTGAATAGTGACAGATTTGATTCCTCCCTCTGATTCCTGAAGATCAAGGATCTGCGTCTTGAAATGACAGTTCTCAGCCCAGCGAGAATACATCCTAAGCAACATACTGACCCAATCACATGCCTCGGTACCACCTGCACCGGAATGGATCGTGAGAAAGGCGTTGTTCTTGTCATAGATATCACTGAGCAATGATGCAATCTTTAGACTCTCATAGATTCTTTCATTCTTCTCAATCAAAGCAAACAGATCTTGTGCAGTATCCTCATCATACTCCTCTTCAAGAAGTTGGATATATTCATGAGACTCTTCTATCTGATTGAGGAGGTCTAACCAGGGGTCTAGTTCCTCTTTAATTTGTGAAATCTCGGAGAAGATCTTCTCAGCGGTCTCTTTATCGTTCCAAAAATCGGTTGCTAGAGTCTTCTTTTCCAATTGAGCCAATTTACCCTGTTTAGTATCCGGGTCAAAGTCGCCTCCATGTGGTCATTGTCTCTTGCTCAAGGGTCAGTAATCTCTGTTTATATTCAGGTATCATCTATAGCTCCTAACTGATCACTATTTCATCTTCTCGATACGAATCGAAATGGTATTCTCCCAGAACTCTCCAGGTTTTATATCAAGGTCCCAGAACGGTAAAGTCCTAGTATACTGATAGATATCCTCTTCACCTAGTTGTGTGTGGATAGTCGTATTATAATTTTCTTTGATAACCGAATATCGCTTATCTGAAAAGAGTGAAACGATTGCTTTCTTATTAAGATCTTTAAACCTGAGAAGTTTAACGTTGTTCAGACGGGAATCGACACTAGACATCTCTCGTACTAGATTCAGGTCAAAAGATGCAATCTCTAACATGTCCTCAGAATCATAGGCGAATGAAAGATTCATCTCAGATCCAAATTTTGCTTCGATCTTTCTTTTAGAGTTGTTAAAGATTTTATAATCTAACTGTATCGTATTGGTATGACAAGTAAATTTCTTGATCAGATGTATGTCAGTATTCTTGAGAAAAGGGACCTTAACATTCGTAGAGAAGGTGATGTTCTTTTGATCCTTATCTAAACGATCCAGTTCGAAGACGGTATCTTCAAGGGAATAGATTCCTTTATCACTGTATTTATCATAAGTAGGACTCAAAGCCTGGTCACTGATGAATAGATCAGTAAAGCCTCTTTGACATGTACCCTTTGGGATCGATGGAATCGTCGAATGTACGATCTCCTCAGAATGTCCAACGAAGGTGTCTAGGTAGTTCCAAGAATTTACTAGATAATCTAGTTCGATCATCGTTGCACCAACTTTGTCGAAAACGGAAGTAATATTCTTACCTCGGTATATATATTCCTCTTCCCCATCAAGATCAAGATCATAGGAAGTTATCGATGTTGAAAATACACCCTTCTCTCTTGAAAGCTTTTCAACCTCAATCATATGCTGGTAATTCTCTTTTCTCAAATAGTTCTGATAGACTCCACCATTTTGAGATATTGAAAAACCTCCAAATGATTCAGCTTTCAATAACTCTTTCGAGGCTATCTTTTTGAGCGATTTCTCTTTTTTTATCCCAGGGATTAAACGTGAAACATACAAGAGTTTACCATACATATTTTTCATTTCAGGATATTTCAAAAACATCTGATTAAAATGCTTAATATCTTTTGGGAGGGTATCTTTGAACCATCCCATTGCCTGATACCCCTGTTTCCGGATGATTTCATTCTGCATATTCATCGGTAATACTGTTGTAATATCAAGTTCATTACAGATTTCCTGTAATCGCTTACTTAGCTCTACGATGGTATGAGGGTCGCCTATGATTGAATTCGATATGATGGTATTCACATCCAACATAATCGTAGCCATATTAGCATGAGGTTTCTTAAAAGTTGCAGAGAGCGCATGCTTAACATAGTCGTAATCTTTATTATTCAATGCAAAGGTCAAAGCTCGGTGAATGGGGTATACTTTGATCATATTACCCATTTCTTGCATAGAAAAGGGTTTGAGATCGTTAGTCTGAGGTTCTAAATGCTGAATTAATGATGTTATACCACAGGTAGACAGTGACGCTATTAATTGAGGGTTCCAAACCTGTTCCGTGATCCAGGCACTTCTTGCCCGGTATCCAAAACGTTTTCTGATATAGGTTGTAGTCATCTCAATCTGTTGAGTTCTGTCTTTTGCAGGAATTATCTGAAAGATAGGATCATAAAAACCACCGGATAGTAGTTCAAGTTGTTTACGTTTCACCATATCTGCTATGAGCATATTGATCTCTGGATAGTTACTTTCTAACCATTCATAGATGATACCAGACAGATATAGTGAAATCTTCATTTCAGGATTAGCATACAAAAAAGTCAGAAGTGGCTTATAGCATGAGTAGAGACTGAATTCAAAATCTTCATTTCTTGTTCCCAAAGGTTTTTGATCCTGGAAACCTATAATTAACCTCTTCTGCCCCATGTAGTTTATATAATCCTTTTTATTTTCTAATCAGCGATCCTTATACAAGATGTAGGACAAGCTTCGGCAGCTTTATCTCTTCCCTCAGGTTCGATAGTATAATCAATCTCTGAGAGAAAGTTCTTGACCGTATAACCAGCTTCTGGAAACTTTCGTTCGCATATCTTACAACCGATACATCCGACTGTACAGGCTCTCTTAACTGCAGCACCTTTATCATTGGAATTACAGGCAATAAAGTAATCTGCATCATAAGGAATCATCTTCATGACTCCCGTAGGACAAACTGTAACACATTTTTCACATCCTATGCAAACCTCTTTATCAACATTTATCCTGCCATCCTCACCCTTGGTAATTGCATCTACGGGACATACTGTTATACAGCTACCTAAGGCAAGACACCCATATTTACAACTCTTATCACCTTGAAAGAGAATCGCTGCAGCATTACAGTCGAGAATACCATCATAGGAAAAATCCTTCTTTGAGGTCTCATCATTTCCAAAACAATGGACTCTTGCTACCATCTTCACAGAATCTCCACCTGTTGCTTCAAGTCCCATGATCTCTGCGATAGCAACTTGAGTTGTTGCTCCTCCGGGAGCACATAGAGTGATATCAGCTGCAGCATTGACGATCGCATCTGCATAGGCAGCACAACCTGCAAAGCCACAGGCTCCACAGTTCGCACTCGGAAGAGCATCTTCAACTGCTAATACACGTTCATCTTTCTTAATTGCAAGCTTCTTTGATGCAAAGGCAAGCCCGAACCCGAAAAGAGTACCTAATACTGATACTGTCAGGAATGCATATATAATATTCAATATCATTTCGAACACCTATCCTAATAAATTCGTTAGTAGAGCTTTATCAAATGCCATGAAAGCCAATGCCATAAGTCCACCAGAGATGAATGCTACCGGTACACCTTGTAATGGTTTAGGAACATCCTCGAGGTCGAGTCTTTCTCTTATGTTCGCCATAAGGACGATTGCAAGGAGAAAACCTAATCCAGCTGATATACCTGCTACGAAACTTTCAAGTAGACCATACGAGTTGGTGACATTTATCAAAGCAATACCGAGAACCGCACAGTTTGTAGTGATCAATGGTAAGAAGATACCTAATGCCTTATATAATGGAGGAGATATCTTCTGAACAATCATTTCGACAAGCTGAACGAGTGAAGCGATCACAAGTATGAAAGTTATAGTCTGTAGGTAGGTGAGACCTAAAGGTATCAATACGTAATAGTAGACTAACCAGGTCACTACAGAGGCTATGGCCATAACGAAAGTTACGGCAAACCCCATTCCAATCGCCGATTCGGTATTCTTTGAAACACCAATGAATGGGCAAAGTCCGAGGAACTGAGTTAAAATGAAGTTATTGATGAATACGAAAGTAATTACAATTGCTATATAAGACATGACCTACCCCCTAGCCCTAGAAGAATACCAGTTGAAGAATGCTTTAAGATATCCCATTACCAATAAGGCTCCAGCTGATAGACTGATAATACGCATAGGAGCGTTGAATAGTAGAGGAATCTCAATCACTCCATCAAAACTACCCATTGCGAACAAGGTGATTGTTCCAGAACCTAAGACTTCTCTAATCAGAGATATGAGAAGTAGACTCAAAGTGAATCCTATTCCCATTCCTAGCGCATCAAGTATCGATACAAGAACTCCATTCTGGTTTGCAAAACCTTCTGCTCTACCAAGGATGATACAGTTGACAACGATCAAAGGTACGAATACACCAAGACTTGCGAACAGCGAGGGCATGTATGCATGCATGACCATCTCAACGATAGTTACGAAAGATGCGATTATTACAATATATGATGGGATTCTTACCTTCGTAGGAATAAAATCCTTTAATAATGCTACAAAAATATTGGAGAAGGTCAATACGAATATTACTCCTGCTCCCATACCTAGAGCATTGATGACCATGGTCGAAACACCCAAGGTCGGGCACAATCCTAGAAGGATTACGAATATGGGGTTCTCTTTAAAGATACCCTTTGTAAACTCTTTTAACATCAGTTGGTACCTCCTAACTGTATTGCATGAGATGAACCTAGCTGAAGAGCTTTTGCTATACCACTGAAGGTAACCGTTGCTCCACTGATCTCATCTGCCTGAGCATCAGTCAGGTTAGATTTTTTCACAGGAACTGGAGTGGAATCTCCGGAACCGATGAACTTTGTCATATATGATTGATCCTCTGCCTTCTTTCCCAGTCCTGGAGTCTCAGCATTAGTAAGCAGTTGGACAGCAATAATTTCACCTGTTGAGGTAAAACTTGCTAAGATGACCATAGGGCCCCCATAACCATTTGCCGTTATATTCATAACATAACCTGCTAAATCACCATCTTTGTTTATTCCTATGATAGAGGAGATCGTTTCATCTTCAGACGTTATCTCTTCTCCTATTTCATACCCCACAGATACTTGTTGCAGAGCCTCCTCTACCACTTTTTTCTGGTAGGCGGCGATCTCAGGAGCTGTAATCGAATTGACCAGAGCCAGGACGATTGCAGCTACTGCACAGATCAAACCCAGCCGAGAACTTATCTTTAACATGTCCTTCATGCTGCACCTCTCTTTTTCTTAGTACCGAACCGGACGGGCACGATATAGCGATCTATCATTGGGACGAAGATATTCATAAGTAGTATCGCTAGAGATACACCTTCAGGAAGTGAACCATATATTCTAAATAGGAATGTCAAGAAACCAGCTCCTGCACCAAAAATGATCATTCCTTTGGGTGTGGTCGGGCTTGTTACCATATCTGTTGCCATGAACAGAGCTCCTAGCATCAGACCACCACTAAACAGGTGAAACCAGATATCTCCGGAGAAATACCCGGTACCATAGTCGAGTCCACCGAATATCCAAACGAGGATGGTGAAAACACCTATATAAGATAATGGGATCTGCCAAGTAATAATCTTTTTCTTGAATAGTGCAATACCACCTATGATCAAGAATAACGCAGAGACTTCTCCGATACATCCTGAAACATTCCCTAGGAAGAGGTCTACATGAATCGGAGATATATCCCAGTTTAGAGTTCCTGAGAACCATGAAGATATATTCTGTGCGAAGTTAGATACAAGGTATCCCTGATCTATTAGTAGTTGTGCAGGACCATCGACCGTACCCGAGAAATCAAGAAGAGTCGTCTTGACTGTAGATAACATTGTAGCACTTGAAACTGAGTCAACTGATGCACCAGAGATCGCTGCCCAACTTCTAGGGGCTGTCCAAGTGGTCATTGCTCCAGTCCAGGAAAAGAAGACGAATGCTCTTCCTGCTAGTGCAGGATTGATCCAATTTGCTCCTAAGCCCCCAAAGCTCCATTTAACCACCGCTATTGCAAATGCCGTTGCAATGATAGGAACATAGAGAACTACATTGGGAGGCATATTGTAAGCGACTAATAATCCGGTAAGAATCGCACTTCCATCGAGAAGAGATCCTTTGTCCAAGACTCTGCAGAACAGATATTCCAGAGCTACAGCTGTGATGATCGATACTGCGATTACGACAAGAGAATACCAACCAAAATTAATGACTCCCCATATACCACTTGGTAAGAGTGCGATGATAACGGCCCACATGATCTTTGATGTTGTATCTTTGTGCCGTATCTGTGGAGAGCTTTCGATGCGTAAATCTTTTAATTCTTCACTCATTATTTCTTTTTCCTCGACATTCTCTTACCAAGTCTCATTGATTGAACCAATGGTAATTTGGCAGGACAGATAAATGCACAGCAACCACATTCCTTACAATCAAGGAGATTCATAGCCATTGCTGTATCATAATTAGCTTTTTTTATATTTTTATAGAGTTTTGTTGGTTGTAATCCCATGGGACATGCTTGTACACATCTTCCACACGATATACAGGCCGACTGTTCTCCCTTGATAGATTCTTTCTTGGTAAGTGCCAAGACTCCAGAGGTTCCTTTCATTACTGGAGTTTGTAGATCATAGAATCCAAATCCCATCATTGGACCACCCGCAATCATCTTATCTGGAGTTTCGCTAAATCCATCACATGCATCAATGATTGTTTGTATAGGAGTACCTATGGTTACAAGAAAATTTCCTGGATTCTTGATAGCACCACCTGAGACGGTTACAACTCTTTCAATTAGAGGTTTATCATTTGTGATTGCCTCATATACAGCAAAGGTAGAACCGACATTGCTTACCACGGCTCCTATATCGATTGGAAGTGTGCCAGATTGGATCTCTTTACCGATTGTTGCTTTTAAGAGTTGTTTTTCATCACCCTGAGGATATTTCAATTTGAGTGGTTGTATCTCTATAGGATAGGAGTTCTGTTCAATTAATCGTTCAAGATTATCCATAGCATCAGGTTTGTTCTTCTCGATGCCGATAATAATCTTTTTTGCATCTACCATCTTGGCAATCATCATTGATCCTTGAAGGATCTTATCACCCTTTTCAAGCATCAATCGATGGTCGGAGGTAAGATATGGTTCACATTCTACACCGTTAATAACTACATATTCTGCTTTTTTCCCTTTGGGAACAGTAAATTTTACATTTGCAGGGAATGTTGCCCCACCCATACCAACGATACCTAGATCCTTAACTTTTGCTACCATCTCCTGAGGGTCCATCTGTGTCCAATCATTCTCGATCTTGCCTGTTAAAGCTGACCTTTCCTGATCTACTTCGATGACTGCGGCTTTTGCCTTCATTCCATTTGGTAGAAAGAGTTCTTTTATCTCAAGAACCTTACCTGCGACCGGAGAGTGAATATCTGCTGAAATGAATCCAGCGGCATCACCGATCTTTTGTCCTCTCTCTACCGCATCACCTTTTTTTACATTCGGGATTGCAGGAACACCTAAGTGTTGTGAGAACGGTACAGTAATGATCTCTGGTATCGGAAGACGAACGATCTCTTTTGTGCATGTCAAATCTTTGCGGTCTGCTGGATGCACACCACCCTTTGAGAACGTGCTAATTTTCCGCATGTGTTTATAACTCCTTTTGTGAATACGTCGAGACTATTATACTTATCACAATGACTATTGTAAACTGTGAAAGTAATTTGAATATGTGAAATTTAGTACATTAATCAACAAGTAATGATAATTACTATGCATGTTTTAAACTCAGTTGATAATAGTTATCAAATTATTATTTTAATCTATAAGTTTATGGTAAAAATGCTAATTGTATAGTATATATATTGAATGGAAATATTAGAAAACTTCATCGTGTTCGAGGGTCTTGATGGCGCCGGTACTACTACTCAGGCAAGATTATTATCAGAAGCAATGCAAAAAAGATCACTGTCTACTCATTTGACCTGTGAACCTACTGATCATGAAATCGGAAAGCTGATCAGAAGAGTTTTGAGTGGAGAAACTAAGATCACGCGTAAAGCTTTAGCAATGCTCTATGCAGCCGATAGGGATGATCATATATTTGGGAAAGATGGCATCAAGGCTCAATTGGTCGATAATGACTATGTTATTTCTGATCGTTATCTCTTTTCTTCAGAGGCATATCAATCGATTGATACCCCCTTCGAAGAGGTTGCTGAACTCAATAAGAGATTCCCTATGCCTCAATATCTGATATATATCGACACCCCTGTCGATCATTGTATGAAAAGAATTGAATCCTCAAGGAATTCAAAGGATATCTTCGAACATACACAATTCCAGTTATCTGTGTATGAGAACTATAATACTGCATTATCAAATCTATGTGATGGGATAAAACTGATCAGAATTGATGGAACATTGTCGATTGAAGAGATTCATATGCAGATACTCGCAGAGATACTCTAGCGAATAAACATCGCATCTCCATAAGAATAGAACCGATATCGTTTTTTTATAGCTTCCTGATAAGCTTCAAAGATATTCTTCTTACTGGAAAATGCAGATACAAGGATAAGTAGCGTTGATTCTGGAGTATGGAAATTTGTGATGAGTTGATTAACAACTTTGAATTCATATCCAGGAGTAATGAAAATATCAGTAGCCCTTTTACCGGGTTCGATCTTTTTGGTCTCTACATTGTACGCAGATTCTAAAGTTCTCACGGAAGTCGTCCCCACTGCGATGATAGGTTTACCACTACTGATCTGGGCATTAATGATACTTGCAGTATCCTCACTGATGTCAAAAGTCTCGCTGTGCATAGAGTGTTCTTCTATATCATCAGAACGAATAGGGAGAAATGTACCGAGCCCAACATGGAGTGTTACGGCCTCTATCCTAATCCCTTTTGCTCTGATCGAATCAAGGATATCCTCGGTGAAATGTAGTCCGGCAGTAGGTGCTGCTACAGATCCAACAGTGTCGGCATAAACTGTTTGATATCTTGACGAATCAGAGAATTCATCTTCTCTTTTGATATAGGGTGGTAGTGGAACATGCCCCTGTTTTTCAAAGAATTTTTCATCAAGGATACGACTCATTTTTATAGTTTTTGTTCCACCTTCACTATCGAGCATAGTAGCTTTTGTATCATCAGCAAAGGTATATACCCTTCCCTTTTTCTGCCTCTTGGCTTTTGTGACCATAACCTTCCAGGTCAATTCATCCAGTTGTTCAAGAAAAAGAAATTCTACCTCTCCAGAAAATTCAGTCTTAGCGAAGACTCGAGCTTTTCGTACTTTTGAGTTATTAACGATAATGAGGGTATCTTCTGAAATATGATCCACTATGTGTTCAATCGAGGTATGTGTAACTTTGCCGCTTATTCGGTCCATAACCATCAGTCGGCTTCTACCTCTGTTATCAGTGGGGTATTGAGCTATCAATTCATCGGGTAGTTCAAAATAGAAGTCTTTGGTTCTCATTCGATTCTCTCTTTTCTTTATTCAACAAAGTATATGCTTTCTCTGTTACGACTCTACCACGTGGAGTCCTCTTTATATACCCCTTTTGAATCAGATAGGGCTCATAGAAATCCTCTAAAGATTCTATCGCCTCTCCTACTGAAATAGCCAGTGTCTCTGCACCAACTGGACCACCACCATAGAAGTCTATGATCGTTTCTAGAATCTTCCTATCAAGTTCATCAAGACCTTGGGGATCTATCCCTAGACGTTTAAGACCTTGTTTGACTATATCTTCTGTAATGATCCCATCTCCTAAGACGACAGCAAAATCTCTTAATCTCTTAAGTAATCTATTGGCGATCCTAGGTGTTCCTCGTGAACACTTCGCCAATGTTATGATTGCATCGTCCTCAATATTTGCATCAAGAATCTTTGAGGATCTTTTAATGATCTTCTCTAACTCCTCGTCTGAATAGAATCCTATTCTAGTAGTGATACCAAAACGGGTATAAAGAGGTGCAGCGACTTTTCCGGCCTTAGTAGTAGCTCCAATCATGGTGAATTGAGGGATAGGTACACGGATCGTTCTTGCCGCCGGGCCCTGCCCGATGACCCAGTCTATCTCGAAATCCTCCATTGCTATATAGAGCATCTCCTCCAAGACCGGTCTGAGTCTGTGAATCTCATCAATGAAGAATATGGAACCCTCTTTGATGGTTGTTAGGATACCCGCTAGATCTTTAGGTTTTTCCAGTGCTGGCGCAGAGGTCATCTTGATCTCTGCATCCATCTCATTGGCAATGATCGATGCCAATGTCGTCTTACCAAGCCCTGGAGGCCCACTGATAAAAACATGATCTAGTGATTCTTCTCGTGCCTTGGCTGCGGTAATAAAGATGGCGAGGTTCTCTTTTATCTCTTTCTGCCCCTGAAAGTCAGCAAGGAATTTAGGTCTGATAAGATCATCGGGATTGAGTACATCCTCGTTGCGTTCATCGGTTGTAAGAAGTCTTTCATCCATCTTAGGCCAACTTGATTATGGAAGCTTTGAAGAGTTTCTCTTCTAGCTGTTTATCGTTCGTTATCTTTGAGGAAAGTTCCTGATAGTTCTCAAGAACTACCTTCTTAGTCTGTTTTCGCTCATAACCCATATCGATCAAAGCCTGTATGATTTCAGAACAGATAGAGGGTAGATTATCAGTGTTCATGCGATTCTCACCCTTTTCAGTAAATAGTTCTAATTTGTTTCGTAGAGACAGTATTAGTTTCTGAGCAGTCTTAGTACCTAATCCAGGTATCTTTACCAATCTATCAAGATTACCCTGATCTAAAGCAGATACGAGTTCTAATACCGTTATACCTGAAAGGATCTTTACAGCCTGTTTAGGACCGATTCCATTGACTTTGATGAGTTCAAAGAACATTTCACGTTCCTCTTTGGTACTAAACCCGAAGAGTTGCATCGAATCCTCTTTATGATATAGATAAGTATATACGGTCACATCATCTTTATCAGTTGTGTTAAGAGAACCGAAAAAAGAACTTGCAGTCGTTGATACTATGCAAGAAAAATCAATTGGTCCACTATTTATGACCAACCTATTTGGTTCGATTCCTACAATCTTTCCGTGTAACGCTTCGATCAT
This sequence comes from uncultured Spirochaetia bacterium, assembly GCA_937125225.1. GTDB lineage: Bacteria > Spirochaetota > Spirochaetia > CAKZLE01 > CAKZLE01 > CAKZLE01. The sequence goes on from CAKZLE010000035.1 coordinate 148,407, forward strand.
ATCAGATACCAATCCTCTCTTTTGCCAGAGATTGTGTGCAATGACATATCGCAGTCGCAAGTGCGTCTGCAGCATGATCAGGTTTAGGAATCTTTGGAAGTCCTAAAAGGATCTTCACCATTTCCTGAACCTGTTTTTTATCAGCTCGACCAAAACCAGTAATCGAAGTCTTGATCTGAAGAGGTGAATAAGAGAATACTGGCACCTCGTGTAGAGATGCAACATAGTATATTGCACCGATTACTTTAGCTACGGAGATAGCGCTGCTCTTATTCTGAAAATAAAAGATATCCTCAATACCGAGGGCATCTATTTTATGTGTATCCAGTAGATTAGAGCATTCTTTACCAATTCGTTGGATCCTGTCTTCAACAGGGGTATGTGCTTTTGTAGTGAGGTGACCATAATCGATCAAATGAAATTTCTGATCTTTCGAATCAATCACACCCCAACCTATATTGGCTAAACCGGGATCTATCCCCAATACTGTCATCAATTATTCTTCTGGCTCATAATCATCAGGTATCTCAAGGTTCGAAGAGACAGTCTGTACATCATCAAGATCCTCTAATCTGTCAATGAGTCTGAGGACCTTAGAGGTCTTCTCATTAGTCAGACCGACCATGGTATCAGCAATCTTCATGACTTCAGCAGATAGCTGTTCATAATCTGCAGCTTGAAGGGCTTCTAATACTGGTTCAAAATCTTCAGGTGCAGTAATCACTTCGATTACCTCTCCCTCAGTCTTTACATCTTCAGCACCAGCATCAAGAGCAATTTCGAAGATCTCATCTTCGGTATAATTCTCAGAAGAATAGGCGATGATTCCCTTTCTCTGGAAAAGATAGGATACACTACCAGTCTCTCCAAGGTTACCTCCACCTTTTGTCAATAAGGATCGTACATCCGCTGCAGTCCTGTTCTTATTATCAGTAAGAGCTTCAATGATCAAAGCTACTCCACCGGGACCATATGCTTCATAGGTCAATTCCACATAATTCACACCATCAAGACCGCCAACCCCCTTCTTGATAGCCCTTGCGATATTATCTTTAGGCATATTTTCAGATTTGGCTTTTAGCACTGCTGTTCTAAGACGCGGATTCGCTTCGATATCCCCACCTGCAAGTTTGGCAGCTACAGTAATCTCTTTGATGATCTTTGTGAAGATCTTTCCTCTTTTTGCGTCAATAGCTCCTTTTTTGTGCTTTATTGACGCCCATTTACTATGTCCTGACATATGGTCTCCTCATAATTCATTTACTAATATGTTACGTAGTGAAACTATCATAGCTTAAAAAACGGTGTCAAGTGCCACCTAAAAAGCTTAATTCTATAGATTCTAACTCGATGAACATATCGATAAGTATAGTATTCAATTTTAACATACCAGTATCTGTTGCGCAGATAAATCTATCATCTACAACTTCAAGATCGGTCTGTTTTTTGTATCTTTTTAACGTATCCGGTATAAGACTTACCATATTACACGAGAAAAGTCTCTCTATATAGGATAAATCTACCCCTTTTACCGTTCTTATTCCCATGATGAAAATCTCTTCTAGTAATTCGTTGGCACTGACTTCCTCTACAGTATAGAGAGTATTAGTGAAGGTCTCACGATTTTCAGAATAAGATTGTACATTATTTTTACATTTCATCCTGATGACACCAGTAGGATGGAATAAAGTTGAGGCAGCACTTGGTCCTATTCCAATATATGGACGCATTTCCCAATAATGTTTGTTATGGACACACTGTTTACCAATTTTCGCATAGCTAGAAACCTCATATTTTGAATAACCATACTTTTTTAAAAAATTTGAGATGTCTGCTGTTTCGATATCAAGATTACCATTCGAATCAATCTCAAAGGATTGGTCTTTCAGGATTGAACTATAGAGCGGTGTCCCCTCCTCTACGATCAAGTCATAGACAGAGAGATGATCAGGGGAAAGCAATTGTTCGATCAAATCGATATCTTCAAGGGTATCTGAAGGAAGCTGGCCGGGAACATTATTAATTAGATCGATATTTAGATCGAAAGAGTCCCTGAAAGAATCTAAAATATGTAAACCGTTCAAGGTAGCTTCCCTGCTACTATTTCGCCCCAACATTTTTAAGTTTTCTTCTTTGAGAGATTGAACACCTATACTTAATCTTGAGACTCTATTCTTTAGGATTCTCAATCTTTCAGCGGTTATTGATTCAGGATTCATCTCTATTGAACATTCTTGAGGTCTTCCATGAAAGAATATTGCGGAAGTCAGATGATCAAGTTGGGAAGGAGTCAATAATCCCGGATTCCCCCCTCCAATATAAACCGTTATAAAGGGTTTCCTATATAACTTAGTGATATACTGAATCTCATTAATGAGATTTATGAAGAAACGATCAAGTTGTTCATTGGGTTCTGTACAAGCTATTGAATAAAAGTCACAATAATCACATTTTTTTGTACAATAGGGTATATGTATATATAAGGAGAGATCCTTACTATCTTTTAAAAAGGAGAGATCAATCAAGGATCCCCCATCTCGGTAGAGGCCAGAATCTGAATGTAGCTTTCCCGAGCACCTCGCTTATGGCAACCGGACCAAAATAACGACCATCTCCAGAATTATCTCTATTGTCACCAATGGGAAGCATATATCCATCAGGTATATAGAATCCATTGAGATAACGTGTAGACTCAGATCTCACAGAGAGATCCTGTGGTACTAATTGAGACCTCAAACGATAGAATTCCTGATAGGTATGATAATAATCGGTAAGTCCAAGATCATTCTGTTTATAAGCATCAGAGAGACCTGAAGGTGCTTGTATACCCTCTTTTGCATAGGCTTGTAATTGAGCATAGGCAGTAAAAGAGACATAATCTTCTTCAGTGAACAGCCTTTGCCTATAATTATTGAGTTCTGATGAATGTCTGAAGTCTGCCTCGTTAACTGGATATTCAAAACCTGAAGGTCTTATGAAGACCTCACCTTCTTTAAAGGATATCGTATCTTGAGGATATCCAAGTAGACGCTTTACATAGAGTTGTGCCTTTGGATCCCCATTTTCATCCTTATCAATATTGACAAGTGAGAAGGTGATCATATAGATGACACGATTCATTACATCAAAAAGTGGGCCACGTGAAATATAGTTAGGATTCTCAAAAATGATGATATCATCTCTATCCGGGTCTATCAAATCAAATACCTTAGGACCTCCCGGATATATTTCCGGTCCGAATACTGCCTTATTGACGAATACACGGTCTTTTATGAGTAGAGTACTTTCCATTGATGAGGTTGGTATCTGATAGAGTTGGAATATGAACTGATTGATCAAAAAGACAATGACGACAGCCCAAAGTATCGCCTCTATCCATTCTCTGACTGGACCCTTTTCCTTGTTCTTCTCATCAGTGATACGATTCTTAGCTTTTCTTATTGTCAATCTTTTCTCAGTAAATAGGACTAGTCTCTGAGAAAACGTAGTTTTCATTGTTTTTTCCATCTCTCAAAACTTATCATAATAGGTTTCCATTGACAAGTTATATACACATCTATAATCTACCGGATATGAAGAAAGATAAAATAAAAGAGGAGGATCAGGTAATCCTGAAGCCGATCTTCGGTAAACCTCCAACATCATATATTCCAGTTTTCTATGCAATAGGTATCCTGATACTATTCTTCCTCATATGTATGCTCCCCGGTATGATTAAGAACGGGAGTTATCTGATTGTTGAAACTTCAGTTGATAACAGTGCTCTTTATGTAGATGATGTCTATATAGGTGAAGCTGATGTAGCCCATTTCATACCAAAAGGTAAACATAATATCACCATCAGGAAACCCTATTTCTCTGAAATGACCATTAATGAAGCTGAGATACCGGGAAATATATTCTTCTCACTGATACATAGAAAGAAAGTCACATTCTCGTCTGAGATGAAGATCGCTGATATACCAGATTATCTTAGTTGGAGATTGACACAGATCGAGAAATGGTCACCGATCAAAGCTTTCAGTGAGACCTACTTCCTCCCTAACCTTTTCACTGAAACTGCCCAAGATCTAACTTATACCGACAGTCTTGAGGATTCCACTATCCTTCCTTTTTTCATCTATTCGATCGGTTATCTGCATTCCAAAGAGATGATAACCGACTATGAACAGGCTTTGGAAATACTTCCACAGGAATACCGGGAAGCAATAACCTCCTCTGCTACCTATATCAATTATAAAAATGATTCAGTCATGGAAAATGATGGGTTCAAACTAAAAGGGTCGTATGACTCAAAGATTATTGATGATATATATTACCTAGAAGTCCCTGCTGATAGGACCATTTCGTTGGGTCTCGTGGGATATGATGAAACTCAAAGGTATATCGATTCATTCTATATATCAACTATTGAAATTACCGAAGAACTCTTCTCCCGTTTCATTACTGATGAACCTGTTTGGTCGAAAGACAATAAAGAATCTTTGACCAAAAGTGGTTCTGTAGATAACTACTATCTTGATTCGATCGATCTTAATTCACCGACGAGACGACCGATTAGGAATATATCCTATCGAGCTGCACAAGCTTTTTGTGATTGGTATGAAAATGAATTACAGAATCTTGGTTATACTGTAGAGGTCTCAATACCAACTGAATACGAATGGGAAACTGCTGCTTTAGCATATGGTCCTGAAAACAGCTATGTAAAACAGATCCTGATCGTGAACTCACAGGCTCATGAACTGTTCGGATTGTTCGGGAGCTTGTGGGAGTTCACTTCCTCCAACTATCTATACAATCATCAATATATTGATGATGAGCTCAAAAATAATGCATCAGAAGTATTGGATATTCCCGATAATCTGATAACGATCAAAGGTGGAAGCTATATCAATGATGATATCAATTCCTATACAAGAGGTATAGCAGATGCATCAAGCTGTTCTGCCTATAATGGTTTTAGAATAATCATAAGAGAAAGATAGATGAGTACAAATATAAAGATCTTGCAAAAGAACAAGAAAGCCTTTTTTAACTATGAGATTGTAGAATCTCTTGAGTGTGGGATCGTACTTGAAGGTACTGAGGTCAAATCGATCAAGATAAACAAATTCTCTTTCGGCGACTCCTATGTTCGTATCATCAACGGACAACTCGTCTTGAAAAGTTTACATGTTTCTCCCTACACCCATGGTAGTATACACAATCATGAACCTGATCGTGACAGAATCTTACTTGCCTCTAAGCAGGAGATCAAAAAATATGAAAGAAAAATCAATGAGAAGGGATTTTCATTGGTTCCAACCAAAGTCTATCTTAAGAAGAGTCTTGTAAAAGTAGAAATCTCACTTGGTAAGGGGAAAAAGGTCCATGATAAACGTAATACCATTCGTGAACGGGATCAGAAGCGTGATGCTCAAAGAGAAATGAAGAGATAATTGTTTCGTTTGCCCTTTCTTTTTTCTAGAATTACTATTATTATCAATGTTGCACTATGGGGGTGCACTGGTTTCGACTGTAGGATCGTTGGTTGCATGGTTGCAGCGGAGTCGTCAAACTCCTTAAACAGGGCATTATTTAATTGCTGAAGAAAATAACGAAGCAACTTTTGCTTTAGCAGCATAATATAGCTGCGACGGATATGATGAACGCAGCTCTGAATTCATCATCATCTGTAACACTTCCAGGGCTCACCTGCTTTCATGCCGATGGTTAGCAAGGGAAATCTATTCGGATGTAGTATAGTTTCAGGTTCGTTCTATGACCTGGGGTATATGAATCGTAACATAGGAATAAGCTCGTAGACGTCATGTAACAGCCCGACAGGACGCGGGTTCGATTCCCGCCACCTCCAAAATTAAGCTTCCTTGATATTGAACTATTCAATATTATTGGAAGCTTTTTTATGGCTCTAGAATAAAATCTGTGTGATATGAAATAACTAAAAAAGTAGAAAAGAATGAAATTGGGCAAGACCTCTGTTA
>CAKZLE010000036.1 GCA_937125225.1 uncultured Spirochaetia bacterium
TGACTGATTAGAATATAACCGGTGCAGATGGAGAGAGTATGGGGTGTTTGTGAAGAGTAGGTGTAGTTATATCGGGAGTGTGTGTACTGCAACAAAAAAGAGCTGCCCTTCTCATCACATTACGCTGAGAAAAACAGCTCTCATTGTTTATGGTGAATTATATCTTATGAGGTTGTTTCGTAGATTGCTCTAGCTATTGGTATTCTTCTACCAAAACCGAAGGCTTTCTCTGATACTTTTATCACGATCGCTGATTGTCGTCTCTTATATTCGCACCTTTCAACCAATCTAATAATATGTCTTACGATCTCCGGATCATACCCAAGAGCAAGAATCTCATCAAACTGAAGACAATCCATAATATGGGCCTTAAGAATACCATCAAGTATCTCATAGGCAGGAAGACTGTCCTCATCCTTCTGATCTGGTCTTAACTCTGCAGAAGGTGGTTTGATCAGGATATTCTCAGGAATCAGATCATAACCTGCCTTCTTGTTGATATGTCGACATAAGGCGAAGACTTCTGTCTTGAAAAGATCCCCGATAACCGCAAGAGAACCACACATGTCTCCATAAAGGGTACAGTACCCTGTAGCGATCTCCGACTTGTTTCCCGTAGTAAGAAGAAGTGAGCCTTTTTTATTTGACCAAGCCATAAGAAGGAGTCCTCGAATCCTTGCCTGCATATTCTCTTCTGTCACATCCTCAGCAAGACCGGCAAAACTCTCAGAGAGACTTTCCTTTGCAACGGTGAACATAGGCTGGATAGATATGACCTCATACCCTATGGAAAGATTCTTTGCGAGTTGTTCAGCATCATTAAGACTATGGTCAGATGAGTACTGACTTGGAAGCGCATATGTATGAACATTCTCAGGACCTAGAGCCTCTGCAGCGATAACTGCGATTAGTGCAGAATCGATCCCCCCTGATAATCCAAGGTTTGCTGAAGAGAACCCTGTCTTCTTCATATATCCTCGGACACCAAGAACGAGTGCCTGATACAGATTCTCATAAGTATCTTCGATCGCATCCATATTGACTTCAGGTTCATCACTCAGACTCTCGGTATCAAATACGATCAGATCCTCTTTGAAGCCCGTACCATGGCAAACGATCCGTCCCGATGCATCGGATACGATCGAATTCCCGTCGAAGACCAATGAATCATTTGCTCCAACTGCATTCACATAGGCGGTAATACAGTTGTTATCTTTACTGATCTGCTTGACGAGGGTACGGCGTATCTCCGTCTTTCCGCTATAGAAAGGGGATGCTGAAGGAGCGATGATTATCTGTGCCCCTGCATGACATAACTCCTTTACCGGATCGTCATGGTAGATGAGACTTGAATCACCTACATTCTCAGCCCATATATCTTCACATATAGCGAATCCGATCTCATACCCTTTGAAAGAGAGCAAAGTCCTCTTCTCAGCAGGTTCAAAGTAACGGTCTTCATCAAAAACATCATAGGTAGGAAGTAGTGTCTTAGCCTGTTTATGGATGATCTTCTTCTGATAGATGACAGCTAGATCATTATAGAAGGACTTTCCCTTTCCTGAGGTGTTCTCATCAACGAACCCAACTGCTATGGCAATATCTTCAGGGATATTGTTACATAACCAGGATACAGTCTCTTTATTCTTTCTTATGAATGCTGGATAGGTCAGCAGGTCCAATGGAGGATATCCACAGACAACCAGTTCTGGGAAGACTACCAACTCAGCACCCTGTGCTTTAGCGGCTAAGGTCTTCTCTAAGATTCGTTCTCTATTACCGATAAAATCGGCAATGATCGTATCAATCTGTACTAATGCAATCTTCATGTTCCACTCCAAAGCAACTCTACCACAATTGATTGACTTATGTCACCTCATGAAGTACTCTGTACCATATGAAGAAATGGATATTCAACCTCTTATCTGTACTGGTTGGTTTGACGGTAGCCTTCTTTTTATTAGGTAGCCCGGCCCTAGAGAAACTCTTTATCTATATATCATCCCTACTCGTCAATCTAGTCCCATTCATTTTCTATGGGATGCTCTTTTTCCTTTCGACAGCAGGGGTCGCATCACTCAACCTCCAAAAACTAACCTATAAGACTCTATTCTATACACTGGTCTGGGCCTGTGTCACACTGATACTGCTCATCCTTTCTAGTGGATTCTTCTCTTCTCTCATGCCATTAATAGATGTAGATTCCTTCATCAACGCTAACAAGGCATTACTTGCAGATACATCCATCCAATCAAGTGCATTCAATAAGATCTTATTGGCATTCTCGGGGCAGAACTTCCAACCGTTCTTCTTCTCATTCGGACTTTTGATGCCAATTGTCGGTATCAGTTTCTTACTGGGATATGGGATAACCCCTACCAAGGAGGTCCTTCGTCCAGCATATTCTGTGATCAACTCTTTTTCAGAAGTCTCACTCAAATTACTACATCTGATCAGTCTATTGATGAATATCGGGCTCTCTTTCGTCACAGGTGTTTTCATCGTCATATTGCTACGAATTTCATCGTTATCGATAATCACCTCTTTTCTGATCTATTTTGCCCTTGCGACTATTATTGTGATCTTTCTTATATTCCCACTCCTGATTGTGATCTTCACAAAAGAGCGACATCCCTATTTTCTTTTATCAGGATTACTCTCTCCTATGTTCCATGCATTCTTTTCCGGGACTTCGACCTATGCATTACCAGTAGTCCTGCAACACAATCGTTCCAATCTTGGAATCGCGAAGAGGATCAATTCATTATCGATTCCAGTATTATCTTTGATAGGCAGAGGTGGAAGTGCTTTTGTCAGTTCTTTTGTTCTGATTACGATGCTCTCTTCTAGAATGGGAGATACTACGTTAATATCTATGACTCTGAAGATCCTTCTGAGTTGTGGAGTTATTTCTATAGTCTCATATGCGTTCCCAGGGTTTGAAGTGCTATGTATCACTCTAGGCACAATAGCATTCCTTGGATTGGATATCTACCAAGAAGCTACCTTTCTATTCATACTGATCCTGCATCCTCTATTACAAGGTGTCGCAGCCCTCATCGATACACTTATCTGTGGTGTTGGTGCTGCTGCTTGTGGATATAGAGTCCATGCCTATATTCCCGTAACGAAGAAAGATAGGATATAATAGGTTCTATGAATAGAGCATTGAAGATTACCTTCCTGATACTACAGATCCTCATTACCTGTGGTATTCTCACATACGCCGTATCCTTAGGAATCTCTTCCGGGCTTTCATTGACTCAAATAGTATCACTTCCACAAGGTCTCGATTATATCCCTATAGCTCTACACTCGGTTCTACTTCTAATCTTCGGGATCATTTTTTTTATCGTGTTCGGAAAAGCGACCTATCCCGAAGTAACATTCATCATGATCGCAGCATCTTTGATACTCTGTATGAATCTTCGTATCTTCCTCTACCTTCCCATTGAATTCTCAGCAATCGAAGTTATCTTGATCCAGAAGGTCTTCTATACTTTATGGATGCTCAGTTTCGCTCTCATATTCTGTTCTGGACTCTTCCATAATGGGATCTCATATCTCAAACAGAACTTCTTCATCCTGATATCTCTCTGTATCACTCTGATCATCATGGTTCTGACCCCTATCTCTAATCATCTTGATTCTCTGCAGAACTATTCAGATCTTCTCTCTATAAAGATCATCATAGCTTTACTTGGTATCTTTTCGATCTTGAATTATATCACCGCCTCAGTCAGAAACAATACAAAGACTTTCTTCTTGATTGCTCTTGGAGTAGCACTGTTTCTCGCAGGGAATGTGATGTTTCTCTATTTGAACAATATTCTACAGCTTGGGATAGCATCGATTCTTTTGATCATTGGAAGTTTCTTTCTTATCAGAAAATTCTATACGCTACATCTCTGGTCTTGATCACATAAGTAGAGTTGTAGTATATCCCACGACCACTGGAATCATAAGATTATCAAAGTCACTGAAAGGTAGCGCTTCGACTAAAGTCGTAACTGAAGCTATGATGAGGGCTTTATTGATATCACCAAAGATCACATATGCTGTGATAAAAGTCGCCATGAAACAACCTATCACACCACCTACCGATTTCTTCTTTATGAAGGGGAGTTCTCGGATCGGGTAGGCTCTTCCTAGAAGAGCAGCAGCAGTATCACCGAAGGCAAGTGCCAATATCCCCATCTTCATAGCATCAAAAGGGTAGAATACGAGGACTAGAATAGCACCTGCTGCCATAGTGATCGGGGCTTTGACAAAGGAGCGATTCTCATCGCCTCTAGCGACGAACTCGGTCACTACCATGATAGGTTGGAAGAATCTAACTATCCACTTCGTATCATAAAGATGAGATAACCTCATGAACTCACTTACGCTATAGATGATGGCTCCAGAGCCAAGAAGAGTCAATGCTACCCAGGTGTTCTCATGGACAAAGAATGGGAGAAAAGCTATGAGAACATGCAGACTCTTTCTTACGAGTTCTTTTTTCAAATCTATTATCCTCATACTCTGTTTTGAGATATTCTTGCCCATAAGTTATGGTATCTTGTTGAACCACTCATTTCAAGAAGAAATGCAGATAATGTTCTTTCCCTTGACAATTCTTACTGAAAACCTTCAATATGAGTCATGTTCATACCAGTTGTCCTAAAACTCATAGTATCTCTTTTAGTCATCATTCTAATAAATAGAGTTTCCAAGAATCTCCCTCTATCTCTTCTCTCCGGTTCTCTGTCTTTTGCTTTGTGGATCGGATTATCTTACGAAGAGATACTTGTTACTGCATATCAACGAATCATGAATTTCAATACTGGTGGATTGATGCTTCTTGTAGGGTTAGTGATAATCCTCTCTATGATGATGAAGGAGACCGGCCTTATTGAGGAATTGGTCTCTACTATCAGAGGTTCTTTCTCCGCACGTACGTCTGTTGCCGTGTTACCAGCAATGATCGGGCTACTACCGATGCCGGGTGGCGCACTTTTTTCAGCACCTCTATTAGATCATTTTGATGATATCTCAGGTATCGATCCTAACATGAAGACTCGTATAAATTATTGGTTTCGACATGTCTGGGAATATGCATGGCCATTATATCCTGGGATCATAGTTGCCTGTGATGTTGCCGGTATCGAATTATGGCAGATTTTCTTTCTCGGTATCCCTCTGAGTATCTCATCAATCTTCATCGGTTATTTTTACTATCTTTCTAGGATAGCTCAAGATCAAAAGGGCTATCCTCTTAAACGAGATTCACTGAATATTCGCCCCTTCATCCCAGTGATCACCGTAGTCATCTCCTATGTTGTCATTCAGGTCTTCTTTCCAATGATTCCTAAAGCAAATCAATACCTACCCATGATCATTGGGTTAGTCATAGCAGTCTCCTCCCTACAGTTTCGTAAACCACTATCTATGGATACCTGGGGAAAGATCATGACCTCAAAGAATCTCTATAAGATGATGGTGATCATCCTTATGGTCAGGATCTATGGAGCATTTATCGATGTCTCGATTGATGGGGTTCCCCTTGTCGGTTTGATGACGCAAGAGATGCAACAACTAGGGGTCCCTTCTCTTCCTTTGATCATGCTCATTCCTTTCCTTGCAGGTATCACCATGGGGGTCTCTGTAGGTTTTGCCGGTTCTGCATTACCAGTAGTTATCGCCCTGTTGGGACCAGATCCATCCTTCGGACTTCTTGCAGGCACTCTAGTCTTCTCATATGTATGTGGTTTCATGGGAACGATGCTCTCACCACTACATGTCTGTATGATCGTTACCTGTGAATATTATAAGACGGGATTATCCGCTTCATTCAGAGCCGTCATCATCCCGGCGATCATCCTCGCAAGTATTGCCTTCATCTACATGCAAGTACTTATACAACTCTTCCCAAATTGAAAGAAGAGCAATATAAAGGTCTATACTCCAATGAAAAGAGTATAGACCTTATTCAAATAGGCTTTGACTACATGACTATTCTTTGAATGTTAGGACACTCTCATCATAATCAGCAGGCGCTTCATATCCTAGCATCTCAATAGTAGTAGCCGCCAAAGAGCTGATTCCAAGCCCCTCTTTGAGCTCAAGCTCATATTCTCCATCAAAGGATGGATCGAAGACGATACAGGGTACTGGATTCAATGAGTGTGCAGTCTTCGCTGCAGGTTTCCCATTACTCTTGATCTTCACATCACCGGTCTTCTTATTATGCTCGAACATATCATCAGAGTTACCATGGTCAGCACTGATGATCATAACTCCACCTGCAGCCTCAACAGCTTTCTTTATTCTTCCAATCTGAAGATCCATCGCCTCCATAGAACAGAGGACAGCTTCGAATATCCCAGTATGGCCAACCATATCTCCATTAGGAAAGTTCAATTTGATCAGCTCATATTCATTAGCTTCGATCTCCTTGATCACTCTATCTGCAATCTCTGCACATTTCATCCAAGGTCTCTGTTCAAAGGGGAGAATATCAGAAGGAATCTCTACATACTCTTCTAGTTCATCACTGAACTTTCCACTCTTATTACCATTGAAGAAATAGGTGATATGTCCGAATTTCTGAGTCTCACTTATTGAGAACTGCTTCACACCTGAAGCACACAGATACTCAGCCATTGTCCTATCGATAGAAGGAGGTGTTACTAGATACTGTTTTGGAACATGCAGATCTCCATCATATTCCATCATACCAGCGTATTCTACCTTAGGTACTCGGATTCTATCGAACTCTGTCAACTCGTCTGCTTCGAAAGCCTTTGTAATCTCAAGAGCTCTATCTCCTCTGAAATTGAAGAGAATCACACTATCACCATCTTGCATCGCTCCAACAGGTTTCCCATCTTCACCGATGACAAAAGGAGGTAAATCCTGGTCAATCGCTCCAGTCTCCTTCCTAAGAGTCTCAATTGCTTCATGTGCAGAGGGGAATAAACGTCCTTCACCAAGCACATGGGTATGCCATCCTCGATGTATCATAGACCAGTTCGCATCATATCGGTCCATAGTGATGACCATTCGTCCACCACCGGATGCTATCCTAGCGTCGAAAGACTCATCATTTACCTCTTTGAGAAAGTCCTCGAAGGGATCAAAATATTCTAACGCTGAAGTCTCTCCTACATCTCTACCATCAAGAAGACCATGAACTCTTACCGCTTTCACTCCCTCTTCCTTGGCTTTGAGGATCATAGATCTGAGATGGGCGATATTCGAATGGACATTCCCATCAGACATCAATCCTATAAAATGTAATGCGCCATTTGAGTCAACACAGTTTGCAACTAGTTTGTTCCAAACATCACCTGTATAGATATCTCCTGAATCGATTGATTGTCCTACGAGTTTTGCACCCTGTGCGAACACTCGACCACATCCGATCGCATTATGACCAACTTCACTGTTACCCATATCTTCATCTGAGGGCAGACCGACAGCAACACCGTGAGCCTTCATCTTTGTCCAGGGACAAGTTTCATACAAATCATCCAATGTCTCAGTATGAGCTGCAGCAACAGCATCTCCTGTATTATATTTACCAAACCCTACCCCATCCATGATCATCAAGACGACCGGACCTTTTCTACCGGGGAATGCTTTTTTCTTCTGTAAAGATTCTACCATCCTATTACTCCTTCATAAGTAAATCTTCGGTCACACCGAAATTCTCATATGCTTCAATATTACCTTCTGGTTCAATATGTATCGTGACATCAAAGATCTCTGGGATCGCAACTCTAAGAGCTGTCTCTATATTTATAGCGATCTCATGTCCTTGTGCCACAGTCAATGAACCGTCTACCTCAATATCCATATCAATTATATAGACATTATTCAACTTCCTGATACGTGTTTTGTGAGGATTGATCACACCTGGGACCATTCGAGTAGTCCTGAATACCTTATCATACAAATCCGGCCTATCAAGACCATCCATCAACTCTGATGAAGCCTCTGAAAAGATCTCGAAGGCAGACTTCAGGATCCAGAGACTGACCACTATAGTTGTAATGCTATCTAATATTGGCATCTTCAAGATGATCGTGAAGAAGACACCAACAAGTACACTCAAGGATATATACACATCATTCTTCATGTTCTTCGCATCTGCGATCAACATAGAACTGTTCACCCTTTCACCGGCTCTGAATTTGTTCAGGGCTAATAGGATCTTTCCCACTATTGATATACCGATCGCTATGAATGCTATCGGAGACGGGGTCTCTCTTAACTCATGTGCTATCAACTGCTTCACTGCAGTTATCCCAAGTTCAGCTCCTGCAAAGAAGATGATGAAGGAGAGAAGCTTGGTTGCTATCGTTTCAGCCCTTGCATGGCCATAGGGATGTTCTAAATCTGGTGGTTTACTAGAGATTGCTCCTGTGAAGAGGGTGATACTCGAGGTCAGGACATCTGTCAGAGAATCAAGCCCATCTCCTATGAGAGCGAAAGAGCCACTGATGACTCCAATAGTAATCTTCAGACCTGAAAGGATAGTATTCCCTAGGATACCGATCCAAGAGGTGCGTTTGATGATCCTTTCTCTTTGCTTTTGGTCGATTACAGGGGCATTGTCTTCTCTTTTAACCAATCAGCGACCTCCTCTGTGACAAGATCCTTCAACTGTGTATATACTGACTCATGATACCTGTCGATCTGAGCTTTCTGTGTATCATCAAGTGCCGCTTTATTGATAAGACGCTTCTCATAGTGGCAGAAGGTCAAATCCCTGAATGTGAGAAAATGGCCAAATTCTGTAGACTCCGCATCATCAACATAGACAAGATTCTCTATTCGAATACCATGGCTCCCTTCTCGATATACTCCTGGCTCATTAGAGACGACCATACCTCTTTTAAGAGGAACATTGATCGGTCTTTGATTGATCACATGAGGTCCTTCGTGGACATTGAGCATATGACCGACGCCATGCCCGGTCCCATGTCTATACTGTTTTCCCTCATTCCACAACCACATTCGGGCTATAGCATCTAACTGATAGCCACAGGTATCATCTGGGAAGTGCTGCGACCCTAAGGAAAGGTGACCTTTGAGGACTGCAGTGTAATCATCAATCTGTTGTTGTGTGGCTTTCCCGAAAAGAAGAGTCCTCGTTATATCTGTTGTCCCGTCTGTATACTGTCCTCCACTATCAAGGACCATGAGTCCGTCCCCAGTGATCGGATAGGCAGTCTCTGGAGTCGCAGAATAGTGGTTAAGAGCACCATGGTCTTTGAATCCTACAATAGGTGAAAAACTCTCCTCTAGGAAGGTCTTTCTCTGTTCGCGAAAAGTTAGTAGTCTCTCAGCAAAGAGGACCTCATCCAATGGTTGATTATCAGAATCCCATCCTGTATCTAGCCAATGTAGGAAGGAGACAAGAGCTGCTCCATCTTGCCGATGGGCCTGTCTCATTCCTTCAAGCTCAGTCTCATTTTTCACACACTTGAGGTCGGTGGTTATATCACGTCCCTCGATAAGAGAGACTGTAGCTGGAATAAGCGTAAAGAGCTCCATATTCACCTTATCTGGAGAGATATAGAGAGAACTCTGTCTTTCCATCTCCTCTTTCAATTTATTGAAGATCGAACCATAGGGCATAAGCTGCACCTGATCAGCAAGTCCCTTGACTGCTGAAAGATGCCGTATATTTCCAAAAAGGAATACTGATTCTTGTGTGATAAGACAATAGGACATGAAAAGAAGATTATGATCGACATCTCCCCCACGCAAATTCATCAACCAGGCAATATCATCAAGGCTTGTCAGGAGAACAGAACCAGAACCTTTTTTCAAAGCGATCTTTCGAACTTCTGAGATCTTTTCCTCTCTTGAGCTTCCCGTAACAGAGAGAGGGAGCTCTCTGATCGGTTCGTGTGGGATAGCAGGTCTCCCATCCCAGATGATATCAAGAAGATCTTCAGAGGGGATCAAGGAGATAACCTTCCCCTTAAGAGCCTCACTAATAGTCCTGTATAAAGAGACACTGATCTCATCTGCAGAGACTCCAACCGAAGACCCTTCAGCCAATGTAGTACTCAACCAATCTGTATAATCAAGAACACCTTCAAGTCCAACCTTGAAGACTGAGAAATCACTATCTTTTACCTGTTCGTCTGCCTGAAGGAAATACCTAGAATCAGTCCAAAGACCTGCTACCTCTCTTGTAATTACAATGGTACCTGCTGATCCGGTAAATCCTGAGATCCACTCTCGTGATCTCCAGCGAGGTGATACATTCTCACTCTTATGCGGGTCAGTTCCAAAAATGATAAAAGCATCCAATTGCCGCTCATTCATCTCATTTCTCAGTGCTTCTAATCGTTTATTGCTCATCTCATTTCCTTATATTGTTTTAGGTATTATAAACATACTGCTTTCACTCTAAAAGGTACAGTATGAATCGGTCATACTCCCTGCCGGTGTAATTCTTCGAACATGAGAGCTACTGCTGGACAATGTCGACTATTCTCCACTGTCTGATTAATATAGCGATGGATATATCGTTGGTCGGTATGAGGATATTCCCTGCAGGCTTTTGGTCGATCTGAGTAGATCAGACAACGCTTATCACCGCAAAGAAAGGGGCAGGGATGTTCTTTGAACACATAGTCATGATCTTCATCGATCTTAAGATAACTCCCAATGACATCTCTTCTCCTCAACCGAAGAGCCTTACCAATCCTCTCAATATCCTGTTCATTTACCAATGGTCCCACAGAGGCACAGCAGTTAGCACACAAGAGACAATCGATCTCTTTGAAAGCATCATCATGGAGCTCTTGAAAGAGTCTTGTTATCTCTTTTGGTTTCATCTTCTTAAGTCTCTTACCGATGATACGGTTCTGTTGAAATCTACTTTTTGATCGCTGGAGGATCTGTTCATATTCTTCGATCATAGAAGATGCTCCAAGGAGAACTGTGCAATAGTATGGCCTTTCTCATACATGATCTTTGCGGGTTCTCCATGAAGATAGATGTGGGGGGTCTCTACACCTTTAGCTACAGATATGAAGAGATCACCCTTCTGAGGTAGCTGATCTTCAAATTCCAGATAGACATTGAAGGTAGTCCCATCATGTTCTTCGATCACATAATGAGAGTGAACTTCTGATACCGGAAAAAGTCTCTTTGTCGTCCCTAAAACTTCCCAAGGGCCTGTCTCACATGCATAGAAGCATCGAGTAGTATACCCATCGAGAGAGATCTCTTCCTCTGAGTCCAATAGGTTGCATTCAGGAATTTGAGTATTCTCAAACCAATATCCTGAGCACTTTGGAAGAGAGATACTCTTATGTCTATATCCTAGATTACTGAGAAGACAATAGTGCTTCTCTCCTATCGACAATCTAATAATAGACAGATCCCCTGACCTATCTATTGAATCCACCTGTTTCCTTAAAGAGGGAAATAGAGAAAGATAGAGTTCCATCACCTCATCTGAATAATTACCGATATTATCTGAAGTGAACACAAGTCCACCCAGAGCATTATTGAGCATGAACAGAGTCCGCTTCTGAGCATCCTGTAAGGTGGTGTTCTCATCTCTCAAGATGAACACATCAGGATCATTCAAGAAGAATCTTCCATTGATCTGTGCTCTCCCGATCGTACTGGTAAGAGAGTTGATCGTAGAGACCCTCTCCTTATATCGGAGCATTTTCAGTTTGAGGTCTTCCCAGCCAAGAGAGACATCAGAACCCACTCTGCAATAATCGACAAAGCCGAAGGAAGAGCCTAAAGGCACTCCACATCCAAGGATCTTCATCGACCCCGATATCTCTCTTAGAAATCTCATCGACTCTGACATGACCTGTCCTCTAGATCTTCCTTTTCTCGGTTGAAGTGCCGAAGCATAAAGGAAGTCGAGTTTCACTAGATCATATCCCCAGGTATGTTCGATCGTATAGAAGACACGCTTCAGATATGATCTTACCTCTGGAAGGTAGATATCAAGGACATAGAAGTTCCCACTCCAATTGAAGGGATTATATCCTGCAATGATGAAGTTCCCATGATCATCTCTTACTAACCAATCTGCATGTTTCTCACAGATGATCGATGATTCCTCAGCAACGAAGGGAGCCAACCAGAGACCTGGTTTGTAACCTGAATCTTTGATCTTCTGAGCGACAGCCCGCATCCCATGAGGAAAGGTATCTTTGACTAACAACCAATCACCGACAGCCTTCTGCCAACCGTCATCGATCTGAATATAATCAATCGGGATATTTCTATCACTGAACTCCTTAACATTCTCTAAGATGATCTTTTCAGAGATCTTCTCATAATAGTTATACCAGCTTGTCCATCCTGTAGCAGGCGCACTCATAGTGAACTTATGAAGGAACTGTTCCTGCCAGACAGGGTAACAATCTGATTCTTCACCAGACACGATACAACATCCGAGTAATTCAGTCCTTCCGGAGACCTTTGAACCTTCACACTGTTTATGTATCATTAATTGTGATGCTTTCGTATCGATGAAAAACTGTGTGAAACCCAGATCCTCAGAGGTAGAACCGAATAGAGTCTTGATCCCACTACTTTGTGTGAGGCAAGTCCAAGTATAACTGATGAATTGCCCCTCTTTTGTGGTCACTTGCTGGAAATGCTCATCTCCATAGGCCTTAAGATGATATTTCTCGATCCAGTGTTTGAATAGACTATTCAGCTTCTTCTGAGTCTCCTTGACCAAGACTTCTCGTGTCTCACTCCAGCTTTGATACCCGTTGATATCTACACTCTTGATAGATTCAGAATAGTCAACTTCAGCAGTACAGGAATGGAGTAGGAACTCTTTATTCTTATCAGGGAGAATAGTGACCGAAAGCTGTTCTCCACCAGATCTTAGTATAGTGATACTACTGTCTATCTTTCCAAAAGGTATGACAGAGAGGCCCTGAAGAGAGAAACTCTTATGGTAGAACACTCCATCCACATCATATGATATGATCCCTTTCGAATAGCTTTTTCTCATCTCTTTTTCCCTTTAATCATATTTCTTCTCTTCAATAGAGGTATCATCACGATACCTATGATGATCATGATCAGACATAACAGTTGTCCCATAGAGAAGTTCAGGAAGGAAAGAAATAGAGCATCGGGATCCTGTTCCTTTCCGAGGGCTAAGATGAAACCGAGATCTGAATCAGGTTCCCTAAGATATTCGATGAAGAACCGAACTGTCCCATACCCTATCAGATAAAGGCTCAAAAGCTGCCCGTGGAAGGTCTTACGTTTTCTGAAGATGAACCACAGGACCAACCATAGCAAGACTCCTTCAAATAGAGCCTCATACAGTTGCGAAGGATGACGAGGAAGATTCACGAGCATCCCACTTTCATAGGGGAGTCCAATCTCATCAGCGATCTCTCGTACCCATTCAAGGCGAGTTGAGAACTTCTCTGCATAGGGAAATACCATACCCCAGGAGGCCGTCGTCACTCGACCCCACAGTTCAGCATTGAAGAAGTTCCCGAGTCGACCGAACGTGTACCCTAATGGAATCCCAAGAATCACTAGATCTGCGATCTCAAAGAAGTCTCTCTTATATTTCTTTGCATAGAGGAACCCTCCCACAGCAGCACCAATAGCGCCCCCATGATAACTCATACCCTGTAACCCTACAAAACTCCCATTTCGGAAAGGCCAGAAGATCATCCAGGGATGGGAAAGATAATAGTGGGTGGGATCATAGACAGTTGTTGCAATCAATCTTGCACCAACCAATAGCCCTATGATTCCCCAGAGAAGGAGTGTTACAACATCATCTGAAGTAAAACCCTCAATCGGCTGTTTCTTTTGTTGGTAGAGAATGACTATATAGGCCGTTACAAATGCGAACACATACATCAATCCATACCATCGAATAGGAAGGCCTGAGATGATTTCTGGTGATATCCATGTTGGATATGGTATATAAGTTATCAAGAGGCCCCTCCTAATGGGTTCTTCGGATTGTCAGATAGTACTGTAGTAGACCCAGGATAGAATCTAAGAGAATCACTCCAAGAAGCATCCCCAATTCCTTTATTGTGAAAGGGATCTGATAGCTATTATATAACAGAGTGACCAACCCTATCAAACCTAAGACTATATAAAAACACCTACTCATGAATAATACTACTCTCAAATGTTCAGCTTCAGGCTCAAACAGTAGGATCAGGTAACCTGAGATGATGGCTATGGCTGGGGAGATCAACCAAAGGAGATAAAAGGGATTTACAGATTCCAATAGTGGAGAAAGGATTCTATTGTTCACATTCCACAAGAGTCCAAGACGAGAGATCTCCCAGGTAAGAGCGATTACAATAACGATAAACTGTTTTTTTCTATGTTGTGTCATATTCAAAGTGTAAACACCTCAAAGGTTGTGGTCAATAGGAACTCTTCTATAGTATATTGTGATTATGAAAAAGCAAACACTCATATATATAGGTATCTTCATTGTAGTTCTAGCTGGATCTTTAGGTTTCGGGGCATCCTGTGCTACTGACACCTCATCAGTCCAGGAGAATATAACGGCAGCAGACAGCATCGACATCAATATGCAACGCCTTGAGATATTATATCGGTCAATCGATGAGAACTTCCTCTTTGAATATGATCATGAACTCATCTATGATGAGATGGCAAAAGCACTGTTTGCAGCTCTTGATGATCCCTATTCCTCCTATATCACCGAAGAGGAGTCACAAGCTCTTACCGATCTAACCTATGGAATCTATGGTGGAATCGGGGCCTATATCTCAAAACCAAATCCCGATACTATCGATACTGATGATCCAGAGACCTATATGGTCACTATCGTATCTCCTTTTGTAGGTTCACCTGCCTATAAAGCAGGATTACATGCAGGAGATCTCATCTCACATATCGATGGGAATGATGTATTCGAGTTAACTGCAGAAGAGGCCTCTAGCCAATTAAGAGGGGAGCCCGGTACGGTAGTAACATTATCAGTGACTAGAGGAGGCTCCACTTTTGAGATAAACGTAGAACGTGAAGTCGTAGAGATACCTACAGTCCAATATGATATGATAGATTCTATTGGGTATATTCATATCCTTGAATTCACTCCATATACTCCTGATAAAGTCTTCGAAGCTCTAGGGTCCTTTGCTGAGATCGGTTTCACCTCTCTCATAATCGACTTGAGAAGTAATCCTGGAGGATCTGTAGATGCAAGTCAGCAGATAGCAGATATGTTCCTTTCCAATGATACAGTCTTTACCTTAAAGACCAATGATCCAGATGATTCTTCAACAGTCACAACCCAAAAGAAAACATCGATTCCATTGAATATACCTATAGTCTTGCTCATTGATGGTGGATCTGCCTCATCAGCAGAGATCCTTGCAGGAGCGATGAAAGATAATGGAAGAGCTGTCCTCATCGGTTCGACCTCCTTTGGAAAAGGTCTGGTCCAAGGAGTCTATCCCTATGGAAATGACTATTTCAAAATCACTACAGCACGATATCTTACCCCTGCAGGATCAGATATACACAAAATAGGGATTGAACCGGATATTCCTGTTGAGTTAGAGGAATTGACCGATGAACAAGTTGAAGAATATATCAATCTTCTCAATGATGATGTATTCGGGGAGTTCGTCATAGCAAACCCAGAGCAGGATCAGCGAGTAGTAGACGAGTTCATCCAATCGATCATAGATGACGGTAGCTCCCTTTCTGAGAGATACCTCCAAAGGATCTTACGACTTGAGTATCAATATCTTATGGATTTCCCCCCAGTTTTTGATCTTGATTTTGACATAACATTGAATCGAGCGTTACAATACTTAACTGAGGGAGAATAACATGATTAAATATTTGAGTTTAAAGACTGAGAAGCGAGTCACATTCACTGATATAACAAATCAGGTGTCAGCTATAGTCTCTGAATATGGTATTGATGAGGGAATCTGCCTCGTCTATTCTCCTCATACTACCTGTGGAATCACGATCAATGAGAATGCCGACCCGGATGTACGACATGATATGATCAAAGAGCTCTCTCATGTCGTACCCTTTGATGATGGATATCTTCATATGGAGGGGAATTCAGCAGCACATATCAAAGCAAGCCTTATAGGTTCAAGTGTAACAGTACCTATTTCCCAAGGGACTCTGTTACTCGGAACTTGGCAGGGAATCTATTTCTGTGATTTTGATGGTCCACGAACCCGTCATATCACCGTACAGATCCTCTCCTGACTAATAAAGAGACAACCACATGAGAGTATTTCTACTTCCTGACTCCTTCAATGGAGAAAGACAGCTACAGTTACAGAATAAACAGTATCATTATCTTATTCGAGTACTTCGTCTCAAAGAGGGCTCTCAGTTCGTTGGGAGAGATGCATCAGGGAAACTCTGGGATCTCCTATTGAACAGTATAGACACAAACCACCACTCCTGTACGATCTCCTGTACTGAGACAACATCGGTTGTACAGCAGGGAGAGAATGCTCTTCCCCCTCAATCGGAACTTCCTGAGATTCACCTCTATCAGTCTCTTTTAAAAGGAAAGAAATTCGATACCTTGATTAGACAGACCGTTGAGATTGGGGTAACGAGGATCATTCCTCTTCAAAGTGAATACTCTGTCCCTGATCTCCTGTCTAAAGATAGTAAGAAGAAGATCTCACGATGGCAGACAATAAGAGATGAGGCCTTACAGCAATGTGGATCACCTGTGAGGACAGAGATAGCCTCCCCCATACCATTCGCTTCATTACAATCTGATTGGGGCGATAGAGGACTATTGATCTTCCTTCATCAGGAAGAACTCATCTCTAAGTCCTTGAAGGTCTCGATCGAAGAGTTTGCTTCACGATCAGAGAAAAGATTTCCTATCGCATTAGTGATCGGGCCAGAAGGGGGCCTCTCTGATTCAGAGATCGTACAATTAAAAAAAGCCGGTTTCACACCGGCTTTTCTGAAGACCAATATCCTACGTGCAGAAACTGCAGCTTTATATGCTGTATCCTGTACTCAGATGGTCCTTTCTGAGATATTCTCCCTATAGGACACCTAGAGTGTTTAATGAATAGATTATCTTGTAAACTGAATCAGTAACATCTGTCAAACCTTCAAGAAGTTGTGTCCCAACAGGGATATCTATCTTCTTTACAGCGATTATCACATCATCTGGATCTAAGACAAGATTCTCGATCTTACTGAATCCATAGTAGAGAGATTCCTCTTTCTCGACCTTTCCATTATGCTTTATGATCGAGATCGAATATTCTCTTGCCCGTAGCCCACCAAGTTCGAACAGATAATCTTTTACCTTCTTGGATGCTTTCCAAGGGAGAGCGATCGTAGAGTCGATATCTCCGATTACAGAGATTGAGGCTGATTCTCCAGGAATATAGATCTGATCCCCTTCATTGAGGATGATATTATCTGGAGAAGTCTTCAGACCTTCAAGATCTGCTGGGATATCCAATGCGATCCGACCTAATCTTTCACCTTGATCGACAATCGCTGATTCAAGTAACTCTCTCTGCCCTGCAATCTGAGCATTGATGATACTCTTCTCATCTGTGGAGAGATTTGACTGAATCGCTACAGATGCCTCTAAAGCATCAAGCTCACTCTCTGTTATTGCAATGGTTCTTTTCAATTGATCAAGTTGACTCTTATATACGGAGTCTCTGATCAGAATGATAGCTTCAGGGTAGGCTTGATCAGTATAGGAACCGGAGGCCTCTATCGCATCAGATAGTTTCATCCCATAGGTATGATCATAGATCCCTGGTTTGTTCACCTGACCAAGAACCTGGATACCCATCTGAAGATTGGCGTCCTCTTTCTGTATTGCTACTAATATATCTCCTGGAACAAGGGAGATATTCTGTTTCTGATCACCCTTCAATAGAAGTTCTCTCAAATCGATGATGTCGAAAACCTCGTCTTCACGAACCACTCTCAATTCGATCTCAGAGAAATCTTTCATAAAGGTCACATCTTTTATGATATCGAGAATCGTAAGACCTTCTCGATAGGTCACGACCCCTGCAGTCTCAACAAGTCCTGTCAATTTGATCGGTTCTACGGTGTACTTCTTCTTTGCTGAGTAGATCTTGATAGAATCATATGGTTTCAATACGATATCCTCGTCTGAACCATCAAGAATACCCTGTGGTGAGAAGACGATCCCATCATCTTCAAAATCAGCACTATCTCGGAAGAGTGTAGCAAAACTGAGGTCTGCATTGTATCTGAGTTCTACTCGTGCAAGTAGCTCTGACATATTCTGAGATGTATCTATATCATATATCCCTGGATAATGGACTTCACCCTCAACGGTAATAATATTAGAGGATACAGTATTGCTTGGAGTCAAAAGGATAAGATCTCCATCCGCTAGGAATCTATCCTTGATATCTCGAAGTTTAGAAGAGGCCTCAATGATCCTCACATGAGTTCCATCTTGTTGTACCAATCGTGCAGTCAAGGCAGCTCCAGCAACCTGAAGACCTCCTGCATACTCAAGTAGATCATTGACTGTCTCACCATGTATCATCTCATAGATCCCAGCTCTCTTTACCTGTCCTGTAATGGCACAAGCTTTTGCCACAGGGGGCACATAGATGATATCACCCTCTTTCATCGTGATATCAATAGAATCTCCGTTAAGAAAAAGATCATATAAGTCAACTAAGATAGTCTCATCATCACGATGTAATTCGATGCTTCGAAGAGTCCCCTCCTGTTCAATACCTCCGGCAAACCCTAGGGTATCGACAATTGACCAGAGACCATTGACTGTCACAAGACCTGGTTGATTAACGAAGCCGCTGACGAATACAGTAAAATCTCTCAGTTTAGCAGGAGCAACATCTACAGAGACATTGTTGTATTTATAGTTCAACATCTCAGACAATGTAGTCTCGATATCGCTGATAGTCCTTCCATATGCAGGTATCCTTCCTGCTGGTGCCAAGAACAACCCTCCATCAAGATCCACTGAGGTCTCATATAGTCCCTGAAGTGTTCCGAAGTCTACAGAATCTCCCCAGATATAGATTCTCAACTCATCTCCTGGATTTACAACATAATCCTTATCAATAAGTACTGAATGAATAGGGGCAGAGGCTTTTAGCAGATCATACCCGAATTGGCGCAATCCTATAGTCTCATCAATATCAAGATCGAGAAAGGCCTGCTCTGTTGCTGATACTTCAGTTTGAGATGAGGTCTCTGCAAAACTCACTCCGGCTGTTAGAAACATAAATATACATATAAAACTTATTATCTTTTTCATAGCATCATATTGTATATTGTAGAGTACATAGTTTCAATAACGAATTTATGAACAAAGTCTCATATCATTACGAATGCGTGCAAATATATTGTATTTTTATGTAATTTTGTACTCATTTATGACTACCTCTTAGGTGCTATTTCAATTAGTGAAAAATAATAATAGTATACCTATACTATATTATATAGGGGTAATGCCAATGCTTTCTTTGATTTCCTATGGGAGGAGTCCCCACGCTTTTGAGCATCTCTATGCAGAACAATCCTTCTCCTTTTATCACACGAACAAATGGGAGTTGGTTATACGATACTGCAAAAGAACGAAGGTGGATGGAATTCTCTTCAACGATCACACAACTATCGTTCAACCGATGATCTCTCAGTTAAAACAGATGAACTTTACCGGATTGATCGTTCAGAATCACAAGAATACCGTCACCCTCTGTTACTACAATCAAAAGAAGACAATTATCCATAAAGAATCAAAGACCTTCAGGCTAGCTAACCAGATCTTTGTCTTTCTGCTAAACTATCAAACACCTAATCTACCTTCTGAGTGTAGCTTCAGTAAAATCCCTTTTATTGGTAGTTCAGAGAGTATTTTGGATATTAAATCAAAAATCTGTTCCTATGCAAAGAGTAAAGAGCCGGTTCTTATACTCGGAGAGACCGGTACTGGCAAGAACATCGTGGCTAAATGCCTCCATGAGTTCTCTGATAATACCGGCGACTTTATGAATATCAATTGTTCTGCTATCAATGAGAACCTCTTTGAATCTGAACTGTTCGGCTTTAAGAGAGGTTCATTCACAGGAGCCTTCAAAGATCGTGCGGGACTCTTAGAACATGCAAAGGACGGAACCCTCTTTCTTGATGAGGTGGGAGAGATTCCAATGACCTCACAATCTAAACTTCTCAAGGTGATCGAAGAGAAAGAATACTATCAGATAGGTAGTTATCAACAGAAGAAGACGAATGCTCGTATCATAAGTGCAACGAATAAGAATATCTTCTCAGAAGTCGGGACTTTCAGAAAAGATCTCTTATACAGAATAAATACTCTAGTAATCTGTATCCCTCCATTGAGAGAACATGTAGAGGATATACCAGAACTAGTTTATAGCTATCTTAGCAGCAACTATCCCGAATTCACCATTACTGAAGAGAGCCTAGAGATCATGAAGGCTCAATCTTGGCCGGGTAATGTCAGAGAATTATTCTCATTCCTAGCAAGATGTGCGATATTCTTTCAGAAATCAAAAAACATCTCAGTAAATTCACAAATATTTGATACACTGTATATGCAGTACAATACATTTCATACGATGTAAAGGATTTAAACCATGACCGAATCTCAACCTAATTCTCGTATTATTCACATCAATCTCTGCAATCCTCTAGAGTGCCATGCAATTGAGAAGGCCCTCTCAGTCCATCAAGATCTTCAGCTACAATTCAATGATACATTCAACCCAGAGCTCATCTGTGATGTTAATATATTACCGAGTAGAAAACTATCAGGAATACCGAGAGAAGTACTGCTTCGTTGTCATTTTCCTATTATCACATTTGGATCATTAGAGCAGATCAGGCTATCGTTAGCATTCGGTGTCAATGATTTTGTACTCTATCCCTTTTCTGGGGAAGAACTCGTTGCACGAATCTATAAGAACTCTCTACGGTCATTCTGCTTTGAAGATGAAAACTTCTTCAACTTCTCGTACAGTTATATGTTCTATCAAGGCAGGACTGTACCTATCACAAAGACAGAATTCCTCTATCTCACATTTTTTGTTAATGCTGGAGGGAATGTCATCTCTCGTGAGATGTTAACATCAATTGCACCCAAAAAGGTCAGTGAATCAAGTCGAGCTCTTGATATGTCAGTATCAAAATTGAGAAACAAATTGAAACAATTATTGGAGATCGAAGAGGAAATCATCATTGCAGACCGTGGTTTCGGCTATAGAATGATAAAACTCTTTAAACCCCAACTAAGAAAATAATAACTTGTGGATAACTTGTGAAGAACTTTAATTGTTTAATAAAAAAATCAGTAATAAAAAGCATTAGATTCCCAATTAAATACACCTGTTAAGGAGAATTTTTTAATTACTTATATTGTATGCATTTATTATAGTACTAATATTATTTTAAAAAAATTGTACAAAAAGTCTTGACAAATATTTCCAACTACCTTTATCCACAAGTTTCTAACAGCTTGTGGATAACTTGTTCACAAGTCTTAAAAACTTGTGTAAAACGTCTTTTGATGCGGTTAATTAGCTGTTTTTCTTTGTGATATCAGCACCGATCGATTGGAGTTTCCCACAGAGGTCTTCATACCCACGTTCTATCTGATAAACATTTTGTATTTCACTATTTCCTTTTGCAGATATCGCAGCAATGACTAGGGCCATACCAGCACGTACGTCAGGTGAGGTGACGAGAGCACCGCGTAGTGGGGAGGGACCTGATACAACAGCTCTATGGGGATCACATAAGACAATGTTCGCCCCCATTCTTATAAGCATATCTACAAAGTACATACGAGATTCGAACATCTTCTCATGAACGAGGATAGTACCTTGCATCTGTGTGGCTACTACCGTGATGATACTTAAAAGGTCAGCAGGGAACCCGGGCCATGGAGCATCATCGAGCTTCGCCATCATACCACTTACATCCTGGGTTATACGTCTTTCCTGGTTTTTTGGTACATAGATCGAGGATCCGCTTGTTACCCATGTAATACCGAGTTTTTTATACCCTAGCCTTATCATGGGAAGATGTTCTAATTGGATATTCTTAATCTCAATATCACCATAATTAGCAGCCGCTAATCCTATGAATGAGCCTATCTCCATATAATCAGAACCTATTCGATATTCTGTTTCATGAAGTCTCTTCACTCCTGTGATCCTCAACAGATTGGATCCAATCCCCTCGATTCTCGCTCCCATAGAACTTAGCAGGTTACACAGATCCTGAACATGTGGTTCACTTGCAGCATTCTTGATACAGGTCTTTCCTGGTGTCAATACAGAGACCATGATAGCATTCTCTGTTGCCGTCACAGATGCCTCATCCAAGAATATCGTATTACCAATCAATCCTTGTGTAGATATCCTGATGAATTGGTCCTCATCTATCTCTGAGATACCACCTAAAGCTTCAAAGGCGAGAAAGTGCGTATCAAGTCTTCTCATTCCAATGACATCTCCACCAGGAGGGGCGAGCTTCACAAATCCGATCCTACTTAGTAGAGGCCCTGCAAAAAGGATAGAGGCACGTATACGATCTGCTAGTTCAGGGCTGATCGATCCTTGAATATCGTTAGTCTGAAAACTATAGACACCCTTACTCAGATGCTCCACGGTCGAACCGATCTCTTCCAAGATCTGAATCATGATCTTGATATCTTCGATCTCAGGAATATTCTTGAGGACGACCTTCTCGTCAGAAAGGAGTGTTGCCGCGATACAGGGTAGTGCTGCATTCTTATTCCCGCTTGCCGTGATACTCCCTGATAAGGTATGTCCGCCTGATATACAATATGATCCCATATCACTACTCTACTTGCTATTGATTCATGATTCAAGAAGTTTATTCAAATTGAACTTTTTTATAATTCTTCTTATGGTAAGGATTCCTTTTTTTCTTCAGGAACTTTCGAAAAGGGTCATATAGAAGTATAATAGAGATTCATACTTCTATATGAGAAGGTAATATTACAGCGAAAGGGTTCCCTCTGTTATGAAATTGGATTGCTTACCAAACTACGAGAGCATTACCCTTGATATAACTGAATATCGATAAAGTATGATTTCAGACAGCTCATTCCAGATGAAAAGCCTTACATTCCTATCAATTCATACGTTATAATCAAAGGATGAATAGAAGTAGCCTATCGTATAAGTCTATCATTCTCACCATTGTACTTTTGATTAGTCCAGCTTTTGTTCTTATTGCTGGCCCCTATCCAGAAAGTGAGATTCAAGATATTTACAGCTCTGGAGCATACTCCAGATTCTTTGGAACAATCTATAATGCAAGCCCTCTCCACGAGATCGAAACACAACTCAGTAGTCTGAAAAACTGGATCTCTGAATCAGACTATTCGAGTACATCACAATATATTTCAGTAGTCCGTGCAGAGATGATCTATGCAAAACATCTGATCCTCGAAGATTATTGTAAGGATCTCTATAAGGCTGAGGAGGTTCTCAGACAAGGTCTTTCAGTCTTATCTCAAATTCCTGAGACCGATAGAGATATTGAGTTCCTTCTTGTTGAAGGAGAGCTCAACGGTTCCTACTATCTCCTCGATCAGGGAAAGTATCTATTCTCCTATGGAGTGAAGTCAAACAACCTCACAAAAAAAATCTGGGACCTTAATAAAGAGAATCCGAGATCCATAATCCTTAAATGTAACCAACTGATATATACTCCTCCTCTCTTTGGTGGGAGTATAAAAAAAGCTCGCGCATTGTTGAAGGGAATTGTAGATGAACCATTATTAGCAGTAGATGAGTATACCGTCTACTCCTGTCTAGGATTTATCGAGGCTAAACTTAAGCATAAAGAAACGGCATTTAGCTACTATCAAAAAGCTCTAAAGATATATCCACATAACCTGTATATACAGAGCTTAATAGCTGAATTATGATTGACCTCACAATCGCAATTAGATAAGCTGTTATTATCATGTGGGATATATATTCACTCATAATTATAATCATTGGGCTGTATGCTCTAATCTTCTCCTCCTTGAATATTCTCTTCATGTATCGAAATACCAGAAAAGCAACTATAATCGATGGGCCTCTCATATCGATCCTCATCCCAGCAAGAGATGAAGAGTCCTCGATTGGGGCTTGTCTAAGATCCTTGAGCTCTCAATCCTATAAGAATATTGAGATCCTAGTCTTAGATGATCATTCAAGTGACAGCACCTGGGACATTATCAATTCCTATGCCCGTAAGGACGTCAGGATTAGAGCGCTTAAAGGAGCTTCTCTCCCTGATGGGTGGAATGGTAAGAACTATGCTTTGCAACAGCTCTCAGAGTCTGCAAAAGGGGAATACTATCTTCTCACAGATGCGGATACCGAGCATTCAGTAGACAGTGTATCCTTTGCATATACAAATATCATCTATCATGATACCGATATGATCTCCGGCTATCCTAGGCAGACTGCACCTTCGTTTTCCAATCTAGCAGTCGTAACGGCAATGCATTTCAATATCCTATTCATAAATCCTCTCTGGATTCAAAAAAAATCAAAGAATCCTTTATTCGGATTGGCTATCGGTCAATATATATTCATTCGCTCCTCTTGTTTGCATGATATCGGAGGATTCTACCCTATTCGAGATTCCATAACTGACGATATCCATCTTGCTCGAAATCTCTTATCTCATGGGTACCATCAGATATTCCTCGACCTCGGAACAGTCGTATCATGCAATATGTTCGACTCCTTTTCCGCTGCCTTAAAAGGTATCACTCGAAGTGTCATCGATTTCTTCGATAAGAAGATTATCCTTCCCCTTTTTGCTGTTCCGATCATCATAGCCTTCATGATCGCTCCTACATTCATACTCTTCTATGAATTTTTTTTCAGCGGCATATTATTGATACCTGTCTTATTAGGCGTCATACTCTTTCTCCTTGCATGGATGCAGACTATGGTCTTTCTCAGATACTCACTTAAGACTATCCTCTTATTCACTCCAACAATGACTCTCGTAGTTGCTATGTTTCTGTATGGCTGCTTCATCACTATGACAGGGAAAGGGTATATATGGAAAAACAGAGTCGTGAAATAGAAATCCTCAATACTTCATTATTATTCAAGATACTCTCTGAGATTCTCTTTCATATAGTCTTCTTTGTTCAGAGCATCGTCTATCTTCTGGTCTATCAGATCAAGATCGAGGGAAGGAAAAATCTAACATCAGTTGATAAAGGAATCCTTATTGCGAATCATCTCCATTATCTTGATCCTGGTTTTGCAGCACAGGCCGTTTGGCCACGCAGGACCTATTTCACAGGATTAGAGGATACTTTCACAAATAATCGCTTCTTCTCCTATTTCATAAGAGCACTTGGCGGCCTTCCAATTCCAAAGAAAAATCCTGGTAGGATAGTCAAAGTGATTGGTTCGATTCTTGATAACTCAAACAGATTCATCCATATATTCCCTGAGGGTGAGTTACTCATAGCTAATAGAGAACTCCAATCTTTTCAGAAGGGGGCCTTTTCATTAGCATATTTCTTTGAGGTCCCAATTATCCCTATAGTAGAGGTCCAACAGAAAAGACGTTTCTGGCCTGCTCCAAAGATTATTATGATCATTGGGAGCCCTATCTATCCTTCAGCCTATCATGAACTATGTGATTCAAAAGAAGAACGTATCAAAAAGATGAAGAGGGACGCTAGAAGTTTTATGCAAGACACCATTAACTTGTATTTCGATTGAATTACCGCTAGTATAGATACATGCAAGCATCTGTTTACGGAGTGGGAAACCCTCTCATAGATATTATCGTACCCATCTCGGATGAAGATCTCTCTTGGCTTGGTATCCATAAGGGGACTATGCACCTCATCACCGCTAATAAACGGGCAGAACTGATAGAGTTCATATCGAATAAAGAGGTCTCCTATAGTAGTGGGGGCTCCTGTCCCAACACTATAATAACGTTGAGCGCGTTAGGAATTACCGGAGCTCTCGGGGGGATGGTCGGTACTGATACGTATGGCCCAATCTATAAGAAAGCTATTGTTGAAAGTGGTGCTCTTGATGAGATTCGAGAGACATCATCAAAGACAGGTTCTAGCATTATCCTCGTGACTCCTGATTCAGAGAGGACAATGAATACATTCTTAGGAGCAAATAGAGATTTCGGACCTGAGGATCTTGCAGCTGATAGGGTAAAAGAGGCAGAATTCTTTCATTTTACCGGATATATGTGGGATACCGACTCTCAGAAGAAGGCCATATTAAAGGCCCTAGATATATCTAAAGCCAATGGTACAAGAATATCATTCGATATTGCGGATCCTTTTGCCGTCAGTAGAAACCGTGAGACTTTTCTCAAGATTATTCAAGATTATGCAGATATCGTTTTTGCCAATAATGAAGAGGCAAGAATCCTCTTCAACAACTATGATGCCTTTGAATGTGCTAAGAGTATGGGTAAGATCTGCCCCCTTTCTATAGTCAAGAATGGCAAACATGGCTCCTTTGTGAATGATCACGGTAATATAGAATCAATCCCCGTTCAGGGGGGAGAACCCACAGATACCACCGGTGCCGGTGATAACTATGCTGCAGGTTTTCTCTATGGATTATGTGCTGGTAGGTCCTCAACCGATGCAGGTCATTGTGCATCATATCTAGCTGGAGAGATCATTGATCAGGTCGGTGCTCAGTTCAGTAGGGATAAAATCAACGAGATCAGGGCCCATCTGGAATCGACCACTTAGATCATCTCTATGGAATATATCTCATTTTTCCATCTACTGAAGAGCTTCTGCTTTTAACTTCCTGATATGTATCAATAATCTCACTATTGCATAAGCTATCCCAAATTCGACCAATACGAAGAGTGAAAGTATAATAATGTTGATAGCAGCCGGCATAGCCATAGTAAAAGAAGAATGCATAATCACAAGAAAATAGACAGTCGGCCCATTAATAATAACAAGAAAAGAAATAATACGTTTAAACATCTCTATCAATGATTGTTTATCGGTATATATCGTTTGTGTCTCTCCCTCTTTCTTGGGTTTCCCGAAGTAGTTCCATCCACCCATCTTCCCGATAAGCCCCCATCCAGCCTCAGCATAGATAGAATGGTATTCTTCCTGGTCCTTAATCTTGTGTGTGGAGAAATCCAATTGATAACACATCTCACATGGTTCTGCTTTTTTGAAGGTATAGTTGAACAACCCAACAGATTCAAGGATCCACCCCTCTCTTGCCATCTCCACGAGCCAATTCACCTCTTTCTCTAGATTCCAGGCTCCAAATATCTTCCATTTCCGCATGGTCTCTTTCATATTTCTTCTCTCCCTAAAGACTTCTTTCCGATGATAACTAGCATCTCTAATCGGGTGGTCTCCCTTTTCATGACTTCTACACCTTTATCGGTGATCACATACATACGCCTTCTTGGATCACTACTGCTTTGCTCAATGATCAACTCTTTCTTCACCATACTCTTCAACACGCCATAAAGGGTACCAGGACCTAATTGAACAGTACCGCCTGTCAGATCCTCAACCTCTTTCATGATGGCGTATCCATGTTTTGGAGTTGTGAGGGTGGCAAGAATTAGATAGGTACTCTCCGTTAATGGTTGTTCTGCAGGCATATTGGTACTCCTTTATATATCGTTGGTCGCTATATCTGTATTCAATATATCGTATCTCGATATATTTGTCAATAAAAAAAACCTGAATCACTATTCAGGTCTTTTTAACTAAATTATTGGTTTAGAATGCTCTTTTGAACTCATCCAATCTATTGAGTTGCTCCCAGGTGAACTCCTCTCTACCAAAGTGGCCATATCGAGAAGTCTCACGATATATAGGTTTCAATAGATCCAAGGCATTGATGATACCAGCTGGTGTCAGATCGAATACTTTTCTCACAACCTCTGTAATGATTTCTTCAGGAACATTTCCTGTTCCAAATGTATCAACCATCACACTTACAGGTTCTGGATACCCGATAGCATATGCAAGCTGTACTTCACATCTTGAACAGAGCCCTGCTGCTACAACATGCTTAGCAACATATCGAGCCATATAGGCTGCAGATCTATCTACTTTTGATGGATCCTTACCACTGAAGGCTCCACCACCATGTCTTCCCATACCACCATAGGTATCTACAATGATCTTTCGTCCTGTAAGACCGGAATCACCATGAGGTCCACCTATAACGAATCTTCCTGTTGGATTGATAAGAACCTTGACCTCATCTGAATACATACCTGTTGGTTCTAGAACTGGTTTGATCACCTGTTCAGTCACATCATTGACGATCGTATCATAATCGATATCAGGATCATGTTGGTGAGAAATGACGACAGTATCGATTGCAACTGGAGATCCATTCTCATACTTCATGGTAACTTGACTCTTTGAATCAGGTCGCATCCATGATATTTGCCCACTTTTTCTTAACTGAGCAGCTCTCTGTAACAGTTTATGACTATACATGATCGCTGCAGGCATCAATTCAGGTGTCTCATTACAGGCATAACCGAACATCATTCCTTGATCTCCTGCTCCCTGCCCCTGGAACATTCCCTCTCCGACAGAAACACCCTGTGATATATCCTTCGATTGTCTATGGATAGTGTTCAAGATAGACATAGACTGATAGTCGAGTCCATAATCAGGATTGGTGTATCCAATCTCCTTGACTACATCTCTTACTAGGTCCTGTAAATATACATAGGTTGATGTGGTGATCTCTCCTCCAACAAGGACCATGCCCGTTGTAGCGAAAGTCTCACATGCAACTCTCGAGCTTGCATCCTCTTTTAAACATTCATCAAGTACCGCATCAGAGATCTGATCACACAGCTTATCTGGATGTCCTTCACTGACTGACTCAGACGTGAAGAGAAATGATCCTTTATTCATCTTATCCACCTCAAAAATTCAATTCTTTCCATTTCAATATACTGAATTCTATTCACTATAACAACCGTTTTGGTTTTTCTCAAATACTATTGAAAAAAAAGCTGCATAATAATTATGCAGCTCGTTCTTAATCTCATATCTGAGTCTAGAGCAGGTCGCTCCTTCTTGTACTCTTATGTACGATTCTCACACGTTTATACAGACCTTCACCTTCGCTTTTAGTCTCTACATCAACTATATCATTCAATGCCGTATGTATGAGTCTTCTCTCAAATGGGTTCATTGGTTCAAGAAGCTTTGATTTCTTAGTTTTCTTAACCTGTACAGCCGTTCTATATGCCATTCTTACAAGCTGTTCTTCATGTCTAATTCTATAATTCTCAGTATCAACAACAATCTTCTTTGTATTATCGATCTGACCTGCATAAACATTTGCTAAGAGTTGTAACGCATCAAGATTCTTCCCTTTCTTACCGATCATGATCGCTGAATGTTCAGAAACAATATTAAGACCGATCTTATTATCTTTTCTATAGGCAATCATCACCTTTGAGGAATATCCCATCTTTGTGATCACCTGAGAAACGAATTCCAGAACTTTCTCTTCAAAATCAGAATTAGTTGCTATCTCGGTAGTATTACTATTCTTTGTATCTATCGTTGTCTCTTCAGCTCGATCTTCATGCATATGAATCTTGATCTTAACATTGGTTTTTTTAAAAAACCCTTTTTTTCCAGCATCGAGTATCTCGACATCAAATTTTTCTCTATCAAGGTTGAGCGCTGCAACTGCTTTATCTATTGCCTCTTGCTCGGTTTTTCCTTCAAATTCTTTTATCATATATTATCTCCTTAGAGTCAAAGTCATTTATATCTTGAGATATCTACTTCTTCTTTTTGGGTGCTACCTTATTATTTCCTTTGGTTTTTTTCACCAACTTCAATTCAGGATGAGCTATCTCTTCCTCAATCTGATGAGCCTTTACCCTATTCGTGATTTTCTGTTGTAAAATAGTTATGAGGTTCATAACAAACCAATAGAGGATAAGTCCTGATGGTGCATTGTACAATACGAAGAAGAACATGATCGGCATGAAGTAGATCATCATTTTGTTCATACTCTGAGACTGCGCGTTGTTTGCGGTAGCAGACTGACTCTGTCTCATAGAGAAAATCATAGAGGCTACATAGAGCATTGGAAGCAGTCTAATAGCATCTCCGATGAATGGGATAGAGAAGGGTAAAGTGAATATTGATTCAGGTAATGAGAGGTCGGTGATCCAACCAGGGATGAATATAGCCCCTCTAAGCTCAAAATGTTTATTCAAAAGTCCATAAAGTGCAATAAATACTGGGAACTGGAATAACATTGGAAGACATCCACCCATAGGATTTATCTTCTCTCGTTTATATAGGTCTGCAGTTTCAGCGTTAAGTTTATTAGGATTGTCTTTATACTTTTCTTTCAACTCAGCGATCTGAGGTGATAATGCTGACATCTTAGCCGTCGATTCATAACTTTTCTTTGTAAAGGGATATAAGACTACCTTGATAAGGATCGTTAATAAGATGATCGCAACACCATAGTTAGGTATCAGGTTATAAAAGAATGAAAGTAACCATTTCAGTGCAGTCTCTAACCAACCCAGCCAAGAACTGGAATCAACTGCTTTTTCAAGCTGAAGATCTGACAGTCCAAACCCATTGTCTTCTGCATCATTATAAATTGAGAGATTACTACTTAAGATAGGTCCTACATAGAATCTAAACACATCAGTGTTGGCAGAACTTCTAATTACCGGTCGTGAGAAATACATCTGTGAGCCTAATGGAATACCTTCGACAGTATTCTCAGTAAGGGTCACGGTATAAGGGGTAGAATCAGGAACTCCGATGACCGTGAAATATTTTCCAGTTAAGGAGGCCCATGAAATGAAATCATTAGTTATATATTCATTATTTTTCAGTTTAGCCTGATCTTTCTTACCATCCTGGTAGGTATAGAATCTTCTAAACGTATATCTACCATCTAGTTCTTCAAAAAATTCAGGCCCAATCTGAGGTTCATAAGCTAACGTATAGGCATATCCGTCATAGTTTAGAGGAATGACTTTATTAACACTGTTCTCAAAGGATATATAGATCTCAAACATATAATCAGTTTGGTTGAAGACAAACTTCTTTTTTAACGTAAAAGTTTCTTCTGAAGCTTTCCCATCCTCTCCGATGATCGAGAAATCCCTATAGAATTCAATTGTATAATCATCAATCACATTCATGTTGAAAGTACAATCAACGGGGTTCTGTCTATCATTTCCTATATAGAGATAGAATGCAGCTTGATCTTCAGATCCTTTGAAAATCATCTCTACAGGTATGCCATCATCAAGGTGATTCTTCATCTTAATACTCTTGATTGCTGCTCCTGCAGTATCAAAAGTAGCAATGAAGACATCATTCTCTATTGAATAATCCTGATCTTTTGGATCTTCTCCTAATGGAACGACGGATCCTTCAACACCAGATTCATATACTAATGATGAGGGAGTGCTTAGTTGTTCAGTTGGGATGGAATTATTATCAGACGCAGTGGGGTTTACTACTTCTTCCGTAACAGTAGAAGCCTCTGCTACCTCGGGCATGAAGAATACACTTTGAATGGTAAATCCAACAGTAATGATTATGACTGATAATACAACAGCCAGTATTGTTCTTTTATCCATAAATTTCTCCTAGTTAATACTTAGTGAGAAGTCTGAATACGTTTTTTATAGGAACGAAAGTATAGATAAAAAATAAGCGGGTCTATCTATATGAATAGACCTGCTTTTTCTACGAGTTTACAAAATTGCTTTTTACATATTGTGTAATCATATTCATTACCTGGATAGATAATAAAAGCTATATCATAGCCATGCCCAAGAAAGGAATACCCCTTTCGGAAGATCTCTTTGCATCTTCTTCTAACAGTATTCCTCTGAACAGCATTGCCAAATTTCTTAGCTGGTATGATAATGATTCTTGGAAAATCCAGTCCATTTTGTACACAGACTAATTTATATCCTCGAACCGATACTATCTTTCCTTCCTTGAAAATACGACTAATATCAGACTTTTTTCTAACAATCTGATGTTTAGTAAGGTTTTTTCTCATCACAGACTGAGAGTTTCTTTCGACCCTTTTTTCTTCTTCTTGCAAGAACAAGGCGTCCACCTTTAGTCTTCATTCGCGCTCTGAAACCGAATTTTCTATTTCTCTTTACTTTACTTGGTTGATACGTTCTTTTCATCCTAGGATATTCTCCATTATATCATCGCTTACGCGGAATTTTTCTCTTATACTTACTAAGTACACATCATCGAGTGAGGAAGTATACTTTTCATAAATAATTTTGTCAACCCAACAAACATGCACATACCTGGACAGAAACAATCAGTATATATCCATACTATTAAACAACATAGGTTACAATTCTTTCAATATTCAACTCAGGGTATTTTTGATTCAATACACGTAATAACATTCTTTTCTTCAAGTCAATCATCTGCACCCAACCTGGATGATCCACATGAATAATTAATGAAGAGCCATCTAAATCATATATTATGGAGTGAGAAGCTATATTAGAACCAGCTATCTCTTCCCAACTGTTGAAAAGAGAAATGACTTCATTATGTTCATTGATAGATATTGAAGAGAATATCTGTTCAATAAAATCTGCAGCTTTTTTCATATACTCTCCAATACTCCATCGGAAACCTTGAACGTTATATTATCAGTATTCTTCTCTTTGAAATATGATTCTTTTGGAAGAAATGTAAAAAAGGCTTGATCATAATCATATATATTCTCTAAGAATCTTTCTCTTTTGCTTATATCAAGTTCAAGTAGAACATCATCGAGAAGTAGAATAGGTCTATTTTTCATCAAATTACCATATAAAACAGATTGAACTAATTTCATCACGATAGCAGTAAGTCTAATCTGTCCAGTAGAAGCGGTAGATATGAAATCTCTTTCATCTTGTATGAACATGAATTTATCTCCCTAATTTTGCAGCACGAAACAGCAGTACCAAGGAATAAGATTCTACTCTGGAATGAGTTAGAACTTTTTTTTGCACTTTTTGAAAACATATAACTGTCGTGGCATGTTGCGTATTGTGCATCATTCTCTTTTATGGTATACTTTTAACTCATACAGGAGGGGTGCGGTGTACTTGAAAAAAACTCAGCATAAGTCTGGTGACTTCTATCTTTCAATCGTTGAAGGGTATCGGGATGATCAGGGAAAATCTAAACAACGGACAATCCAGTCTATCGGCTACCTCTCACAGCTATCTCTGCAATACCAAGATCCTATTGCTCATTTCACCATGGTCGCTAAACAGATGACGGCCAAGAAACAGAAAGATACGGCTCCGGTTGTGCTGAAGTTCGACCCCTATCAGAAGCTTGATGCACAGAAGTCTCTTGAAACAGGACCAAACAGGAAGAATCTTGGTGCTCTTGCCCTCTCTACGGTCTACCACCAGCTTGAACTTGACTACTTTATCAATAACCGCCGCAGGTATACCAAGGCCAGTTTCAACCATAACGCTATCCTGAGGCTCCTGACGTATGAACGGGTCCTCTTCCCCGGTTCAAAACGGTCAAACTGGCTCTCTCGAGGTCGGTACTTCGAGAAAATGGATTTCTCTCTTGATGATGTCTATCGGTCCTTACCGTTCTTCAACAGTCATCGTGATGCCCTGCTCTCACATCTGAATACCAAGATCACCGAACAGTATGGAAGAGACAACTCCATGCTTTTCTATGATGTGACAAATTACTATTTCGAGATTGATGAAGAGGATGATCTCAGGAAGAAGGGCTTCTCAAAAGAACATCGTCCTGAGCCCATCATACAGATGGGGCTATTCATGGATGAACAGGGAATTCCTGTCACCTATGATCTCTTTCCCGGGAATACTACTGACTGTAAGACCCTGAGACCTGTGATGAAAACGACCACAGAACAGTTCGGGATGAAGGACATGATCATCATCGCAGATATGGGGATGATGACCGGGGATAATAAGGGGCAGATCATCCTGGACCACAATGGCTACATCATCAGCTATTCGATCAGAAAGTCCACTGATGAGTTCAAGCAATGGGTACTCGGTCAAGATGATTACCAGTTCTCAGAAGAT
Source organism: uncultured Spirochaetia bacterium (assembly GCA_937125225.1). Taxonomy (GTDB): domain Bacteria; phylum Spirochaetota; class Spirochaetia; order CAKZLE01; family CAKZLE01; genus CAKZLE01. Next base: position 34,165 of record CAKZLE010000036.1, read on the forward strand.
GCTCATACAGGAAAGGTGCTAAAGTTCAAGGAACGATTGATTCCTAAAACTATCGCATTCAGTCCCTATACAGAAACGGGGGCATCTCATGCGAAGCGAAGAATCACCGTCAATGAACGACAGATCGTCTTCTACAGTGAGAAGTATGCGAGGAAGGCGAGAGCAGCACGGGAGAAGACCATCCTAAAGGCGAGAGAGCTGATCACTGATTCGACCAAACGGGGAAAACTCTATTCCCAGGGAGCTCGGAAGTATATCTCTGAAGTGTGTTTCGATGAGCAGGGAGAGGTGAAGGAAGACTTTTTGAGCGAATTACTCTTTGATGAAGAGAAACTCGCAGAAGAAGAACGATTTGATGGCTACTATGCCATCACGACTAATGTCTACGGAACATCCAAAGATCAACGTTCATTCAAAGGTCGTAGTAGATGGGAGGATGGGAACTTTCTTGTGCTTAATCGGGAAGTGACAGCACGAGACATCATTGGGATGTATCGTGGGTTATGGGAGATCGAAGAGACCTTTAAGATCACTAAGAGTGTACTGCAATCCCGTCCAGTGTATGTGAGTAAATATGAACATATTCAAGCACATTTTCTTACGTGTTTTCTCGCACTCACCATCACTCGATTGCTTGATCATCAATTGTCTGGGAAGTACTATCCGGGACAGATTGCGGAGAGCCTTCGCAAGGCCTCGGGATCATATGTGGAGAATGGATATTATGTATTTGATTACTATGACCAGATATTAGCAGATCTCGATAAGCAGCTTGGAACTGATTTCAGCCGAAAGTACCTCAAGCTTGGAGAAATTCGCTCTATGATAGGAAAAACGAAAAAAGGTTGCTGAACCACTACAGAAATATGTTTTCTTGATTACGCTATTATTCTTTTTCTGATATATAGTTGCATCCATTTTTTGTTGTTCTAACTGCAAAAGTCGAGTTACTAAGTACACATCATCGAGTGAGGAAGTATACTTTTCATAAATAATTTTGTCAACCCAACAAACATGCACATACCTGGACAGAAACAATCAGTATATATCCATACTATTAAACAACATAGGTTACAATTCTTTCAATATTCAACTCAGGGTATTTTTGATTCAATACACGTAATAACATTCTTTTCTTCAAGTCAATCATCTGCACCCAACCTGGATGATCCACATGAATAATTAATGAAGAGCCATCTAAATCATATATTATGGAGTGAGAAGCTATATTAGAACCAGCTATCTCTTCCCAACTGTTGAAAAGAGAAATGACTTCATTATGTTCATTGATAGATATTGAAGAGAATATCTGTTCAATAAAATCTGCAGCTTTTTTCATATACTCTCCAATACTCCATCGGAAACCTTGAACGTTATATTATCAGTATTCTTCTCTTTGAAATATGATTCTTTTGGAAGAAATGTAAAAAAGGCTTGATCATAATCATATATATTCTCTAAGAATCTTTCTCTTTTGCTTATATCAAGTTCAAGTAGAACATCATCGAGAAGTAGAATAGGTCTATTTTTCATCAAATTACCATATAAAACAGATTGAACTAATTTCATCACGATAGCAGTAAGTCTAATCTGTCCAGTAGAAGCGGTAGATATGAAATCTCTTTCATCTTGTATGAACATGAATTTATCTCTATGAGGTCCTGAAGTCGTCATTTCATATTTTTTATCACGATTATAACTATTCTCAAGTATTCTAATGATATCTTCACTACAATTTGTTGCCTTCCAAGAAGGATTATAGATTATAGTCACTGGTAAAGGATTTTCAGAAATCTTTTCATAAAGGGTTGGAAAAATCTCATTACATTTTTCTGTTATCCAAGTTCTCTGTCTTTGTATCTCCAATCCTATATCAGCAAGTTTTTTATTATAAATACCAATAAGAGATTCATCACCATTCTTGAGAAGAGCATTTCTTTGTTTGATAACAGCATTATATAATCTCATGCTATCTATATAGGGATTATTCAAAAGGGATATGGTTTGATCAAAGAATTTTCGTTGCATCATAGGAGATCCATTCACATATTCCATATCCTCATGAGAGAATACAATACAGGTACAGATAGATAGCAACTCTTTTCTATCTTTTATTTCATTATCATTTATGTAAGTCTTTCTCTTACCATCTTTGAAAATGACTTTGATCTTATAAGTATTATCCCCATTCTTAATAGAGGCTATTACCGATAAATCATTTTTAGAAAATCTTGTTATCTGCTTTTGAAGACGAGTTCTAAAAGATGACCCATAACAGGCAAAGTATATAGCTTCTATAAAATTTGATTTACCTTGTCCATTATCACCTACAAGGAGAACATGTTTATTAGAGGTATCAATGGTAGAATCAGATAGATTACGAAAATTATATGTTCTTAATGATTCAATGATCATATATTCTAATCAAGCTGCATAGGCATAACAATATGAAAGAAATCTTTCTCAGGATATGGAGCAATACTAATAGCTCTATTAGCTTCTGAAAAACTGATACTGATCTTTTCACCAGGCATAACTTTTAAAGGATTGACCACATACATAGAATTTACTGCTATACGAGTTTTTTCTCCAAAGAATTCACAAGGAATCTCCTCTTTGGCTTTTCCAATATCACTTTCTTCTGAAGATAGAGTAAGAGATTCAATATCTATATCTATGAATAATCTCTTTGATTTTTGGTCAACAAGAAGAGATACTCTCTTTAAAGCATCATAGAACATATCTTTATCTATAATGCATTGAAAATTCTGTTTTTCAGGAATTACTCTCTTATAATTTGGAAATTGTCCATCTATGAGTGTAGAAGATATCTTATGTGAATCAAATTTAGCGAATATATAGTTATCATGGATAGCTAATTCTATGATACCTTCTCGAGAACTCAATTTTTTAATCAATCCAAGAAACTTAGGAGGAATTATTATAGGTTTAAAAGTTGGAATCTCTTGCTCAATGATTCTGTTCATATACGATAGTCTTCTACCATCTGTAGCTACCATAACTAGACCATCTCCACCATTTTCCATGTATACACCATTCAAAAAATATCTAGTTGAATCATCTGATACAGAGAATATTGTCTGGTCAATCATAGAGATAAAATCATTACTAGTAATTGAAAAGTAGAGTTGATCATCACATACTCTCATCTCTGGATATTTTTCAGAGGTTATACTTCTTAATCTGAAATCAATCTTTTGAAATAATGGCCTTATTACGACTTTATCATCTAATTGTTCAACTTCAATCTCTCCATCAGGTAGAGACCTAAGTATTCCAAGTAATTTATCACAATAGATAGTGGTAGAACCTGGGTCAATTGTATCAACAGGAATTTGAGTCTCAAAACCTACATTAAGATCTGTTGCTTTTATAGTTAATAGATTATTAGCGGTCTCAATAAGTACATTTGAAAGTATAGATAGAGCATTTCGTGAAGCTATAATATCCTGTGCGATCATTATCTCTTTTAACAAAGAATTTTTAGCTGAAGTAAATTTCATAATGGCTCCTTACTATGGTCTATATATTATTAATTAGTAGTAGTAGTAATAGGGTCTGTGGACAATGTGTATAAACATACTATTTTCTACTAATATAATAAAATATAATAGAAAATTTTTGTGTATAACTCTGTTTTTTTATCCACATTCTATACACTTATTAACAACTATATCATATTATCCACATTTTATTGATAAAAATCCACAACTTATCCTAATGTTATTAAGAAGATATCAACAGGCCCTTTAACGATAAAAAAAGGCCAGCATAAACTGACCTTAATTGTATACTACATAATATTATGTTTCTCTCTTATACTCTTTGATGTTTCTCATGAGTTTCTGTATGGTATTATCCATTGAAGAATCTGCCTGGATAAGAGATTCAATCTTTTGACAAGCATGCATGACAGTTGTATGATCTCTTCCTCCGAAGTCATAGCCAATCTCAGTAGTTGAGAAATCAGTCATATTACGTGATATATACATGGCAATCTGACGGGGGACAGCTATAGCTCTGGTTCTTTTCTTAGATCGTAATTCTATATAGGAGAGATTGAAATAATCTGCAACTGCTTTCTGGATTGTTTCAATAGCAATACTATGATCTCGATTCAATGAATAGGAGTCTTTAAGCTGTTCTTGTGCAATTTTTATGGTTATATCTTTATTCAATAGCTTTGAATAGGCAATCAGTTTAGTTAGTGATGCCTCTAAGTCCCTTACATTGGTGTTGATGTTCTTACTGATGAAATCAAGTACATCATCTGAAATGACATAATTATGATTGATACATTTCTTTCTCAGAATAGCTAGTCGGGTCTCATAGTTTGGAGGTTGAAGATCAACATTCAACCCTCTTTCAAATCGGCTTCTGAGACGAGCAGTGAGTTTTTTCAACTCAGAAACTGGTCTATCGCAGGTAAATATCATTTGTTTGTTTGAATCATATAAGTCATTGAAAGTGTGGAATAACTCTTCCTGAGTTGATTCTTTACCCTGAAGAAAATGTATATCGTCAATAAGTAGTATATCAACCTTTCTGTACTTATTCTTAAAAGGGGTAGTCTTAGATTGACCTATTGCCTGAATAAATTCGTTAGTGAAAGCTTCAGCTGTGACATAAACCACCTTCAGTTCTGAAAGGTTACCTTTTATATAACTCCTTACTGCTTGTATTAGATGTGTCTTTCCGAGGCCGACTCCACCATATATAAGACAGGGGTTATAGGAGGTGCCAGGATTCTTCGCTATAGCCATACAGGCATTGAAAGCAAAGGAACTGTTATCACCAACAACAAAGGAATCAAAAGAATATGAGTTCGTCTCATTTGGCTTTCTCTTTTTTGCAATGGATCTACTTTGTTTTATTGGTGTGTCTTCAACTTCATGTTGTTCTTTCATCGTTTTCTTTATGACAATGAAATCTAGAGTAAGTATAGTTCCGGCAATATCATGAAGAGTATTCTTTATCAGAGTACTATATCGTTGTGATATTTGATCCTTAATGAACTTAGATGGAACAGAGAGTATTATTGTATCTTCTTTTGCTGAATTATAGTCTATTCTGGAAAACCAGGTAGCAAACTCCTGACTGCTTAATTCTATCTTGATCTGAGATAGAGCTTCTTTCCAAAAATCATAGTAATCATAGTTAGGTTGACTCATGAAATGTATTCTATATGAGGTAGCTAGAATTGACAAGAATCAAGACAGAAAAGAGGGTAATAATCAGAGTTAAATAATAAACAGTAAAAGCTCATAAAAGGAAAAATTATTAAAGTTTGAATGATTTATCAAGAAAGTCTATTTAAAAAGGCTCACAGTCTGTTTTTATCAAGCTGAAATAGTAAAAAAAAGATATTCGAATTAAGCATATTTATTTACTTTTATATGGTAAAAATGTATACTTCAGTGATTCAAATAATAGTATAAGGTATATCATATGCAAACAAATTATTCTGCTCAAGACATCCAAGTCTTAAAAGGGTTGGAAGCTGTAAGAAAAAGACCCGGTATGTATATTGGTTCAACGGGGCCAGAAGGTCTTCATCATCTTGTCTATGAGATCGTTGACAACAGTATAGATGAGGCATTAGCCGGTCATTGTTCTGAGATTCAGGTAACCATTGAAAAAGATGAAATTATCAAAGTCGTTGATAATGGTAGAGGTATTCCTGTAGATATTCATCCAGTTGAGAATGTAAGTGCACTAGAGATAGTCATGACAAAACTTCACGCCGGTGGTAAGTTCGATAAGAATAGCTACAAAGTTTCTGGTGGTCTCCATGGTGTTGGTGTATCAGTAGTGAATGCACTTTCAGAATGGTGTGAGATTAATGTCTATAGAGAAAATGATGTATATTTTCAGAAGTATAGAAGAGGTATCCCAGAGAACCCTGTAGAAGTAATCGGGGAAACGGAAAAGAAGGGTACTCAAGTTCGTTTTAAAGCGGATTCTGAAATTTTTGAAGAAATAGAATATAGTTTTGATATTCTTGCAAATAGATTAAGAGAGTTAGCCTTTCTTAATAAAGGCATCAAGATCGTTATCACTGATCAGAGATTAGAAGAGGAGAAAACGAAGGAATTCAAGTTCGAGGGAGGAGTAAAATCCTTTGTTGATTATTTGAATAAATCCAAAAGACCTCTACATCCTGAACCAGTCTATTTTGAGGCTTCAAAAGATAACGTAGAGGTTGAGATTGCTCTTCAATATAATGATGGATATTCTGAGAACATCTTCTCTTTCGTAAATAATATCAATACACGAGAAGGTGGAACCCATCTTATCGGATTCAAAGCTGCTTTGACTCGAGTCATCAATGATTATCTAAAAAAATCAAAACATGCTAAGAAAGTCGATTATTCGTTCTCAGGTGATGATGTCAGAGAAGGTATCACAGCAGTTATATCTGCAAAGGTTCCAAACCCGCAATTCGAGGGTCAGACCAAAACAAAATTGGGAAATTCAGAGGTAAAAGGAATAGTAGAGTCTTTGGTCAACCAAAAGCTCTCTGATTTCTTCGATGAATTTCCAGAAGTTATCGGGCTAATCCTGGATAAAGCGGTCCTAGCTGCAAAAGCACGTATTGCTGCAAGAAAAGCAAGAGACCTCACAAGAAGAAAATCCTTCTTAGAGGGATCTGGATTACCGGGAAAGTTGGCTGACTGTAGTGAGAAGGACCCTGCTAAATGCGAGGTTTATATAGTCGAGGGAGACAGTGCTGGCGGTTCTGCAAAACAGGGAAGGAACCGAGAGTTTCAGGCTATACTTCCTCTTTGGGGAAAGATGCTGAATGTAGAGAAGGCTCGTGCAGAGAAAGTTCTTTCAAATGAAAAACTGGTACCGATCATAACAACGATTGGTGCGAGTGCTGGTAAGGAATTCAATCCTGATAAAGTACGATATCACAAGATCATTATCATGGCCGATGCCGATGTAGATGGTTCTCATATTAGAACCCTGTTATTGACCTTCTTCTTCAGGTATATGCCTGAATTGATTACCTCCGGCTATGTCTATCTTGCAATGCCTCCATTATATAAGATCACCTATGGTAAAAAGATCCAGTATGCTTTTGATGAGATAGAAAGAACCAAGATCATCCAAGAGTTAGGTGTTTCAGATAATGATTCAAAAGTAGGGATTCAGAGATATAAGGGTCTTGGTGAGATGAACCCTAACCAGTTATGGGAAACTACCATGAATCCTGAAACGAGATGTGTAAAACAGGTGAGAATGGATGATGCTGTTGAAGCTGACACCATGTTCTCAATGTTGATGGGTGAAGAAGTTGAACCACGTAGAAAGTTCATAGAAGAGAACGCACTATTAGTCTCTAATCTTGATGTTTAAATCTAGTATAAAGGTAACTATTTAATGGATAACGAAATAAAACAAAAAATCATACCAATAGCTATTGAAGATGAGATGAAGGAATCGTATTTGAATTATGCGATGTCCGTAATCGTCAGTAGAGCTTTACCGGATGTAAGAGATGGATTGAAACCGGTCCATAGAAGAATCCTCTATTCAATGCAGGAGATGGGATTACGACACGATAAGGCTTTCAAGAAATGTGGTCGTATTGTCGGAGACGTACTAGGTAAGTATCACCCTCATGGGGATCAATCAATCTATGATGCTCTAGTACGATTGGCTCAGGACTTCTCAATGAGATATCCAGTTGTAAGACCTCAGGGTAACTTTGGATCTGTTGATGGTGATCCACCAGCAGCGATGAGATATACAGAAGCTAAAATGAATCGTATTACTGAGGAAATGCTCAGAGATATAAATAAAAATACGATTGATTATGGTCCAAACTATGACGATTCACTTGAAGAGCCACTAGTACTACCTGCAGCAATTCCTTATCTATTAGTAAATGGTGGTAGTGGTATCGCTGTTGGTATGGCTACGAACATGGCTCCTCATAACCTAATCGAATCATGTAATGCTGTATCTGCTTATATAGCAAATCCTGATATAACCTTCGATGAGTTGACAACGATCGTGAAAGGGCCAGATTTTCCTACCCAGGGTATCATCTATGGTAGACGAGGAATACTGAATGCCTATAGAACGGGTAAAGGTAAGGTCGTTGTTCGTGCAAGGTATAATCTTGATACGATAAAATCGGGTAGAGATGCTATCATAATCACAGAACTTCCATACCAGGTTAATAAGGCAAATCTTCTTAAGAAAATTGCAGATCTTGTTCGAGATAAACGTGTCGAAGGTATCGCAGATATCAGAGATGAATCAGACCGAGATGGAATGAGAGTCGTGATTGAGTTGAAGCGAACTGCTGTACCGAAAGTGCTTCTTAATCAGCTTTTCCTTCATACTCAGATGCAGTCAAATTTTAATATTAATAATCTAGCACTAGTAGATGGTAGCCCAAAACTCCTATCTCTTAAAGAGATGCTTCATTATTATGTAGAACATAGAAAAGAAGTAGTAATCCGACGTACTCAATTTGATCTGAAAAAAGCAGAAGAACGTGCTCATATCTTAGAAGGTTTGAGAATAGCTTTGGATAATATTGATGAAGTCATTAAGATCATCAAAGAATCCAAGAATGTTGAAGATGCTAAACTAAACCTTATGCAGCGATTTGGTCTTTCAGAGCTACAGTCAAAAGCAATTCTGGAGATGAGACTACAGAAGCTGACTAGTCTTGAAACCCTAAAGATCGTAGACGAGTTAGAAGAATTAAGGACAAAGATAGAGTATTTTAAAGATTTATTAAGTAGTGAAATAAAGATACTTGCTGTCGTTGATAAAGAGATCAAAGAGGTCTCTGAGAAATATGGAGATGAAAGACGAACTGAGATAATCCAAGAAGAAATCGGTGAGATGAATATGGAAGATCTTATTAAAGAGGAGAACGTTGTAGTTGTAGTCTCTAATAAGGGATTTATCAAACGAGTTCCTTCTGCTGCTTATAGAAGCCAGGGTCGTGGAGGAAAAGGTTCAAAAGCCGCAAAACTTCGGGATTCTGATTTCGTAGAACATCTATTCATAACATCGACTCATGATCATATCATGTTCGTGACATCGGCAGGTAAAGCGTATTGGATCAAGACCTATGAGATTCCTGAAGGAACAAGAACTTCCAAGGGTTCTCACCTTAAGGCAATCTTGGCTATATCACCGGATGAAGATGTTACTGCAATTGTTTCTTTCAGAGATTTTGAAGAAGGAACCTTTGTTTTCATGGGAACTCAAAGAGGGGTCGTGAAAAAGGTAGAACTACCATTATTCAAGAATGCTAAGACTCGTGGTATTGCTGCCATTAATCTCGATGAAGGCGATACTCTTGTCAGTGCTCTTCTTACTAATGGTGAGAATGAGGTTATGTTGATCTCTCGAAGGGGTCTTGGTTTAAGATTTGATGAGAAAATGGTCAGAGCGATGGGAAGAGCTACTCGAGGTGTTACTGGTATCAAACTTGCACCAAGAGATGAAGTTGCTAGTATCTTACTTGTTAATCATGAAGAACAAATCATGGTATTGACCCAGAATGGTTATGGCAAGAGAGTTGAGTTCGATAGTTTTTCTCCACATTCAAGAGCAACAAAAGGGCAAATCTGCTATAAACTGTTTGATAAGACTGGTGAAGTTGCTGGAGCTCTAAGTGTGAATGATGCACATGATTTCATGTGTGTAACACTTATGGGACAATCGGTCAGAGTAGATTCGTCGACTATTCCTGTTCAGGGGCGAAATACTGGCGGTGTTATCATCGCAAATATTAAGAAGCCGGATAGGATTGTATCTGTAGCTAGAACTGAACAAGAAGAAGAAATTGAAGAACTCGAATAATGTTTCACGTGAAACATTAACTAATCAATATCAATAAAAAAGAGGTTGTTCTGTAATAGAACAACCTCTTTTGTTTCACGTGAAACAATGAGAATTAGTTTTCTGAGACTACAGTCAATGTAGGTGCTACTTTTTCTCTTAGATATCTTTCTACACCTTGTTTCAGTGTCATCTGTGACATGGGACATCCTGCACATGCGCCAACAAGTCTGACATTTACAATGTCTCCTACTAGGCTGATAAATTCGATATCTCCACCATCATTCTGTAATGAAGGTCTAATGTCATTAATTGCGCTTTTTACCTGTTCTTCCATATTCTGCTCCTTGTCTTTGAAAAATACATGAAGATTTGATAATCGTCAAGAATAATATGCTGACATCTGTATCTATTTCGTCTATACTGATTTTTATGATAGCTAAGAAAATTGTATTCGCAAATCAAAAAGGTGGTGTGGGCAAGACAACAACTGCCGTCAATGTTGGAGCCTATCTTGCTAAAGCAGGAAAAAAAGTACTTCTTGTTGATTTTGATCCACAGGGGAATATGTCTAGTTCGGTAAGTGTGGATGATTCTTTACCTGGGATCTATGAAGTAATAAGTGAAAAAGCAACTCTTTTTGAGGCAGTACAACGCACACCGGTCGAAAACTTGTTTATCGTTAGTTCAGATATCAATCTGACTGGAGCAAGCATCGAGTTAGCCAAACTTGAGAATAATCAATTCATACTAAAAGAACAGTTGGATAAGGTGAACCATGAATGGGATTTCATTCTTATAGATTGTCCACCTTCTTTAGGCTTGCTCACTCTAAATGGCATGGTAGCCTCGGATTATGTATTAGTACCACTTCAATGTGAGTATTTTGCATTAGAAGGATTATCAATGCTGTTGAGGACAATACATACGATTCAAAAGAGTCTGAATAAAGATTTAGCGTTATTAGGCGTAGCCTTTACAATGTTTGATTCTCGAACAAGATTGGCCAATGAAGTCGTTAAAGATGTTTCAGCATATTTTAAGGATAAGACTTTTAGAAGTAAGATTCCAAGAAATGTGCGGCTTTCAGAGGCTCCATCGCACGGGTTGCCTATTGTAGAATATGATGCAAAATGTGCCGGAGCTGTGGCTTACAAAAATTTAGCAAAAGAGGTGATTGAACGTGTCTAAGCATGGATTAGGAAAAGGAATCAATTCACTGATTGGTGATTATACATTCGACGATATAGTTGAAAAAAGCTCTAATAAGAAGACTGGGGAACAGATAGAGATGGTCTCTTTGACTGAAATCAAGACCGATTCTAATCAACCCAGAAAAAACTTTGACCCTGAAAGCATGAGTGAGCTTGCTGCTTCCGTTAAAGAGCAGGGTGTCATACAACCAATAATCGTTGAAAAGAGAAAGAATGGATATTACATTGTAGCAGGTGAAAGACGTTTTAGAGCTTCTAAGATTGCTGGTATGGATAAGATTCCGGTAATAGTTAAGTCTTTTACCGAGGGACAAAGGTTAGAGGTAGCTTTGATTGAGAATATTCAAAGAGAAAATTTGAATGCTATCGAAGAGGCTAAAGCTTTCAAATTCTTAATGGATCGTTCGAAACTCAGTCAAGAAGAACTTGCTAGCAGAGTAGGGAAAAAGAGGTCAACAATTGCAAATAGTGTAAGACTTTTAAAATTACCTAAGCAGGTGCAGAATGCTCTTATCAGTAAGGCGATAACTGCAGGGCATGCGAGAGCTATCATGTCAGTAGTGAATCCAGCTGAACAGACTATTCTTTTGAATAAAATCATAACAGAGCATCTGTCAGTTAGACAGTCTGAAGATCTTGCACAAGAATTGAATAATGGTTCTAGAGCAAGTAAGACCAGGAAAAAGAAGAAGATCATTCAACGCCCGGTTGAGATAACCTCTGTCGAGGAGAAGTTTGTCGAGGTGTGTGGATCAAAAGTAAAGATAAAAGGGACTTTGCAAAAAGGTTCATTAGAGATATCCTACTATTCAACAGATGATCTAGAACGTATTTATTCTTTGATAGCAAAGAAATCAGATTTATATAAATAGTTAAGAGGAAACAAATTATGGAAAATTTAGAAAACGGGATCTATGCACGAATAACTACAGAGAAAGGAAATATCCTTTTATCTTTGACCTATAAGAAGACTCCTATGACAGTTACGAATTTCATTGGATTAGCAGAAGGTTCGTTGAATCATGATAATCCCGAAGAGCCATTCTATGATGGTTTAAACTTTCATAGAGTCATTGCAGATTTTATGGTACAAGGGGGATGTCCGAAGGGTACTGGTACTGGTGGCCCGGGTTACTCTTTCCCAGACGAGTTTGACGATTCCCTCAAACATGTAGGTCCTGGCGTATTATCAATGGCTAATAGCGGACCGAATACCAATGGTAGTCAGTTCTTCATTACCCATGTAGCAACACCTTGGTTGAATAATAAACATACTGTCTTTGGCAATGTAGTCGAAGGTATGGATATAGTGAATAGTATTGAGCAGGGTGATAGGATCAATAAAATTGAGATCATTCGAAAGGGTTCAGAGGCAGAAGCTTTTACTGTCACACAGGATATTTTTACAAAAAGGGTTTCTGAATCAATGTCAGTAGCCCAAGATAAGATTAAGAATGGCCAAAAGAATATGATGAAAGACATTGAAAACCGTTGGCCTGCAGCTGTTGTTTCTTCAACCGGGCTTCGATACGTCGTCAATCAAGCTGGTAATGGAGCTGTTTCTCCAAAGATGGGGCAGACTGTGACTGTACATTATACCGGATCTTTATTGAATGGGCAGGTCTTTGATAGTTCTGTTAAACGAGGTGAACCTGCACAGTTCGCTATTGGGCAGGTGATTGAAGGATGGAATGAGGCATTACAACAGATGACTAAAGGTGAGAAGAGAACTCTTATTATTCCTCCCCAATTGGGCTACGGAGAGAGAGGTTATCCTGGAGTTATTCCTCCAAACAGTTTTTTGATCTTTGAAGTTGAACTGATAGATTTCTAGGAATATGCCGGCAAAGAAGAATAAAACAATATTTAAATGTTCCTCCTGCAGTCACGAAGAAACTAAGTGGCTGGGGAGGTGCCCCTCTTGTGGCTCTTGGAATAGTTTTGAAGAGGAGCAAGTAACTGTTAAGAAGAAGACGACCTCAGCAGAAAAGAAAAAATCTGCTGAGGCAATAAATCTGACAGAGGTAGATACGTTAGCGGATTATAGATTTACTTCTGGTATCACGGAACTTGATAGGGTTCTTGGTGGTGGTATCATGAAAGGTGGTGCGGTACTCCTCGGAGGAGAGCCAGGAATCGGTAAATCTACCCTTATGCTACAGCTGCTCAGTTCTTCACCAGTAGCAAAATGTCTCTATATCTCAGGTGAAGAATCTCCAACCCAAATTCGAATGAGAGCCGATAGATTAAAATTAAAACTCAACAAGATATTTCTATTACATGATGCCGAACTCGAACATATTGAGAGGGTCTTAAATAAGAATAAACCTCAATTAGTGATCGTTGATTCTGTTCAGACACTTTTCAGTCAAGAGGTTGGATTAGTACCTGGTACAACATCTCAGATCAAATATTCCTGTATGGAGTTGATCAACTGGGCTAAATTGCAAGGAACAGCAATATTTTTTATTGGCCACGTCACAAAAGATGGATCTCTCGCTGGACCCAAAGTTATAGAGCATATGGTAGATACTGTGATTAATTTTGAGCAGGCTGCTTCAGGTATCAGAATCATACGAGCTAGTAAGAATAGGTTCGGTTCTGTAGATGAATTAGGTGTGTTCACAATGGGGGGAAAGGGACTACTTCCTGTTGCGGATCCTGCGACGTTCTTTATTGGACAACGAAGAGAACCGATACCTTCAGGAAGTGTCATCTCTGCAGTATTTGAGGGGTCAAGAACTTTCATGGTTGAAATTCAGGCACTGACGATCCCTGCAAAGAGCGGGTACAGCAGAGTCTACTCAGATCGTATTGATAGTGCAAGAGTCTCTCGTATATCAGCTGTATTGGAAAAACATTTTGGCTTATCGTTATCCGCGAATGATATCTATATCAATGTTGCTGGTGGGATGAGATTGAGTGAAGTTGGTATAGAATTAGCTTTAGCGATGGCAATATACACATCTATAACAGGTAAAAAACTCAGTAATAATATAGTACTGGTTGGTGAGTTAAGTCTAGCCGGAGAATTAAGAACTGTCCAACACCTTGATAAGCGAATCAAGACGGCAAGAGAGATGGGCTTCACGGTAATGGTTGGACCTGATATAGGGACTAAGTCAAAAGTGATTCATAAGAATCATGATGGTTTGACTTTCGTCCCCTGTAGGACGATAGAGGATGCCGTTCTAGCTCTAACCCAATAATGATATAAGAAATGGGAAGGCTATGAATGTCCCTATAGTGCTTCCTAAACTTGTGAGAAAGAATACGATCAAGGCATGGGTAACTCTATTTCTGTAGAAGCCTCTAATAGATAGAATATCATCATTAATACTCTTAAAATCTTTTACTCTTGGCTTCCTTACCATCGTTTCAACCACACCAACGACGATTCCCACTCCAATTGTCGGATTCAAAGAGGTGAATGGGGCTAGAAGTATTGATAATATGATAGTTAATGGGTGTGCTAGTGCTATGATAGCTCCGATTCCAGATAATACACCATTGACTGCAAACCAATAGACGAACATCTTGAGACCTTGAGACCACCCTGCATTTATGAATCCTGTTACCAATAATCCAACAACTAAAGCAGGAATCAGCCATGGAAGGAATTTTGAGATTTTTGATGATTTTGGGATGGTCTCTATATCTTTTAAATCTGTAGAGATCTTCTTTTCAGAAAGGTTTTCGATTGTTTCAGCGATACCGTTAGCATGTCCGGCACCGATAGCTGCAACGATTTTCGACCCTTTTGCCTCAAAGATCTTTGTTGCGAGATATCTGTCTCTTTCATCAATAAGGACTTTTTTAGCGGTGGGTAGCTCTTTTGCCAACTCTTCCATCATTCCACTGAGAGCACTTCTCTCTTTCAGTGCCTCAATATCTTCTTCTGATAGTTTCTCATTGGAGAATGCTGCTGAAACAAGGACTCCAAGCATTTTAACCTTATTCCAAAGAGAGGATTTCTTCCATGCTCTTCTTAATGTGACTTGAATGTCACGATCACATAATGAGTAGGGTATTCCTGCTGCTTTTGCTGCATTCGCAGCTATATGCATCTCCTCACCAGGTGTGACTCCAGTCTGTTGTCCCATTTTTCTCTGAAAGGAGGAAAGAGCAAGGTTAGCAAGTAGAAAGAACCCTCTACCCTGTTTGATGATATTCTGAATATTGACGTTTTCCCAGGAAGCCCCTTCCATCATGGACTTATAGCGACCTGGATCTAGTTCGAGACAGACTCGATCAGGAGCTTCATTCTGAATGAAATCCTCAACCTCTTTAACGCTGTCTGAAGATACATGGGCTGTTCCTATGAGAAAAATCTCTCTATCATCAACGGTGATCTTTGTTAACGTATCACTAATCTGCTCGATCATTTGTGTGGCTCCTTGGTTGGTTCCATAAAAATATACTCATGATTGATAAAATGAACAAGAGTATGTTGCTCAAGAGTCTACTATCATATACATTCTTTTGTATGGAAACAATACTCTACCTTATAACCCTTTTTGCATTCTTAGCTGTCGGGATGGTAAGTGCGAGATTCATCATACCCGGAACATGGAATATGTTGGTGGATAAGCTCTTGAATATCTCATTATATCTACTCCTATTCTTTATGGGTGTTCGTACGGGTTTGATTGATGATATAGCTGAAAAACTATCTTTGATAGGTGGCTTAGCTCTTTTTTTTGCGGTTCTCACCACTTTTGGGAGTGTGTTTGTAGTATTGATACTTAAAAAGATATTCCATCATGAACAGATTGAGACTCCCAATATGCCTGTTAAAGAGAAAGAAAACTCCTCTAATATCAAAGAACTTCTTTCTCATTTCAAGGATCCATTACAGCTTTTCCTTTGTGTTGTTACCGGTGCACTTCTAGCTTATTACACCCCTCTGTTCTCTTGGTTCTCTGATTCTGTAACGAATATCCTGCTTTATATGCTCTTGTTCTTTGTGGGTGTACAGATGGTTCAGAATAATACTGATGTGATCAGTGTCTTGAAAAATCCTATATCGATACTATTACCCCTTGCTACTTTGATAGGCACCTTGCTTGCATCCTCCTTAATCCCGATATTCACTGATATCAAGATGTTCGAGGCACTTGCTATCGGATCAGGGCTAGGATGGTATTCTTTATCTGGTGTTCTTATCACAGAGTTGGGTGATCCCGTTCTGGGATCTATAGCATTCTTGAGTAATCTCTTTAGAGAGAGTATCGCCTTTTTAATGATACCGCTACTCGCTAGCTATTACAAACCGCATGCTTCGATCAGTATAGCTGGGGCAACTAGCATGGATGTGACACTTCCGATCATAGAGAAATCTAATGGTACGGCTTATGTACCATTGTCGATTGCACACGGGGTCATTCTTACGCTGATTATCCCTTTTCTTGTACCCTTCTTCTATGCTTTCGGTTAGAGCACTGGAATAATGATCTGATATACATAAAATCCGACCTCTTTTACACCTCGAAGAATAACTTCATCAGAGGCACTCTTCATATTCTTAGTCTTCATTGATTGAATACTGTATTGTAATGCTGAAGTGATACCTTCTGGAGAGCTGTCAGCGAAT
Organism: uncultured Spirochaetia bacterium; assembly: GCA_937125225.1. Classification (GTDB taxonomy): domain Bacteria; phylum Spirochaetota; class Spirochaetia; order CAKZLE01; family CAKZLE01; genus CAKZLE01. The sequence continues at coordinate 50,809 of CAKZLE010000036.1, forward strand.
TGATAGAAGAAGAAGGTTCCCTCTGGAATAGATCTTAGTTGATAATGTTCATTTGGTAACTCTTCAGTAAAGGGACCTGCTCCAATCGCAATACTGTTTTGGCTTCCTTCAAAGATCTTATCTCTTGTAGTGAATATCGCTATTTCATCATCAATCAATGTGATATTATGTTGTTCAGCATCTGTTCTGAGTTGTTTTAAACCTTTGTCAGGGGTGTAGAGTATATTTTCCTGATTGATACAGAGAAAAGGTGTTGACTGGTATAGATATAATTTCATTGTTTTCATACGAGGATAGTAGTGAATTTGGATCATAAAGTACAGTATACGCTGTATAAAAGCAGAAAAAGATCATCTATTCGTATCAAGATATCCATAGCAGGAGTTGTAGAGGTCTATGCGCCCTCTTGGTGCTCAAAGAACTATATCGATGAGATCGTAGCGAAGAAATATGACTGGATCAGGAAAAAACTAGAGATCTATGATGCGTATGAACCGAAATTAGTACATCGGTATTGTGATGGGGATATCTTCTATTTGTATGGGAACAGATATACTCTGAAGACTCATATAGGTGATTTATTCTCCTTGAAGTGGGAGGATGGTATACTCAAGATCGCTATTCCCTCCAGTATCTCTTCGGATCCTCAAGTCTATATTCGAAAGAAGGTATTAAACTGGTATCGGAAAGAGGCATTGATCTATCTTCAAAAACGGGTTGAATACTGGACTACTATACATGAAGAACTTATTGCTGGTTCAGTTAAGGATAAGATTACTGTGCGTTTGATGCGTAGACGTTGGGGAAGTTGTGATAAACAGGGTAGTTTGCGATTCAACACACAGATTCTTTGTGCTCCTAAAAGGTTTATTGATTGTATTATCATCCATGAACTCTCACATAGGCTCGTATTTAATCATAGCAGAGAATTTAAAGCATTAGTACATTCCTATATTCCCGATTATTCAGAATATATGAACGATCAGGTCAAACGGTCAGGTTTATGGAATATAATATAAGGAAGATGGGATTTTCCCATTATAGATGGATTGACTCATAGGCCGTTAGCTTAGTATATGTATAGTTAATAGATAAGCTCATAGCAATCTACTTCATGAGGAGATATGACATATGAAAGCAATAGAAATTGCTCCCGATATTTTTAGTGTGATGGCAAACATCAGTAATCAGGATCTTTTTGAGGGGATCTGGCCGATACCCCAGGGTGTCTCACTGAACTCATATGTAGTAAGAGGTGAGAAAGTCGCTTTAATAGATCTTGTCAAAGACTGGGAACATGCTATTGAAGAGATCTCAGAGCAGCTTGGGACTCTAGGACTGACTCTTGAATCAATTGACTATCTGATTATTAATCATATGGAGCCTGATCATACCGGTTGGCTAAAAGAGATGAAAGAGAAGAATCCTGGATTACAGATACTCTGCAGTAAAAAAGCAGTACCGCTAATATCAGCATTCTATGGGATCGAAGATGGGGTGACCGCTGTCGGATCCGGTGATGAATTAGATCTTGGAGGTAAGAAGCTACTCTTCGAAGATACACCGAATATTCACTGGCCAGAAACTATGATGACCTATGAGCCGGAGTCGGGAGTCCTTTTCTCCTGTGATGCTTTTGGTTCCTTTGGACAGGTTGGAGAGCATGTTTTTGACGACCAACTCACTGAAGAGGAGATGTCTTTCTATGAAAGTGAGACTGAACGTTATTATGCGAACATCGTTTCGACCTTCTCTGCCTTTGTTGAGAGAGGGATAAAGAAGCTAGCACATTTCGATATTAAATTGATTGCTCCAAGTCATGGAATCCTCTGGAGAGAGAATCCAAAGAAGATCATAGACCATTATTTGAAACTGGCCTCTTATAAGAGTGGACCTGCGGAAAAAGAGGTTACCGTTGTTTGGAGTTCTATGTATGGGAATACTCAGCAGTTACTGGATTCTATCCTTTCCGGTCTCGAGTCTGAAGGTGTCAAAGCACATGTTCACAGAGTCCCTCAAGAACATGTCTCATTTGTTCTAGCTTCTGCTTGGAGATCTTCAGGGATTATCATCGGTACACCAACTTATGAATATAAGATGTTCCCTCCTATGTATGCTGTCTTAGATGTAATGGAAAGATCACATGTCCTAAACCGTAAAGCTTTCCGATTCGGATCTTTCGGTTGGTCAGGTGGAGCTCAGAAGCAATATGAAGAATTTATCAAAGCCATGAAATGGGACTGTAGTGGCTCCGTAGAGTATCAGGGCGCTCCCACTGAAGAAGATAAACGGAGAGGATATGATATGGCCGTAGAAGTTGCCAAGAAGGTCAAGGCCTGGGTGTAGCAGCTGAAATAAAAGATTCAAACAGTGGTCGCATAGAATCAGAATGTACCATCATCATCTCAGGATGCCACTGTACACCAATTATGAATTGATAAGATCCCTTATATTCAATGGCTTCTGGTATATCATCAGAAGCCATTGCTGTTATTCGAAAGGATTCAGGACAGTCTCTCATACAGCAATGATGATAACTGTTTGTCATGATCTCTGAACCGAAATTCTTTGCCAGGATGCTGCTAGGTGAGATAGTTACGTTATGTGTAGCTTCCCATCTTTTTGCATTTTGAAAGTGCTGAATGGGGTTTTTCTGTGCTAAGGAGATGTCTTGATATAAGGTTCCACCACCTGCAATGGTTAGAAGCTGAAGTCCTCGACAGACTCCCAGGATCGGTTTCTTTATAGAGATTGCATATTGTACTAGTGCTAATTGGACGATATCAATACCTTTGTCGGCATATTGAAGTAGGGGGTGAGGAGCCTCGCCATAGATCGAAGGATGAATATCATAACCCCCGGATAATAATAGACCATCGATCCTATCGATGAAAGGGATGAGAAGTTCAGGGTCCTTAGTGATTGGAAGGATCACAGGGATTCCTCCGCACTCTTCGATCGCATGAATATAGTCATGATTCACATAGTCTCGTTCCATACCTTGGAAAAGAGGGTCTCTATTTGGGATCCTGTTTCCCATCACCCCTATAAGTGGTTTCATCTTCATCCTATTAAGCTTTTACCATATAGGTGAGCAATGCCAACAGATAATCATATATTCTTTTTGCTGAAGAGAGGCTCATCTGTTCATCAGTTGAATGAACACCACTTAAATCTGGACCAAAGGATATTGAATCCATATCTTTTGCCTTGCTGTTTATCACTCCACATTCAAGACCTGCATGAATGGCAGTAATAACAGGTTCCTTACCGGTAAACTCCTGATAGAAGTCTGCACAGAGTTTTGCCATAGCAGAAGCAGGATCAGGTGTCCATGCAGGATACTTGTTTTCGATCCTAGCGGTAGCTCCACAGGTTTCAAAAGCAGTAGCGGTCCTGTCTTCGATCTCATCTCTAGCTGAGGTGATTGAAGAACGTTGACTAGCAGTGAAAGAGAAAGCTTTATCATCTAATTTTGTGATGGCTAGATTGTTTGAGGTCTCAACAAGCCCCTCAATCGTTTTGCTCATGGCATCTATACCATGAGGAGTGACTGTCAAAGCACTGAGAACAGCACTACTTTGCTTCTTCGAGATGACTTTGTTTGGCATGTTAGTCTTTTCTACTGAGATAGTTGCATTTGGATCACCGGAAGAAAGTTCTGCATTCATTGCCTCTTGAAGTTTAAGCGAAAATTGTTCAATAAGCTCTTCGGATTCTTCAGGTATGAGGAAAGTACTGTAGAAGGTACTAGGAATGACATTTCTCTTGGTTCCACTATTGAGGGATGCGATATGTAAGGGAGTCTTTCTGCTGATATCTTTTAAGAATCTGACACCTGATTTTATAGCATTTCCTCGACCAGTATGGATCTCAGCACCTGAATGGCCCCCAAGGAATCCTGAAAGAGTAAGATCCCATGCAGAATATCCTTTTGGAACAGGTTGCCAATCTGCTTCTAAAGTTCCTACGACCTCTCCACCACCGGCGCAACCTATATAGAATATTCCCTCTTCCTCGGAATCGAGGTTGATAAGTCTTCTACTATCTACTTTGGAGATATCAAGACCAAAAGCACCATCTAGGCCTGTCTCTTCAGATATGGTGAATATTCCTTCTAAAGGTCCATGAACTAAAGTATCATCTTCAAAGATGGCAAGAACCATGGCAAGAGCTATCCCGTTGTCTGCTCCAAGTGTTGTCCCTTCTGCAGTAAGGATATCCCCATCGATCTTGAGTTTTATCGGATCAGTCAGGAAATCATGAATATAGTCATCGTCTTTGACACAGACCATATCCATATGACCCTGCATTGCTACCGACGGTACTTGCTCATTACCAGCTGATGCTGGTTTCTTGATGATTACATTACCTATTGAATCAACAGCATAGTTAAGTGAATGTATTTTTGCAAATTCGATTAGGTATTCTTGTACTCCTGCCTCGTTACCCGATTCTCTAGGAATCTGTGAAAGTTCATAGAAATATCGTAATACCGCTTCTGGTTCATATGTTGAAATATCATTTTTTGTCATGAGATACGTCCTTTTACTCTTTGTCTAAGAATGAGTATATACCCTCAGATTAAAAAATCCATACTTTCTCAAAAAGAATAGATAAAAATGTTGACATGACCTCCTAATGATGGTACATAATGGTATATACCAATTAAGACATTTAAGGAAAAAAGATGGAATTAAAGGTTGAAAAAGAGAGTAGCACACCAATTTATCGGCAAATAACGATGCAGATTACTAAAATGGTACAGGATGGTACATTGAATCCTGGAGATAAACTGCCTCCTGAACGGTCATTGTCCGATTCTCTTGGTATTGCGAGGGGAACGATCAAGAAAGCCTATATGGAATTAGCTCAGAATAAGATCATTGAGATGACACAGGGAAGAGGAAGTTTCATCTCCTCTATTCATATGGTCCAACCTGAGAATCGTAAAGAACAGGCAGTAAAAATATTAGATAAAGCTCTGACTAAACTAGAAAGTCTTAAATTCGGGGAGAAAGAGATCAGTAATCTGATTCATATCATGATGATGGAGAGGCGATATCGCCAACTTGATCTATCGATAGCTACAGTAGATTGTAATCCTGAATCATTAGAACTCTTTCATAGACAATTGAGTTACCTCTCTAAGATCACGATAAAAGACTATCTTCTTGATGATATCATGAGTAATCCGAATGCTAATGAGGTGCTTCAAAACTATGACCTCATTCTAACCACTACGACACACTTCACAGAACTCGTTGGTCAGGTCCCGGATTTACAGGATAAGATACTCCAAGCTGCAGTTGCGCCAAGCCATCAGACAATCATCGATCTTGCATCGATAAATGAGATGACAAGAGGTGGGATTATCTGTGACAGTAAGATCTTTGATAGGATCATCAGAACCAGACTACGGTCTCTCGGAATTCTCACGAAAGATATTAAGACTTTGAGATTTTCCAAACAACAGAACTTACGGGAGTTCTTAGCAGACAAGGATCTATTGATCATTCCCCCGAATGGAGAGATGAGATTATCAGATCAGGCTAAGGTCTTAGAGGAGTTTACCACGAGAGGTGGCTCTATCAGACATTTTGAGTATCAGATAGAACGAGGGTCAATGATACATATCGAAGAACAGATCACAAAGCTGATGGAGAAAAGAGGTTGATCATGGATAAAATGCAGGTTGTACTCGGTGTGATAGGCTCTGATTGTCATGCTGTAGGGAATAAGATCTTAGATAGATTCTTCTCAGATAATGGCTACTCTGTCACTAACCTAGGTGTTATGGTCAGTCAGGATGAGTTCATTGATGCAGCGATAGAGACTGGTGCTGAAGCGATACTCGTATCCTCTCTTTACGGTCATGCAGAGATCGATTGTGAAGGCTTTAGGGAACGGTGTATCGAGAGAGGCCTTGATCCCATCGTCCTCTATATAGGTGGGAATCTAGTAGTCGGTAAGAATGATAGAGCTATCGTTGAAAAGCAGTTCTTGGATATGGGATTCGATCGAGTCTTTGTTCCTCCAAATACTGAATTGATTGATCAGGCTGAAATCCTTCAGGAAGATATTCTGAAGAATCGAGATCTCTCAACAAGAGCTATATAAAGAAGGAATGAGAAAGAATGTCCTTTAGTGAGCATATTGGCATAGATATTGGATCCACATTTACCAAAGGGGCCCTGTTTACCGTTCATGATGATCATCTGGAATTGACCGAGCGTCTTGAATATCCAACAGATAGAGGTGATGTCTCTGCCGCCTGTGTGAGTATCTTTCATCGACTCTCAGAGAGTGCTCAGGGAGACTCTCCTGAGATTGCATTCTCATCCTCTGCCCACGGTGGCCTGAATATGGTGGCTATTGGGATAGTACCAAGATACACGGAGAAGTTAGCACGTGAAGCTGCACTCTCAGCCGGTGCTAAACTCTGTGGTAGTTTTGGGTATTATCTGACTGAAGAGGATTGCAGGACCATAGAAAATATCAATCCCGATATAATCCTTCTAACGGGAGGTACTGATGGTGGGAATATGGAGTATGTTCTAAAGAACGCTCACATGCTCTCACAATCTGAGATCTCTAGTGTTGTTGTGTATGCAGGGAATAGATCTGCTAAGAGTGAGGTTGAAAAGATCCTGTCCTCAAGTGAACAGTTTACCCTCTATATGTGTGAGAACATCCTTCCTCAGATAGATGAGCCATCTATCAAAGAGGTTCGATCAGTGATCAAAGAGGTGTTCATGAACCAGATCATGAAAGGTAAAGGGCTCTCTAGGGCAAGAGATATTCTAGGGTGTGAACCGATCCCTACACCAGGGAGTCTGTTCTCCTTTATAGAGAGGATCTCCACCTTCGATGAATATGAACATGATTGGGCTCTCGTCGATATCGGAGGAGCTACGACCGATTGCTATTCAGTGGTCAAAGAGCCCTTAAGATCTCTATATGATGGGGTCCCTGTCTTTGGAAGTGGTGTGAAGGAGTTGCAGATAACCCGGAGTGTCGAAGGAGATATCGGATTACGACTGAACTCGTTGAATCTCTGTGAACTAATTGATGATGATACTGGTTTGAAAGATTATGCAGAACTCGTCACGGAACATATAGAACATATTCCCCAAAATGCTGAACAGCATAGATTCGAGAACCTCTTGGCGTCTTCAGCACTCTCCTTAGCTGTGAAGAGACATTCAGGCCTTCTTAGCCCTATCTATTCCGTAGATGGACAGTTTTATAGACAGCTTGGAAAAGATCTTTCCACTATAGAGTTCCTACTAGTAAGTGGAGGGGTTGCAAGAAGAGCAGAAATGGAGGTGTTTTTCGATACAGGTAAGAAACAGATTCGGCTCGTTCCAGATTCCCCTGTAATAAAATTCGATAAGGACTATCAACTTCCTCTACTCTCAGTGATTCAGGGAGTATCAGACAAAGTCTTAGCAGAATATTTCTGGAATCAGATATTATCAAAAGAAAAGGGAGCATAGACTCATGGATAAAGATATATTTGAAAAAGAACGTCAACAGGTCCTACAGAGTTGGCCTACAGGAAAAGATGTCGATTTCAATGAAGCGGTTGATTTTCATCAGAACCTACCGAGTGAGAAGGTCTTCTCGAAACAACTACAGAAGGCCTTGGATAGTGGTACTATCCTGTTGCAACCAAGAGCCGGTGTAGCTCTTGTTGATGAGCATATCAGGTTACTCTCTTTTCTTGAGGATTATGCTGATCTGTTACCGACAACCATTGATGCCTATACCAGACAGAATCGTTATGAGGATGCCCAAAAGGGGATCGAAAGATCTACTCAAGCACAGCGATCACTGCTCAATGGATTCCCTGCTGTCAACCATGGAGTCTCCGCCTGCAGGAAGATCATAGAATCCCTTGATAAGCCAGTTGAGGTCCGGCATGGTACCCCAGATGCAAGATTACTAGCTGAGATATCACTCGCAGGAGGTTTTACCTCTTATGAGGGAGGAGGGATCTCCTACAACATACCCTATACTAAGAGCGTCCCTCTAGAAAGATCGATCAGAGATTGGCAGTATGTTGATGCTTTAGTCGGAAAATATGAGGAACAGGGTTGTAGTATAAATCGAGAACCCTTTGGGCCTCTTTCTGGCACCTTGGTACCTCCTTGTATCAGTAATGCTATAGCTGTCATTGAAGGTATCCTTGCCCTTGAACAAGGGGTAAAGTCCCTTACTCTTGGGTATGGGCAGGCAGGTAATCTGATTCAGGATATTGCAGCGATCAGAGCTTTGAAAGAGAGTGCTACAACCTATTTTGGCCAGTTTGGTTATACTGATTATCAATTGAGTACAGTATTCCACCAGTGGATGGGAGGCTTTCCGGAGAATGAGGCTCAGGCCTTCTCTGTTATCTCCTGGGGTGGCGTAGTTGCTGTCATGTCTGGAGCGACCAAGGTCATCGTGAAGACCCCCCATGAGGCGATGGGTATTCCGACGAAAGAGGCAAATAGAGATGGACTTCTGACTACAAGACAGAGTATTCGGATGGTGTCTGATCTCAAACCTTTGGCTTTAAAAGATATAGACCTTGAACAGGAGATCATCAAAGAGGAGACGAAAGCTCTGATTGATTCTGTTATCTCACTTGGACAAGGTGATCTGGCTAAGGGAGCTGTACTTGCCTTCAAGGCGGGGTTTTTGGATGTACCTTTTGCTCCCTCACAGAATAATGTTGGTAAGGTATTACCCATCAGAGATAATAACGGAGCTGTACGACTGTTTGATACAGGGAATATGCCATTGAGTGATGATATCAAGACATATCATAGAGATAGAATCGCAGAGCGTGCGGCCTATGAGAGAAGAGAAGCCAGTTTTCAGATGGTCATTGATGATATCTATGCCATAAGTAAGGGAAAATTGGTAGGGAGACCAAAATGAAGATACAAGATGTGATCTGTGTAGCTGGTTATTCAGGGTTTTACTTTGATGATCAGCTAGCTATAAAAAATGGAGCTGAACACGATGGATTCTTCTATACAGGAGATACAAAGACAAAAGGTTTTGATTCTATCAGGAAAGCTGGTGAGACGATCTCAGTGATGATCATGACCTCTGATGGATTAGCAGGGATCGGAGACTGTGCCGCGGTTCAGTATTCAGGTGCCGGGGGAAGAGATCCCCTTTTCAGTGCAGAGGAGTATATCCCTTTCATACAGAAGAAGATCCTTCCGAAACTGATAGGAAGAGAGCTTGATTCCTTCAGAGAATTAGCATCAATGATAGATTCTATGATAGTTGATGGACGAAGGGTCCATACTGCAATCAGATATGGTTTCTCTCAGGCTCTGATGAACTCCGTAGCAAAGGTCCATGGCCGTCTTCCCGTTGAACAACTATGCTATGAATATGATCTTCCTCTTATCCCGGAACCTCTGCAACTGTTCGGACAGAGTGGTGATGATCGTTATACTGGTGTTGATAAGATGATCATCAAGGGTGTCGATGTAATGCCTCATGGGTTGATCAATGAGATCAATACAAAACTTGGAAGAGAGGGAGAACTTCTCAACGAGTATATCAGCTGGTTACACGACCGAGTCATCGCTAAACGAACCGATAGCACCTACTCACCAGATCTTCATCTTGATGTATACGGTACTATCGGCCAGATCTTCGATTATGATATCGTGAAGATGTGTGACTATATTGCTGGATTACAGAGTACTGCAGGTGAGTTCGATCTCTATATCGAAGGGCCTGTTGATATGGGTGAGAGACCACGACAGATAGAAGTGATGAAACAGATGACCGACCAGTTGGCTGTCATTGGTTCTCCAGTAAAACTCGTAGCGGATGAATGGTGCAATACCTTTGAAGATATTAAAGCTTTTACCGATGCCAAGGCCTGTGCGATGGTCCAGATCAAGACCCCAGATCTTGGTTCTATACATAATACCATCGAAAGCGTGCTCTACTGTAAAGAACACAATATGGAGGCCTATCAGGGAGGTACCTGTAACGAGACAAACATCTCGGCGATTGCATGTGTTCATGCAGGACTTGCAACGAGACCTGACAGGATGTTGATCAAACCGGGAATGGGCTTCGATGAGGGGTATACCATTGTAAAGAATGAGATGCTAAGAACGATCGCTATAGTGGATCGGCTTTTAGAACAGAGAGGTAGATAGTGATGAGTGAGAGACGACGATGTACGATATTATCACCGACTGCGATCTTAGGTTATGGGTTCCCCGAAGAGTCTTTTAAAAGAGGCCTCAAAATGAGACCTGATGTGATCGCTGTCGATGGAGGTTCAACAGATCCTGGCCCCTACTATCTTGGAGCAGGAAAACCCTTCACGAATAGAGAGGGAGTGAAAAGAGATCTTAAGTTCATGATTGCTGCTGGACTTGATCTGCAGATTCCTGTGATTGTCGGAACTGCAGGAGGAAGTGGTGCTAAAGCACATGTGGACTGGGCTCTTGATATCGTGAGAGAGATCTCAGAAGAGTTAGGGAAGTCCTTCTCTGTTGGAGTGATCTATGCAGACATTCCTAAGGAATTGGTCAAAAAGAAATTTGTTGAAAAGAAGATAGAGGCATTAGCAGGTGTACCTAATCTTACATTCGAGATGATCGAAGGGTCAACGAATATTGTAGCTCAGATGGGTTATGAACCAATGATTGATGCTCTGGACAAGGGGTGTGACGTGGTATTAGCTGGTCGAGCCTATGATCCAGCATGTTTTGCCGCAGTTCCTATCAGAATGGGATTTGACCCCGGACTAGCTATGCATGCCGGAAAGATCCTTGAATGTGCAGCGATCGCTTCATCTCCAGGTTCTGGTTCTGACTCAGTGATTGGAATCATAGAGGCAGATCATTTCTCACTCATGACCCTGAATGAGGAAAGGCGGTTCACCAAAGAATCAACTTGCGCTCATACCTTGTATGAGAAATCTGATCCCTACCATCTACCAGGACCTGGTGGGATGATAAATCTAGATGAGGTGGCGTTCACAGAATTCCCCGAGACAGTCGAGGTCTCAGGTTCTAAGTTTATCCCATCTGATCCCTATACAGTAAAACTAGAAGCTGCCACCTGTGTGGGCTTTAGAACGATTTCCATAGCAGCTACACACGATCCCATCATGATGGGACAGATAGATAGCATCATCGAAGAGGTAAAGAATCGAGTCTCAAAACTGATTCCAGATATCTTCGATAAAGTGAAGATCCATATCCACGAATATGGTAAGAATGGTGTCATGGGACCTTGGGAACCTGAACAGTCTGTAGGGGGGCATGAATTGGTACTCCTTATTGATGTACTTGGTCCAGATCAGAAGACTGCCGATTCAGTATGCAGTCTGTTAAGATCTTCACTCCTTCACTTCGGTTATGATGGTAGGGTCTCTACTGCAGGGAATCTAGCATTTCCCTTCTCTCCATCAGATATCTCTGTTGGGGAGGTCTATGAGTTCTCCCTGTACCATATCATGGAGCTCGATGAGAGTGAGATCACAGGATTGTTTCCGGTAAAGGAGGTACAGATATGAGAGTGAGATTGATTGATGTAGCGAAAGTAATTCGTTCTAAGAATGCAGGACCCTTTGAACTGACCTTAGATATTATCCTCAAGGATGAGGAGATCTTCCAAAAGATCAAAGAGGCTCGAATTATTACCCCCGAGTTGATTTCCCATATGTATCATACCTCGATTGATGATATACTAGGCATTATCTACTTTGATCCTGCCTATGCAGTGAAGATTACTTTGAAGAGAAGGATCCCCTCCGGGTCCTTTGGAGAGACCGATATCTATGGTGCTCAACAGCATGCACCATTAGCAGCAATGGAGTTCGAACTACGTGTATAAAAGACCGATACCAGTAAAAGAGAATCTGATCTACTCAACCTATTATGCGCCTAGGGGAAGGCAGAGGCTATATGCTCTCGGACGTGAACTAGCACAACGGTACCTTGCCCCCTCAGATCTCCTTATCGGTATCATTGGGAAAGCTGGCTCTGGTAAATCAACATTGATCAAAGGGCTGTTCCCGGGATTAGAATTGACAAATGATGATACTGGGGTGAATGTGAGAAGTACTCCTCTGTTCACCTTCTCAGAAGATGATTTCTTCTCTGGTCATACGTTCCATATCGATTATAGCTATGAGACAGCCTTCCATCAGAGATTTGAGATCATTGAATCGATCAATAGAGCTATCGACAATAATAGAAGGGTGATCGTAGAACACTTCGATCTACTCTATCCTCACCTTGGATATAATGCCCAGATCCTGTTCGGGATCGGAGAAGAGGTCATCGTCGCGAGGCCGACAGTATTCGGTCCTAATCCGGGGAGTATCAAGAAAGTTGTTGATAAGACTATCAGATATCGTCTAATGGCACATTCTGCAGAAGATATCACAAGTATGGTACTCAAAGATGATTATGATTATCACAATCCAGTACTCCATTCGGATGTGAAACATGGGTTCGTGATCAGCTTTCCTGATAAACCGGATATATCCATACCTGAGTTGGAGAAGAAGATACTCGCATTTATACAAGAGGATATCCCTATCAAACCATGTGGAGAGAGTCACATTCAGATAGGTGAGGAAAAGGTATTCTGTACCGGGATCAGGACCCATGTATCAAGGACTTCAGATATTGAAGGATTTCATTTCAAAAAGAGTTTCATATACGATCCAATCTCAAAACAGTATCTATTGGTTGGGGTCGTCGGTTCGAAAGAAGATGCCGGTTTTGATGACATCCTCTCTAGTCCAGATGAAGACTGATAGATTCCGACTAATAAGAAAGATCAAGCTTTCTTTGGTAGAAGAACCTTGCATTGGACCATATTGTATTCAGTATTCCTGATCGATACGGTTCCTCCAAGAAGGGTAGTGATTCTCTTGACTACCGATAACCCGAGTCCTGCACCGGACTTACCACGGGAGAAGTCATCTTTGATCAATTCATGGAAGATCTGAGGTAAGATCTCTGGTGAGATCATTCCTGTGTTCTCTACGGTGAACAGAATCCCCTCTGGTACATCTTTCCCATAGATGTGGATGTCACCACCTTCCGGTGTATAGTTGAAGGCATTATCAAGAATCGCTCCGAATGCTTTTGTGATCAAGCTTAGGTCAGTAGAGAAATCGAATTTTTCGATCTCTTGAAGTACTGAGATATCTTTTGTCTTCTTGATATCCTGAAAAGAGTACTTGAGGACATCGACGAGTTCGGAACTGTGGACTACTGTGTAGTTCACCTTTTGGTCAGGTGAATCGAGTTGGGCAAGATCTATGAACGACGAGATCCTGTTTCCTAAGGTCACTAGTTCATCATTCATTGAATTGAAGATCTTATCAGAGGGGGTGAAGACATGGTCACAAAGACCTTCAATCTGAACACGAAGAGATGTGACAGGTGTGTTGAGATCATGTCCGATATTATTCAACCATGCCGCTCTACTTCTCTCGTTAGATATGATCTCTTGCTGGAGTCTTTCAGCTGCTTTTGAGATATCATAGAGCTCTTTGATATCTGTTTTGGTATTGATCTCAGCAGTATTGATTCCCTCTGTCAGTTTAGATAGAGAATCAGAGATCTGGGTAATTGGGGTCATGATGTTCTTTGATAAGAGATAGGCTAATATGAATGAACAGAGTACTGAAGTGACAAAGCTGATCAATAGGGTGAAGAGTAATCTATTGATATAGTCCTTTGTGATGTCATAGGTGTTTGGTGAAATAGTCAAAACCTTAGCGACACCCATCTGTTCTCCCAGGTATTCGATCGGGAGGTCATATGCTTTTAGATTGATCTCATTTGCTGTTCTTGGATCATCTCCATTTTTACGGGACCATCTGAAAAGCTGTTCTCCTGAAGTATCGTAAAAGGTCAAACCGGTGATCCTGTTATCGTCGATTGAATTGATGATGATATCTTCGAAGATCACCGTGCGTCCTAACGTTTCCTGTTCTTCTGCGAAGGCGAGGTTCTTCGTGACTATCTCTGTATATTCTTCGATGATCGTATCATGCCACTTACTCGTTGAGATACGAGTCGAGATATACATAGATCCTAAGACAATGATAAGGACTAATGTGATGGTGATGATCATTGACCCGAAGATCTTAGAAAAAAGTGAACGCATCTTTATGGTATCCTCACTGCTTGCTATTGCTGTTTTCCTGTGAATACATATCCATATCCACGTATAGTCGAAATCCAACTAGAGCTTCCTAGTTTAGATCTTATGTTCTTGATATGAGTATCTACGATCCTGTCATTGGAGTCATAGGAATAGTCAAGACAATATTCTAGTATATGTTCTCTTGAGATCACACTCCCGAAGTTCTCTATGAGATGGGCCAATATCTTCCATTCTGCAGCAGTCAGAATGATCGAATCATCATTGACAGAGAGACTATGTCTCGACTGGTCAAAATGCAGGATGTCCTGTCCAAGGACCCAGTCGTTCTCCTCTTTGGTAGCTGGTTCTGATTTCTCTATTCTGTTCAGAACCGCCTTTACCCTCAGTACGAGTTCTTTCGGGGAGAACGGTTTCACGATATAATCATCAGCTCCAAGTTCAAAACCCATGATCCTGTCGGATTCAGAGCTTTTTGCTGTCATGAATATTATTGGGAACTTATGTTTTGACAAAAGTCGTTTCGCGAGAAGGAAGCCATCCCCATCGGGTAACATGACATCCAATATTGCTAGATCAGGAGCCTCTTTTGTGATTGCTCTCTCAATATCTTTGATATTGACAAAGGACTTAACCATGAAGCCTGATAATTCCAGGTAGGCATGGAGACTCTCTCTGATTGCATCTGTATCTTCAACTACATAAATATTTTTCATGGTTCTAGTATGCCGTAGGATGGTTTCTTTGGCAATCTTTATCACATATACGCTACAAAACTTCACAAGAACTACACATATCTACATAAAGAAAACATATTCTCTACAGATTGAGCACAAAAATCTCCTTTAGAGTTAAATGATATTAAATCTAGCTTTGGAGGAAACGAATGAAGAGAATCATGATAGCTGCCTGCCTAATAGTATTTGCAGCTGTAAGTATCTGTGCTGTTGATGTGTCTGGAGAGTTTTCATACTATATGGGGATTCCCCTTGATGGTAGCGCTTTTTATGAATCAGGATATGATACCGATTCATCGGGGAATGAACTATTCTCTGGTGACTTTGCCATCGATGTTACTGGTGAGAACTATTCAGTCAGCGTAAGTGGGAATGATGGAGTCTTCGATCTTGACGCCCTGGAGGGGGTCCTAGAGATAGACTTGACCGGTTCTTTAGAAACGATCGATATCGAGCTCCCGGCGGATGTGACAGTCGAGGTTGGAAACTCTGAATACTATGGTCAGGGATATTACTATGATCCTAATGGGAATTATACAGGTCTTGTCTATACACAGGGAGATACCGGTCTGGGGGTAGCTGTCGATTTTGATTCTTTTGATATTATCTTAGGAACTGATGTCCTGACGCTAAATGATGCTGATGCTTCAACAACAGCAGATATTGTAGTAGGAGTGGGTATGGCTCCTGCTGATGGGCTATCACTGGCAGTCTCTTATGATACAGTTATGAACACGATTGCAACTTCTGGTAGTATTGACCTCACTGCAATGACTGACATCGAGGTTGATACTCTGGAAGTCTCCTATGGTGTTGATACCGAAGTAGATGACCTCAGCGATATTGCTCTTGGAGTCTGTGTTGATACTTCGATCGAGGGGATAGATTCGACCCTCTGGTATGAGTATAACAATTCCGGTTCGAATGAGCATGAGGTATATGGTTCTTTCGGGTATTCCCTGACTGATGAATTCTATCCTTATGCATCTGTAGGATGCACCGATATCGCAGATTTCTCCAATGCTGTAGAATATGGGATCGGTGGTACATTGACACTTGGAGATATCAGTTATACGGCTGATCTCTCTGGATCGACATCTGCAACACCAGAGGTATTACTGGGAATCGATCTCTCTTTCTAATACATTCATTAAGAAAAACCGGGGTCTCCTTCACTCCTAAATGTTCGGGATCCCTTTTATTTAGCTATTGCCCTCTGTTCTGAGTTTCAGAAGAGGGCATTTTTTATATATCAGAGAGAACGTTGATCCATTTTCTTGATCGTATGCGAAAGAGGCTGAGCATTACCTTGTACAACTCTTCGATGGCTAATAAGAGATACAGTTGATGGAGCGGGAGCCCGATCACCAACCCTCCGATGACAGCAAGAGGGACTCCGACGCACCAGACGCTCGAAAGTTCGAGGAATAGTGAGAATCTAGTATCTCCACCACTTCTGAGTATCCCTACGACAGTATGCATGTTCAAGACCTTCAGAGGGAGGATCAATCCTATCATCATCAATGATAGCGTTGTAGTTCTCATGATCTCCTCAGAGACATTGAATGCTTTAGGGACAATGGGAGCGAATAAGATCATGAAGGCACCCATGATGGCCCCAATGATCAGAGCTATATAGAGGAATCTTCTTGCATAGGCCTCAGCTAACTCCAGATTTTTCTCACCGATCCTGTTCCCTATCATCACCGCACATGCATTGGCTGTTCCCATGAATACGACAAAGAATAGCCCCTGGATCGCCTCGACGACATTTGCAGATGCGATCACTTGAGTTCCCATACGTGCGAATACGATCTTATAGACGACCATCCCGATAGACCATACGACCTCATTGAGGATGACCGGTAGAGCGGTCTTGAAATATTTCGGTATGAACTCCTTGTCGATCGTGAGGAAGTCTCTTATTGAGCCTGCGACATGGAGCTTCTGTCTGTAGGTGAAAAACAGGATGATGAACATCTCGATCCCACGGGATATTGCTGTAGCAATCGCAGCTCCTGCTATCCCCATAGCTGGGAAACCCATCTTTCCGAAAATCAGTATATAGTTCAGGATTATATTGGTAACTACCGAAACGGCGGTACCGATCAATGGTATCTGAGCCTTCTCAGTACTTCTCAGTGCAAAAGCGAATATCATCGAGATCGCGGTGAAGATATAGCTTATCCCAACGATTCGCAGGTAGGTGGCACCAGCTTCGACTACAGCAGGATCTGGAGTGAAAATACTCATGACAAATCTTGGCGCTGCGATCGAGACTGCTGAGAAGAGTACTCCTGCAGACAATCCGATCATCATAGAGATTCCCATAGTCATATGGATCTTCTTTATGTTCTTACTACCCCAGAATTGAGCGATGAAGACAGATGAGCCGCTGCTGATTCCAAAGAGGATCAGCATGATAAGAAAGAACATCTGATTCGCAAGCCCTACAGCTGCAAGGGCGATGTCGCCAAGCTGACCTATCATCAAGGTGTCTATGAATGAGAGAGAGGAGCCAAGAAGGCTCTGGAGTATGATCGGTCCGGCTATCAGAAGGAGCTTCTTATAGAAGCCAGGACCTATTTTCACCCTATGAGATGATAATTGATTAGTTGTCATGGGACCTTGTTAAACCTTTGTGGTAAAGAAGTCAATAGAGCTTTACTCTATCGACGTTTTCTCCCCCTCTTTTGTGGTGGGTTGCTCCTTTTACGAATCAGGCAGTCTGGTCCGTTTCCGATAAGATCCTCTCTATCAGCCTTCTTTAAAGCTTCAGCTACAAGATGATAGTTCTCTGACTTGTGGAAATGGAGAAGTGCCCGTTGGAGGTTCTTCTCTCTTCCTTTAGGGACATAGATTTCAGCAAAATCTCTATCGGGTCGAGGATCGAGACCTGTATAGTACATGCAGGTCGCTACGGTCCCTGGAGTGGGATAGAAATCTTGGATCTGGTCCGGTATGAAGTGATTCTTCTTCAGGTATAAGGCTAGTTGCACCGCATCTCCTATCGTAGAACCTGGATGGCTCGATATGAAATAGGGGATGATATACTGCTTTTTATCGGCATCTTTATTCGCTTTTTGAAAATATGAGGAGAACTCTTCGAACAGGTCTATCTTAGGTTTTCCCATAGCATCAAGGACTCTTGGGACCACATGCTCAGGAGCGACCTTCAACTGTCCACTGGTATGGTGTTCAGCAAGCTCTTTGATGAAACGATCTCGGACTTCCTTTTTTGGTGCTCTCAGAAGGTAATCATATCTGATCCCTGATCTGACGAATACCTTCTTGATCCCCTTTATCTCGCGTATCTCCTTGAGCAGCGAAAGGTAGGATTCATGAGAATCCTGAAGAGCAGGGCAGGGTTCGGGAAACAGGCACTGGCGATCGGAACAGGGGCCAGCACTCGCCTGTTTCTTACAGGCAGGTGCTCTGAAGTTAGCCGTAGGACCCCCTACATCATGGATATACCCTTTGAAGGAGGGATCCTCTGTGAGGAGTTTTGCCTCTTTCACCAATGATTCATGACTTCTTGCCTGGATCACTCTTCCCTGGTGATAGGTCAAGGCACAGAATGTACAGGCACCAAAACATCCTCGGGTACTTGCAAGACTGAACTTCACCTCTGCAAGTGCAGGTATACCTCCAGCTTTGTCATAGTCAGGATGCCAGGTCCTTGTGAAAGGAAGTTCATAGACCCTGTCGAGAGCTTCTGTTGAGAGGGGTCTTATTGGAGGGTTCTGTATGACCACATGAGTCGGATAGTGTTCGATGAGCCTTTCAGGTCTCATGGGATTCTCATGCAGAATCCTCTTTTGGATCGATAGGGCGTAGGCTCTTTTACCTGCTGGTGTCCCTGTGTTCGATGTACTGTCACGTTCAGATATAGTCTGGAAGTCAGGGAGTAAGATCTCTGGATAGGAATAGATAGGTTCCCTATCTTTCTCTTCCTTCAGAGTCTGTGCGAAGAGTGTTCCTGGAACATCCTGGATCGATGCTATGGGTTCTCCCTGTTTGAGTCTTTCACAAATAGTAGAAACCGTCTCCTCAGCCATACCAAATACCAATAGGTCGGCTTTAGCATCAAGGAGGATAGAACGTCTGATCTTATCTGACCAGTAGTCATAATGGGCTAAACGTCTAAGTGAAGCTTCAAGACCTCCAATGATCAGAGGGATTCCTTTGAAGACCTGTTTTGCCTTCGCTGAATAGGTAAGGATAGCCCTATCAGGTCGCAGTCCCATCTTACCACCAGGGCTGTAACTGTCGCTCCTTCTTGGTTTATTACCAGAGGTATAGTGGGCGACCATAGAATCCAGATTCCCTGCAGTGATCATACAGGCGATAGTGGGGATTCCGAGTTTCAGAAAATCATCTGTGCTATCCCATCTTGGTTGTGCGATGATACCGACTCTGAACCCTTGTGATTCGAGTACTCGACCGATGAGGGCCGTACCGAAAGTAGGATGGTCCACATAGGCATCACCACTTATGATTATGATATCACAGGCATCCCAATTGCGAGCCTGCATCTCTTCTCTGTTCGTAGCCAGGAAATTATTTATATTATTCATTATTTTCTATCATAAATAATTAGTTTAAGTCTGTGAATAGTTAATAAAATGGTGTATAATAAGTATTCAATAAAAATGATATGTTTCTTCATCATAAAATCCTATAAACGATAATTACGCTATATTTGATTACTGTTATGACATAGGTGTGCCTGAGAAGAAATAGGTGAAGTGATGAAAGATATAGATAAAAAAGAGCAACGGATCAGGATCATATTGAATCCAGCTGCAGCAAAGGGGAAAGCTGCAAGATTAAAAGGAACCATTGATCGATACCTAAAGCAACACGGAATTATAGCAGAGTATATTGAGACTCAAGAAGAATGGCACGCTGCAAAGCTTGCTAAGCAGGCTGCTGAAGAAGGTGTTGATATCATAGTTGCTGCTGGTGGTGACGGAACCTGTAATGAGGTGGCTAATGGAATCATGGCTGCTGACCTGCCGGTAGATAAAAGACCGAAACTGGCAATATTCCCCATTGGAAGAGGTAATGATTTTGCCTATGTATGTGAAATACCAAAACGTGTTGAAGCGTTCTGTAATCTTATTATACAGGGTAGAAGCCGAAATATAGATGTTGGTAAAGTGTCTGGAGGATTATATCCTGAAGGACGGTACTTTCTTAATGGTGTTGGTGTGGGTTTCGAACCCATGGTCACGATGAAGGCTAGTGAGTATAAGAGGATAAGCGGTATACCAAGTTATATCGTAGCTCTATTGAGCATCATAGCTCACTACCCTGCAGCGGTTCCGACACGACTTGAGATCGATGATGAGGTGCATGAGATTTCTACCCAGCAGATATCTGTCTGTAATGGGAGAAGGATGGGTGGGGCATTCCTAATGGGACCCGATGCTATCCCCTATGATGGATTTCTTGATTATCTATTCATTGATAGGCCGTTAAGTGTAGGTATGATACTACGATTGGTCATGAGATTCTTGAAAGGTTCTCAGAAGAGTCATCCATATGTTCAGTCCGGCTTAGCTGAAACTTTGGAAATCTCTTCTGCATCAGAAGATCTTGTTTGTCATGCTGATGGAGAGACCATCTCAAAAGGATGTGATTCATTGACAATTGAGATCGAATCTAGTGCGATTGAACTTATTTGTACTATTTGACTTGTGGTCAAGATATTTTGTATCTTCTATGTTCCCGGCAATATATTTATCAGCTTAAGGAGATCTAGTTGGTTAACGACAACGTACCCTCAGTGCATTTTTATGATCAGGACTTTGTTGATCTGTATGACAGATCTTGGTTATGGATCCATGATAGGTGGGAGACCGCATCAAAAGAGAGTGAAGCACCGGCACACTTTCTCACCTATGACAATCAAAAGACATATCACCAATATTATTCATGTCTCGATTCTTTTTTTCTCGTATACAGTAATCAGAGTTTCTCACCTTTTCCTATGTTGGATTATTTCTATGGAAAGCAGGAAGCTTCTGGTGCAATAAGAGGTGAGTATTCGATCGAAGATGGCTCTCCTGTATTCACAAAAGATAATCCTGAAGGAGTCCATCCTCCGATGTTCTCCTATGTGGAATTCAATCTCTATCATAAGATCGGAAACAAGAAGCGACTCAAAGAGGTCGTTCCTGTCATCGAACTCTATATGGAATGGCTAGATAATACCTTCAAACAGGAGAACGGCCTCTATTCAGTACCCCTGTCTGCTACGATGATGGAGAACAAACCTCGAGAAAAGGTTTTCTACCCTGTCGATTTCAACGCGATGATGGCGGTGAATGCTCTGTATATGTCAGCGATCGGAGATGTCCTTAACGATAAGGAGTTGAGTTTCAAATATAAGAGACTCTACTTCTCCTTCAAGACACGTATCAACACTCTCATGTGGGATGCTGACGATGGATTCTATTATGATCTTGATAAAGATGAGAATAGAATAAACGTGAAGACTATCGGATCCTATTGGACTCTGCTTGCAGAGATCCCCAATGAGGAACGAGCCTATAAACTCATAGATCTCTTGAAGGATCCTGAAGTTTTTGGTACCGAGAACCCGTTTCCAACCATAGCGGCTGATGAACCAGCCTTCTCAGAAGATGGGAATGGTTTCTGTGGTTCAGTCGTACCCTCCTACACCTTCATGGTCATAAAAGGGTTGGAGTGTTATAAGGAGTATGAGTTTGCTCGGGAATGTGCGATAAGACATCTTTATTTTATGTTAGATACACTTCACCCAGACGGAACCGAGAATGGTGATGTCTATGAGGCCTATCTGCCGATGAGAGAGGGCCCTGCGAAGGATCCTAAGAATCCAGATTTCCCTAGGAAGAAGTTCCTCCCGATGGTGGGACTCATCACGATCGCCTTGATGATCGAAAATATTGTAGGATTGTCTATCAGCCTTCCAAGAAAGACGGTGGATTGGATCATGCCTACATTAGAAGCGATGGGAATCGAGGACCTCTCTTTGAAGAGGAATCTCATCACCATCTTGAGTAACAAGAACAATAGAGGCTGGGAGATCCGACTGGAATCTGAGAAACTCTATTATTTCACCATAGACATCCTTGATGAGCAGAAGAAGAAGACTCTACCTATCCCTTCCGGTAAGTGTTCCATGCTGATTGATAAATTATAGGGAGCAGTAATTCTTATGGGTTGGTTAGGAAAAGTAATTGGGGGAACCTTCGGGTTCATGTTTGGAGGCCCTCTAGGCCTCGTGGCAGGTGCGACTTTCGGTCATATGTTCGACTCTTCAGGCAGTGCCTCAAGATCGGGTGGACAGCAACAGGCGTTCTGGAATACCGGAGCTGCTGGTGCTCAAGGTCGTATCAATACTCAAGAGCAAACACAGATGGTCTTCTTTGTTGGAGCCTTTTCAATGCTTGCGAAGATAGCCTCTGTTGATGGGACGGTATCTCAGGCAGAACGAAGAAAGGTAGAAGAGTTCATTGTGAATGATCTACGTCTTCAGGGGCAAGCTAAAGATGCTGCGGTCAGGATCTTCGACACAGCACAACGGTCAGAGGGGACCTTTGACCAGTTCGCACACCAGTTCTATGATGAATTCAAGATGAATAGGCAGATGCTCACCGTGATGATCGATATCATGTACCGGGTCTCCTATGCTGATGGTTCTATGATCGAAGCTGAAGAGGCTCTGATCGATAGAGCTGGTTCCATCTTTCATTTTCAGAGATCTGTCATGGATTCTATGAGGGGAAGATATGGTGCAAAGAAGAGTTCTTCAAGATCCTATTCAGTTCTGGGTCTAGAATCCTCTGCCAGTGATGATGAGGTCAAGAAGGCTTATAGAAAGATGGTGAATGAGTACCATCCTGATAAGATCGCATCAAAGGGACTTCCGGAAGAGTTCACGAAATTCGCAAGTGAGAAATTTCGTGAGATCCAAGATGCTTATGATGAGATCAGGAAGAGCAGAGGGCTCTAATTAATCAGGAGTTCATCGGGATTCGACCCCTCAATGATCTCGCTAACGTCACTTTATCAGTATATTCAAGATCTCCACCAACAGGTAACCCAGAAGCTAAACGGGTTACCTTGATTTCTTTATGCTTTAATACGTGCATGACATATAAGGCTGTGGTATCTCCCTCTTCTGTAGGGTTCGTTGCTAAAATAATCTCAATAAACTCATCTGAGTTGATTCTATTGAGCATCTCTCCGAATGAAAGCTGTTCTGGTCCTATTCCGTCTAATGGTGAGATAGCTCCATGAAGAACATGATACATACCATTATAGACACCTGATGCTTCGATAGTGAAGACATCTTGAGGTTGTTCTACGATACAGAGCAGGGATCGGTCCCGGCTTGGATCGTTACATACTTCACAGATGTCGGTTTCAGTGAAACTTCCGCAGATTGAACAGAGATGAATCTTGTCTTGGATAGTGCTGATAAGCTCCCCGAACATGAGATTGTCATTTCTGTTCTGTTCAATGAGATGATATACGATTCTAGAAGCGCTTTTATTACCTATTCCCGGTAGGCGGGAGAAGGATCTGATCAGTTCATCGATTGATTTCATAGAGGTTACATCCCTGGAAATCCGAGACCACCGGTCAAAGAGGATGCCTGATCCTTCATTCGATCCTTTAACGTATCGAGTGCAGAATTACATGCTGCGAGTACGAGGTCCTCGATCATGGCTATATCATCAGGGTCTACGACTTCAGGAGCGATCTTCACATTGAGGACTTCCATCTTTCCGTTCATATCTATTACGACTAGACCACCACCTGCAGCTCCCTGAACAACGATATCGCTCAGTTTATCCTGCATACCAGCCATCTGTGATTGTAGGTCTTTTAAGTTCTTCATCAAATCCATTGGGTCCATTAGTATATCTCCTTCTCTTACTGTTTCTCGGAGAAGAGTTCTCCTCGAAAGATCTTCTTCGCAAGTTCTACCTCTTCATCAGCAGAGGTTGTGGGTTGAGCTGTATGCTCTTTCTTATAGGTCTCAGTAGTCACTTCCACCGCTATATCTTCACCGATGATTGCGGAGAGATGTTTCCGTATGGTAGGGATGTTATCCCGAGCCTGTGATGCTGCATAACCGGAGGGGAATACTAGAGTAGCCTTTCCATTTTCAACATTCCAGGACGTTATCTTCTCAAAAGTAGCAGCAAGAGCGGGGGAGCTCTTATTCAGTTGTGATTGCAGGACTTCGAAGTGTTTTGCCTTCAATTCGATAACCCCTCCGGCAGGAGGTGTCGTTATTGCTGCGGTAACTTCTGCATTAGTAGCCTTTGGTACCGATAGTCTTGCTTTTGGTCTATCCCGTTTTATCGGGGCAGGTCTTGATGACGTTCCGGAAAGCAGATCCTGTTTAAGTGATTCTATCTGTTTGATCAGAATAGCAGGTGAGACAGCCTTATGTAGAGTCGATAATCGGCTAATGGCCAATTCGAGTTCGAATCGCTGGTTCATGGAGAAACGTATCTTACGATAAAGATCAAGGAGCATATCCAGAGCAGCTTCTATCTGTTCTGAATTGAGCTGACTGATGACCTCCGGCGAGAAATGAGCAACCTTCGCACCCAAAATAGATTCTTTTGTGATTCCCTCTTGAATGAGGAGCACAGTCCTGAAATAGTCTGTGAGTTCGATGATACATTTTTCAACTGAGATACCTTGAGCTAATATGGTATGGACCATCTCTATTGCTTGGGTCCTGTCACCGGCAACAAGGGCTTCAACAAGAGAGTTGACGACTTCTATTCCAACAAGCCCCATATTCTCTCTGATGACAGCCATCTGGATATGACCATCTGAGAAGGAGACAATCTGATCAAAGAGGGTATAGGCATCTCGAAGAGACCCTGTAGCCTCTTTTGCGATCCAGAAGAGTGCTTCATCCTCATAGACCTGATCGAGTTCTTTAGCTGCGTTTTCCAACTGCTCTTTGATGGTCTCTAGTGAGATGAGTTGAAAATGGAATTGTTGGCATCGTGATCTTATTGTTGCAGGTACTTTGTGTACCTCTGTAGTCGCAAATATGAATATGACATAGGGTGGTGGTTCTTCGATCGTTTTCAACAATGCATTGAAAGCACTTGTTGATAACATGTGCACCTCATCAATGATATAGATCTTATAACGACTGCTATTCGGTGCGAAAAGCACCTCATCCTTGATAGCACGTACGTCATTTACCGAGGTGTTACTTGCACCATCTATTTCGATGACATCCAAGGCACTTCCTGCCGTGATCTCATGACAACTCGCACACTCTCCGCAGGGTTCTACGGTAGCCCCTTTCTCACAGTTCAATGATTTTGCCAAGATCCTGGCTGCAGAGGTCTTTCCAACCCCTCTAGGACCTGAGAAAAGGTATGCATGTGCTATTCTTTCCTGACGGATAGAACTCATCAGAGTTGAGACTACAAAACTTTGACCTGCTAGTTCAGTGAATCGTTGAGGTCGTCGTTTTGAAGCTGTGATTTCGAATGCCATGGTGTAACTCCTTAACGGAAAGTATACACTATCATTTGAAGACAAAAAACCCCTTCAGCTCAAGTCAAGAAAGCCATGTCTCATCATTCATTCACTTACCGCTGCTACCTTCCGGTCCTGACGGAGTTGGGCGAAGAACAATAGCACAGTTCCTGACCTTCAACACTGAAGGGGAACGGAGAGAGGGGGATTCGAACCCCCGGTACCCTATTGGGGTACATACGCTTTCCAAGCGCACACCTTCGGCCTCTCGGTCATCTCTCCAAATATCGGCAAAAATCGGAGAGAGAGGGATTCGAACCCTCGGTACCGCAAAACGGTACAACGGATTTCGAATCCGCCCGATTCGGCCACTCTCGCATCTCTCCAGCTGTGTTGCAATTATCTATTAACGCGTACTCAAGAGGACTCGAACCTCCGGCCTTTAGATCCGCAATCTAATGCTCTATCCATCTGAGCTATGAGTACATAAAAAAAACGGAGAGGGGGGGATTCGAACCCCCGGTACCGTCACCAGTACAACTCCTTAGCAGGGAGCCCGATTCAGCCGCTCTCGCACCTCTCCAATAGATAATAAATGATTTGACGGAGAAGGGGGGATTCGAACCCCCGGAGCCTCTCGGCTCAACGGTTTTCAAGACCGCCTCCTTCGACCACTCGGACACCTCTCCAAATCGGATTTTAACTATATAAACCATCTAGATGTTTGTCAATATGATATCAAGAACCTTTTATCGAAAAGATGGCGCAATTTACCGCTGAAGGGATAAAAAACAGTGCTGAAGGGATGTAGGCCCAAGTGAGTGACCCATCTTGAAGATCTATAAAAAATAACAAAGCAGAGAGTGCTGTGGCAAAAAGGAGTATATAATGGTCTCCTCTTATCTGATTGAAGGCATAGGGAAGTACTAATATTATCCAAAGGAAGACAAAGGCCCCCGTGGTATACCGGCTCCAGCTCCACCCACCTTGAAGCATTTTATCGATAAACAACATTCCAAGAGTGAAAACTATCAATACAGCCGTGAGGCTGAAGAAGATATGTCTATCATAGACGATGAGTGTTGAGATTCGTTGTCTGATGATCCTTGGTCGCTGTGCATAGGCGGCTCTTTTGTAAACTCCCTCTTTTTCGATAATCTTTGCTTCTGGACCGCAGATAGGACAAAAGGGCTCTTGGTCAGAGATATTCATCCCGCAATTAGTGCAGTGTTTCATAAAGTATCCCATCTCCTTTTCAAAAGGCTCTTTGATTCAGTCGTATTATTACTCTCTAAGCTAACATCGATACCCTGTTCATGGAGGAATCTAAAGAACTTCCTTGCAAGAAGAGGTCTCTCGGTCGTTCTCCCGAATGTCATAAAGACCTTCCCTTTGAATCCGGTCATGGCAAGCATTGAGCTTGTCAGTTCAGAACCTGCCGGGATGAAATCAAAACGTTCGAGAAGGTCGATCATGGTATCAGGAACTGAGAAATTCCCAAGATTCGAGAGACAGATCGTTTGTTGTGTCTCACCGAACTTGGCATGCATGGATCTGAGAAAGGGTATCTTGATCGGAAGAGGAATACTTCGTACGAAGAGATTTCGCTCTCCTCCGACATTTCTTGTTATCTGCTGTCTAATATATTTCTCTGTATTATTCTTCTTCATGTAGTGATGAACCTGCTCAATGATCTCTTTGAATGAGAACTCTCCGAGTTTCGGATCTATCTCTGGAGTGGTATAGAGAGAGAAGTTCTTCAAAGTCGGTATGTTGTATAATCTTCTCAGGTTCGCAGGAACATTGATTCGTAGTGGTTGGTTCTTATGCTTTCTCTTATCATTCTTCTGGATATCCTGAAGCACAAACAGTATCGCTGAGATAACATATTCAGTTATTGTGATACCGAGCGGTCGTGTGATTGTTAACAGCTCTTCAGTCTTCACGATCCCGGTGATGATATGATTGACTCCTGGGGGTGCCTTCTTCAGTTGCATCTGATAGGCTCTTGGCAGCTGTTTGTCTTTTGGTGACTTCGCATCATAGATCTTATGATAGGCATCGACTGTATCGGTAGGTATCGGAGCAGTCTTCAGATCTAAAACATCATGTTCTTTGGATATCGGTATATCATGACCGCATTGCCTCAGGTATTCTGCTGTGATGTTCTTTAGGAATACAGATGCACCAAAACCATCAGTCAGGATATGAGAGAGTTCTAGGGAGATCCTATCGTCTAGATAGAGGACCCTGAAAAGAAGATCCTTCTGCTTAGGAGACTTCAGCGTGAGGCAGGGATAGAACCTATCCTGCTCTACAAGAGGTCGCCTTGAGTTTTCCTCTAAGAACATCCAGAAAGCTCCCTGTTTCAGTTTGACCTGATAGAAGGGGAAGCGTTTGATACAGTTATCGAGGGCTCTCTGAAGTCTTTCAGGTTCGATAGGCTTGGTAAGTGTCACCGATAATCTGAAGAAACTCGAGTTTCTGTTCGAGGTGACCGTAGGAAATATCAATGCTGCATTATCGAGTTTAGTCCAATAGGGTTTGAGTTTTTTCATAATAGAAACTTCTTTTTCAATGATGTTCGTAATTTCTCATTCTTATAGGCTGTGAAACAGAAAATACAGAGGGGAAAAGAGAAGATCAAGGTGAAATGAGCCCATGATATGATCGGGTGATAATTCGTATAGAGAGACAATATGATATTCAGACCAAAGAAACCGATAGTCACGATGATAAAACTGATCGCACCATAGAGGTAGGCATTGGCCTCTGATCGTTGCTTTCTCTCTTTTGTTAGGATAATCATCATGAGGATACAGACTAGCCCGACTGTCATGAGCAGGATCGGTAGAGCTAACGGTAGGAACCAGGACTTCTGTGTGAGGAGATCCATCATCCATAGAAAGAAGGCAAGGTCTATGGTTATCAGGCTCAGGGACACCGAGGGGGGTGCTTTCCTACTGCCAGATAGTACCAGAAGCATCATAACCAGTGATAAGATACAGATACCAGGAAACAAACTCCATGAGATACCATCCTTCATATTATCAAGGATCAGCAGGAATACTCCTATGAACAGGAGATCGATGATCAATATCCTGATCAAGGATCTTCCTCGATTCACAAGAGGGAACCAGATGAGAAACCATGCTGTGATGATTGAGGTCATCGTATAGAAGGACCAAGTGATCCTTCTATTGACACTGATATCAACGATCAATGTCACAAGGAGTCCCGCAAAGAATAAGATCGATAGGATCCCACTAAAGACTCCTTTATGCTGAGAGACCGTCCTGTTCATCAAACCGGTGAAGTCATGTAGTCCATCATCGACTTTATTGAGAGCTCTTTGCTCTTCTTTGATACTCCGATCTTCGACTAGAAGAGGGTCTATGACAGGAGTCTGGCAAAGAGGACATGCTTTCATGGATTCATCGATCTTGACTCCGCAATGCACACAGTATGACATCTAGTTGCTACTCCTTCAGCTCACGTACTTTGAGATCATAGCTGAGCATCTTTCTATCATCAAAGATAAAATCCCCTGATATATAGGCTCCTTCGATCGCTTTAGGGAGCCAGATCGCATCATCAGCCCACATCTTATCATAAGGGATCTCAGAGACTGGGATCCAGAAGGGGTCGGCCTCTTCGGTCTCTTTCATCTCTCCGTGGTAGGCATCAGCAAAGAATACATAACCTTTGAGGGAGTACCCGTCAGCGAACTGGAAGTTCAATCTTCCCACCTCTCTTGGCTCTTCTGGTGTGATACCGGTCTCCTCTTCACATTCGCGAATAGCGGCTTCAAGGGCTGTCTCAGCCTCTTCAATCCTGCCTCCTGGAGCATTAACTAGACCTTCACCAAGTCCAGTCTTCTTATTGATGAGCATGACCTTGTCCCCATCGAAGATATAGCAGATGACAGCGGTCTCTTTTGGTTCCCAACTATCCCAGTCTATCTGAGATACTTCTGTAGCTTTAGAGCTGTCAAGGAGTTGAACCTCTTCAACAGGCTTCTCTTCTTCTTCATAGAGTTCCGGATGAAGTCGTTTTCTGCAATCTTCGCAGAGGTTGTCATCACGATAGGCGATATCATTCATCGTCAGTTTTACACCGCATTCTACACACTTGAGTTTGAAGATGAAGATCTTCTTTCTTAAAAGGAATCCAACAATCATGGTTATCAGTACTGCTGGTATCAGAGTCCATTGTGACAGTTCGAACTGCAGGATCAGAGCAACGAACATATTCAATAGCAGGAAGAGGACTGCTATATATAATGTTGCAGACCTTTTGTTTTTGACATGCGGATAATGCTTTCTCTGCATGATATTAAAGAAGAGGACAACTATGATGACCCAATACAATTCACTATTCAATTTTTCTATAATCATAACTAGAGACTTTATAGCGTCTTGGTTGTAAGGTCAAGATTAGAGTTCTATTACTGTACTCTGCCCCTTGATTCAGAGGTGAGGGCAGGGGTAGAATGATAATCTAATACAAATTCAGGAGAAACACATGAATAAGATCGAATCTTTGAATACATATATTGACCACACTATACTGAAAGCGAATGCTACGAAGAGACAGGTTCAGGAAATCTGCAAGGAGGCAATGGAGTATCAATTCGCCTCTGTCTGCGTGAATTCTTGTTGGGCGGGTTACTGTAGTGAACTTCTTAAAGACTCACCGGTCAAGGTCTGCAGTGTAGTCGGGTTCCCTTTAGGAGCAATGAAGAGTGAGTGCAAAGCGTTTGAAGCAAAGAAGTGTGTGATCGACGGTGCTGAAGAGATCGATATGGTCATCAATGTCGGCATGCTACTCAATGATGATCTTGAAGGGTTCGAGAAGGATATTCGTCTCGTACGTGAAGCTTGTGGTCCTGGGGTCGTTCTCAAGGTCATCATCGAGACCTGTCTGCTTGATGATGAACAGAAAGTCATAGCTTGCAGGATCGCAAAGAACTGTGGAGCAGACTTCGTGAAGACTTCAACAGGTTTTTCAACCGGAGGAGCTACTGTTGAAGATATACGGCTCATGAGAAAGACCGTGGGTGACAATGTCGGAGTGAAAGCATCCGGTGGAGTCAGAAGCTATGAAGATGCAGCAGCTGTCATCGAAGCCGGTGCCAATAGGATCGGAGCCTCTTCTGGAGTCTCGATCATGAAAGGACAAGTCTCAGAATCTGACTACTAGGAGAAGAGCAGTCTTATCGCATCAGCGATCCGGACGCTCTTTCCATCGATCAAAGTATGTAGACATTGATCCTCACAGGGGGAAGAACAGGCAAAACATGGGGGATCTTCTTGATCTCCTATGAGTCTTTTTGCTCCCAGGGTATTCCCACATTCCAATCTTCGTAAGACTCCTCTGATATCTAGATGATAGGGACATCTGCTTCTGCAGGTATCATCAGTACACCATTGGCAGGAGGTCGCGATATCATGAAGCATCAACTCTCTCTTGTTGCTGATCATATTCGGTCTGATCAAGAGATCCCCCTCTTCAGAGGTGTAGGGAATAAGATCTTGAGCTCTGACGATATGGACAGCGGATTCTTTTGGATGTTCGTGAGAGAATATCTTCATCCTTCTTCTTCTGAGAACCCTATTCGCAGCACTGATACCTGAGATGGTCACAGCTGATGATCCTGTACCCATGACAGTCCCCTCTCCACAGATGAATAGGTTCTCCCAACAGGTCGAGGCATGATGTCGTCTCAACAGGTCTTGACCCAATACCTGTTTTGGACCTGCAATGGCCCCACCAGTCTTCTTCGTATAGTATTCGATAGTAGTCGGAGTGGCCAAAGTATGGTAGATGATACTTTTCTTGAAGCCACGATAATGCTGCTCGATCACCTCAAGGATCCTATCAGTCTCTTTCTTCTTCTGTCTGAGATAGGCGTCACTGTCATAAGATGGGTCTACCGGACTTGGCCAGGGAAGTGAAGATGGACCCATTGCAATTATGAGGTGTTCATCAGGTGGGCAGATAGAGTGGTCTATGATTGAAGGTCTAAAGACGGTTAACCTGTTTGCCTCTGAGTCCCTTTGGTCCCCCATGAAGAACTCTATCGGACGAGCCTCTTCCGGGATGGTACTCTTTTTGACTGCACAATAGAGTACAACACTTGAATTAGGCATCTCAAGAGTATCTACCCAATCAAGAACACTGACCTGTTGATATGCTTTTGGGAGGAGGTCATGATAGAGACTTTGGAGTGTCCCCCCATATATGATGTCATCTGCTTCAATTCTCAACTGCTCACCGGCCTGGGTATGCAGAGTCAATGTTGCCGGTCTGTTATCGATAAAATCGATATGATCGACAAAACTCTGATAGAGGACTGTCCCCCCATGCTTCTCAAAGGCCTTCTCTAGCTTACCCGGGAGTTGTAATGAAGAACCAATTGGATAGTAGCTACCTTCGAATTGGCTCTTCATAAGCAAAGATATCGCTAAAATGGCTGGAGTCCCCTTGAGGTCTGTTAACGAGTAGGTAGAGATGATTCTTTCGAAGAACTGTATAACCTTCTCGGATGATATGAACTGTCTGATGATATCAGAGGCATTCTTTCCAAACAGCCGGATAAGCCGTATCTGTGTAATCGGGTGTCTTACTAGATTCCCTAAAGCCTGTTTTCTCTTTATCTCTGTAGGGGTTACACAAAGTGGGGAGCCGAGAATGCCCTGATAATAGAGAACTCCTATATATGCATAGAACTCTTTGATAGCCTCTATATCTTTTGGAAAGAGGGTCTCGAGTTGTGTGAAAAAGGCTTCCTTATCAGAGGAGATGTCGATAACGCTCCCTTGAAAGTTCATTCTGACGAGGGGCTCGTGTTTGACGAGGGTGATGGGCTCTTCTAGAGTATCCATGACGAAACGGTGAGAATTGAAGCCCTCTTCTCCAAAGCCATAGAATAGGGAAGATCCTTGATCGAATGTCCTCATTCCTCTGCGGAACGTACCACACGACCCTCCCGGTTGGAAATGCTGTTCGATGAGAACTACTGACAATCCCTTTAGTGCAAGTAGTGCTGCTGCGGTCAAACCACTGAGACCTGCACCGATCACTGCGACATCTGTCTTCATCGGAGAACCTCCAAACAAGAACCTTGTATGAGATCTCTTGATTGCCTGATAGGCTCTCTTCCTCCATTATATCACAGGACGGAGCGAATTGGAGGGTTTGAAGGTAGATGAAAATGGGGTAAAAGCATTACGTGAGCAGGTAAAGCAAGTACACTTCATATGTGATCTTTAGTAAAATTGGAGTTTGCGTATGCTTTGATTATATGGTAAAGTATACTCTTCCATTTTTATTTGGAGTCTAGTTTTAAAAAATAAACGAGTTAGGGTAATACTTGAAAATGCTTAATAATGATCAAAATATACATACGAACAGCTTCTTGAAGAGTCTGGGGTTCCCCTCTATAGAGATACATCAGACCTTCACCCACTTTGATTTCACCAAACCTTCACGAAGAGTTCTCGTTATCGGACCTATGGGATCCGGAAAGACCGAGTTCTCAGCACGAGTATGGAGAGATGCTCGAGTTGCTCTATCTAAGAGCGATAAGATCATGGCCATGACAGCGACTGATGGGGTGGACAGAAGGAAGGTTATGTTCGTGCGTACGATGCATGATAAGAGATTCGATGATTATCCTGATGATGCACTAGCCTATCGAGGCGGGTATGTCCGATGTGGTGATAATATCGTAAGGATCAAGGATTCCTTCGATCTTGAACAGGCTATCAAAGAACATATGGATATAGGGACCTGGATCATTGATGAGGCCTCATTCTATGATGAGAGGATAGCATATGTAGTGAGGAACCATTCAGTCGGGAGAGGTCTCCTTTTCATCTTCCCTACACTTATCCTCAATTTCAGAAGGGACATCTTCAATTCCACTGCTAGGCTGCTGCTCGATACTGCAACAGATGTCATCCCTCTCACCGCATATTGTGAACATGATGAATGTCTTGAAGATTCCTTCAATACCTATCGCTACTATACGGTAAACGGGACTGAGTGTCCCGCACTCTATTTTGATCCTCTTATCATCGTAGGTGGTGATACGAAGAAGGAGGATCCCCTCCAACCAAACTACTGCACTCGTTGTGACAGCCATCATTGGCTTCCTGCTAAGGAATATACCTTCTTTACCTTGAAACCATTAGGGGAGTCTGCCTCATCGGGGAGACCTGAAGAACTAAGAGATGAGTTATATCATATGAAGAACTCGATGGAAGAATCCATCCTCTATCAGCATCTGAGTGAACAGTATCCAGATCCTGATGCTGAAGATCATATCTGTATGAATGCACTTCTGCCTGACTGTATTGCAGAGAAGGCCTTGATATATCTATTCGCAGAACAGAATCTGATTCCTGAAGAGCTTCTGATATCACTGACAGATGAACTTGATCTCGACAGGGATTATATGAAGAAGATCCTCAGTGATAACAGAAGACCAGTCAATCTAGATCAACCGTTATTGAATCTGTATTAGTATAATAGGAGGGGATGATGAGAATACCTGAGCTTATTAGGAAAAAACAGAAAAAGGGCGCACTGACCTCTGAAGAGATCGATTTCTTCATTACAGGATACTCCTCTGGACAGATCCCTGATTATCAGGCTGCTGCTCTTTGTATGGCGATCTGGTTCAATGGGATGAATGATGAGGAGACTGCAGAGCTCACCCTGGCCATGGCACGATCTGGTGACCAGATCGACCTATCAGGAATCCCTGGAATCAAAGTAGACAAACATAGCTCTGGTGGTGTAGCCGATACGACGACTATCGCAGTTGCTCCCTTAGTGGCAGCTTGTGGTGGTAAGGTCGCAAAGATGTCAGGACGGGGTCTCATGCACAGTGGAGGGACTCTTGATAAACTTGAATCCATAAAGGGTTATTCTATCAATCAGAGTATGGAAGATTTTGAGAATATCGTGAACACCTGTGGTGCTTCGATCATCGGGCAGACTGCTAATCTCGTCCCTGCAGATAAGAAGCTCTACTCTCTGCGGGATGTGACCTCTACGGTGGATACGATGCCGCTCATAGCATCGAGTATCATGAGCAAGAAACTCGCCTCTGGCGGAGATAAGATCCTTCTCGATGTGAAATGGGGTACCGGTGCCTTCATGCAGGACCTAGAGGCTGCGATAGTGCTTGCGAAGATGATGGTGAATATAGGAAAGCATGCGGGAAGACCTACCGAGGCACTCGTAACGAATATGAACCAACCCCTGGGTAATGCTGTTGGTAATGCTCTTGAGGTCATCGAGGCGATCGAGATCCTGAAGGGTGGCTGTGACGGAGATCTGAAGGATCTGATTCTTGAACTCTCTGCTCGGATGTTAGTCATGGGTGAGATTTATACAGATGTTGAAAAGGCTCTTGAAGCGGTGAATGAATCGATCATATCCGGTGCGGCTATAGAGAAACTCAAAGAGATCATCTCGATGCATGGAGGAGATCCTGCTATCTGTGATGATACTGACCTTCTCCCGCAGGCAGAGAAGATCATACCAGTGACAGCTACAAAGGCTGGATTCATCACGGGCATGCTCACCGATGAGATCGGAATGGCCTCTGTCATGATAGGAGCCGGTCGGGAGACGACGAACGATGTCATCGACCCTGCAGTCGGACTTTGGATGAAAAAACGCTTAGGTGATGAGGTTAGGATCGGAGATATCTTGGCAGAATTCCATGTAAATGATGAGTCTTCCTTTGAAGCTGCGAAACAACGATTTGTATCTGCAATTACGATCGAATCTGAACCGGTCGCACCAGATAACCTAATAGCTCAGGTCATTGACTAGGGTTATTGAGAATTGTTACTTGTGTAATTGCTTGTGAATGATGATAATAAGAACTACGGTCGGGGTCGAGTTATCCTGATGTAAAAATAAAAAAAGGAACGTGTATGAGTGAGAATACAGAGAAAAAAGTCGTATTAGAGACACGTAATATCTCAAAGCAGTTCCCCAAAGTACTGGCAAATGATGATATCAGTATGACCCTGTATGAGGGAGAGATCCTCTCATTGCTTGGTGAGAACGGCGCTGGTAAATCGACTTTGATGAACGTCCTGTATGGTCTCTATAAACCAACAACAGGCCAGATCGTCATCAATGGGGAAGAGGTTGAATTCACCTCTCCAAAAGATGCTATCAGTAAAGGACTCGGGATGGTCCATCAGCATTTCATGCTAGTTGATACCCTGACGGTCACTGAGAATATCATCTTAGGAGCTGAACCTGGAAGAGGTGGGGTGATAAATTATAAAAAGGCACGAGAAGAGGTAGTTGAGATCTCACAGAAGTATGGATTGAAAGTCGATCCAGATGAGACAATTGAAAACCTCTCAGTCGGACTCCAGCAAAGGGTGGAGATTCTAAAGGCCCTCTATAGAAAGGCACGGATCCTGATCCTTGATGAGCCAACTGCCGTATTGACCCCACAGGAAGTCGATGAACTCTTTGAGGTGGTTAAGGCCTTGAGAGATAGTGGGGTCTCGGTGATCATTATCACTCATAAACTCGAAGAGGTCGTAGAGATCTCTGACCGTTGTTATATCCTTAGAAGAGGAAAACTCGCAGGGGAGAGACCGACAAAAGGTGCGACTAAAGAGGAACTTGCGAATCTGATGGTTGGACGAGATGTTGTCTTGACTGTCTCTAAGAAACCTCATCAGACACTTCCTGATCCAGTTTTCAAAATCAATAATCTGACAGTCCTCAATGAGAAGAAGGTAAAGGCTCTCGAAGACTTCTCAATTGAGATACGACCTGGCGAGATCGTCGGTATCGCAGGAGTAGATGGAAATGGGCAGTCCGAACTTGCAGAGGCTATCATGGGTTTGATTCCTGTTGAGTCTGGAGAACTGATCCATCAGGGTGAGGAGATCTCAAAACTCACCACCCGGGAGAGAATCTTCAAGAAGATCTCCTACGTGCCTGCTGATAGACAACAGTTTGGTCTAGTCCTTCCTATGACTATTGCAGAGAATATGGCAATCGGATATCACGAAAAAAAACCCTATTGTACCGGTCTGAGCCTTGATTATAACTATATTAACAGCTCTTCAGAAGAGCTTGTTGAGGCCTTTGATATCAGGACTCCTTCAGCGCTTGTCCCTGCCGGGAACCTCTCAGGAGGGAATCAGCAGAAGGTCATCTTAGCTCGTGAGTTTTCACGAGACCCCTCATTCCTGCTCGTCAGCCAACCAACACGAGGGTTGGATGTAGGAGCTATCGAGTATATCCATTCACAGATTCTCTCAATGAGAGACCGTGATGTTGGAGTACTCTTGATCTCATTGGAACTCGAGGAGATCTTCGCCCTATCAGATAGGATCCTCGTAATATATGAAGGTAAAGTCGTAAAAGAACTGATTCCGGAGAAAACCGATGAGAAAGAGGTCGGACTCTATATGACAGGAGGAAACTAATATGAATATCAATAAGAAAATACAACCTGTCATCACAGCGGCCTTGGTTCTGTTAGCCTTTATCGGCGGCTGGTCTGTCGTGATGGGACGAAGCTGGGGTAACCTACTTATTCTCGTAGCTTGGATCGGATATCTGGTCTTTGACAGGATCATAGACAGACAGGAACAGAAGGAATCTCCCTTCCATACACCATTATTGAACTCTTTGATGTTGTTGCTTGCAATCTACGGTGGAGTTCTCTATCTTGGTGCCTATTTCTGGGGAGCTTTTCTACTGATCGGAGCCCTGCTGGTATTCAGCCTTGAGAAACGGCTTACTGAAGGTAAAGAGGCTTTAGCAGAATCATTCAAGAAGAATTTGAAGAATCTGATGATTCCGGTCTTTGGTTTTCTCAGTGCACTTGTCGTTGGAATGATCATCATGGTAGCAACAGGATATAATCCCATTGAATCATATGCTGCACTATTCTACGGTGGTCTTGTGAAGAACTGGAGTGTCTCTGTCCTGAATGCGACACCATTGATCTTCACCGGTCTTTCGATCGCTTTTGCCTTTCAGGCAGGTCTATTCAATATTGGTGCTGAAGGTCAGTATTTCATAGGTGCGATGGTCGCTACCTATCTCGGCCTGTATCTGAATCTACCACCAATCTTTACTATCCTTATCGTGATCATCGTAGCAGGATCCTTTGCTGCAGCCTGGAATTTCGTTCCTGCACTGCTGAAGGTGAAGACGGGAGCACACGAAGTCATAACGACTATGATGTTAGCTCATACTGCCAAGTATCTCTCCCCTATATTCATCCGAGCTTTTGGTGGAAACCCTTCCACGTCTAACCATGCATATGTGACGGATCAGATTCTGGATAACAGCTTCTTACCAAAATTCAAGACGTTTCTTCCCGAGACGAACTATCGATTGCATATTGGTATACTCATTGCAATCGCATTTGCGATCCTCGTCTATTATCTGCTGTATAAGACTCGAATAGGATTTGAGATCAGAGCAGTAGGTCAGAATCCGAATGCTGCAAGAGCACAGGGTATCTCTATTGGTAAGAATATATTCAGAGCATTGCTATTCTCTGGGTTTCTCGCAGGTATGTCAGGTGTCGTTCAGGTCTTGGGACTAGATCACAAACTGTTTCTCAACCTCTCAGGAGGGTATGGATGGAATGGTATCTCAGTAGCTTTACTTGCATCGAACAATCCCATAGGTGTGATCTTCACCGCTCTATTATGGGGAGTTCTCGATGCTGGTGGACAGTATATGATCCGTGTCACTGATACACCGAACTCGATCGTAGAGATCATCAAAGGTATTGTCCTCTTCCTGATCGTCGCTCGTTATATCTATGCCTATCTTGGTAATAGGATGAAGAGAAGAAGAAAGAAGAAGAATGAGGCTTTAGCTTCAATGGGAGGTAACGCATGATAGATTTCATTCTAGCATCACAGATTTTTAATGTAGACCTCTTATCTGCTTCCATAAGATTATCGACACCGATCGCATTGGCTGCTATCGGCGCAACGATCTGTGAGAAATCAGGAGTTGTCAATATTGCCATGGAAGGGATTATGATAGTAGGAGCATTCTTTGCTCTCTGGTTTACCTATCTTACCGGTTCTCCCTGGTTAGGATTGTTAGCAGGTATTGCTTTCGGTGGAGCCTATAGTCTTATCCATGCATGGGCGACTGTCACGTTACACTTGGATCATACAGTCTCAGGAGCGGTGCTCAATATACTCGCTCTTGGTATCACTCGTTATATGATGGTATTGGCATATGGACATCCTGGAACATCAGATACCGTCATGCACACATTGGCTGATTATCGATTTGCTGTACCGGTATTGTCCAAGATACCGATTCTCGGTCCGATCATGTTTGAGCAGACTCCGATCGTATACTTCATGTATATTGCAGTCATATTCTTCACCTGGTTCATGAAAAAGACAAAAGTCGGGTTGCATATCAAGGCAGCGGGTGAACATCCATTGGCTCTGGAGACCATTGGGGTTTCGGTCTATCGGATCAGGTATTTGGGTGTCGTCATATCAGGACTTCTTGGTGGTGTTGCGGGAGCCTATCTCTCAATCGAGAATCAGGCGACCTTTACTGAGGGTATGACAAATGGTAGAGGATTCATTGCGATGGCTGCCATGATCTCTGGAGGTTGGACCCCCATTGGGTCATTCGTCGCAGCACTGTTCTTCGGCTTTGCAGATGCATTGCAGTTAAGACTCCAGATCTCTGGAAATCTCGCTGTACCGAGTGAGATCTTTACGATCATCCCTTATGTTGCGACTGTTGCAGCAGTAGCGGGACTGGTACGAAAGTCTAAAGCTCCGAAAGCTGATGGGAAGGATTTCATCATAGAAAAAGAGGATTAAAGTGCTTTTATAATGAACCAATAAGGTTTATAATAAAATATTACTTATTGTAACTGAATTTTTAGGAGGATTTATTCATGAAAAAGGGTCTAAAAAGTGCAATTGTTTTAATGATTCTCATTTGTTTGGCTGTTACGCCACTATTCGCAGAAGGTTCACAGGAGGACAGCGATGTTCTTACTGCTTCTATGGCTACTGATACAGGAGGACTTGGAGACAAGTCATTCAATGACAGTGCATATGCTGGATTAGTAAAAGCTAATACTGAGTTAGGTGTTGATATCAATGTAGTTGAATCTAAACAGATGACTGACTATGTACCAAACCTAGCAGGACTTGCTGAAGACGGATCAGACGTTGTTTTCGCTGTAGGATTCCTCATGGATGAAGCAGTTAAAGAGGTTGCAGCAAATTATCCAGACCAGTGGTTTGCAGGTATCGATATCGGTGGTTATGGAGCAGCTCCAGAAAAC
Organism: uncultured Spirochaetia bacterium; assembly: GCA_937125225.1. Classification (GTDB taxonomy): domain Bacteria; phylum Spirochaetota; class Spirochaetia; order CAKZLE01; family CAKZLE01; genus CAKZLE01. The sequence continues at coordinate 90,574 of CAKZLE010000036.1, forward strand.
TTTATCGGGATCCAGTATAACGAGCATGAAGCAGGATACCTTGCAGGTATCGTAGCTGGTATGATGACAAAAGAGTATGCAGGAAATTCAGACAAACTCAATGATGAGAATGTCGTAGGTGTTGTTCTTGGTATGTTGATTCCACCAGTAGAGAAATTCGAAGTTGGATTCATCCAGGGTGTTCATTATGTGAACCCTACTTGTGAAGTATTATCAATCGTTGTTGATTCATTCACAGACAGTGCTAAGGGAAAAGAGGCCGCTCTATCAATGATCGAGCAGGGTGCAGATATCATCTTCCAGGCAGCTGGTGGATCAGGAATCGGAGCTATTCAGGCTTGTAATGAAGAGGGAATCTTCGCAATTGGTGTTGATGTTGACCAGAATGCTGTATCTCCTGATACCGTTCTTACATCAGCAACAAAGGGTGTGACTCAGTCAGCATATCTTGTAATCAAAGATGTATTTGAAGGAAACGCAATGGGTGGAGATGTTATCTACGGTATCAAAGAAGATGCAGTAGGAATCTCATCATTCCATACACATGATTCTATTGTTCCTCAGGCAGTGAAAGATGAAGTAGCTATGGCTATTTCTGACATCAAAGCAGGAAAGAGAACAATCGAGACTTCAAGAGCCGCTATCGGAAGATAATAAGCTTAATGAGAAGTAAAGAACACCGGGTTAACACCCGGTGTTTTTTTTCTTCTATTCCTGTGGTATTATAGCACTATGAATGAAAATGAGACCCATCTTGAAGCTTTGATCAATACCTATGGACTCCAACCATTGATTCCAGAAGGTGGATACTTCAATAAGATCTATCCCTTAGTAGATTCCAATGAAGTCATCTCTAGAGCATCTGCTATCTATTATCTGATGAGTGGATCATCCTTCTCTTCGATGCATAGATTAACAGGAGACGAGATATGGCACTATTATAGTGGAGATCCTGTAGAACAAATCCAGATCTATCCTGATGGAACGTTGAAGCGAATCATACTCGGTGCAGATCCTGAAAGAGGTGATCTTCGCATGGCAGTCGTACCTGCAGGAGTATGGCAGGGAACAAAGATCCTGAATGTTAAAGCTGGCTTTGCCCTTTGCGGTTGTACAGTCATTCCTGAATATACCGATGAGTCCTATACTCATGGTGTTTTCTCGGATCTGGTGAACCTGTATCCTCAGCATGAAGAGACTATTGCTCGTTTTTGTTATACTGATGAGAAAGGTTGAGATCAATGGCTAAGATATTATGTGTATCAGATGAAAAGGATCCATTAGTCTATTCAAAGAACGTTAAAGAACGTTATAAGGATATTGACTTTATCATTGGAGCTGGAGATCTGAGGATGAAATATTATGGTTTCATTGTCAGCTCTTTGAATAAACGCCTCTACTTCGTCTTTGGTAATCACCATCTCAATCAGTATAAGTATTTCATCAAGAAAGAGGCCGGATATGTGATGGATACTGGATACAGTAACGCGTATACCAGAAACTATTTTGGATCGACCTGTATTAGTGAGAAGGTGAAACGAGATAAGAAGACCGGTCTGATCCTTACCGGGTTTGGAGGGAGTCTTCGATATAATAATGGAAAAAACCAATATTCTGACATACAAATGTATATGAAGGTTATTGCAAGAATCCCGAAGATGTTCTACTATCGCGTGCGTTTTGGAAGATGGGTGGATATCGTAGTGACCCATGCACCACCGGCAGGAATACATGATAAACCAGATAGATGTCATAAAGGTTTCAAAGCTTTCTTGTGGTTCATGAGAGTCTTTAAGCCAAGATATCTTATTCATGGACATGTCCATCTGCTTGATATGAATGAGAAGAGGGTAGATACCTACCATCAGACACAGGTGATCAATGTTTTCAAGAGTTATATTCTAGAGATCGAGGAGTGATATGGGAACTGGATCGGTACAACAGGCTCAGGAAGATTTTGCTAAAGCAAGGATAAAGGCTAACTTTGATATATTCGTCTCTGCACTCCAGATGAAACGTCGTGATCTGTTATCATTGTATGATGTCAAAGAACTGCTAAAACCCAAGACTGAGACCTATATCGGGGTAAAACCGATAGAGATCAAGAAGATCATAGGTTCAGAGGGACGGTATCAGGATTTCAATAGGACTTTTCTTCCCAAGAAGGAGATGTTGAGGTCTCGATGGCAGAGTATTGATAGGGCTCATCTTCAATATGTGGATCTACCTCCGGTGAATGTCTATAAGATCGGAGACTCATATTTTGTACGAGATGGCAATCATAGAGTGTCAGTCGCAAAAACGCGAGGTATAGAATTCATAGATGCCTCGATTGTAGAACTCGGTTCTGAGATAACACCTGAACCTGGTATGTCTATGGCAAAACTAAAGAAGATGGTCATCTCCTATGAGCGAAAAAGGTTTCTTAAAGAATACCCTATTCTCAATGAAATGGAGATCAGCAAGATCATGTTTTCCGCACCAGGGCGATATACTGAGATGTTGCACCATATAGAAGTTCATAAATTTTATCTCAATGAGAAGATCGATGTAGAACTTGGATTTCTTGCTTCAGCAGACTCTTGGTATAATAATGTCTATGTTCCGATCATCAAAGAGATTCGTCAAGATAAGGTCCTTTCGAAGTTTCCCGGTAGAACGGAAGGTGATATGTATATGTGGATCATTCGTCATTGGGAAGTCCTGAAGAATAAATATGGTGATTCAATGACTGTTGAACGGGCTACACGAGACCTGACTGAGAAATATGGATTAGGGCATTGGAGCAGAATCAAACAGAAGATACAGCTGTTCTTCTCCAAAGATATATAAAAAGGTAAAGAGACCGGGAGTCCGGTCTCTTTAGGGTTCTTATTGGTTCTTAACCGGATCAGCTAGGAGTTTCGCATAGAAGCTCAGAACTTTACCTAGTTTATTAGACGGCCTGATACTACTCTGTTTTCCTGAACAGTGCAGGATGCCAGACACGGGTTGCTTATCATCGATATGATTGACCTGACGCCCAAGAGGAATATGATTGAGTCCCATATGCTGTGCATAATGGATCATGCTCTGTAGACATAGCGTTCCCCCACCTTCGATAAGTGAACAACTCGTAAAGCAGGCAAAATATTTTCCAGATAATAGTCCATCATCAAAATAGATAGATGATGAATCCATGAACTGTTTCATCTCAGCAGATACATTCGCAAAATATGTAGGGCTTCCCAATACGATCAGGTCACTCTTCAGTAATGTCTCAGAATTGGCTATTGGTAGACTTAAAATATCTTCATAATAATCATTGGCAATCTCAAGCTGATTAGCCCAAATATGATGATCAGCATCTTCAACACGATACAGTCGAGCATCTAGGCCTTCGGCTTCTAGTGCATCTTTGAATGCTGATGCGATGATAAAACAGTTACCACATACACTATGAAAAATAATCGAACAACGTTTCATTGATAGCCTCCTTATAGGTTAGTATACCATGATACCGTTAAAAAGATGTGTCAAAAGTGGGGAAGTTTTTCTGTAGGGGATATCTGTTCATTAGTCAATCTGTATCAAGAAGTCTCTTCATAGCAGGAGAGTGGGGTCTTTTTTTGAGTTCAGAGGAACTTTAGATACTCTGCTTTTACTGGTCAATCTTGTCAGAATGAGATATACTGTCAAAATAATAGACTACAAAGTTCAACAAGAATATTAACCATATTATTTAGAGGGCACAAACAATGAGAACAGTAATTGGCATGTTACATGATGCGGCAAAACGGTACCCAGCACGTTCATATACAGCAAAGAAGATCGATAGTGGGTGGAAAGGGTGGACTTTCAAAGACACAGATGAAGAATCTGATGCAGTAGCAGCGGCATTATTAGCATTGGGGTTTAACCCTGAGGATAAAGTCTCAATCGTCTCAGAGGGAAGACCCGAATGGGTTACCGGAGAGTTCGGTGTATTAAAGGCTTCCTGTATATCTGTTCCTCTCTCGATCAAACTCTCATTTGAAGAGATCGCATTCAGGGTAAATCATTCTGAATCCAAAGGTTTTCTGATCAGTAGTAATAGTATCGCAAAATTGGTTAAAGCATGGGAAAATATCGAGAATCCTCCTATCATCTTCTATCTTGATGAGGTAGATGATAATTTCACAAAGACTGTCAAAGCCTTGAAACTGAAGAGGGGTACATCCATCTTCACTTGGGAGGATATTCTTGAACTTGGGGCTAAACAACTCTCAAAAGAGCCTGATTGTGTCAGTGAACGAGAGAAGAAGATCGATGAGAACGATGTAGTGAATATCTGTTATACCTCAGGTACCACAGGTAATCCTAAAGGAATCATGCTCACTCATCTGAACTATTTCACCAATGCAGAAGATGCCATCAAATTAGTAGGACTTCCAGATGCTGAGTTCTCTACGCTCGTCATCCTTCCTCTTGACCATTCCTTTGCACATACCGTCGGTACCTATGCTTCACTTCTGAGAGGTATCACTATGAATTTCGTGGATGCCCGAGGGGGGTCTATGAATATCATCAGGAATATACCTAAGAATCTTGTAGAGACCAATCCTTCATATCTGATGACTGTTCCCTCTTTGTCTGGAAACTTCATGAAGAAGATCGTAGCAGGTGTTGCAAAGAAGGGTGGTATCATCAATAAGATCTTCACCGCAGGTGTTGCTGCAGGAATCAAGATCAATGGTGATGGTTTCAATAAACCATCAATATGGGTAAGATCAATCAATTATTTCCCCCATAAACTTGCCTCGACTCTGGTCTTTCCTAAAGTCCGTGAGATATTCGGATCCGAGTTACTCTATTGTATTGGCGGAGGAGCTCTCCTAGAGGTTCGACAGCAGAACTTCTTTGCAAGTATCGGAGTTCCTGTATTTCAGGGATACGGTCTGACAGAAGCAGCTCCGATCATCTGTTCGAATACCCCTCTTCGACATAAGTTCGGCACCTCAGGTGTCGTTGTTCCAAGTATCACCTGTAAGATCATGAAGTCTGACACTGAAGAGGCTGCTGTAGGTGAGAGAGGGGAGATAGTCATCAAGGGTGAGAATGTGATGAAAGGCTACTATAAGAATGAAGAGGCCAGTAACGAGGTCCTCAAAGATGGCTGGTTATGGACTGGAGATCTTGGGTATTATGATAAGGATGATTTCCTTGTTGTCACTGGTAGATCAAAAGCACTATTGATCGCACCTGATGGAGAGAAATACTCACCCGAAGAGGTCGAAGAGGCTATCATCAATCATAGTAAGTCTGTCAATCAGATCCTTGTCTACAATGACCATAAAGTATTCACCTCAGCTCTTTTGACACTCGATAAGATGACCGTGAAATCATGGGCTGAAGGACTCATCGGATCAGAGGCTGAGAAGGTCGAAACACTGTTGAAGATGATCAAGGATGATGTCAATAGATATAAGACAGAGGAACCGGGACTTATACCAAACCAATGGGGTCCTGATACCTTTGAGATCATATTAAAAGAGTTCTCGGAAGAGGATAAACTCATCAACTCTACCATGAAGATGGTGAGATATAAAGTCATCGAGAGATACCAGGATCGGATCGACGCAATGTATGAGGATCGGGAGTACTTCAATGATCGAAATAGAGCGGTCGTCAAAGAGCTCTTTTTCTCCTGATCGCAAAAAGACCTTATGTTGGTTAACCCAACATAAGGAGGTTCTATCGCTAATAATTGGTGTTTTTGAGATTTTTAAAATTACACTTTCCATGGATTCGTCAAGTAAAAATGTTAAGTTACAAAAATGGTAATTTTGTTAAAATTTTTACTTTGAAAAAAGAGAATATCATGTATAATGAATATGTTGTCACTATGACAACATCGCAATTGCCGGATTTGCGATTTTTGTTACCTATCGATCAATATTGATCATAGGATGCAAAAGGGGGTTACCGCTTCTTTCCATTATTGGGAGAGCGGTTTTTTTTTGCCCTTTTGCTTTTTCAAACACTTTTTTGAAAATTATGTTGGCATATTCTTATAGCTTTACTATAATAGTCAGGTTATGATCTTCTGCGGAGAGGTGCAATCATGAAACCAATAAATAAGATTCTATTGATCACATTACTCATGACCCCGATTCTATTGATTGGGTGTGATCCTTGGTCCTCTTATCCCCCGGATGATAGGTTTGGTGGAAATCTCTATGATGGTGAATTAGTCTGGGAAGAGGTTATTGAGAGTGCCCCCTGGGTAGCACGGTATCGTCATGAAACGACGGTTTTCGATGGAAAGCTGTGGATACTGGGAGGGTATGGTTATCAAGGAGTCTCTAAAGACAGCTATCTTGAGGATGTCTGGTTCTCTGAAGATGGTGTGACGTGGGAAAATACCACGATGGATGCTTCCTGGGGAGGAAGATCCGGGCATGCTGTAGTGACCTTTGATAATGCTCTCTATCTTATCGGGGGGTATGCTGTTCTTGAGGCAGAGGAGAGTACACATGAGACGAATCATTATACAAATGATGTCTGGAGGTCCACCGATGGGATTACCTGGGTAGAGGTTCCCGCTAGTGCTGATTTTGGAGCCAGAGCCTACCATGAAGCTGTCGTCGTTGAGGTGGATGGGACTGATACGATCTTTGTCATCGGTGGCAGGAAGAATGGTACTGATTATTACAATGATATCTGGAAGTCAACAGATGGTGAGAACTGGACACAAGTCCTCTCTTCTGATGATAAGGAGATTCTTGGGAAGCGTGCAGCGATGGCTACCTCTGTTGTTGGTACGAAGATCTATATCATGGGTGGATTCACTGAGGATTATGAGGTTGCCGAGGTAAACAAGACAGATTGGAAGAAGATCAGGGTCTTTGATACGGTGACAGAGACTATGAGTAAAGCAGATAGAACTGGCGGTTCCTACTATGAGAATCGAGCAATGATGGAGATGGTGCCCTTTGATGGAGACCTCTATCTATTCGGTGGTGTCGATGTAAGAAGAGAGTACAATATGCAGTATTCAACCTTCTATTCTACGTGGAGATATTCCTATGGGTCGAATGATTGGAGCCTTGATTCTGCTGGTTCTGGCTTCGGTCCCCGCTATGGATATGGTGCTGAAATATTTGATGACGGTCATGGTGAGAAGATCTGGATTCTCGGAGGGTTCTCCTCAAGTGGACCAAAGAATGATGTGATGACTGCAGAGATGGGGGATTGATCATGAAACGAATACTATTACTAATCCTATTTATTTCTATATCATGTATGAACCTCTCAGCTGATCCGGGTTGGGAATTCCATATAGTCGATAATAATTTTTTCTATCCAAACTATATTGCTGATCCCTTTTCTTCTCGATTCGAAGTCAGTGATCGGACACTCACGATCAATGAGGTCGCTCTCGATAGTGATGCCCGACTTGATATTACGGTGGGGTCTAGATTCTCACTTTTTTCATTAAGATCTGTGGAGAATCCCAAGATAGGTGTTCAATTGGACCTCTGGATAACAGTTCCTATGTATATGGAGGGGGGCAGTAATGACTTTCTCGGAATGGATGGAATCTATTCAGCGGGACTAGTCTTATCCCCTGCAGAATGGATCACCGGAAGAGTGTCACGCCATCATATCTGCACACATGCTGGTGATGAGATAGATACCTATTCAGATGGTGATCCCTCGATTGATTATGACCCTACTGCAAATCTTAACTCCTCAACCTATGTCCGAGATGATTTCGGACTTTCAATAGCAATCAAACCATTATATCTGATGGGAGAAGAGTGGGCAGAGGATGTCCTCCTTCTCTATGGTGATTACTATTTCTTCTGGCCAGGAGAAGACCCTCTTGGAGTCAGACAACTCAAACCTGTCAATGAGGCATACACCTGGTATAATTTCGGAGCTGAGCTAAGGACTCCAAAGGTCTTTGGTGGAGAAAGGTTGTTCATAGCAGCGAATGTCAGTTATTGGGAAGAACTTGCCTGGATGCCGTGTTATTCGATCGATGCTGGGATAGAGATCCCGAGTGCTTTTGATGATCTTAATCTTCGTGTCTCTTATAACTACTATAACGGGAGATCCTTGATGAACAACTTCTTCAATAGAAGAGAAGAGTTCTCAGGAATTTCAATCAGTATAGACAAATAGCTGACTGAATACCAACGCCGGAAAGATTTATCCGGCGTTGATATCCAGTCATTTGCACAGCGTTTTTCTTTCCTATTTCTCATAGACATAGTCCTTTTCTCATGCTATAGTTACTTTCACAAAGTAAGTAATAGACCTAGTGATATAAGGAGTGGTGGATTTATGGCAGAGCAGGAAGTGCAGGATATGATCGCTGAACTTGTAGCGAAAGCAAGAGTTGCTCAAGAGCAGGTGGCAGATTATACACAGGAACAGATCGATGAGGTCTGTCTGGCAATCGGTTGGGAAGTCTATAATGATAAGAACATCGAGAAGCTTGCAGTCTTGGCAGTGGATGAGACTGGGATGGGTAATGTCGAAGATAAGATCAAAAAACATAAAGGTAAGATCCTAGGTGTCCTTAAAGATGTCAAAGGGGCAAAATCTGTTGGGCTCATCGAATCAGATGATGTAAAACAGATCTTTAAATATGCAAAACCCGTGGGTGTCATCGGTGCTTTGACTCCAGTAACCAATCCAACTGCTACTCCAGGTTCGAATGCAGTAAGTATCCTGAAAGGAAGAAACGCTGTGATCTTCGCGCCTCATCCAAGGTCAAAGAACAGCTCATCTTTAGCTGTAGCATATATGAGAGAGGGTCTCAAGAAAGTAGGGGCTCCTGAAGATCTAATCCAGATCATTGGAGAACCATCAATACCGGCAACTGGAGAGTTGATGGCTCAGGTGGATCTTGTTCTGGCTACTGGTGGTGGAGCGATGGTAAAGGCTGCCTATTCAAGTGGTACTCCTGCATATGGAGTAGGTCCGGGAAACTCGGTACAGATCGTAGCTGAAGATGCTGATGTAGCAGATGCTGCAGCAAAAGTCTCTTTAAGTAAATGTTTTGACAATGCAACCTCCTGTTCTTCAGAGAACTCGGTCATCGTTCATGAGTCCATCTATGATGAGTTCGTCAAAGGATTAGCTGCTCATGGTGGTTTCATCTGTTCGTCAGATGAGAAAAGGATTCTGGAACAATGGATGTGGCAGCCCAACAAGAAGGGCTATATGGCACTCAATGCTGGGATCGTTGCAAAGTCTGCACAGGTAATCGCCGCAGATGCAGGACTCAAGATCGGTACAGACCGGAATATGCTAGTCGTAGAGGGTCGACTCCCTGTAGTCGAAGATCGTTTTGCTAAAGAGAAGTTATCTCCTGTCCTTACCATCTGGAAATATCGTACCTTCGAAGAGGGTTATACCCTCTTGAAAGAGATCACTGATAACAATGGAACCGGCCACTCCTGTGGTATCTTCACCAAGAATGACGATTATATCGACCATCTCGGTATGTATATGAAATCAAGCAGGATCATGGTCAATCAGCCACAGGCTCCGGCGAATGGAGGGAATTTCTTCAATGGGATGCCAAGTACGGTCACTCTTGGGTGTGGTACGTGGGGTGGGAACATTACCACTGAGAATATCAACTATAAACACTTTCTGAATGTTACCTGGGTATCGAGACCGATCACTCCGGTCAAGCCAACTGATGAAGAGATGTTCGGTGAATTCCTCGCTAAATACGGCGAATAGCTCAAGGGAGAAAACTAAAGATGAAATTGTTTGAATACCAGGCAAAAGAGGTCTTCAAGAATGGGGGGATTCCCATTCCTGAAAGCAAACTGGCCGACTCAGTTGAAGAGGTAGTTGATGCAATAGAGACTATAGGCCTACCTTGTGTACTCAAATCACAGGTGTTACGAGGTGGAAGAGGGAAAGCTGGGCTTATACCTTTCGTCAGGACTATAGAAGAGGCTAAGGCTGAGGCTAAAAGACTTTTTGCCTCAGAACATAATGTTAAAAGACTCCTCGTTGAAGAGGCCGTGAATATTGAGAAAGAGATCTATCTATCCGTGACAATAGATCCCGTCGCTCCCTCTGCAATCATCATCGCGAGTGCTGAAGGTGGGGTGGAGATCGAGAGTCTTGCCGTCAATGATCCTGATAAGATCATTCAGGAGGCAATCGACATCACAGCTGGCATTCAGCCCTATCAGGCGAATGACTTGGCTTTTAGATTGGGATTTACCGATGATATCGCAAAACAGGTAAAGAAAGTCATCTTTGGTCTCTATAACATCTTCTCCTCGTATGATGCGGAATTGGCAGAGATCAATCCACTGTTCATCACCAAAGAGGGAAAGGTGATCGCTGGGGATGGAAAACTCATGATAGATGAGAACTCGATGCATCGTCAGCCCAATTACGAGAGAACTCGTGATTACTATGATAGTGATATGGAATTCGAAGCTGCACAGGAGGGGATCCCCTACCTCCAGTTCGATGGTGATATCTCTCTCATGTGTGCAGGGGCTGGTCTGACTACTACTGTTTATGATCTTATCAACTATGAGGGTGGTTCTATTGCGAACTATCTGGAGTTTGGAGGTCCGAACTATCGTAAAGCAGTTCGTGCTATGGAACTCTGTCTGCAGAATGAATCAAAAGTCATACTGATTGTGACCTTTGGAACGATCGCACGAGCTGATGTCATGGCAGAAGGTATTGTAGATGCGATGAACAGATTGAAACCCGATCGTCCGATCGTTACCTGTATCCGTGGAACGAATGAAGAAGAGGCTGTACGCATTCTCAAAGAGGCCGGTTTGGATCCTCTCTATGATACTGAAGAGGCTGTTCAAAAAGCTGTAGCTATCGCAAAGGGAGAGTGTTGATCATGAGCATATTCATTGATAAAGATACAAAAGTCCTTGTACAGGGGATTACCGGTAAAGAGGGTAGTTTCTGGACAAAACATATGATGGAACTCGGAACTGATGTCATTGGTGGTGTCACTCCGGGAAAAGAGGGTCAGACAGTAGCAGGGAAGCCCGTCTATCACTCTGTCAGGAGAGCAGTCGCTGAACATGAAGCTGATGCTGCAATGCTGTTCGTACCCCCAAGATTCACTAAGGATGCAGTATTCGAAGCATTAGATGGAGGGATCAAGAAGATCGTAACGATCGCTGATGGGATACCTCTTCATGAGATGGTTCAGATCCGTGCGGCAGCAGCCTCTTGTGGAGCTATGGTGATCGGGGGAAATACTTCAGGAGTAATATCTCCTGGAGAGGCTATGATGGGTATGTTCCCCTACTGGATCGATCGAGTATATAAACCAGGTAGGATCGGTGTGATGACAAGAAGTGGCTCTTTGACAAATGAGGTCACCGCTATGGTTGTTCGAGCAGGATTCGGAGTCAGTTCATTGATCGGTATCGGAGGGGATCCTGTTCCTGGAACTAGATTCGCAGAGATGTTACCTCTCTATGAGGGGGATGAGTCCACAGATGCCGTGGTCATCATCGGAGAACTCGGTGGTACCATGGAAGAGGAGGTTGCAGAGGCAATGGCTGATGGCTCATTCTCAAAACCCGTTGTCGCCTTCCTTGGGGGGCGAACTGCACCGAAAGGAAAGAGGATGGGACATGCTGGTGCTATCGTGACCGGAGGTAAAGGTACGGTAGAAGGAAAGATCGAAGCCTTGACTGCTGCAGGTGGTCTTGTTGCTGAGAGACCTCGATTCGTAGGTGACCTCCTAAAAGAACTCCTCAGGAGATAAAAGGAAACTGCATGAGTTTAAAAGAAGTACAAAAGATAGAACTGAAACAGATCATCTATTTAGCTGCCGCCCTAGTCTTGATGCTTATTGTGAGATCATTACCGATACCCGATTCAATAAGAATCGCTGGTAATGCTGAACTGACCGCAACAGGACAGGCTGCAATGGGGGTACTGGTCTTCGCACTGGTCCTATGGATGACTGAAGCTCTACCATTCCACATAACCGGTATGCTGAGCATCATATTTCTGACCCTCTTCAAGGTCGATACCTATAAAGTTATCGTCAAAGAGGGTTTTGGATCTAATACCGTCACCTTCTTCATCGGTGTCCTTATCCTGTCAGCCTTCATTACCACTTCTGGTCTTGGAAAACGTATAGGTGTCTGGATCCTTTCAAAGACGGGTAATAATACCAAGAGTATCGTATTCGGATTCCTTCTCACAGGGACAGTTCTCTCGATGTGGATCACCAATATGGCCGTAGCTGCCATGTTGATGCCCTTAGCGGTAGCGATCCTGGAAGAAGAGGGTATAAAACCTCTGAAGAGTGATTTTGGAAGAGCCCTGCTCATTGCATGTGCATGGGGTTCTATCATCGGTGGTATTGGTACTCCCTCAGGAGCAGGACCTAATGCTCTTGCCATCGGTTTCTTGAAGGATATGGCTGGATTCGATGTGACCTTCGCACAGTGGATGATGTATGGAGTACCGGCAGCCCTCCTAATGGTACCGGCAGCCTGGGTCGTCTTGATGATCTTCTTCAAACCTGAGATGACACATCTATCGAAGACCAAAGAGGAACTGCGTGATGAGTTCAAAGCACTACCCCCTATGGGTCGTGAAGAGATCGTGACTACGATCTTATTCCTTGTTACGGTAATACTCTGGTTGGGTTCCCCGATATTCGAAAGATGGCTTGGGATCAGTATTCCTATCTCTATGCCGGTATTCTTCACCTCCTGTCTATTCTTCATACCGAAGGTAAGTAGGATTCCTTGGAAAGACATCGAACCTCAGATATCCTGGAGTGGGATCATTCTGATCGTATCAGGTATCTCATTGGGAATGATGCTCTATACATCCGGTGCGGCAAAATGGCTTTCAGTCGTGTTGTTGTCAGGGATCGGGACGCTTCCCTCCTATGCTATGGTTTTTGTCATAATCTTGATGATATCATTGCTGAAGATCATATTCTCCAGTAATACAGTGACAGCGACGATCATCATACCGATCATGATCGAACTTGCGGTGACTCTAGGACTTCCTGTGATGTCTGTAGCACTTCCTGCATCATTGGTTGCATCTCTAGCATTCATACTCGTCACCTCATCTCCCACGAATGTGATCCCCTATTCTGCAGGGTATTTCTCTATCGCAGATTTTGCAAAATCAGGATTACTGATGACACTGTTTGGATCGATCATCCTCTCAACAGTCGTCTTTGTCGTAGGACTAGGAACGGGCCTCTATTAAGAGATCACACCCCTGAATCATAAGACCGCCGAAAGGCGGTTTTCTCTTGCATTTCTAAAAGGTTATGCTATTCTGCAATAAGGAACAAAACTGTTCTATTTCGAGGAACCTTCTTCCTTGAGAGGCGTTTGGGCGAAGCCCGGGTCAATTTCCTCTTGCACCCTGATCATAAGGGAAGGAGCAAGAAGATGAATCAAATCTATTCAATGACATTAGCACAACTTAGCGAGAAGACACATGCCTCTATTACCGAAGTCTCATCTGATGAGGATCTCTACTATCATATGGCTCTATCATTATATACGATGATAGAGAGGAGAAATGAGCTTGGATTACCTACCGTATGTATTATGCCGGTAGGCCCGGTATTTCAGTACAGGAAGTTCATCACCCTCCTTCGATTCCGACCCCTAGACCTTAGTTCTGTGCATCTTTTCTTTATGGATGAATATCTCATCGATGGGAGTGATAATGTGGTAGAGAAGGATAGTCCGCTATCCTTTCAGGGTTTTATTGATCAAGAACTCATAGACCCGATGCCTGAGCACTATGGACTGAATCAACAACAGATCCATTTCCCTTCACCTCAGTCACCTGAGAGTTATGATGAGATGATAGAATCTCTTGGAGGTGTCGATCTCTGTCATGCAGGAGTGGGGATCGTAGGACACCTCGCATTCAATGAACCAATCTCCTCTGAACTGATCAGTGTTGAAGCTTACAGAGAGCTTCCGACACGAATCGTGGACCTCACTAGAGAGACGATAACCATTAATTCCAACACAGCTCTTAGGGGGGCCTTTGAAGAGATACCGAAGAGAGCCGTTACTATTGGGATGAAACAGATCTGTGCGGCAAGGAAGCTTCAACTCTATTTCAATCGACCATGGCAGGGAGCAGTCTTCAGAAAGGCCTTGCTGTTACCTCCCTCTCCAGAATTCCCGGTCACCTGTATTCAGGATCATGCTGATGTCAGTTATACGGTAACTCCTATCGTCGCACAGAGGCCGGAGTTCACATTAAGATGATCGATAACCATATACATTTCTGTGATAAGGAAAGATACGAAGAACTCAATGATCTTTGTGACGAAGCCCGGATCGAAAGAGCCGGACTCGTTTCTCTGCCAAAGATGGATGGAGGTTCCTTCAATGATGCGGTTCTCTTTGCAATAAGACGATCACCTGATCGGTTCTTTGGCTTCGGTACATTGGAATATGACAAGATCCATAGGCTCTCTGCCTCGAAGCAGGTAGAAATACTGAAATCTCATGGCTTCTTTGGTCTGAAGATCTGGTTGGGAAAACCCTCTATCGAAAGAGCCTTAGGTATTGAGATGGATTCAAAGATCATCATAGATGCTTTACAGAGTTGTGAAACTCTTCATATGCCTGTTCTATTCCATCTAGGAGATCCTCCACCCTTTTGGGAGACGGGAGGGCTCTATGCGAATGGATATCCTAGTTTTATGGAGTACGTAAAAAGGTTTGAGAGACTCATCAGCGCCTTCCCGAACCTTACTGTCATCTGTGCACATCTGATGTTCCTCGCAGATGGTATAGAAGGACTTACACGGATCATGAGAGCACACCCACTGCTTATGCTTGATACTGCTCCCGGAAGGTGGTTCTTTCGAGTATTGTCACAACACAAGGAACAGGCGATAGCCTTTTTTGGAGAGTTCAGTGATAGGGTGATCTTTGGGAGTGATGCTATGCTCTTTCCAAAGGAATTCTCACTTTTCCCCTATAGGGGAAACAAGGAGAACCTGAAGACAATCGAAAGGATTCGGGACTTCCTCAGTCTAGATAGAGCTATCGATGATCCCTATCCCTGGACGGATGGAGGGGAATCGATGATCAATGGGCTTTGCCTACCATCTCAAACGGTAGAGGAGATCTTGAATAAAGATCTGTATACGAGAATCAGAGGGAATGTAAGATGAAAGATGATCGAGAGAAACGAAGATTGAAAGCCGCTGTCATAGGTTTAGGGATCGGTATGGCACATGTAGCCGGTTATCTGAAGAGTGAGGATGTTGAGTTATATGCAGTCTGTGATCTGATTCCTCAGAGGCTTTCTTGTGTGGGTGGGACTTTCGAGAGTGGCTCGATGCTGTGTCTAAGGCCTCTCTTCTCACCTGATGTCCTTGGTAAGCGATGGGAAGAGATAGGAGTGAAGGTAAGTAGATCGTATGAGGAAATCCTCAACGATCCTGAAGTTGATATCATCAGTATCTGTACTCCTGATTATCTGCACCATGAGCATCTGAGATCAGCTATGAGACATAAGAAGCATATCATGTTGGAAAAACCAGTCTCAATCAATCTCGAAGATACCGAATCCCTCAAAGAGGAGATAGCCGATTATGAGAGGCAGATCTGTATAGGATATGAGTTTCGGGTGAATCCGGTCATCAAGAGGTTGAAGGAATATGTTGATAGAGGAGAGCTTGGGGTTTTACAAGCGTTCTCCCTCTACCACTTCAGAACACCCTTCAGAAGAGATAAATGGAATCAATGGATTCAGAAGAGAGAGTTCTCCGGAGGTCTTGTGATAGAGGAGACCTGTCACTGGTTCGATCTCGCACGGTATATCACAGGCAAGGAGATAGATAGTGTTCATTGTGTTACTGCATCGGGGGTGCATGATGACTTCGATTTTGAAGATATCGCCTATATTCAAGGAACCTATGAGGGAAGAGGGATCTTTCAGATCTCCCATGCCCTTACCGGGTTTGATTTCAGCCTCCAGATCACCATTCATGGCAGTAAAGGGACACTCTGGGCTGGGTTGAAGGAGCAATCATACTCCTCCTTAGATAATGGAGCCACCGATTATTACGGCATAGTGTCAAAGGGGGTTCCGGGAGGGCTCCCGACTGATGCGATCATAGAGACCTTTGGGGAAGAGGCTGCAGAGCCTTGGAATATACAGGAGATGGTGGTTGAATTCTGCCATGATGTGGTTGAAGGGACTCCAGTCAGAGCCTCCTATGACGATGGAATCGACTCCTTGAGAATAGCTGTCGCTGCCTTAAGATCAGCTGATGTCCTAGGCGAATCTTCCTGAAGAAAAAGAGTATTCTATAGGTTTTCACCGGCATTTGAGATTGACAGATAGCATCTTCCATGATTTACTTACTTAGTGTAACTAATAAAAAAACAGGGGTGGTAAATCCATGAAAGCTAATGTCAGATTAGGTGTTGTATGTCTTGCTCGAAAGACCTTCGATTTTGAGGCTGCAAGAGGATTATATAAAGAGATTCTTACATCGATAAAGAGTGTAGAATCAATAGAAGTCTGTGCTGTGGAAGAGCTTGTCATCGAGGTCGATGAGGCTCGAGCTGCTGCGAGATATCTTGCAGGACAGCAGATCGATGGTCTCGTAGTCATTAGTGGGACCTTCCATCTTGGACACCTTGTCTTGGAACTCGATAAAGTCCTCCATTCCCCACTTCTGTTGTGGGGCTTACCGGAATTGCCCTATAATGGTGGAAAGATTCGTCTTAACTCTGTATGTGGAGTGAACCTCAATGCATCGAATCTCTATAAGAGTGGGATCAAGACCTATACAGTGAATATTGGACCGACTATCGATGAAGATTGGGTTGATGCCATCCGTGTCGATGCTGCCTTCAAACAGACCTCCCTTGGAGTCCTCGGGTATAGAGCTAAGGGTTTCTTCAACCTTGGGGTCTATGATCTGAATGTGTATGAGCAGATGGGGATTCTCATCAACCATTTTGAACTTACGCAAGTCTGGAATTTCGAGATCGCTGATGCGGTGATCGATGAACGAGAAGAACAGGTCAGGAAGATCTTTGATGTCACAGAACTCAATGAGTATCAGATCAGACGAGTAGCTGAGCTGACAGCGAAGCTCAATGGTTTCATGGATGCTGAGGGGATCACAGCAATGGCGATCAGATGCTGGCCAGAGTTCGCATCGGAGTTCGGTATCTCTCCTTGTGCTGCCATGTCTATCCTTCAGAGTGAAGGGAGGATCCTAGCCTGTGAGGGCGATATAGAGGGAGCTCTCTCAATGATAGCACATCAAGCTGTTGGAGCTGAGACACCATACCTATTCGACTTCTCTCAAGTAGATTTTGAAGAGAACTCAGCACTTCTCTGGCATTGTGGTGTAGCCCCCTGTAATCTTTGGGATGGTAAATGTACAAGATCACTTTCAACCTACTTTGCAGGAGGAAAGGGAGTCACAGCAGATTTCGTCTTGAAAGATGGGAATGTATCAGTCTTGAGATTGGACTCAGCTGGTACTGATTACCGGATGTTCCTGACACAGGGTACCGTCATCCCGATGGAGAAAGAGTTGAGAGGAACCTATATGAAGACAAGATTCACGGAACATGTGAAAGATGTCCTCCAGAAAGTAGTCGATAATGGGATCGCACACCATGCATCAGTGGTCTATGGTGATTATGTTCGACCCTTTAGGATCCTTGCTAAGATCAAAGGCTGGGAGGTCATTGAATAGATGAAAATCGTAGAGATCGATGGTGGTTTTAGTCTCACGTTAGCAGGAAGGGAGATTCTCCGACATACAGATTCCTCCCCCTGTTTCCAATTGGGGAATGGGGTACCTGATGTAGAATCTCACTCAGGTGTATTCAAGGTACGTGAGAAACATCTTATCAAGGCGATGATGCCTACCGCATCTCTGATCAAGACTACAGATAAGCATGTAGAGTTCATCTTCGAGAACATGATGAAAGTCATCATCGAAGAGGATGCCTCAGGTGCTCTTATCAAAGTGACCAGCGAACTGTTGGATTCACGGTATAACCGGTACTGGATAAGTCTTTTAGCTGAAGATGATGAGGGTGTTTATGGGGGAGGAGAACTCTTCGATAGGCAGAACCTCAGAGGTTCTGATGAACCCCTATGGATCTCAGAACCTGGAGTAGGGAGAAGGTTGGATCTTTTTACCTTGAGTGTAGCTGCCAAGACCCACCACTGGCCAAAATGGTATAACTCTAACTTCGTACAACCGGCCTGGATCACCTCCTCTGGACTCTATTTCTTCGCAGAGACAAGTGCCTTCGGACATCTTGATTTCACAAAACAGGATAAACATACGTTCAATAGCTGGCAAGTCCCTAAGACAATCTATATAGGGGTGACCGATTCTATGAAGTCTGCCCTCTCTGGATTGTCTGATCTATTAGGAAGACAACCAAAACTTCCTGAATGGACCTATGATGGTATGTGGGTCGGTATGCAGGGTGGAAAGGCTGTTGCACAGGAAAAGATAAAGAAGGCACTTGATCACGATTTCAAACTCGGAGCGATCT
Organism: uncultured Spirochaetia bacterium; assembly: GCA_937125225.1. Classification (GTDB taxonomy): domain Bacteria; phylum Spirochaetota; class Spirochaetia; order CAKZLE01; family CAKZLE01; genus CAKZLE01. The sequence continues at coordinate 109,116 of CAKZLE010000036.1, forward strand.
GGTGTCAGGATTGGGAAGGGATCAGGATGACCTCTTTCGGGAAACAACTCAGATGGTGTTGGGACTATGATAGAGACTTATATCCCGATCTTCCTGAATTCATCAAAGAGATTAAGAAACAGGGTGTACGCTACTTAGCCTATACCAATACCTTCCTCACTCCTGGAAGTGATATGTATGATGAAGCAGATAGAAAAGGATACCTGGTGAAGAGAGAGGATGGTGAGAACTATCCGGTATATGTACCCTTCGACCCGGGGATGCTTGTCGACTTCACGAATCCAGAGGCCTGCCAATGGCTCAAAGAGGTCCTGAAGAAGAATCTGATAGAGCAGGGTATCTCCGGGTGGATGGCTGACTTTGGAGAATATATTCCGACAGATGGGGTACTCCATTCAGGAGAGAGTCCTCTTACCTATCACAATAGATATCCTGAAGATTGGGCTCGAATCAATCATGAAGCGGTCAAAGAGGCGGGCATGGAGGATGAGGTCATCTTCTTCATGCGCTCAACTTCATCAGGTGCTATCAAATACATGTCCTCCTTCTGGACTGGAGACCAGTTAGTCGACTGGAGCAGAGAGGATGGATTCCCCTCTGCGATCAATGCCTCCTTGATGATGGGGGTGGCTGGTGTCGGCTATGTTCATTCAGATATTGGGGGATATACGACCCTCGGGTATAAGAAACGAACTAAAGAACTTCTGATCAGATGGGCAGAATATGCTGCTTTCACACAGATCATGAGATCCCATGAGGGCAATAGACCACAGAGCAATGTTCAGTTCGATAGTGATGATCAGATCCTAGATATCGTAGGAAAGATGACACGGGTCTATGCAGCATTGAAGCCCTATCATATAGCATTGAATGAAGAGTATCAGAAGACTGGTATCCCTCCGATGAGAATGACTCAAATGCACTATCCAAAAGAGCGTAAGGCTCTTGAGCAGTGGCCCTACCAGTATCTCTATGGAGAAGACCTTCTTGTTGCACCAGTTATCACAAAGCACAGGAAGACTTGGGCGATACGGTTACCAAGTGATGATTGGGTTCACCTGTGGAATGGAAAAGAGTATGAGGGTGGGACCACTGTAACGGTACCCGCTCCTTGGGGTGAACCTCCAGTATTCTATAAGAAGGGAAGTACCTTCAAGAAGGTATTCGAGGGTTTGAGAAGATGTTAGAACAGCTAAGAGAAAAGAATCCCGGAGTGAAGATATATAGCTTAGAGGATCCAAAGTTCAATGAATATGGAAAGGTCTATCCAGATATCCCGGTAGAAGATCTGTTCTCTTTAGCACAGGGAATGTATGAGATACCTGATGGGACGATGTATGAAGCATCTAATCCCATACTGGAAAAGATCACCTCGGTAGAGAGTATCAGAAGGGAGATCTTCGGAGAGTTCCCTATTCAGGTCGGATGCTGTTATGGCTATAACACAGCTCTCAATGGGATGGAATATCACAGGTCCAGTGAGGTTATGGGAGCAGTCACTGATATGGTGCTGATGCTTGGACAACTACAGGATGTTGATAGTGAACTTGGTTGGGATTCTACTCTGACTGAATACTTCTATGTTCCAAAAGGAACCTTATTGGAGATCTATGGGACTACATTACATCTTGCTCCCTGCAGGGTGGATGAGAATCAGTTCAAGGCACTAATCATCTTGCCTGCTGGAACCAACACACCTCTTGAGAAGGGTCCGGAAGGTAAGCTATGGATGAAGAACAAGTGGTTGCTTGCTCATAAGGATGGACCGGCTGCAAAACGTGGCGCCTTTGTTGGAGTCTATGGACAGAATTGTCATGTAGAGACATTCTAGATAGCTATTAATAAAAAAAGCACCTCGATTGAGGTGCTTTTTACTTGAATCATGGGCTAGGCATCTTGATGACAAGAGTTCTAGCAATAGAATCACTACTGACATTGGTCAGTGCATGCGGGATATTGGCAGGACTCTCGATCATCTGATTTGCTGTGAAGACCTTCTCCTCTTCTCCCACAAGGATCTTGATAGAACCTTCCAATACGAAGAATACTACATTAACGGGAGTCTTGTGCGCCGCAAGGTGACCTTCCGGTTTCAGGGTAATATGTACGATAGTCCCCTCTTCCTTAACATAGATCTTTTCGGGATTCACCGCTTTTACCAGTTCTGTAGGATCAGAAATATCTATTGTCTTGTATTCCATAACAGTTCTCCTCTTTCTCATTTATTACTATAACTAAGTATAAGTGAGAACGAGAAGGAAATCTGTGACCTGTGTTACACTATTGTCTTTTAAAGAGTTCTATCCTGTTCTGAAGGATCTTGATCCTTCTCATCTTGTAAAGGGTACCGACTGCAGCCTTGAACTGTTTCTTACTCATATTGAGCTCATGTCTGATAGCGTCAGCTGAACTCTTATCATGAAGATAGAGTTCTCCTCCATTCCGCTCAAGGGCCTTCAATATGATCTGCTGGTTCTCTGTGACAGCTGATCTGAATCCTATGGGCTTCAGGGTACAGTCGATCTTTCCATCCTCCCGTATGAGTTTCACATATCCTTTGATATGGTCTCCTCTCTTGAGGGAGTTGAGGATATCACTATTGAAGACGATACCTCTATGGAGATCGTTGATAATCACGTTCACTCCAAGTTTTGAGATACCAATGACAAGTAAAGAGACTTCAGAACCTCTTTCAAGCCCTTTTGGTTCATAGGAGATATGATCTTCTACATAGGTAGTTCCCAGGATACCGGTCTCCTCAAAATCCAATATGAGTTTGACCAGAGCATATTCACCAATCTCGTATTCACGTTTAAGGTTCTTGGAAGGGACAAAGAGATCTTTCTGTATTCCCCAGTCTAAGAACATACCGAAGGAGGTCACGTCCCGTACGGTGAGGATAGCAAAATCATCAAGTAGAGCCAGTGGCCTTTTGACTGTAGCCTTAAGACTCTCTTTCTGGTCATTATAAACAAAGACCGTTACCTTCTCTCCTTTTTTCAATGGAGAGGTAAGACCTCTTTTTGGCAGCAGGACTTCACGATTACCACCATCAAGTAGGTATCCTATTGAATTCGAGGCGGTGATCGTCAGTTCATTCATCTTTCCTATCTGCAACATAATGACTCCTTATGATACCTGTTATCGTTCTCAGGTCAGAATTGCATTATAGAGGGGTGTCGAACTCAATGCAATAACTACAACTGAATACTAAAGTGAAATCTCGTGGTATGATTGATGAATCAAGTGAGGAACCTATGAAGAAGTTTAAGAACCTTTTGAGAAACCATCCCGTCTTCTCTGATCTTCCAGATCATCTTATTGAGATGATCATCGAGAAAGGGCATATACTCAAGCGGGAAAACAAGGAGGTTCTTTATTCCCCTCATGATCTATGTGAGAGTATGACGCTGATCATCGAAGGGAGACTACGAATCGAGAAGATCCTTCCCAATGGGAAGGAGATTACTGTAAATACGTTGAAGGAGGGGACTCTCATATCTGAAGCATGTGCCTTTCTCGGTGGGAATTATCCTGCATGGGTCGTGGCATCAGGAGCCGTGACGGTATTACAGATACCTTTTCGCACTATTGAAGAGCTTTCATCAGAGAGGAAATTCTCTATGAATCTGATCACTGCTCTCTCAAAGAAATTATTGACGTTACAAAGCAAACTTGATCTGCTTTCAGTGAATTCAGCAGAACAGAGAGTAGCGTTATATATGATGAATCTTATCGGACCTCAATACCAGAGAAGCTTCAGACTCACTCAGTCCAAGACTGCTATTGCCAAAGAGATTGGTATCAGTAGAGAGACAGTATCTAGAGTATTCTCCTCTCTGATCGAGCAGGGGATCATCACAGAGGTCTCAAAGGGTGAGTATCAGATCGTAGATAATGACAAATTCTCTCATATTCTTACATAAGTGTGACACTCATCACAGTACATAGGTGAATACCTCAGATACTATCAGGTAGCATCGATATGTATGGAGGTTCTATGATTCAATCGATCATTCTCTATGGCTCTGTTCTCATACTTTTGGGAATATCCTGGAAAAAAGATAAACATAAGACGAAGAAGAGTCTTGGCATGGGCAAGCAGATGGCTAAGGGTACGCTTCCTGAGATCATCGGGATCATGGCGATCATCGCATGGGTTCTTGCTATCATCCCTGAAGAGATGATCAAGAATGTACTCGGTGGGGACAGTGAATTCTTGAGTACCATATATGGTGCTCTGATCGGGACGGTAACGATCATTCCTGCTTTCATCGCTTTCCCTCTAGCAAAACAACTTCTTGCTCAAGGAGCATTTCTTGTTGCGATTGCATCTTTCATCACCACCCTCACTATGGTAGGTTTTGCTACGATCCCATTAGAAAAGAAACAGTTCGGGATGAAGTTCACTATACTGAGGAATCTCTATAGCTTCTTAGCAGCGATCGTTATCGCAGTTCTCATGGGGGTGATACTATGATCAAGACTAGACTATTACAATACAAGTTCATCCTGATAGCGGTTCTTATCTATGGAGTGACGTTCATCCTCGATGGGGAGGCTGCGATAGCAGCAGTGAATCTGTTCTTTGGATTTATCAAAGAGATGGTACAGATCCTACCTCCAATTATGATCTTGACAGCTCTTATCGGGGTATGGGTCTCAAGAGAGACGATAGTCAAAGGATTCGGCAGTGGCTCTGCCTGGAGAGGGAGACTGTTATCTTTAGCTCTAGGAACCTTCTCAGCGGGACCGATCTATGCAGCATTCCCGGCAGCTGCGATGCTACTCTCTAAAGGGGCAAGTGTATCAAATGTCGTGATCATCATCAGTTCCTGGGCAGTAGTCAAACTTCCGATGCTCATCACCGAGGCCTCTTTCCTTGGCTTGAGTTTCGCAGTGACGCGTTACGTTCTTACTATACCGATGATCCTGTTATTAGGATGGATCATTGAGAAACAGGTCTCTTCTGAGGATTTCCCTTTTCATAAGAAGGCAGAGAAGATCGAGAAGATCAATGAGGGGCTTCCTCAGTTGAATTGTAAGCGCTGTGGGTATGCTAGCTGTAGTGAGTTTGCAGAGGCCATCCTCGACGGCTACAAAAATGTGAATGATTGTGCTATCATTGCCAAGAGAAAAGGGCATGAAGAACAGGAAAAGAAACAGTAACAAAGCTAATACCCCCTGCATCACCTATCTAGAAAGAGCGGGGGTATCATATACCATGCATTCCTATACCCATGATGAGGGTAATTCCTCTTATGGGTTAGAAGCTGCCGAACGACTTGATGTTGAGGCAGATAGGATATTCAAATCCTTAGTCGTTGAAGTCGATGAATCACAACTCCTAGTCTGTATCATCCCTGTAACCCATAGACTCAGTATGAAGGCTGTCGCTAAGGCTCACGGAGCCAAGAAAGCTCAGATGGCTGATAAATCTCTTGTCCAAAGGACAACAGGGTATGTCCTTGGTGGGGTGAGTCCCATAGGGCAGAAGATAACTCTTCCTACCTATATTGATGAATCTGCTATTCTCTATGAGAGTATCCTTGTCAGTGGTGGAATGAGAGGTATTGATATAGAGTTGAAAGTTGATGATCTTCAACTTATCACTCAAGCACGATACATTTCTCTTGTCGTATAACAGCAACTGAGATATGGTGCTTCCTGATAGCTAGGAAACTATTGGAGGAATATATTGGATAAAGAAAAGCTTTATCAGGACCTCAAAGGGTCAGTCACTGAAGAGCATCTCAAAGAGATGACCCTTCAGATCCTGCAGGCACAGCAGCAAGGTAATATCGTAAGGTACCTTCCTCTTTTACAGCGACTGACAACTCCTCCTATAGAGACTGAACAGATCCTTGATATAACCAGAATCACCGAAAGACAGATCTTCCTACGTCTCCTGCGCTATCTTCATCCAGACAGATGTTCTGCTATCACTTCGAGGATCACTGAAGCCTATGAACAAGATCAGGGTGAGATCCTGAGCGAGTATCGTAACATACTGGGCTTCACTGCCTCTACCTTCGTGTACGAGGCTCCACAAGAGAATAGTACGTATGAAGAAGAGGACTTCGATGAAAGCGATACCTATCAAGAGGTCAACGAACAATGGTTTGAAGATGAGGTGATTACCGATTTCATCACTGCCTGTAAGGCTGAACTCACCGGAAATATGGATAGGATCCTAGATCCTGGAGATCTTCTCAACCTCTCAGGAGAACTTGTGATCTCAGGCTATCAGATCGATGATCTTGATGGACTAGCCTATTGTGAAGCGATCACCGTCTTGAACCTCTCTCATAATGCTATTATCAATCTCTATGATCTAAAAGATCTTAAACAGCTACAGGAACTCGATCTCTCCTGTAATGAGATTGAAGACATCAGTCATCTCTCTGAACTTATTGGGTTGCAGGTATTGGATATATCTCATAATGAGGTAGATGATCTCACTCCACTTCTCCCTCTTTATGATCTACAGTACCTGAATATCAGCGGGAATCCCTGTAGCAGGGATGTCAGGAATATAGAGATTCTCTCAGAAAGGGGAGTGATCATCATTTCCTTTTGATTATTAGAGAAAATTGGCTATATTGATTGTAAGATATAAAAAAAATAGAACAATCAACCTAAAGGAGCATATATGATAAATTTTGATTTCAGGAATCCTACGCAGATCGTGTTTGGAAAAGATACAGAGATGAGAGCAGGAGAATTAGCCTCAGAATATGGTAAGAATGTCTTGCTCCATTATGGTGGGGGATCGATCAAGAGAACAGGTCTCTATGATAAGGTGACTAGCTCCTTGAAAGCAGCAGGTTTGACTATATTCGAACTTTCAGGGGTAAAACCCAACCCAAGGGTGAGTCTTGTAAGAGAGGGCATTAGGATCTGTAAAGAGGAGAAGATCGATCTTATCCTTGCAGTTGGAGGTGGTAGTGTCATCGATTCAGCAAAGGCTATTGGGGCCGGGGCGGTCTATGATGGGGATGTCTGGGATTTTTTCACAGGTGCTGCGACTCCTGAAGGTGCTGTTCCTATAGCGACGATTCTCACGATCCCAGCAGCTGGTAGTGAATCAAGTGACGGGAGTGTTGTGACTAATGAAGAGGGTTGGCTCAAGCGAGCCTTCGGTACTCCCTATGTCTATCCAGTCTTCTCCATCTTGAATCCAGAACTAGCCTTTACCCTGCCGACCTATCAGGTGGCTTGTGGAACAGCAGATATCCTAGCACATATGATCGAACGGTATTTTACCAATGTGACGAATGTGGAGTTGACAGATAGATTATTGGAAGCAGGGATGCAGAATATCATAATACATGGACCAAGAGTTCTTGAAGATCCGCAAGATTATGATGCTTGGGCAGAGGTGATGTGGACAGGTACCATTGCGCATAATAATCTTCTGAATACTGGTAGGATCGGAGATTGGGGCTCTCATGACATAGAGCATGAACTGAGTGGAAAGTTCGATATTGCTCACGGAGCTGGACTTGCGATCATCATCCCCGCCTGGATGAAGTTCGTCTATTCGCATGACGTCCAGCGATTCGCTCAGTTCGCAGTTCGCGTCTTTGGAGTTCCGATGAATTTCAAGGATCCTGAGCAGACAGCCTTAGAAGGTATCTACCGTCTTGAAGAACACTTCAAAAGAATGGGATTAGCTATTAGATTATCAGAAGTTGAGATTACAGAGGATTCTTTCGAAGAGATGGCTGAGAAAGGGTCAGCACATGATACAAGGACTATGGGTAACTTCGTGACACTTGATAAAAAGGCTATTCTTGCGATTTTCAAGTTAGCAGAATAATATTTATAAAAATTTATCGAAAAAGCACTTTTGACCCTTTACAGAAATTTATGAGTATTGTATCTTAGGGCCATCAAATAGATATTGTGTTTTTCAGGATGATTTCTGAAAGAGCATCTCTATATGACCAATAGAGATTTACTCCGGAATACCGGAATTTATATCTATGGTCAGCATAGCGTATTCCTATTTTTACCTCCTTTTATAGGGATACTGCTTACTGATCATCTTTATGAAGGAACGTGTTCTTATTCAAAGAATATATATATTCAATGCCCGCACTGTCAGTGTGGGCATTTTTTTTACTTTCGAGATAATCGTAGTTCACACATTCCCGATATAACTACACCTACTCTTCACAAACACCCCATACTCTCTCCATCTGCACCGGTT